>NZ_JOCF01000005.1 GCF_000720635.1 Streptomyces sp. NRRL WC-3742 | reverse complement strand
CGGGGGATGTGGGGGAGGGTGGCGGGCATGGTTTCGGTGTTGCAGAACGTGGCGATTGATTGTGCGGATGCGTATGGGTTGGCGCGGTTCTGGAGTGAGGTGACCGGGCGGCCGTTGGGGGAGGAGGACAGGCCGGGGGATCACGAGGTGCAGGTGGTGATGGCGGAGGGGCCGGTGTTGTACTTCAGCCAGGTGGCCGAGCCGAAGACGGTCAAGAACCGGTTGCACCTGTGTCTGCGGCCGCAGTCGACGCGGGAGGAGGAGGTCGAGCGGTTGCTGGGCCTCGGGGCGACGCTTGTCGCGGATCGGCGGAATCCGGACGGGTCGGGGTGGGCCGTGCTCGCTGATCCGGAGGGGAACGAGTTCTGCGTGTTGCGCAGTGAGTCGGATCTGGCCGCCATGAAGTCGTAGAGGGGGTCAGTGGGTCAGGTGGCGGGCGAGGAAGCGGGCGGCGCTGTCGGCTTCCTCGAAGCGCGGGTAGGCCATGTGGCGGCCCGCGTTGGCGTGGAGGGTCTTCGCGGGGGAGGCGAAGGCGTCGAACAGGGCGAGTGATGCCTCGCGGGGGATCACCTCGTCGTCCCACTGCATCGCGTACTGGACCGGGACGGTGATGCGCCGCGCGTGCGCGGCCAGTTCGTCCGGCCAGTGGAGGCCGAAGACGGCGGCGGTGATGCGGGGGTCGGAGGCCACGTACGGGATGCCGATCGCCGTGCCCAGGGCGAGGCCGACGAAGCCGACCGGGCCGTCCGGGCCGATCTCGGGGAGGGCCTGGAGGGCGTCCAGGAGGGCGCGGTACTCCGGGGCGGCGATCTCCGCGAGGTGCGCGTTCCAGCGGATGGCGACGGGTGCGACCGATTCGCCGGCCTGGCGGGCGCGGTGCATCTCGGCGATCTCCGCCTCGTCGTGGGCCGAGCGCGGACGGTCGCCGTGGGCGGGGAGGTCGAGGACGGCGACGTGGAAGCCCTGGTCCGCGACGAGGCGTGAGGCGCGGCCCGCCATGGACTGGTGCTTCCTGTGGCGGCCGCCGCCGTGGGCCATCAGGACCAGGGGCGCCCGGTGCGCGTCTTCGGAGGCGGGGGACCAGAGGACGCCCGGGACGCCGTCGACGGTGAACTCACGCTCGCGGATGCCCGGCGAGGTGGAGTCGGTGGTGAAGAGCAGAGAAGGAGACATAGGTCTTGCCTTTCGGGAATGCCTGCGGTGGAGAGGCGCTCCCGGCGATGCCTACGTCTGTCGCCCGGCCGTGAGGAAATGGGGGAGCACCCATGCGGTTACTGCGTTCACGGGTCTCACCTCCAACATCTGCGTCACGGACACCGGAAAGCTAGCAGTCTGTCCGGATATGTGCCACTGGTTTTTCACCGGGCTGCCCGGGTGGCGTTGAGGCGGCATTGGATGAGGGCGTAGGTGAGGCGGGGGTCGGGGTTGGGGGTGGTGGTGAGGAGTTCGCCGGCGGTGGTGAGGGTGGTCCAGTAGTGGGTGGGGTCGCCGGTGCGGGGGAGGGGGGTGGCGGCGGTGAGGGAGAGGTAGGCGGTGGTGAGGTTGCCGGTGGTGATCCAGCGGGTGAGTCCGTGGTGGTGGCCGGCGCGGATGCCGCCGAGGGCGTCGATGGCGGTGTGGAAGAGGTCGACGATGGCTCGTTCGCGGTCGTCGAGGTGTTTGGGGACGTCGAACACGCCGAGGGCTTCGAGGAGTTCGCCTGTGTCGTGTTCGGAGTTGGGGCGTGGGTTGGCGAGGAGGGCGTGGTAGCAGTCGTCGAGGCGGCGGTTGGCTTCGGCGGCGGGGATGGTGAGGGCCGCGCAGACGGCTCGGGCGGCGCGCAGGGGGTCGCGGGTGCGGCGGGCGAGGCTGGCGTACGCCTCGGCGGGGGTGGCGCCGGTGTGGAGGAGATGGCGGGCGGTGAGGGCGAGTCGCATGGGTGGAGGTTCCTGTTCAGGTGGTGGGGGCGATGAGGGCCCAGACGTACTTGCCGATGCCGCCGGTGCGGGGGCAGCAGCCCCAGCGCTCGGCCAGCTCGTTGACCAGGAACAGCCCGCGCCCGCGCTCGTCGTCGGGCTGCGACGGCCGGAGGGTGGGGTGGCCGGTGCCCGCGTCGTGGACCTCGAGGCGGAGGAGATCGCCGGTGAGGGCGAAGTGGATCTCGATGTGGCGGTCGTCGGGGGCGTCGGAGTGCTGGACGGCGTTGGCGAACAGCTCGTTGAGGAGGAGTTCGGCGATGTCGAAGTAGAGGGGGCCGGTGGGGAGGCCGGAGAGGTAGGCGCGGAGGAGGTGCCGGGCGCGGGGGGTGGCTTCGATGCAGGAGTCGAGGCGGGTGGCGAACGGGTGGGGGCGGCAGCAGGTTTCGAGCATGGCGAGGCACCTCGGGGGCGGATTAGGGGCGTACGAACGGAGCGCGCTGGTCACGCTGTGCACGCGAAAGATCGCGTTCCGGTATCAATTCTCGGGCGGCGCGATTACCTTGATGGCCAGATTGGCGTGGTGAGACCCCCTGGCACGTGAGGTAGACGGCATGTCACACCGGCGACTTGAGAACGGTACGACCAGCAGTCCGGCGGCGCTGTTCGGCGAAGCGCTGAGGTTCGCACGAGAGCAACGCGGGCTCAAGCAGGAGGAGTTGGGAAAGCGACTGCACTGCGATCGATCGCTGATCACTCGCTACGAGAGTGGGAAGCGGGCGATGGACCGCGACATGGTGGAGCGGGCCGACAAAGAGTTGTGCATGGGAGGCTTGCTGGTGCGCCTGTGGGAACGGGTGGACTGGCACGCGGACATCGAGCACCCGGATTGGTTCCAGGAGTTTGTGGAGAACGAGGGAATAGCCGTAGGGATTCGGGTGTACCAGGGTGGCATGATGTACGGCCCGTTGCAGTGTCGGCAGTACATGCGAGCAATGTTCGAGTCGGGCGATGCGGCGGGCAAAGAGGAGGAGATCGAGGAGCTGATGCGGGCTCGGCTCGCTCGGCAGGAGCGCATGCTTGCGCCGGATGGACCTCTGCTGCTTGTCATTCTCGATGAGAGTGCCATCCGCACCGTTGTTGGTGGGCCACGTGTGATGCGAGCTCAAATGGAGTTCCTCTTGAAGGCGGCGCGGCACCCCAACATCGTCATCCATGTGGCGTCGTTTGCGAATCGGCGGACTCTCATCAACTTGGATATGGTGCTGCTGGAGCTGCCGGACGGGCAGCGCATGGTCTACTCGGAGAGCCTCGACCGTGGGCATCTGAGCGCCAAGTCCGAGACTGTGGTCAAGCATCAGCGTCGTTATGATCAGCTCCGCGCAGGATGCCTGTCAGAGGTCGACTCGCTGCGTTTGATTGCCGAAGCGCTGGAGGGTTTCAGAGATGATGAGCAACGGGCTCGCCGTGAGTGCCTGGCGGAAGAGCAGCTACAGCGGCGACAACGGCGGCAACTGCATCGAGGTGGCCCCCGGGTTCCCCGGCCTCGTCCCCGTACGTGATTCCAAGGACCCGCAGGGGCCGATGCTCGTTTTCCCCGCCGCCGCTTGGGAAGCCTTCGTTGTGGCCGTCCGTGAGGGCGAGCTTTCGGCGTAGGACCCTTGGGAGGCAACCATGTTGACCTGGCGGAAGAGCAGCTACAGCCACGACAACGGCGGGAACTGCATCGAGGTGGCCCCCGGGTTCCCCGGCCTCGTCCCCGTGCGTGACTCGAAGGACCCGCAGGGGCCGGTGCTGCTCTTCCCGGCCGCTGCCTGGGCGTCGTTCGTCTCCGCCGTCCGCGAGGGGGATCTCCCGACGGGGCTGTGACGCTACGTCCATCGTCGATAATCGGGGAGACAGGCCCGGGTCGGGCGTGCCAGGGTGGGCGCATGATCTCTCTCCGAAAGGGCGATGCCGCGTAGGTCGCCCGGCGCGGTGCGCGCCCAGATGCGGGCGGTCCGGGGCCGACAGGACCGGCCGTTCAGCCAAGTCCGAGGCATGAGGCGGAGCGCCCAGGCCGCCGTGCGGCGCCTCGAAGCCCAGCGGTTCTCTCCCGGGTGCCTGAGCGAGGCGCTCGGCCAGTACGAGCAGTTCCTGCGGCAGCCCGGGCGGTGGCTCTACGTGCCTCTCTCCGACTGCCCCTGCCACGACGTGCTCGGCGCGCGGGACGAGGTGCAGGCCATGCTCTGCGCTCTACCGCTCTCCGCGCGGCGGGAGTTGAACCGGGTCGTCTCCAGGCTCGACGCGGAGTTCGAACGCCGTACGCTGCCGGACCCGCATGCCGCCCGGCGGCTCTTCGGCGGCTGGTTCGACGCTCCGAGGTGGCCGTGGTGGTACCTGCGGCTGACCAAACCCTAGGCTCGCGGGCATGTCCCACGCGATCGATGCCCGGCTGCTCACGGAGGTGTTCACGCCCGGGCCCGTGCTCGGGCCCGGGCCGGTGCGGGTGGTCGAGGTGGTGGAGGTGACGTCCCTCCGACTATCGACGCGGCCGAGCGGGACTGCCCGGCCATGGACTGAGCCATGCGACGGGCCCTCACTCGGCGCCGCGCCCCCAACGGTGGTAGCCCCGCTCGATTTCGGTGAGGTACTGGGCCAGGTCGAAGCGGACCTCCTCGACCACCCCGGCCTCCTCGCCCGGGTACATCAGATCGCCCCAGACGACCGCCCGGCCCCGGAGTCGGATCCGCACCTCGACGCCTGCGGCCAGCTCCACCACGCGCGCTTGTTCCAGCGGGTACAGCGGCCCTCCGGGTCTGAGGAGCAGACCCGGAGGAGCGCCGACGGCGTAGGCGTTGCTGCGCGTGATCACGTCGAGGCCGTCCACGAAAAGGTACGTGTGGACGATGCTGCAGTTGGGCAGTCCCGGGCAGACGCCGACCAGCAGTGAGCTGATTCCGGGGTCGGTGTTCGGCCTACGGGACATTCGATCTCACTAATGACTGCCCTTCGCGTTGACGACGAGGTTGTACGCCGCGCCCTTCGAGAAGCCGGTGTCCGCGTCGATCTTGCCCTCCGTGATGAGGGCCTGGATGTCCGCCGGGCTGAGGCGGGAGTCTCCTGCGGCATCCGTGATGGCCTGTTGCACGCCGCTGGTGAGGCTGTCGCCGGCGCCGTTGAAGATGACCTTTCCATCCTGCACGGCCACCTGGGTGGTGTCGATCTTGTTGGACTCGATCAGCATGTCGAAGATCTTGTCGGCGGGCGCGGTCAGCTTGTCTCCGTGCGGGACCAGACCCAGCGCCTTCTCGAAGCCCGTCTTCGCGTACCCGCCGTTCCGGTCCAGCGCGTCGTTGTACGCCTGGTCGGACGCGATGTGCTGGTCGTGCACGCCGATGACCCTCGACTCGCTGAGGTGCCCGTCCACCACCCCGCTGTAGTACGTGGCCTCCTTGACGTGCGTGACCAATGACAAATCCGCCTTGTCGGCCCCCGCGATGTACTCCCGTAGCACGGCGGCCGTGTGCCCCTGGTTGGCGTTGGCGACGATGGCGTACGAGTCGGGGTCGCGGCCGAGGGCCTCCAGCAGGCTCTTGGTCGCCGTGGAGTCGAAGGCGACGGGGTAGCCGCTGTTGGGGAGGGTGCTGCCGGTGACCATCGCGCGCTGCACGTCCGCGATGTAGTCGGCGCTCATCCGGGCCAGGCTCGGCTTGAGCGCGGCCAGCTTCCCGTCGCTGTTCATGATGTCGCCGAGAGCGCCGTCACCGCCCTGTGTGCCGAACATGCCGACGACCCGCTTCATCAGGTCGGCCTCGTGCTGGTCGTGGCCGGTGGCCGGCAGGTGCAGCGGGTCGGCCTTCGTCGCCGACTCGAGCGCGCTGCCGAGGGCGAGGACGCCACGATTCTTCCGGTTGTCCGGGTCGGTGGCGATGTCCTGCCAGTCCTTCTCGTGGACGTAGTAGTCGAGGTAGTCGGCGGGCCTGTGCTTGGCGTTGGGGTCGGCGTTGACCGTGCCGTCGCTGTTGTAGGCGGTGTGCGCGCTGGTGAAGAACTCGTTGGACGCGGCCGGGCTGTGGGCGAGCGCGGTGAGCAGGTCCGTCGTCGGCTGGTCGGTGATCGGTATCGATCCCGGCGCCATCCCCGCGATGTCCAGCAGCGGCCAGTTCCCCTTGAGCCCCGCGTCCAGCTGGGTGATGTGCTCGGCGATCGGGATGATGAAGTGCGGGTCGTAGTCGCCGCTGGTCAGCAGCGGTGCGAGCAGCTGGTAGCCCATGAGCTGGGGGTTCGGCGGCGGGTACGGGGTCGCCACCTTCGTGCCCGCCTTGCGGAAGGCTGCGGCCCAATCGTCCGACAGGTGGGGCTCGTTGGTCTGGCGGGTGGCGGTGGCCAGGGCGAGTCCGAGCCTGTCCTGGAGGGAGTTGTACGCCGCCCAGCGCGGGTCCTTCGGCCCGCCGGGGCGCTTCTTCGGGTCTCCGAGCATGCCGAAGAGGGCGGAGGTGAGGCCGTCCGGGCCGAGGTCCTGGTAGAACCGGGTGGAGAAGGCCGGGTCGCGCCAGTCGGCATCCAGCAGCCTTGTCAGTTCGGCGAGTTCGGTGTCGCTGATGTCCCCGCCCTTGCGCAGGAGTGCTGCCGCGCGGTCGGCGTCCGCGAAGGCGGCGACGGAGTTGAAGGTGTGGGTCGCGTCGGTCTTGGCGTCCGTGGTGAGCAGGGCGGCGAGCCGTTCGTCGGCGGCGGTGGCCTCGGCCACGGCGGCGTCGATGGCCCTGCGGGCGGCTTCGGCCTTGGGCTGCCACTCCTGGAGGTAGGCGCTGTAGCCGTCCACGTCGTGCCGGGTGGCGGCATCGGCGCGCGGCCAGGTGACGGCGCCGGTGTCGGTGACGGTGAGCCCGGTGGTGTGGGCGTCGGTGAGGGTCTTGTCCAACTTGGCGCGGGCGGCCCGGAATTCGGTGGCGGCGTCCCTGAACACCTTGGCAAAGGCGTCCGCTTCGCCTGCGGCGGCCGTCAACTGCTGGTTGGTGAAGGCGAGTTTGGGGCGGGCCAGGTCGGCGACGGCGCCCGACCAGGTGTCGCTGCCGGCCTCGAACCGGGCGGTGACCGTCTGTTTCCAGTCCTCGTCCATCGCCCGGAGTTTCTGGGCGACGGTGGTCCAGGCGTTGGCGGCGGTGTCGAGGCTTGCGAAGTCGGCGGTGCTGAGTGCGTGGAAGTCGACCATGAGCGTGCGTTCCCCCGTCGTCCTGCTGGTGGTGCTGTCAGAAGGTGCCGTCAAAAGGTCATGTGGCGGCGCAGCGCGGCGTCCTGGCGCTGGTAGTTGGCCGCGGTGGCGCGCAGGGCCTGGGAGGTCTCGCCGATGGTCTTCGCGAGGGCGTCGACGCACTGGTCCCAGTTGGTGGCGGCCGTCTTCGCGGCCTTGCCGGTGGCCCAGTCGGCGAGCGCGGTGGTGACCTTGCCGGTGGCCTCGTCGGCGGAGTGGCCGTCGGCGGTGAGGCGGCCGTGGATCTGCTCGGCGTTGCCGGCGGCGGTGGTGAGCGCGCCCGTGTCGGCGCTGAAGCCGGTGCCCGTGCTGCTGCGGGCGGAGTTGAGCTGCGTACGGGCGCTCTCCTGGGCGCGGGCCCGGGCGGTGAGCTCGCCGTTCTCGTCGTAGGCCCACGGGTTCATCATCCGGTCGAACGCGGTCGCGCGGTCGCTCATGTGCCGTCCCCCTCGAAGTCCTTCTCGAAGTCGTTCTCGAAGCCGCTGCCGGCTGGGCGCCGAGCGGCGGTGCGGCAGCGTCCTGCCGGGCCGGTGGTGCGCTCGGTGCGTACCTATCAGGCGCCCGGGGAGTGTCCGGCGGTTGCAGGTGCTGCGGGCACGAATTTGCTTGTGCGGGTCCGGAGTTCGGGTCAGGAGTTCGGGCAGGGGGCGGGGGAGGCTGGTGGCGCGGGGAGTTCGTGGGGGGATGATCACCGCATGAGCGAGATCGTGTTGATGTCGGATCCGAAGGTCGCCGCCGTACCCGTCGCGGACTGCGGGGAACGGCTCGTCGACGTCCGCGAGGGCGGGTCCCTGCTGGTCGACGCGCGCAAGCGGGACGCGGCGGACGCGTTCGCGCACCTGCGGGAGGGGGTGGTGGCGCGGCTGCTCGCCGCCCAGGCGCAGCTGCCCGAGGGCGTACGGCTGCTGTTCGTCGAGGGGTACCGGCCGCCGGCGCTCCAGCGGGAGTACTTCGAGGAGTACGCGGACGAGTTGCGGGCCGCCCACCCGGACTGGACCGCCGAGCGGACCCGCGAGGCGGCCAGCCGGTACGTGTCGCCGCCCGAGATCGCGCCGCACAGCGCCGGCGCGGCCGTCGACCTCACCCTGGCCGACGCGGACGGGCGCGAACTCGACCTGGGCACGCCGATGAACGCCTCCCCGGAGGAGAGCGAGGGCGCCTGCTACACCGACGCCCCCGGTATCGGCGAGGAGGCCCGCGCCAACCGGGCACTGCTCGGCGCCGTGCTGACGGCGGCCGGGCTGGTGAACTACCGGACGGAGTGGTGGCACTGGTCGTACGGCGACCGGTACTGGGCGCTGGCCACGGGCCGGGACGCGGCCTGCTACGGGCCGGTCGACCTCCCGTAGGGAATGAACGGGACCGCCCCCGGCTCTGCGGCCATTTTCCCGTGGTCAGAAGCACCCCTGACCATGGTCTATGCTTAACCCATCACCCAGATGCGCGGGTGGCGGAATAGGCAGACGCGCTGGATTCAGGTTCCAGTGCCCGAAAGGGCGTGGGGGTTCAACTCCCCCCTCGCGCACAGAGAACGGCCGGTCGACTCAACAGTCGACCGGCCGTTTTGCTCTCTCGGTCGGGGGTTTCATGGCGGGGATCGGTCGGTACGGCGCTGCGGTCACGGGCGTCGAGCTCGGGCTCGGGTTGATCGGGATCGGGCGGCCGTGGCCCCGGCCGGACGCGGAGGTGTGCGAGCCCGAGCAGGCGTGGGCGCTGCTGGAGCGGGCGGTCGAGCTGGGCGTCCGGTTCCTCGACACCGCCGCCGCGTACGGGCGGAGCGAGGCGGTGCTCGGGGAGTACCTGGCCTCGCTGCCCGCCGGGCGGCGCGGGGAGCTGCTGGTGGCGACGAAGTGCGGGGAGACCTGGCCGGCGCCGGAGGGCGGTGGGCCGCCGGACCACTCGGTCGGAGCGCTGGAGGAGAGCTACGGGCGGTCGCGGCGGCTGCTGGGGCGGGTCGACCTGCTCCAGCTGCACAAGTGCACCGTCGAGGACCTGCGGGACGAGCGGCTGATCGGCTGGTTCGAGGGGCTGAGGGCCTCGGGTGAGGTGGGGGCGGTCGGCGTGAGCGTCTCCTCGGAGGAGGCGTTGCGGGCGGCGCTGGACGCGGAGGTCTTCGACACCGTGCAGTTTCCCGCGAACGCCTCCGGGACCGGGTTCGCGGCCGTGTACCGGGAACGGGAGCGGGCACGGGAACGGGAGCGGGCTGCGCTGCCACTGCCGCTGCTGAACCGGCCGATGGCGTCAGGGGCGCTGGCGGGCGCCCCGGTGAATCCGTTCGCCTTCCACGCGGGCGCGTTCCGGCGGGCCGTCGTGCTGACCGGGACGACGCGGGTCGCGCACCTGGAGGCGAACGTGGCCGCCCTCGCGGCGGCTCCAGCGGCGGTTCCGGCGTCCCTCGCGGTGGCCCTGGAGGGCGAGGAGCGCCAGGGCGGCGGTCAGGCCCGCGAGGATCATCACCGCTGAGACCCCGGCGCGGTCCACGACGGCGCCCCCGGCGAGCGCGCCGAGGGAGATCGTCGCCTGGAACGAGGCTGTGAACAGGACGGAGGCTTCCTCCGGCGCGTCCACGGCCGCCCGGGCGAACCAGGTCCTGGACGACACCGGCACCGCCCCGTACGCCACGCCCCACACGACCAGCAGCGCGAGCGCGCCCGCCCTCGAGCCGCCCAGCACCGGCAGCAGCGC
This sequence comes from Streptomyces sp. NRRL WC-3742, assembly GCF_000720635.1. Taxonomy (GTDB): domain Bacteria; phylum Actinomycetota; class Actinomycetes; order Streptomycetales; family Streptomycetaceae; genus Kitasatospora. The sequence continues at coordinate 179,142 of NZ_JOCF01000005.1, read as the reverse complement.
GGTGGCGCCCGCCAGGAGGCCCGCCGCGACGGCGAACCCGAGGCGGGGGCGGCGGGAGACCAGCGCTCCGATCGCGAAGTTGCCGACGATCCCGGCGGCCCCGTAGAGCAGCAGCAGGGCGGTGACCAGGCCCGGGCCCGCGTGGGTGACCTGCTCGAGGAACGGCGTCACGTAGGTGTAGGCGCCGAAGTGGGCCAGCACGATCAGGAAGGTGAGCAGCAGGGCGAAGCGGCTGCCCGGGCGGCGGGCGACCGCGCCGATCGCGCTCAGACGGGTGGTCCCGGTGGGAGGCAGTGGCGGTACGGCCGCCAGGAGGAGGGCCAGGACGGCGACCGACAGGGCGGCCAGGGCGGCGAAGGCCGTTCGCCAGCCCGCCAGTTCGCCGATGAACGTCCCGGCCGGGACGCCCAGCACAGACCCCAGCGGGACGGCGGCGAAGATCACCGAGGTCGCACGGGCGGCCCGGTGCTCCGGGACCAGCCGCTCGGCCAGGCCCGCCCCGATCGACCAGAAGCCGCCGATGGTGACGCCCACCAGGACGCGCGAGACCAGCACCAGCCAGAAGCCGGTGGCCACGGCGGCCAGCGCGTTCGCCAGGGCGAGCAGCAGCATGAACGCGGCCAGCATCCGGCGGCGGTCCACCCGGGCCGTCGCCGTCGTCACCAGCGGGGCGGCGACGGCGGCGAGGAAGCCCGGCATGGTCATCATCAGGCCCGCGAGGCCGTCCGAGACGGTGAACTCGGCGCCGATGGAGGTGAGCAGGCCGATCGGCAGGATCTCCGTCGTGACGATGGCGAAGATCCCGAGCATGACGGCGGGGACGCCGAGCCGATCGAGAAAGGGTGGGCGGGGCATGAACATCCGTTCTGTGCACGGTGGTTCGGGACCGTCCCAGTGCAACAGTCCGGGCGGGGGACGGCTGGCGGGTTCGCGCCGTCACCGTTCCGGTCGCCGATCCCGTCACCGATCCCGAGTGCCCGCGAGCGCGAGGACGCTCAGGCCGAACATCAGGACGCCCAGCGGGAGGTGGACCGCCGGGACGTGCGCGATGCCAAGCACCACCTGCACGGAGGCGAGCACCAGGAAGCCCGACGCGTGCCACACCGGGCGCAGCGGGCCGCCGCCCGGCTTCCAGGCGAGCACGGCCGCCAGCAGGTAGAGCATGGAGGCGCCGTACATCACGCGGGCTCCGGCGCTGTGGAGGGTCTCGCCGTAGTGGGTCGTCAGGAGCAGGCCCGCGGAGACGGCCTGGGTGAAGATCGTGAGGGTCTGGAGGGCGATGGCGAGGCGGAGGAAGGGGAAGGCGCTGCGCGTCGTGGGGGTGGTGGTGGCCATGTCGGGTCCTCTTCCGGGTCGGTAGGGTCTGGCTCTCTCGATCCTTCGACGAAGCGGGCCCGCGAAAGGTAAGGCGGTTGGGTGTGGAGGCTGTCGACGGCCGGATAGCCGGTGAGCGGGGTCGGCTGATCAACATCGGGTACCGCCTGCTCGGATCGCTGGTCGAGGCCGAGGACGCGGTGCAGGAGGCGTACGCGCGGTGGTACGCGCTGCCCGGGGCGCGGCGGGAGGAGATCGCCTCGCCGGGGGCGTGGCTGACGACGGTGACCGGGCGGATCTGCCTGGACGTGCTCGGCTCGGCGAGGGTGCGAAGGGAGCGGTACGTCGGGGCGTGGCTGCCGGAGCCGCTGCCGGGGTGCGTCGGTGACGTGGCCGACGCGGTGGTGCTGGACGAGTCGGTGGGCATGGCGTTCCTCGTCGTGCTGGAGACGATGACGCCGGCCGAGCGGGTGGCGTTCGTGCTGCACGACGTGTTCCGGTACCCGTTCGCGGAGATCGCGGAGGTCCTCGGGCGTACGGCCGCGGCCTGCAAGCAGCTGGCGTCCTCGGCGCGGCGGCGGGTGGCGGCGGCCGAGCGGGCGCCGGTGGCTGTGGACGGGCGGGCGGAGCTCGCGCGGGCCGAGCTCGTGCGGAGGGTGAAGACGGCCTGGGAGGGCGGGGACGTGGCGGCGCTCGTCGCCGTTCTGGACCCGGCGGCCGTGATGACGGCGGACGGCGGTGGGATGGTCGGCGCCGTGCTGCGGCCGGTCGAGGGCGGGGCGCGGATCGCCCAGTACATGGTGGCCATCGCGGGGATGGCGCCTGGGCTGGAACTGGTGGAGCGGTCGGTCAACGGCCTGCCGGGGCTGGTGGCCCTGCGGGACGGGGTCGTGGTGACGGTGGCGGCGTTCGACGTGGCGGACGGGCGGGTCAGCCGGATCTGGGTGGTACGGAATCCGGAGAAGCTGGGGTCCTGGGCGGGGGAGGGTTAGCGCCCACGGCGGTTACTACGGATGTAGTGCCACTACGGAAGTAGTGGCACTACATCCGTAGTGCCGTACCGTGGAGGGTATGAGGCTGCTCTCCGTCAACATCGGCAGGCCGAAGGTCAATCCGTGGAAGGCCACGGGCGAGACGGGCATCGACAAGCGGCCCGTCGAGGGGCCGGTGGCCGTCACCGTGCCGGGGCCGAAGGGGGCCGGGGACGTCGGGCTCGCCGGGGACCGGGTGTTCGACGTCAAGAACCACGGCGGGGCGGACCAGGCCGTGTACGCGTACGCGCGGGAGGACCTCGACGGCTGGGAGCCCGAGTTGGGGCGGCCGCTGAGCAACGGGGTCTTCGGGGAGAACCTGACCACGCGGGGGCTGGACGTCAACGGCGCGCTGATCGGGGAGCGCTGGCGGATCGGGACGGGCGGGGTGGTGCTGGAGGTGTCCTGCCCGCGGGTGCCGTGCTCGACCTTCCAGGGGTGGCTGGAGCGGGCCGGCTGGATCAAGCGGTTCACGGAGGCCGCGCTGCCCGGCGCCTACCTGCGGGTGATCGAGCCCGGTGAGATCCGGGCGGGGGACGCGATCGAGATCGTCCGCCGGCCCGGCCACGGGGTGACGGTCGCGCTCGCCTTCCGGGCGCTGACGCGGGAGCCGGAGCTGCTGCCGCTCCTCGTGGGCGTGGAGGAACTGCCCGAGGAGGCGCGGGAGCTGGTGCGGCGGCGGGTCGGGTAGGCGGACCTACGGGGTGCTCGCCTGGCGTTGCCAGGCTCCGATGCCGAGGCGGCCGGTGGTGCCGAGGTCGAATTCCGGGGTGACCATGACGGGGGCGGCGGTCGGGGTGGCTCGGACGCGGGCGTAGGGGACGTTGACCGGGGCGCCGTCCTGGGTGGTGTTGCGCCAGACGAGGGTGGACCGGGCGCGTTCGCCCGGGCGCAGGGTGAATCGTTTCGGCGGGGCGTCGGCGCCGGTGCCGGTGGCGATCTCGGTGCCGCCGGAGAGGAGGTGGATGCCGTCGACGGGCTGGTGCTCCAGGTCGAGGAGTTGGAGCTGCGGGTAGCCGTCGAGGGTCACGGGGGTGGTGCCGCAGTTCTGCAGCAGCAGGCCGACCGCGCGCAGGCCCATCGCGGCGTCGCCCTGGTCCGCGTACAGGCGCAGGCCCGACGCGGGGCAGTCGCCGGTGGGCTTCGGGGCCTCGGCGCTGGGGACGCTGCGGACGGAGAGGACCTTCAGGCGGGCGGGGGTACCGCCGGTGCCGGCGGTGCCGAGGCTGAGCCGGCCGCGGTCGGTGGCGCCGGGGGCGAGGGCGGTCACGGTGTGGGGCAGGTTCTCCAGGGCCTCGCCGTTGGCGGTGAGGCGGTTGAGCAGCACGGTGACGTCGGCCGGTGCGGTGCCCTGGTTGGTCACCTCGTACTCGGTGCAGCCGGGGCCGCTGAGGGTGAACCGGATGCCGCCGGGGCTCGCGCCGGTGCTCGTGGGGGTACTCGCGCTGGTGTTCGCGGGGGTGTTCGCGCCGGTGCTCGGGGTGCAGGAGGGGCCGGTGGTCGTCGAGGTGGGTTCGGCATTGCTTCCGGCGCTTCCGGTGCTTCCGGTGCTTCCGACCTGGACGGTGCCGCAGCTCGTGAGGAGGGCGGCGGCGGCCGAGACCGCCACCGTGGCGGCGGTGAACGGGCTCCGGGGGCGGGAAGGTCGGCGCATCGGCTGATTCGATCACGAACGGGAGGGCGTGGCTGTGGCGCCCGCCACTCGTTGTGGAACAGCCCTGCAACGGGTGGCGGGCGGTCAGCCCTCGGGGTAGAAGACGAACAGGGTGCAGCCGGTGCTGCTGGACGGCACGTGCCAGGACCCGGCCGGGGCGTGCAGGAACGTTCCGGCGGGGTAGTCGCGGGCCCCGTCGTTGAAGGTGCCGGACACCACGTAGACCTCCTCCGGACCGGGCTCGTGGACGTCGCGCCCCTCCCAGGTGGAACCCGCCTCCAGCTGCACCACGTGGGCGGAGGACCCGCCCGCCCCCTGCCACAGGGTGCGCAACTGGATGCCCGGGAACAGCTGGTGGGCCGGGGCGTCGTCGACGAAGGAGGAGGCGTAGCCCTCCTGATCAAGGATCTCTGTCTGCATGTCCGCCAGCCTGCCGTGTACGGACCGAAGCGGAACAGAGCCTTCGAAGACAACGTGTGGCGCGATTTCCACGCATGCTGGGCCGACCGGTGTCAGCGCGGGTCGACGGGTGTCAGCGCGGGTCCACCGGTGCCAGCGCGGGGCGACGGGCGTCAGCGCGGGTCGACGGGTGTGAAGGTGCCGAGGCGGTCCTCCACCGACTGCGCCGCCGCGAGGCAGAGGTCCTCGCGGAAGGCGGAGCCGACGAGCTGTACGCCGACCGGCAGGCCGTCCTCCGCGAGGCCCGTCGGCACGGCGACCGCCGGGAGGCCGAGCAGGGTGGTCGCGCAGCACAGGCGCATGGCCTCGGCCACACGGTCGCGGCCCTCCTGGGAGCTGGACTCCAGGCCGGGTTCGACCGGGGGCTCCGTGAAGACCGGGCCGAGGACCAGCGGGTAGTCCTGCATGAGCGCGGCCCATTCGCGGCGGATGCCCGCCGTGGCGCTCGCCATCCGCATCAGCCCGGCCGCGTCCATCGGCGGGGTGCGGCGCATGGTGAAGTCGATGTAGCGGGTGGCCGCCTCGCCGAGTAGCTCGCGCACGGCGGGCCAGCTCGGGGCGAACTCGGTGACGGGGAAGCTGTGGTAGTACTCCGTCGTCTCGTCGAAGCGGGGCAGGTCCGCGAGTTCGTGCACCTCGTGGCCGGCGTCGCGCAGGGCCTCGGCGGCCCTGTCGAGCGCGGCGCGGACGGTGGGGTGGACGCCGTGCCCGCCCGGGTCGGCGACCAGGGCGACGCGGACGGGCCGCTCCGGCGCCGGGCCGTACAGCGGCACCGGGACGGCGCGCGGGTCGCGCGGGTCGGGGCCCGCCAGGGTCTCGTAGGCGAGCCGCAGGTCTCCGACCGTACGGGCCAGCGGGCCGTCCACGACGAGGAGTTGGGAGGCGAGCCCCGGGTCCTCCGGGCCGAGGACGCGCTGGTCGGCGGGGAAGCGGCCGGTGGTCGGCTTGAGGGCGGCGACGCCGCAGAAGGAGGCCGGGACGCGTACGGAGCCGCCGGAGTCGTTGCCGAGCCCGAGCGGGGCCAGGCCCGTGGCGACGGCCGCGCCGTCCCCGCCGCTGCTGCCGCCGGGGGTGCGGGTGGCGTCCCAGGGGTTGCGGGTGTCGCCGTAGAGCTCGCTGCGGGTGTGCATGCCGGAGAGGATCAGGGTCGGCAGGTTGCTGTGGCCGATCGGGATCGCCCCGGCGGCGCGCAGCCGGGCGACGGGGACGGCGTCGGCGCGGGCGGTGAGCGCGGAGAAGCGGCGCAGGCCGAAGGTGGTGGGCACGCCCTCGATCGGGGTGGACTCCTTGACGGTGAACGGTACCCCGGCGAGCGGGCCCAGGGTCTCGCCCGCCGCGCGGCGCCGGTCGATGCCGTCGGCGGCGGCGCAGGACCGGTCGGCGAGGAGCTGGGTGACGGCGTTGACCTGCGGGTTCACCTCGGCGATCCGGTCGAGGTGGGCGTCGACGACCTCGCGGGCGGACACCTCCCCGGTGCGGACGGCGGCGGCGAGTGCGGCGGCGGGCAGTTTCCAGAGGAGCACGGTCGGCCCCTTCCCTGTTGGCGATGCGCTTGCATCGGAACCGTAGCCGAGGAACCGATACACTCGCATCGGATTAAGTTCGAGGAAGGAGCGATCCGTTGCCCAGGCAGGTCGACCACGAGGAGCGGCGGCGGCGGATCGCCGAGGCCGTCTGCGCCCTCATCGACGAACGCGGACTCGAAGGGGCCACCCTGCGGGACGTGGCCGCCCGCGCCGAGGTGTCGATGGGCGCCGTCCAGCGGTGCTTCCGCACCAAGGAGGAGATGCTGCGCTTCGCCCTCGCCCACATCGGCACGCGGATCACCGACCGCGTCCGCGCCCGGCCCGCCGAGGACGCCCTCGCCCACGCCGTCACCGAGGTGGCGCTGCTGCGCGAGGAGCACCGCGCCGAGGCGCGCATCTGGCTGGCCTTCGTCGCCCGGGCGGCCGTCAACCCCGCCCTGGCGGAGGTGCTGCGCACCGGGTACGAGGAGTTCGAGCAGGTGCTGCACCGCCTCCTCGCCGAGGCCGGGGCCGCCGACCCGCGCCGCGAGGCCCGTACGCTGCTCGCCCTCGCGGACGGGCTCACGGCGCAGGTGCTGGTCGGGCGGCTCGGGGCGGGAGAGGCGGAGGAACTGCTGATCGGGCAGCTCGGGAGGGCGGTTCGGGGGCGATAAGTGTGTGGTCCGGGGGCGCCAGGCGTGGGGTACGGGCGCGCTGAATGTGCTGTACGGGCGGGTCGGTGGCGCGGTGGTAGCGTCGGCCGCCGGGGGAGTCCGGGCCGGTGGGAGGCGGGGTGGCGGTTCGACGCGGGTTGCCGGGGGTGGACGGCCTGCGGGGGTTCGGGCGGCGGTTCGCGGCCGCACTGCGGTACGTGCTCGCGGCCGGTGGGACGGGGCTCGTGGGCCTCGCCGGGGTGTACGTCCTGCTCGCCGTGTCCGTGCTGAGCCTGATCGGCCCCGGACTGTACCTGCTGCCGCCCGCACTGAGCCGGCTCCGGCGCGCCGCCGACGCCCAACGCCGGTGGTCCGGGCGGTGGTTGGACTGCGAGATCCCCTCCGACTACCGGCCGGCCGAGGGCAGGCCCCTCGTCCGCGCCCAGGCGATGCTGACCGACCGCGCCACCTACGCCGACCTGCTCTGGCTGCCCGTCCACGCCCTGCTCGGCGTCCTCGGCGCCGCGCTGTCGCTGATGCTGTGCGCGGGCGCGGCGAGTTGGCTGACCGTCCCGCTGTGGTGGCAGGCGGTGCCCGCGCCCGCGCAGCTGCTGGTCTGGGAGATCGACTCCTGGTGGGCCGTGTCGGCGGCCTTCGCCGTGGGCCTCGCGTACGCCGTGCTCGCCGGGTGGCTGCTGCCCTGGTGCGCGCAGTTGCACGCGCTGGCCACCCGGGCGCTGCTGCGGCCCCGCCGCCGACGGGTGTCGCTGGCCGAGCGGGTGCAGGAGCTGACCGTCACCCGGGCCGAGGCGCTGGAGGCGCACGCCGCCGAACTGCGGCGCATCGAACGGGACCTGCACGACGGCGCGCAGGCCGGGATGGTGTCGGTGTCGCTGCGGCTGGCGTTGGTGAAGCGGGCGCTGGAGGCCGGACCCGAGCGGCTGCCCGAGGCCCTCGCCATGCTCGAGCGCACCCGCGAGGTGACCGAGCAGGCGGTGCGCTCCCTGCGCGGGGCCGTGCGCTCGATCTACCCGCCGGTGCTGCTCGACCACGGCCTCGCGGAGGCGGCCCGCTCGCTGGTCGCGGCCTGCCAGATCCCCACCGAATTGGACGTCGAGGACGAGGCGGGCGGGACGCGGGCCCCCGTCGCGGTCGAGGCCGCCGCGTACTTCGTCCTCTCCGAGGCGCTCACCAACACCGCCAAGCACAGCGGAGCCGCGCACGGCCGGGTGCACCTGCGCATCACCGCACGGGCGATCCACATCGTGGTGCGGGACGACGGGCGGGGAGGCGCCGTGCCCGGTGCGGGCAGCGGGATCCGCGGCATCGAGCGCCGCGTCGCCGCGTTCGACGGCGTCACCGAGCTGGACAGTCCGCCCGGAGGGCCGACCGAGTTGAGAGTGGAGCTGCCGTGCGGATCGTGATCGCCGAGGACAACGCCCTGCTGCGGGAAGGTATTTCGCTGCTGCTCACCAGTGTCGGCCACGAGGTGTGCGAGGCCGTCGAGGACGGCGGCGAGGTGCTTCCCGCACTGCTGCGGCACCGCCCGGACGCGGCCGTCCTGGACGTCCGGCTGCCCCCGGGGTTCCGGGACGAGGGGCTGCGGGCCGCCGTCGCCGCCCGGGAGCAGCTGCCGGGACTGCCGGTGCTGATGCTGTCCCAGTACGTCGAACACGCGTACGCCGCCCGGCTGTTGGCCGACGGCGCCGCCGGGGTCGGGTACCTGCTCAAGGACCGGGTCGGCCGGGTGGAGGAGTTCCTGGACGCGCTGGAGCGGGTGGCGGCCGGCGGGGTCGCCATGGACCCGGAGGTGATCTCCCAGCTGATGGTGCGCCGGGTGCGCAACGACCCGCTGGCGGCGTTGAGTTCACGTGAACGCGAGGTGCTCGCCCTGATGGCGGAGGGGCACGGCAACGGTGCGATCGGCGGGCTGCTGTTCATCGCGGAGACCTCGGTGAACAAGCACATCGGGAACATCTTCGGCAAGCTCGGCCTGCCCGCCTCGGACGGCGGCCACCGGCGGGTGCGGGCGGTGCTCGCGTACCTGCGGTCGATCGACGCGTCGTAGGCCCCGTAGACCCCGTCGACCCCGTACGGCTCGTAGACCCTGGAGGCCCCGTAGACCCCCCCGGAGCGCAGGGAGGCCGTACTTCGGGTGGGCCGGGTGAATCTCCGTTGCCCGGGGGCGGGTGGCCCGGCGAGGATCGGTGGGTGTCCGTCGACGAGAACCTCACCCCGTACCCGAAGATCCCCGCGAAGGGGCGCCCCGACGCGCCCGGCAGCCGGGAGTGGACCGCCGCCGAGAAGGTGCACGGTGCGCACTTCGCGGTGGTCTGCGCGGCGGACGGTGTTGTGCGGGCGGCGAAGCGGCGGGAGCTGCTGGGGGACGAGGGGCTGGACGCCTTCTTCGGCGTGAGCCGGATCTGGCCCGAACTCGCCGTGGCGGCCGCCAGGTTGGCCTCCGCGCTGCGGGGGGACGGCGGCGGGGTGGTGACGGTCTACGGGGAACTGGCCGGTGGGCGGTACCCGCACCCGCGGGTGCCCGTCGAGGCCGGGGCCGAGCCGGTGCAGACGGGCGTCTGGTACGCGCCGGGGCTGCGCTGGCTGCCGTTCGACGCCACCGTGGAGACGGTCGAGGGGCGGCGCTGGGCGGCGGACCGGGCGCTGCGTTCCGCCGCGGACGCGGCCGGGCTGATCTGTGTGCCGCTGCTCGGCCACGGGCCGCTCACCGCGCTGCAGCAGTTGCCCGTCGCGTACCCGAGCAGGGTCCCGGCGCTGTTCGGGCTGCCCGAACTGGCCGACAACCTCGCCGAGGGGTACGTCCTCAAACCCGCCGGGGAGTGGTGGGAGACCGGCGTGCCGGGGGCGAAGGCCCGGCCGGTGCTCAAGGTGAAGCAGCGGGCCTTCGCCGAGGACGAGCGCTACGACGGCGCCCGCCCGTACCTCGTCCCGCCCGAGGGCGCGGCCGGGGTGCCCGGGTGGCTGCTCGCCCGGGCCTCGGCGCTGCTCACCCCGGCCCGGGCGGCGGGAGCGGTCAGCAAGCTGGGGCCGCGCACGCCGGTGGAGGCGGTGGCGGCGGAGATCGCCGAGGACGCGGCGGCCGAACTCGCGGAGGCGCTGGGCGGGCTGGACCGCACGGAGGTGGAGGCGCTGCGGCGCGCCCTCGGGCCGGGCGCGCTCTCCCTGGCGGCGTTCGACGCGCGGGACCGGCGACCCGGGGGCGGATGATCTTCGGACGGGGTCCCGGGACGGGATTCCGGAAGGGGTTCCGGAAGAATGTCGTCCGCCGTGTCGAGGGGGCGTCGTCGGCTCCGTCTCCCTCTTGGATGACGGCATGCCGACGGGGTGTGCTGCGCTCAGCGGAACGGGAGAACCGGAATGAAGTACGTCGCGATGATCTACGGCAACCAGGCCAAGTGGGACTCCTTCCCGGCCGAAGCCTGGCCGGAGGCGATCGCCCGGCAGGAGGCGTTCAACGCCCGCTACCGCGAGACCGGCGAGCTGATCGGCGCGTACGGGCTCGCCGACGCCGCCGCCGCGCAGCTGGTGCGGCGGGCCGAGGGCGCGCCGGTCGTCACCGACGGGCCGTACCTGGAGACCAAGGAGTACCTGGCCAGCTTCTACCTGCTGGACTGCGAGAGCCTGGAGCGCGCCCAGCGGATCGCGGCGGACATGCCGTTCGCGGACGTCGAGCCCGTGGAGCTGTGGCCGATCCTGCACGAGTCGCCGGCGGGAGAGTGAGCGCGGGCGGGCGAGCGACGGGCGCGGGCGGGCGAGTGAACGCGGGCACGGGCATGGGCGGGCGGCCGGGGACGGCGGTCGAGGGGCTGCTGCGCGAACTCGCGCCGCAGGCCCTCGGGGCGCTGGTGCGTCGCTACGGGGACTTCGACCTGTGCGAGGACGCCGTGCAGGAGGCCCTGCTGACGGCCGCGCTGCGGTGGCCCGAGGACGGCCTGCCGGAGAACCCGCGCGGCTGGCTGGTGACGGTCGCGAGCCGCAAACTGCTCGACCAGGTGCGCAGCGACTCCGCCCGGCGCCGCCGCGAGGAGGCGCTCGCGACGGCCACCCCGCAGTCCGCGCTGCTCGCGCCGCCCGCCGACTCCGGGCCCCACGAGGGCGCCGCCGACGACTCGCTCGCGCTGCTGTTCCTGTGCTGCCACCCGACGCTGTCCGCGCCGAGCCGCATCGCGCTCACCCTGCGCGCCGTCGGCGGGCTGACCACCGCGCAGATCGCGGCCGCCTTCCTGGTGCCCGAGTCGACCATGGCGCAGCGCATCAGCCGCGCGAAGCAGAGCATCCGCGCGGCGGGCGGCGGGTTCGTACCGCTGGAGGGGGAGGGGGCCCTGGCGGCGCGGCTGGGCGAGGTGCGGCAGGTGCTGTACCTGATCTTCAACGAGGGCTACACGGCCAGCGACGGCGAGGAGTTGACCGCGCCCCGGCTCGCGGACGAGGCGATCCGCCTCGCCCGGCTGCTGCTGCGCCTGGTGCCCGAGGACGCCGAGACGGCCGGGCTGCTCGCCCTGATGCTGCTCACCGACGCCCGCCGGCCCGCCCGCACCGGGCGCTACGGCGAGCTGGTGCCGCTGGCGGAGCAGGACCGGCGGCTGTGGCGGCGCGAACTCCTCGAGGAAGGGCTGGAGTTGATCGCCGCCGTGCTGCCCGGCGGGCCGGTCGGGCCGTACCAGGTGCAGGCCGCGATCGCGGCGGTGCACAGCGAGGCGGCGAGCGCGGAGGAGACGGACTGGGCGCAGATCCTGGTGCTGTACGACCTGCTGCTCGCCTTCGACGCCAACCCGATGGTGGCGCTCAACCGGGTCGTCGCGCTCGCCATGGTGTACGGGCCGGCGGTGGGGTTGGCGGTGCTGGACGGCTCGGACGACCACCCGAACGGAGTGCCCGCACTGGCCGCCGACAAGCGGCTGGCCCGCCACCACCGCCTCCTCGCCGTCCGCGCCCACCTGCTCGAGCAGGCCGGCGCCGACCCGTCGACCGTCGCGGATGCCTACCGCGCCGCCGCCGCCCGTACGTCGAGTGCGCCGGAGCGGCGGCACCTGACCGAGCGGGCGCGTCGGGCGGCGGCGGCCGGGGAGTGAGCGGGCGCGTCGGGCGACGGCGGCCGGGGAGTGAGCGGCGAGTGAGCGGGCCTCAGGCGGAGGCCATCTCCTTGAGGACCACGTCGAGGGGCGTCGCTGTGAGGTCCAGGGCCTCCGACGTGAAGGACGCGTCGAGGAGGTTCGGGCGGTCGTACAGGTAGAGCATCTCGGGGAACTCCGCCATGACGGAGTCGGTCCGCCCGATCGCCTCCAGCTCGGCGAGGGGCATCCGGTTCAGGCGGGGCCCGGCCGCCCCCGCCGCGCGGGCCAGCTGCCCGGCGAGCTCGCGGACGGTGGCCTCGGAGGTGGACGGTACGTGCCAGGCCCGGCCCCAGGAGCGGTCGTCGCGCGCGGCGGCGATCAGCGTGCGGGCGGTGTCGACGGTGTAGGACCAGCTGTGCGGCGCGTCCGGGTCCCCCGGGTACGCGACGGACGCGCCGGCCAGGACCTGGGCGCCGACCATGAGGGTGAAGGGCGAGTAGGCGCCCGCGCCGAGGTAGTCGCTGGCCCGCACCTCCGTCACCCGGACCCGTCCGGCCCGGTGCGCGGCGAGCGCGTCCGTCCACATCCGGGCCCGGACGGCGCCTTTGACGCTGGTGGGCGCCATCGGCAGGCCCTCGGTGGCGGGCCCGTCGAGCGGCCCGTAGCCGTAGGCGTTGCCGAGCATCACGTAGTCGGCGCCGGTGCGCTCCGCCGCCGACAGCAGGGCGGCGGCCAGCGGCGGGAAGTCGGTGGGCCAGCGGTCGTAGGCGGGCATGGCGCAGTTGACCAGCACCCGCGCCCCTCGGACGGCCTCGGTCAGTTGGTCGGTGTCCGTGGCGTCGAGCGGCACCCGTTCGATCCTCGGGTGCTCGGGGCCCGAACCCCGGCGGGTGAGGAGGCGGACCCGCTCGCCGGACTCGGCGAGCAGCCGCGCGGTGGCCGCTCCGGTGGCTCCGGCTCCGACGACGACGTACGTGGACGACGGCATGGTGAACTCCCAGGTGGGTGACGGGGTTTCGGCCGTTCCAGGATCGTTCGCGGGAGATCGTTAAGGTAGTGGCCCGAATGCCAAACATCCGGAGGTTCGGGCCATGCCCGTAGCGCATCGCGTCGCCGTCGTCGCCGTTCCCCCCGCCACCACCTTCGACCTGTCGATCCCCGAACTCGTCCTCGGCGCCACGGCGGTGGACGGCCGCCCCGGGTACGAGGTGCGCATCTGCACCGCCCGCCCCGGCCCGATCGCGACGAGCAGCAGCATGGTGGTCACCGTTCCGTACGGGCTGGAGGCCGTCGAGGACGCCGACACCGTGATCGTGACCGGCACCGCCGCCCGGGAGGAGATCGAGCCCGCCGTCCTCGCGGCGCTGCGCCGGGCGGCGGGGGCCGGAAAGCGCGTCGCCTCGATCTGCACCGGCGCGTTCGTGCTCGCCCGGGCGGGCCTGCTGGACGGACGCAGTGCGACCACGTACTGGGCCAAGTCCGAGGAGTTCAGCGCCCGTTACCCCGAGGTGCGGCTGCGACCGGACGTGCTCTACGTCGAGGACGGCAACCTGCTGAGCTCCGCCGGGCTCTCCGCGGGCATCGACCTGTGCCTGCACCTGGTGCGCTCCGACTACGGCGCCGCCACGGCCAACGCCACCGCCCGGCTGGTGGTCGCGGCTCCCGTACGGCCGGGCGGGCAGGCGCAGTTCATTGCCACGCCGCTGCCGCCGGAGTCCGGCACCTCACTGGCCGGGACGCGGGCGTGGGCCCTGGAACGGCTCCACGAGCCGCTCACCCGAGGCGAGTTGGCGGCGCACGCGGCCACCAGCGTCCGGACGCTGACCCGGCGCTTCCACGAGGAGACGGGCCTGAGCCCGTTGCAGTGGCTGCTGTATCAACGGGTCATCCGGGCGCAGGAGTTGCTGGAGACGACGGAGCTGCCGATGGAGCAGGTGGCCCGGCTCAGCGGTCTGGCCACCACCGACTCGCTGCGGCGTCACCTGGCGGGGCGCACGGGCCTGACGCCCAGCGCGTACCGGGCGGCGTTCACCCGGCAGCCCCCGTCGTAGGCGAACGCGGGGGGTTCTCGGGCGAGCGCTCTTATTGTACTGTCCGTCTAATAAGCGGGTGAGCGGGCATCCGCAGGAGCAGGCACCAGGAGGCAGCCATGGCTCTCACCGACCCGGTGGCGCGGCAGCGGGACCGGCAGAACGGGACGAACGACCGGCGGAACGGGAACGACCGGCAGGGCAGCAATGGTCGGCAGGGCGGCAAGGGCCGGCAGAACGGGAACGACCGGCACGACCAGCGGCACACCACGGCGGACGACGACGTCTCGAAGCGGCTGCTGGAGTCGGCCGCCACCCTCTCCTACGACCCCTCGGTCGAGATCGACTGGGACGCTCCCCTCCCGCCGGAGCACCACGGCCTGAACCCGGAGTGGAGCAGCCTCTACGGCACCCGGCTCTGGGACGAGATGAGCGAGCAGCAGCGGGTCACGCTCACCCGGCACGAGGTCTGCTCGATCATGAACACCGGCATCTGGTTCGAGATGATCCTCCAGCAGATGGTGCTGCGCGACCAGTACCTCAACGACCCGGCCAGCGCCGAGTTCCGCTTCGCGCTCACCGAGATCGCCGACGAGTGCCGCCACTCGATCATGTTCGCCCGCGCCTGCGAGAAGATGGGCGTCCCCGCCTACCGGCCCAACCGGCTCATCGCCCAGGCGGGCCGCCTCTTCAAGTCCGTCGCCAGGGGTGAACTCGCCTACGGCGGCATCCTGGTGGCCGAAGAGGTGCTCGACGTCATGCAGCGCGACTGGATGCGCGGCGAGAACGTCCTCGACATCGTGCGCGGCACTTCCCGCATCCACGTGGTCGAGGAGTCGCGGCACATGAAGTTCGCCCGGCAGGAGATCCGGGAGCGGATGCGCCACGCCGGCCCCGCCCGCCGCCGCCACGCCGCCGTGGGCATCGCGATCTGCGCGTACATCATCGTCACCAGCATGGTCCACCCCGGCGTCTACCGGGCCGCGGGCCTCGACGTCGACCGGGCGCTCGCCGAGGCCGCGGCCAACGAGCACCGCAAGGCGATGATGCGCACCAGCTCCCGGCACCTGATGGCCTTCCTCGCCGAGACCGGGCTGCTCACCAGGCGATCGGCGGCCATCTACCGCCGCGTGCACATGCTCTGAGGATCTGACGGATCGTCATCCACTTCATCACAGCGAGGACCCCACCCCCGCCATGGCCTACGCGATCACCCGGAACTGCTGCAACGACGCCTCCTGCGTGTCCGTCTGCCCGGTCAACTGCATCCACCCGACCCCGGACGAACCGGAGTTCGGCACCACCGACATGCTCTACATCGACCCGGTGGCCTGCATCGACTGCGGCGCCTGCGCCGACGCCTGCCCCGTCGACGCGATCTTCCCCGTGGACCGACTGCGCGGGCCCGACACCGCGTTCGGCCCGATCAACCGCGACTGGTTCCGCGACCACCCCAGCGACCACGCCTGGGGCGCGCCCAGCTTCCCGCGCAGCCTGCCGGGCGGGGCAGGTGACGCGGGCCCGTTGCGGGTGGCCATCGTCGGCACCGGTCCGTCCGCCGGGTACACCGCGCAGGAGCTGCTGCGCTCCACCGGCGCCGAGATCACCATGATCGACCGGCTGCCCGTCACCGGCGGACTGCTGCGCCACGGCGTCGCGCCCGACCACCAGTCCACCAAGCGGATCGCGGAGAGCTTCGCGAACGTCTTCCACGACCCGAGGCTACGGATGCACCTCAACGTCGAGGTCGGCACGGACGTGACCCACGAGGAGCTCGCCGCCCACCACCACGCCGTGGTCTACGCGGTCGGCGCCGCCGCCGACCGGCGCCTGGACATCCCCGGCGAGGACCTGCCCGGCAGCCTGCCCGCCACCACCTTCGTCCGCTGGTACAACGCCGAACCCACCGTCCCGGCCGGGGCCGTGCGGCTCGACGCCGAGCGGGTCGCGGTGATCGGCACCGGCAACGTCGCCGTCGACATCGCCCGCATCCTGCTCACCGACCCGGACCGGCTCGCCGGGACCGACATCGCCGACCACGCGCTCGCGGCGCTGCGCGGCGGGCGGGTGCGGGAGGTCGTCCTGCTGGCCCGGCGCGGGCCCGAGCAGGCGGCGTGGACGCGGGCGGAGTTCCTGGCGCTGCGCGAACTGCCGGGCGTCGAGCTGGTGGTCGAGGACCATCCGCGGGTGCGGGCCGTGATCGAGTCGGCCGCGCCCGGTTCGCGGGCGGCGCTGCTCGCCGGGCTGCCGTTCGTCCCGTACGGGGCGGACGCGGAGCCCGCGGCGGGGCGGCGGATCGTGCTGCGGTTCCTGTCGGCGCCGGTCGAGCTGGTCGCGGGCGCGGACGGGCGGGTGGCCGGGGTGACGGTGGAACGCACGGCACCGGCCGACGGCGTGGGCGACGGAAGGGGCGAAGGTGCGGGCGAAGGCACGGGCGACGGAAGGGGCGAGGCGGCGCCGGGCGACGGTCCGGTGGGTCCGGTGGCGGGTACGGGCGAGCGGGAGACCCTGGCGGCGGGCCTCGTCGTCCGGTCGATCGGGCACCGGGGTGTGCCCGTGCCCGGGCTGCCGTTCGACGAGGCGGCGGCGACGGTCGCGCACGAGGGCGGGCGCGTCGTCGACCCGGCCACCGGGCGGCCGCTGCCCGGCGCGTACGTGGTCGGGTGGGCCAAGCGCGGCCCGTCCGGCGGGATCGGCGCCAACCGGGCCTGCGCCCGGGAGACCGTCGACGCCCTGCTGGACGACGCCGGGGCCCGGGCGCTGTCCACCCCGGCGGGGAGCCGGCGGGACTTCGAGAAGCTGGTGCGCACGCGGCGGCCGGACGCCGTCGGGCTCAGGGAGCTGCGGGCGGTGGAGCGGGCGGAGCGCGCCCGGGGCGAGGCCGAGGGGCGGCCCCGGGTGAAGCTCGCCACCGTGCCGGAGCTGCTGGCGGCGGGGCGGCGGCGCTGAGCCGGTTCGTGCTTCGGGCGTGCACGAGAAGTCGGCCCGTCCGACTTCTCGTGCGTGCCCGATGGGGGTGCGGGCCACCCGTACGTGTGGCTGACGGGGGCGTTGCCCGTTGACGCGGCCGTGTCCAGGGGCGGGTGGGGCCCGTTGGGCGGGTGTGAGTGGATTTGGGGTGATGCCGGTACCGCGGCGACGGCGGCGACCGGTTGAAGAAACGATCCTGCATGCGCTGGAGCGGCCGGTCGAGCGGCTGGTGGACCGGCCGGTGGAGCGCCCACCGGGCGAGGATCCGGAGGTGCCCATCTACGCCGAGCTGGCCCGGCGCTGGCAGGCCGAAGGACGGGCCGTGCCCGGACTGCCCGACCCGGTGTGGGAGGCCCTCGCCGCACCGGGCGGGACGTGAGGCGCGTCAGTGCGCCGCGTCGTCCTGCGGGTGGAACTGCGGGTGGAACGGCGGGTGGAACGGCGGGTGGAACGGCGGGTAGAACTGCCGGACCCAGCGCCGGAACACGCCGATCGACCGCTCCCCGGGCACCAGGCGGGGCTGCGACAGGTAGCGCTTGTGCTCCAGCACCGGCCGGTCCTGCTTGATGATCCGTACCGACGCCTGCAGGGCCAGCCAGGACGCCGCCCGGTCGACGGCCTTCAGCGAACCCGGCCCCGGCCCCGGCACCAGCCCCGGCATCGGCACCGTGCTCGTCATCGCGAACCGCACCTGGGTACGCCACGGCCCGAGCGGCGTCGGCATCACCCACACCCGCAACGTGGTCCCCAGCTGCGGGAGTTCGGCCGTCAGCCGCATCAGGCCCAGCCCCGCCAGCGTCACCGGCTGCTCCAGGCTGACCGCGCCCAGCCCCGGAAAGCGCGTGACGGTGCGCTGATGGACGGTGAACAGCGGCCCGTCCACCTCCGGCGGGGCGGTCTCCCGGGTGTCCAGGTCGTGCAGCACCGACGCGTGCCGGAAGTCCACGCTGTTCTCCATCACCTCCTGCGGATGCGAGCGCAACTCCCCGCTCCACCAGGCGAGCGGACGCACCCCGACCGGCGGCGGCAGCTCCCAGGAGGGCGCCCCCTCGCCGCACCAGACGAACAGGATGCCGTCGCGCTCGGCGAAGTGACGCTGCGTCAGCTCGGCGCGCAGCCGGGTGCCGTCCGGGGCGCCGAGGCACGAACCGTCCAGGCCGAAGGCGAACCCGTGGAACGGGCACACCAGTTCCTCGCCCCGCACCCGCCCACCGGCCCCGAAATGCGCCCCCAGGTGTGGGCAGTGCGGCCCGACCGCCCGCGCGGCGCCCCGGCGGGTCCGGTACAGCACCACGTCCTCGCCCGCCAGGCGGGCCGTCCGCACCCGCCCGGGCGGCAGGTCGCGGGCGCGGCCGACGCAGAACCAGCCGGACGGGTAGGGGAGTGGGGAGGCCATGGCGCGGGTCACCTCGCGGGCTTGACGGCGGTGTGGACGTACCAGGCGACGCACTCCCGTACGTCGTACATCTCCACCGTGGAGCGGAGATTGAGCCACCGCGCCGGATCGCCGCAGCGGCGCAGCACCTCCCACGGCAGGCGGAAGGCGGCGTGCACCGCCTCGGCGGTCGGCGCGTAGTACGCGGTCGCGTCCAGGGCCTCCTCCACCTCGAACCCGGCCTCGGTGAGCAGCCGCGACAGGTTGCCTGCGTGGAAGACCCGGGCGCCGGTCATCGCCATCGCGTCCAGGAACGGCTCCAGCAGCTCGCGCTTGCCGGGCGGCAGTTCCTCCAGCGGGCCGGTGGCCATCGGGCCCAGCAGGACCAGGCGCCCGCCGGGGCGCAGCACCCGGTGGAACTCGGCGAGGGCGCGGGGCGGGTCGTAGGAGTGGACGAGGGTCTCCATGGAGTAGGCGCCGTCGAACTCGCCCGTCGCGTAGGGGAGATGGTGGTAGTCGGCCCAGGTGAAGACCGTACGGACGCCCAGCGCGGCGCGCTCGCTCAGGCGGCGGGCCTCGGCGAGGTGGAAGTCCAGCACGTCCACGCCGTCCACGACCAGCCCGAACCGCGTGGCCATCGCCCGGGCCACCACCCCCGCCCCGCACCCGGCGTCCAGCACCCGCGCGCCCGGCCGCAGGGCGAGCCTGCGGCCCAGCACGTCCTGCAACTGCCGCTGCGCGCGCCACAGCCGCCACTTCGACTGCCCGGGCTCCGTCCACCCCCAGTGCCGGGCGTTGCGCGCCACCCAGGTGTAGAACAGCCGACTGCCCGTCCGCCCGTACACCCGGCGCAACCCGGCCAGATCCAGTCCCTGCACGCCCATGCCGCCACGCTAGCGGCGGGGCGATTTCCGCCCCGGTGACGCCACGCGCGGGCGGTGGTTGTGTGCTCGTATGCCTAGGTGCCGGGTGAACACCCGCGCATCATCTGCTTTGTTGAGAGGATCTTCCGCCGTTCCCCACCATCCACCCCCCACCCGCCTCCCGGCGGGTGCCCGCCCCCGGCTTCGCCACGCGTCGCCCGGGCGGGTGGGGGTTCAGCTGCGGCGTGTGGTCTGGGCGGCTCGGGTCCGGCATCAGATCGGGAGGTCCCAGCCGGGGCCGGCCTCGTTTCCGAGCCAGACCCGTTGCCGTGCGGGGGAGATCGTGATGCCGAATGCGTCCTGGTGCGGTTCGCCGGCCGATTGCCAGCTCTGAACCGCCTGCTCGACCCGGTCCCACAGGGCGACAGGCCCGCGCTGAGTCACGGTCCAACCGCCATTGGGGTCGGGCGCGGTCCGGGCCTGTGATCCTGTGGCCAGGTCCCAGAGGATCTGTTGAGCTCCGACACCCATGCGGATGGCTGAGGGCGCGGCGAGTTGGGCTACCCAACTTCCCGTCCAACTGTCCAGCGTCGCCGGGTCGATGTGCGTCGGACGCTCCTCGCCGGGCAGGAGGTCCAGCGTCGGGCGGGGCGGGCGATCGTGAGGTCGGGCGATCATGAAACTGGCCTGGTCCTCGAGGAACCGACCGGTGGCTTCGCCGGAGCCGGTCACGTCGAGCAGCGCGAGGGCGTTCGCGTAGCTCCACCCGGAGAGGGTGACCAGGATGCGACCGCCGGGCTTCACCTGGTGCAGCCACGAGAGCGGGATGTACCGAACCGAACAGGTGGCGATGAGTCGGTCGTACTGGCCACCGTCGGGGTCGCCGCGCAAGCCGTCACCGATGATCAGCCGGGGGCTGAATCCCGCGGCCTTGATCGCTGTTGCGGCTGCCGTGCCGACGGTGGGGTCGTACTCGATGCTGGTGAGGTTGGCGTCTCCGAGGCGGTGGGCACCGAGGGCGGTCGAGTACCCGGTTCCGGTACCGACTTCGAGCACGCGGTGCCCGGCCTCGACGTCGAGCTGATGCCACATTTGCAGCACCACGGACGGGAGCGTGGATGACGATGTCGGGATACCTGTCACCGTTTCCCCGCCGATGTCCTCAGGAGCGGTGCGGCCATCGAGTTGGGTGACCAGCGTCTGGTCCTCGTAGATCCCCTCCAGCCATCCGGGATCGCCCTCGCGGATGGGCCGGTAGCCGGTCGGAACGCTGCCGAGGATCGGAACGAAGTAGGCCCCGACGAAGAGCTCTCGTGGAACGGCCCTCGCGGCGCTGTCCCATCCGGGTTCGGTCAGCGTGCCGTCCTCGGTGAGCCTGTCGGCCAGGGCGGTACGGAGTTCAGCCGGTGTGTTCATGCGTCACGGCCTTTCTGTAGCTGGTCGGCGAGGGAGTGGGCGATCGTCGTGGTGGTCTCGGTCGGCTGCCAGGCCCACTGGCCGTTCGGGTTGCACTCAAGGAAGTACCAGGCGCCTGAGGCGGTGACAGCGAAGTCGAACGCGCCGAACACCAAGCGGAATTGGCCGAGGTAGGCGTCGATTGAACGCGCGACCGGCTCGGGTACGTCGATCGGTGTGCACCTCATCCGGTTCTGGCGGCGGCGCCAGTCGAGGTCGGGGCTGTCGATGCGGAGGCCGAAGAGGCGGTCGCCGACAGCCGTCACCCGTGCGTCGAACACCTTTGGCACCTTCGCCTGGAAGAGGTGCGGGCAGACGGATACGGCGTCTGTGATCTCGGCTGGATCGACCTCGCGAACCCACACGGCGTGCGGTTGTCCGTCGACCGAGTACGGGGTGTTCCAGAGCGGTTTGTACACCGCTCCGGCGGCTTGGGCGGCCACGAACTCCCGGGCCTCGTCCGCTCGGTTCGTGATCACCGTGTCGGGGACCGTGAGCCCGCAGCTCTGCGCGGCTGCCAGCTGTGCTGGTTTGTGCTCGGCGGCGCGGTTCGCCCAGGGGTGGTTCACGTAGTGCGCGTGTGGGAGCGACGCGAGGATGCCGCCCGTGGCCCACAGGGATTGCGAGGCGGCGAACCGGCGGTCCTGGCCGTCCAGTTCGGACGGGCCTTCGTAGGGCGAGGCTCGGCGCACCCAGACCGACCGGACGTCGGTGAGGTCGAGTTCCCGGCTGGCGGTGCGCAGGGTGCCTCGCTGAGCGCCGGTGCGGTATGTGGCGATCAGCGAGGCACCCGTGTGCAGATCGGTGCCGGGATCGAGACGGACCACCGGCACCCGGCGCTCGCCGAGCACCCTCAGTACCGCATCTGCGGTCACGTCAAGGGGATTGGTCAGTACCAGCACCGACCCGCTTCGGTCGTCCATCAGCCGCTGCTCTGGTCCTGGTCGTAGGACTCATAGCTGTCGGCGTCGGTCGGGGCACCCGGCTGTCCGTCGGGCCCGGTCTGGGTGGGGGTGACACCGCTGGTGCTGGTGCCATGGCTGCCCAGTTCAACGGTTCGGCCGTTCTCGTCCACGATGACGGCGATCTGCGTCTCGGGGTCGATGACGGGCGTGAACGCCGGGAGCGTGGTGGTGGCCGCGTACGGCCCCATCCTGCTGATGCCCCAGGGCGCGGGGGTTCGGGTCATGGGTCCTCCTTGTTCTGACAACCCGCCGCAGTCGGGGCGGGAGTTTGGGTGGTACAGGAAGTCGGCCGCGCCGACTTCCTGCGCAGTGCCGGTGATTCTCGGGACTCTGTTCGTCGAGAAACCACGCTAGGGGTGTCGAGTTTCGGGGTCCATGGTCAGTCGAGCTTCCGCATGAAATCGTCCGCGCATTTTCGGAGGAATGCAGAGGAATCCGCACCTGTGAGGGCATGGCTGAGGAACATGTCGAACAGTTCTGCATGGTGATCGATGTCCTGCGGGTTCCGTAGAACCACCTCGCCGGAGAACAACTCAACCGTGACCAGGCGATCGTCATAGATCACGAAGATATTCATCGGCGTGCCACGGACCGGGACGCCTTGCGGGATGATCGAGATTTCCACGTTGGGCTTCTCGGAAACCGTCGCCATGTGGAGCGCCTGGGCCGCCATCACCGGCAGGCTTGCCCGTTGCCATCTGACGGCCTGCTCGGTCAGCAGGAACACGAAGCGGCGGTCGGGGTCGTCCAGGATCGACTGCCGGTCCAGTCGTGCCTGCACCACCCTGGCTACATTCCTTGCGGGAGCGCTTCCGACGGTCGGAGTCAACGTCTCCGTGGCGTACTCGCGCACGTGGAGGAGCCCGGTAGGGATCGCCGGGAGGAAGTGCCGCATCAGACGTGACGACTCTTCCAACGCCTTGAGTTCGGCCTGCTTCTGGTAGAGACCGAGCCTGGCGTAGGTGCGCCAGGCGACGTAGTCGACGTTTGCCGCTCTGGCGAGGTTGAGCAGTTCCCCGGCCACCTCGGGTGGAACGCCCTCGAAGGCCGAGAGGATCAATTGCACGTCGACGACTGTGGGAAGAGTCCTCCCGGTTTCTATCCGACTGATTTTCGACTGGCTCATGTTGCAGCGCTTCGCGAGCCGCTCGCCGGAAAGCCCGGAAGCCTTGCGGAGGCCCCTCAAGGCTTCCGCAAGGTCTTTCCGCTGGCGCCTTTGATGTTCAGGTTCGAGCACTGTTCCACTCTGCGAATCCGACCGATTCTGCGAGGGAGAGGTCGCGCCATCGCCGGTACCGGGCGAGGTTCGGATTCGCGATCAATTCACGATTGATCTGTGTCCCGTCCGGTCGGTAGTTCAGGTGAACCACGATCTCGTCATCGAACATCCAGAAGTCTTGTTCGGGGAGTTCGAGGGAACGGTTCGTGAGGTCGAGGATCCGAATGTTCTCCCCGGCTGCGATGTTCCCGGGGATTCCCCACGCGGATTGGTACCGGATGTAGTCCGTCAGGGGCTCGCGGACCACTCGAACGCGGCCGAAGCTCCTGCCCGAGGCGACTGCGTTCCGGACGGTCACGTGCCAAGCGGCATTGTGGTCAACGGGCTTCGGCTCGCCGAGGAGGAAGCGGGCGAGGCTCTCGGCCTCTGCGGGCATCGTGTATCTGGGCTGCACTTCGAGGCGCCATGCGGACCTTCGGAAGTTGCGGAAGTAGCTCTGCCACTCCTCACCATCCAAGAGCACGAATAGCCTCCCTCAGTACGGCCTCGGGGATCTCGACGACGGATTCCCCGCTCGGAGTGGTGCGGTCAACGTTGTATCCCTGTACGGCGATTGTGCCTCGATCGGTGACGAAGACAGTCGGACAGTCCCCGCTGTCGCAGTCCCCACTGCCACTTCCGTCGCCGGATGCGCCGCAAGGACCGCCTGCGATCACAGTCAGCTTCATGGTGCCCCCTCTCTAAGGTGGTGCACGACAAGCTACGGACCGTGGCCATAGCGTTACAAGGGTGGACGCGCCGTCAGTCGCGTTCCCGCATAGACCCACAGCACTGGAAGTAGCGTGCGGATGCTTTGGCCGTCCCCAGCCGGTGGCGTGCAGGGCCAGGGGGAGGCATGCTCCGGCGTTCTCACGGGTCATCGGGTTGCTCGGGTTGCGTTGAGGCGGCATTGGGTGAGGGCGTAGGTGAGGCGGGGGTCGGGGGAGGGCTGTGCGAGGAGGAGTTCGCCGGCCTGGATGAGGGCGGCCCAGTAGCGAACCGGGTCTCCGGTGCGGGCGAGGGGGCGTGCGGCGGTGAGGGAGAGGTAGGCGGTGGTGAGGTTGCCGGTGGTGAACCAGCGGGCCAGGCCGTGTTGGTGTCCGGCGCGGATGCCGCCGAGGGCGTCGATGGCGGTGAGGAAGAGGTCGACGATCGCGAGTTCGCGGTCGTCGAGCTGTTTGGGGATGTCGAAGATGCCGAGGGCTTCGAGGAGTTCGCCGGTGTCGGCTTCGGAGCCCGGGCGGGGGTTGGCGAGGAGGGCGTCGTAGCACTCGTCGAGGCGGCGGTCGGCTTCGGCGGCGGGGATGGTGAGGGCCGCGCAGACGGCGCGGGCCGAGCGCAGGGGCTGGCGGGTCCTGCGGGCGAGGTTGGCGTAGACCTCGGCGGGGGTGGAGTCGGCGTCGAATAGGTGTCGGGCGCTGAGGGCGAGTCGCATGGGGGTGTCGCCTCTCAGCTGGTGGGGGCGACGAGTACCCAGATGAACTTGCCGATGCCACCAATCCGAGGGCAGCAGCCCCAGCGCTCGGAGAGTTTGCTGACGAGGAAGAGCCCGCGTCCGCTCTCGTCGTTCGGGCGGGCGGCGCGGAGGGTCGGGCGGCCGCCGCCCGCATCGTGGACTTCGAGTCGGAGGAGGTTGCCGATGAGGGCGAACCGGACCTCGATGAGCCGGTCATCCTCCGCATCGGAATGCTGCACGGCGTTGGCGAACAACTCGCTCAGGAGGAGTTCGGCGACGTCGTTGTAGCGGTCGCCGGTGGGGAGGGCGGAGAGGTACGCCGGAGCAAGTTCCGTGCGAGGGCCGTGGATTCGACGCGCGAGTCGAGACGCGTGGCGAACGCACGGGGGCGGCAGGTTGCGAGCATGGCAGAACACCTCGGGGAACGTCGCATACGGATTGAGAGGCTTGCCGCGCGCCGCGAGCCGCGCGCCATCCGCTCATGCGTACAGACGGTAGCCATGCCATTACTGTTGAACATGAATCAGCGGAATACTGCCCTATCCGTCCAGGTGGAAGCGGTCTGACATGCGGCGCAGCTTCTCCCGGGTGGCCGAGCGCTCGGCGTAGACGATCTTGCGCAGGGTGGCGCGGGCGATCGGGTGGTTGCGGACGAGCTGCGGGGCGATGCGCTCCGCCGTCTCCAGGGACCGGAGTGCCTTGTCCCGATTGCCGTCCCAGAGCCAGGCGCGGGCCAGGTCCATGTGGTGGTGGCCCTGCCGGGATCCGGGGAGTGCGGCGACCTCGGCCGGGTCGGCGCGTTCGTTGAGGACCAGTGCCCGGGCGTGGTCGCCCATCTCCAGCTGGACCGACACGGCGTGGATCTGGACGTTGCCGCCGGAGAACGTCAGCGAGTGTCGGTCGAAGGGCGGTTCGGCCCGGGCGCCGTCCATCAACTCGGCTGCCGCACGGGCGTGCTGGATGCGGTCCTCGGCCTCCTCCCGGTGGCCGGCGCGTGCTGCCGACACGGCTGCGCGAAGGTGGAAGGTTCCCCAAGCCCTCACCGCCAGTGGGTCGTTGGCCCGGTGGCGGTCCTCGACGAGCCGAAGTGCCTTGTCCGACAGCGCCACCGCGTCGTCCCAGTCAGCGGTGGCCCACATGTCCCACACGCGCATCCAGTCCGCGACCGCCTCCATCACCGGGTCACTGGACAGCCGTGCCGACCAGGCCGCCCGTTCGCAGGCCATGGCGACCAGCTCCGGATGCCCGAGCACATGGGCGGCGGTGTGGGCGAACTTGCACTCGATCGCGTAGATCGCGAACGCCTCTTCGCGTTCGTGGCCGGTGGACACCTCGGCCAGGGCCCGTGCCTCACGGAGCATGTCCGGAAGCACCTTCAGGATGGCCACGTTGGCGGCGGAATCCCGCAGCCGATGCAGGCCCTCGGTCTCACGCCACAAGTCGCCGGACGATCGGGGGGTGCCGTCGAAAACCGGCGTGAGGTCGTAGCGCCGAAGCTCCCGCACGATGGCGGCCGCCGAAACTTGCCACTGGTTCTCCGAGACCCTGCCCGCGACGAACGGGCGCTCTATGAGGTCGTTGGGATGGCAGTGGAGGGCGGCCGCCAGCTGATTGATGACACCGGCCCGATCGAGCTCGATCGTGCCCTTCTCGACCTTCGACACCCACCCCTGGGTCCTGCCGATCGCAGCGGCCAGGTCCGCTTGGGTCATGCCCAGCCGGAGCCGCGCCCGCCGTACCCGCTTGCCGATCGACTCCCGCTCCTCCAGCACAGCAGCCCTCCCGCGATCGCGCCCGCCTGCCCGCTCTGTGGGCTGCGGTGCTGTCACGAAGCTACCGCTTCCCAACGGCTAGCGTCATGAGCCAGGCTAACGGTGGGGGTCCACCGTCTCCAGGGACCGGAGTGCCCGAGGAGTGCATGGAGGAGAGCCGTGGAGAATCCCGCCTTCGAGATTGTCACCGATGCCGACCGCGCGGCGCGGGCGCTGGACGAGATCGCCCCGCTGTATGAGCAAGTGTTCGCGGAGCCGCCTTACTTCGAGGGGCCGAGCGACCTGGTGGACTTCCTGGAGGGCTACGGGCGGTTCCGGACGATGGCGGGCTTCCGGCTGGTTCTCGCGCGGTCCGGAGGGCTGGTGGGGTTCGCGTTCGGGGTGCTTCTTCAGTCGGGGAGTCGGTGGTGGGACAGTCTCGGGCTGGACGCGGAGTTCACGCGGTCGGGCGGGGGTTGCATGCGGCCGTCATTGAAGGGATCGACGTCGAGCGGGTCACCCTGGCGGTCCGGCCGGAGGCTGAGGCGGCGGTGCGGATGTACGAAGCTCTGGGGTACCGGGACGTCGGTGCCATGACGCCGTACAGGTGCATGGTCAGGCGGCTTCGAGGGTGATCGGCTGGCCTTCGCGGGGGCGCAGGGCGAGGGTGGTGGGGAGGAGGGCGGCGAGGAGGGCGATGGCCGCGCATCCACCGGCGAGGGTGGCCATCACCGTCCAGGGGATGACGGCGGGGGTGGGGCCGACGAGGTCGGTGAGGGTGGACCAGGAGCCGCCGACGCTGATGAGGGTACCGATGACGCCGAGGACGGTGCCGGCGGCCACGGACAGCAGGGTCTCGACGGCGACGGTGCGCAGCACCTGGGTGCGGGTGGCGCCGGCCAGGCGCATCAGGGCGAACTCTCGGCGGCGGTCGGTGACGGTCATGACCAGCGAGTTGGCGAGGGCGACGGCGGCGTAGCAGATGGTGAGGCCGAGGATCATCAGGAGGGCGTTCCACGCCTCCTTCTCGGTGGCGTCGGCGCTGGAGGACCAGACCTCCTCCGGGGTGGCGAGCCGGGCGCCGAGCCCGTCGACGGCGGCGCGCAGGGCGTTGGACGCCTGCCGGGGGTCGGTGCCGGGCAGGAGCCGGACGTCGATCTGCTGGGCGAGGGCCGGGCCGGTGATGCCGGAGGTGACGGCTTCGGGGGCGGTGACCCACGCCTGGGTGGTCTCGGCGCCGGTGCCGAGCAGGGCGGCGACCCGTAGGGTGCGCGGGGTGCCGTCGGCCAGGAGCACCGGGACCTGGTCCCCGACCCGGGGTGAGCCGGGCCAGGTGCGGCTGAGGACGACCGAGCCGGGCCGGAGGTCGGCGAGGGAGCCCGCGACGAGGGGCAGGCGGTCGACCTCGGCGAGGGCGGCCGGGTCGGCGGTGGCGGCGCGGAAGGGGACCAGGGCCTCGCCGTCGTCGACGCCCGCCATGAGGGCGGTCGGGGTGACGGCGACCGCCCGTACGCCGGGAACGGCGCCCACCCGGTCCACCACGGCCCGGCTGAGCCCGGGCGTGCCGGCCGGGGTGACGACGAAGTCGGCGGCGGCCAGGCGGCTGCGGGTCTCGGAGACCTGGGAGCGGTTGACGGTGTCGATGCTGCCGAGCAGGCACCCGGCGAAGGAGACGATCAGCACGACCGGGGTGGCGGTCGCGGCGGTGCGCCGGAACGCCGTCAGGGCGCTCTGGCGGGCGGTGGCCCAGACGGTGCCGCCGCCCTCCTCGGCGGGGAGGCCGCGCAGCCGGGCGGCGCAGGCGGGCAGCAGGGTGAGCAGCCGGACGACCGGCCCGGCCAGGACGCTCGCGAGCAGGACGCATCCGGCGACGACGCCCAGCAGCAGGGCGAGCGAGTCGGCGGCGTTGGCGGGGGCGTCGGGCCAGTAGTGGGCGACGATCCAGACGGCGGCGGTCGAGGTGCCCAGCACGAGCAGGCCCGTGACCCAGCGGAAGGCGAGCACCAGGGGCGAGCGGTGTTCGGCGTCCGCCTCCACCAGTGCCTCGGCGGGGCGTACGAGCCCGGCCTTGAGCGAGGAGAGGACGACGCCGCCCATGGCCGTCAGCAGCCCGGTGACGGCCGCGATCAGCAGCCCCCACCAGGTCACGGGGACGGTGAAGTCGGCGGGCACCATGTCGTGGTCGACCAGCCAGCGGGCGGCGGGGGCGACCCCGGCCGCGCCGAGCGCGCACCCGGCGGCGGAGGCCAGCAGGCCGACCACCAGGGCTTCGCGGTGGACGAGGGCGCGCATCTGACGCCGGGTGGCGCCGACCAGGCGCAGCAGGGCGAGTTCGCGGCGGCGCTGGGCGATGGAGAGGGCGAAGGTGCCGCCGACGACGAACACGGCGGTGCCGCTGGAGACGGCGGCGGACAGGCCCAGCGGGGTCTGCACGTCCTCCAGGCGGTGGCTGACCTCGATGTAGTGCGGGTCGGTCTGGCGGCGGTCCGCGCCGGTGAGCACCCGGGCGACCTTCTCGCCCCCGGCGGCGTCCACGACCCGGCGCACGTCCTCGGCGGAGCCGAAGGCGGCCAGCACGCCGACCGCGGGGCAGAACCGGGCGGCCTGGGCGTCGGTGAAGAAGACGGCGTGCTCGAACGCCTCCGCCTCGGTGACGCCGGAGACCGTCGCGGTGTGCGGGCCGTCGGCGGTGACGAACCGGACGCGCCTGCCGACCTGTTCGGGGCTGCCGCCGCCGATGACGATCTGGTCGTCGGCGGCGGGCGCGGTGCCGGCGCTCAGCCGGTAGCCGCCGAGGGCGGCGGCGGACCAGGCGCGGCCCACCTGGGTGCGCGGGCCGTCGGCGAGCTGGGCGTAGAAGGTGCGGTCCTCGACGGTGCGGCCGGTCCCCGCGACGGCGGCGATCAGCGGGGCGGGCAGGCCCGGCTGGGTGGCGACCTGGGTCGCCTCGAGCTCGCCGCGGGCGGTCGGGTAGTCGACGCTCAGGTTGGCGGTGACGAGGACGGGGGCCTCGGAGAAGCGCTGGCGGCCCTGGTCGGGCACGGAGGCGGTGGCGGCGATCACCAGGATCGAGGTGGCCAGCAGGGCGACGCCGAAGGCCAGCGCGACGAAGCTGCCGACGAAGGAGGCCCAGCGCAGCCGCAGGCCCGCGATGGCGAGGGTCAGCACGGCACGGCCTCCAGGGTCGTCATCCGGGCGGCGACCTGCTCGGCGGTGGGCTGCTCCAGCGAGCCGGCGAGCCGGCCGTCGCGCAGGAAGACGACGCGGTCCGCGTAGGAGGCGGCGCCCGGGTCGTGGGTGACCATGACCACGGCCCGGGTGGGGTCGTCGGCCATGCCGCGCAGCAGGGAGAGGACCTCGCGTCCGCTGGAGGTGTCCAGCGCGCCGGTCGGCTCGTCGGCGAGCAGTACGGCGGGCCGGGTGATCAGCGCCCGGGCGATGGCCACGCGCTGCTGCTGGCCGCCGGAGAGCTCGCCCGGGCGGTGCCGGGCCCGGTCGGCGAGGCCGACGGCGGCCAGGGCGGCGGTGACCTCGGCGGGGGCGGGGCGGCGGCCGGCCAGCTTCGCCGGGAGCGCCACGTTCTGGGCGGCGGTCAGGGCGGGCAGCAGGTTGAAGGACTGGAAGACGAAGCCGATCCGCTCGCGGCGCAGCACCGTCAGCGCCCGGTCGCGCAGGCCGTTGAGTGCCGTGCCGTCGACCAGCACCTCGCCGCCGTCCACGGCCTCCAGGCCCGCGGCCGAGCGCAGCAGCGTCGACTTGCCCGAGCCGGAGGGGCCCATGACGGCGGTGAAGGTGCCGAAGGGGAAGCCGATGCTGACGTCGTCGAGGCCGACGACCGGTTCGGGGCCCCGCCGGTAGGTCCGGCGGACGGAGCGGAGTTCGACGGCGAAGCCCGTGCTGCTGTTCATGATCATATTTCATCAGTGGCGGAGGGTCCGGCTCAATGGACGCCGCTTCACGAATGGGGGTGTACCTAGCTACACCCCCTCACCCCCGCCAGGAAGCCTTGAGCTCCTTCCACCGCCGGGCCTGCTCCTGCGTCAGCGCGCCCCGCAGCTCGGCCAGCTTCAGCAGCTGCGCCTCCGCGTCGGCGCCCAGCGGCTGGGCCTCGGCGCGGTAGTGGTCGTCGAGCAGGGCGTCGAGCTCGGGCCGGGTGAGGGCCGGGTCGAGCCGCTGGGCGAGCTTGGCCATGTTGCGGTAGGAGCCCTGGAGCAGGAACGGCGGCTCGGTGCGGTTGCGGTCGTCCTGGGCGGCGGAGGCGAGGTAGGCGCGGTTGACGGCGAGGACGGTGCCGCGCAGGTGGAGCAGGCCCGCCAGGACGGCCGTCATCCGCTCGACCTCGGCGCCCGGCCAGGCGGCGGTGAGCTGCCCGCCGGGGGTGCCGGAGGCGCGGGCGAGGAGGGTGTCCAGGTCCTCCCGGGAGGCGTTGGCCAGCGGGGCGAGGTGCGGGTTGGCGGGCAGGGCGTTCTCGACGAAGCTGAGCGCGAACAGGTCCTCGCGCCCGGCGACGGCGTCGCCGAGGTTCCAGACGTCGGCGCGGTTGGCGAGCATGTCGGGCAGCCGGAACAGCCGCCCGGACTCGGTGTACGGGTTGGCGGCCATGACCACGGCGAAGCGCTTGCCGCGCAGGTCCCACTCGCGGGCCTCGCCGTCCCGGACGCCGTCGATGCGGCGCTGGGCGTCGCACAGCGGGATGAAGCGCTGGAGGAACTCGGGCGAGGTGTGCTGGACGTCGTCGAGGTAGAGCAGCACGTTGTCGCCCGCGTGGAGGGCGAAGTTGAGCTTCTCGACCTCGCGCCGGGAGGTGGCGTCGGGGGCCTCGGCCGGGTCGAGGGAGGTGACCCGGTTGCCCAGCGCCGGGCCGCTGACGGAGACGAGCAGCAGGCCCAGGCGCTCGGCGAGGTACTCGACGAGGGTGGTCTTGCCGTAGCCGGGCGGGGAGACGAGCAGCAGCAGGCCGCTGCGGTCCACGGGCCCGCCGGCCTGCGTCGTGCCGATCTGCGCCGTGCCGAGCTGCTTGGCGAGGTTGTCGCCGACGAGCGGCAGGTACACCTGGTCGATGAGCCGGTTGCGGACGAAGCCGTTGAGCGGCGCGGGCCGGTAGGTGTCGAGGCGCAGCCGGTCGTGCTCGGCGGCGAGCAGGTCGGCGCGCAGCCGCTGGTAGGCCCGGTAGCCGGGCACCTCCACGGCCTCGAACTCCCGGACCCGGGCGAGCAGTTCGTCCAGCCGCAGGTCAAGGGCCCCGCCGCGGACGCGCGGGTGGTCGCCGAGCAGCCCGCCCACCCGGACGCCGATCGCGCCCTCGGCGGCGCGGCGCGGCAGGGAGGGGCAGAGCAGGGCGGCGGCCGCCTCGGCACGGTCGCCAGGATCGGCGTCGGCGGCGGCCGACTCCAGCCAGGCGTCGGCGAGTTGGCGCCGTACGGGCAGCAGCTCGGCCTCCTCGGGCAGGGCGGCCAGCGCCTCCGTCAGCCCGGCGGACTCGGGGGCGGCGCGGAACTTCTCCAGCAGCGCCGAGGCGCCGGAGGACCAGGCGAACGACGGTGCGGCGGCGGCGAGTTCGGCGACCAGGTACGCCCCGGCGCCCGCGGAGCCGGGCGTGAACGCGCCCACCGACGCCTCCACCGCCGCCTCCAGTTCCGCCGCCAGCGCCGCGAGCGCGGGCGGGGCGACCCCGAACGCCTCCCGGGCGAGGCCGAGCGAGCGCGCCCGGGTGTGCCAGACGAGCCGCCGGCGCTCGTCGGCGCCGTACGCCCAGTACAGCTGGGCCGCCGCCCGGGCGGGCGCCGGGTGGCGCAACAGGCCCGCCTCGGCGTCGAGTTCGAGCAGGGCGCGCAGCAGTAGCGCCGCGTCGTGGTCGTGGACGCCGCGCTGGTAGCCCTCGTCGGGACGCCGCTCGGCGGCGAGGCGGACGTGTTCCAGTAGGTCGGCGTCGGGCGACAGCGCCCCCGGTTCGGCGGCCAGCAGCAGGGCGGCGGCGAGGTACTCGGCGCGGTAGAGGGCCGGGGTCTCGGAGGGCAGGGGCCGCGACCAGTACCGCTCGGTGGCCGCGAAGGCCGGGTCGGTGACGGGGGAGCGGTAGTCGGTGCCGGTGAGGGTGAAGGCCGGGCGGCCCTTCCAGGGCAGCAGGGTGAGTTCGGGCCGCTGGGTGGTGACGGCGAACAGGTGCCGGCCCAGCCGCAGGGTGCCGGGGCCGTCCCCGGTGAGTTCGGCGCGGTCGCGCAGCGCGCGGTGGGCGCGGCTGCGGGCGGCGCGCAGCCGTCCGGTCAGCTCCTCGGCCCGGACGCGGTCGCCCAGGTCGGCCAACTGAGCGGCGAGTTCGCGGAGTTTGACGGCCGTCGGGTCGGCGGCGAAGGCCGCGTCGATCTCCTCGGCGCTGCCGAGGGCGGTCAGGCGGCGGTGCAGGGTGTCGAGGATGCGCCCGGCGGAGGCGGCGAGCCGGTCGGCGCGGCGGGCGCGCTCCTCCAGGAGGTGCTGGCGGCGGGCGGTGAGCGCGTCGTGGATCTCGGTGCGCCGCTCGGTGAGCTGCTCGGTCAGCGCCGGGTCGGCGTCGGCGAAGCGGGTCTCCAACTGCTCGACGCGCAGCAGGAGTCGGCCGAGCTGGTCGTCGCAGTTCTCGGGGGTGTCGGCGGCGGCGAGGGCGGCGGTGACGGCCTGGGCGAGCAGGGCGGTCTCGGCGGCGAACTCGTCCGCGGCCTCCCGGGTGCGCAGCTCGCGGCGGCGTACGGTCAGGGTGGCCCGGGCCCGGTTGAGCAGGCCCAGGACGTCGGCGAGCCGGTCGAGGATGGCGGTGCGGGTGGTGGCGTCGGCGAGGTCGAGGGTGCCGACGAGTTCGGAGACGGTCTGCAGGGCCTCGCTCTGCCCGCCGAGCCGCTCGAACAGCGGGTCGGCCTCGGCGGCGGTGGCGATGGCGGCGCAGTCCTCGGCGAGCCCGGCGGCGCGCAGGTGGTGCGGCTCGAACGCGGTGGGCTCGGCGAGCCGGTCCACCGCGCGGGCGGCGGCCTCGGCGAGCCCGGTCACCAGTTCCTCGGCGAGCGCCTCCACCCGGGCGGTGTCCACGCGCGGCAGTTCGCGCAGCGCCTCCACCCGGCCCTGGGCGCGGCGCAGCCCGGTGAGCCGGTCCACCCACTCGGCGGCGTCGGCGAGGGTCTCGCCGCGCGCGGTGCGCAGCAGGCCCTCGACGTGCTCGGCGGTCTGCGCCACGCGGGCGGCGGCGTGCGCGGTGAGCTGGGCGATCGCCTCGTACTCGGCGACGACCTGCCGGGCGGTGTCGCGGATCTCGGCCAGCGGCGCGGCGAGGTCGCCGAGGCCGGGCTGCCCGAGCCAGTGGTGGCGGTCGGCGGTGCGGGTGCAGGCGGACAGGACGGCCTGGTGGCCGGCCGGGGTGTCGGCTCCGGCGGCGGCGAGGCGGGCGAGGGCGAGGCAGTCGGCCAGGCCCCGGACCAGGTCGGCGTTGCCGATCCTCGCCAACTCGCCGGCGCCGGGCGGCTGTTCGGCGGCGTAGCGTTCGCTGGTGAACGGGGTCGCCCAGACCTGGACGGGGTGCAGCCGGCTGGGCCCGTCCTCGGCGGGGCGCAGGGCGATCAGCGTGCCGTCCTCGAGCAGGGCGAAGCCCTGGCAGGCGAGCGGGGCGGAAGCCTCCTGGCGCACCGAGTTGTACGGCTGGAGCAGGGCGCGGCCGTCGAAGGGGGAGCGGAACTCGTAGAGCACGTCCTCGCCGTTGGGCGAGACGACGGTGCGCTCGTACGCGAGGCCCTCCACGGGCTGGTCGAAGGTGCGTACGGTGCCGTCCGCGAGGTGGCAGCCGCCGGGGAAGGCCACGCCCTGGTCGGCGGGCAGCCGCAGGCACGCCTGGCCGAGGGCGTCGATGCGGGTGACGGCGCCGGTGGGCAGGTGGACGACCAGGTGGCGGACGGTCTCCTCCTGGTACGGGCGCACCCGCACCAGCAGCAGGGTGGCGAGGCGGGCGTGGGCGATCTGCGCGTCGGCCAGGGTCTGGAGGGCCTCGGCGAGCGGTTCGCGGTGCAGCTCGCGGCCGTCCGGGGCGAGCAGCCGCAGCCGGCCGCCGTCGACGGAGACGTGGAGCTGTCCGGCGAGGTCGGCGCGGGGCGCGGTGCCGGGGGCGGCGGGCACCTGGTCGTCGCGG
Organism: Streptomyces sp. NRRL WC-3742; assembly: GCF_000720635.1. Classification (GTDB taxonomy): domain Bacteria; phylum Actinomycetota; class Actinomycetes; order Streptomycetales; family Streptomycetaceae; genus Kitasatospora. The sequence goes on along the minus strand of NZ_JOCF01000005.1, from coordinate 145,185 downwards.
GTGAGCGGCGTCCAGGCGAGCTGCTGGCCCTCGGCCGGGGTGTGGTCGCGCTCGCCCCGGCCGTCGTGGTAGCCCGGCTGCCCCTCGCCGGAGTCGAGCCAGCGCAGCACCCGGACGTCGGCGGCGGCCGGGCCGGTGCGGAAGACCGCGAGCAGCCGCCCGGCCGTCGGGCGCAGCCGCTCCAGGCGGGCGTCGCGGAAGTAGCGGTGCAGGTCGTCGAGGTCCTGGCGCAGCCGGGGGTCGTCGAGGAGGGTGCCCTCGGCGGGGGCGGGGGAGAGGTCGGGGCGGTGCAAGGACAGAACGTCGTCCTCGGGTCCGTCGTCCGCCGAGGAGGGCCGGGTGCCGAGCAGCAGCAGCCCGCCGGCGGCGGTGAGGTCCTGCGGCAGGCAGGGCCGGGCGGTGGTGAGCCGCCCGGTGCCGGTGAGCCGCAGCTCCCCGCCGCCGAACTCCTCGACCCTGCGGGCGTTCAACGCCTGTGCGCGGTCGGAGAGTTCGGCGGCGGCCCGGGCGAGCCGGCCGCGCAGGACCTCGTAGGTTCCGGCGTCGAGCCGGGCGTCGGGGGCTTGAACGTCGGGGGCTTGGGCGTCCACGGTTGCGTTCCTCGGTCAGCCGGTGTGGGTCACTTGGAGCCGTTGGCGGCCGCCAGGGCCCCGATCGGCGTCTCGGCGACGCCCAACTTCTTCGCCGAGTCCAGCAGTTGGCGCAGCTGACCGGTCTGCTCGCCCCCGCCGCCGATCAGCTTCATCAGCAGCGCGGAGACGGTGAGGTTCTGCACGTCGGCGGTGGAGACGGAGGACAGCACCCGGGTGAGGTCCTCGGTGAAGCTGGCCCGTCCGTCCAGCCAGGGCCCGGCCAGCATCTGGGCGGTCTGCGAGCGCTCGACGAAGGCGTCCACGCCCTTGGCCGCCGAGACGGACTGCACCAGGCGGTCGAAGAACACCGAGTCCCCGCCGACGATGTCGATCTTCGCCTTCTCCAGCCCGGCCGCGACCAGGGAAGCCTGCGCCTCGGCGATCTGCCGCTGGGCGTCCAGGCCCGCGAGGCGGATGTCCTTCTCGGCGGCCAGGCGCAGCCGGTACTCCTCGTGCTCCCGCGAAGCCTCGTCCAGCTTGGCCATTGCCGCGGCCTTCTCGGTGAGGCCCTCGGCCTCCGCCTTCAGCTTGGCGCCGACCTCCAGCGCGGCCGCCTTCGCCTTCTCCACCTGCACGGCGGCCTCGGCGCGGCCGACCTTCTCCACCGCCGCGGCCTCCTGCTCGCGGACCTGGACGCGCGCCAGCCCCTCGGCGGCCGCCTCCGCCCGGATGCCCTCGGCGAGGCGGACCTTCGCGGCGGAGTCCAGCTCGGCCGCCTTCTGCCGGGCCTCGGCCAGGACCAGCGCCTCGCGGGCCTTGTGCGCGGCGGCCTGCTCGGCGGCCTCGGCGGCCTTGATGTCCTTGACGAGCCGCTCCTGCGCCTCCGCCTCGGCCTGGATGACCACGGCCTTGCGCACCCGCTCGGCCTCCTCGACGGCGCGCAGCGTCTTGACGGCCTCCTCCTGCTCGGCGACGGTACGGTCCACCGCGATGCGCTCGCGCACCACGTCGGCCACCTCGCGCCGGCGGGACTCGACCTCCTTCTCCTTGGCGATGGCGGCGAGTTCGGTCTCCCGCTCCCGGCCGACGACCTCGAGCTGGCGGTCCTTCTCGATCCGCTCGTTCTCCACGGCGATCACCCGCTCGCGGTTCTTCTGCGCCACCGCGACCTCGCGGGCCTGGTTCTCCCGCTGCACCCCGAGCAGCTCCTCGGTGCGCAGGAACGCGGTCTGGGCGTTGAGCCGCTCCTCCTCCTGCACCCGGGAGATCACCGCGTCCTCCTTGGCCCGCAGCGTCTCGATCTCGCGGCGCTGGCGGATCTCGGCGTCGGCCTGGCGGCGCTGCAGCTCCAGGACCGTCTCCCGGGCGTCCACGTTCTGCCGGGTGATCTCCTTCTCCTCGGTGCGCTGGAACTCGTTGGTGCGCACGTGCTCGATCGCCGTCAGCTCGGTGATCTTGCGGATGCCCTGGGCGTCGAGGATGTTGTCGGAGTCCAGCTGGCTCATCGGCGTCTGCTCGAGGTGGTCGATCGCCGCGTCCTCGAGGGTGTAGCCGTTGAGGTCGGTGCCGATGATCGCGATGATCTGGTCGCGGAACTCGTGCCGGTGGGTGTACAGGTCGGTGAAGTCCAGCTGCTTGCCGACCGTCTTGAGCGCCTCGGCGAACTTCGCCGCGAAGAAGTCCTGGATCGCCTGCGGGTCACTGGCCCGGGCGGTGCCGATCGACTGCGCCACCTTGATGACGTCCTCGACGGTCTTGTTCACCCGGACGAAGAAGGAGATCCGGATGTCCGCCCGGATGTTGTCCCGGCAGATCAGCCCGTCCCGTCCGGCCCGGTGGATCTCCACCGTCTTCGCCGTGATGTCCATCAGCTCGGCCTTGTGGACGACCGGCAGCACGATCGCTCCGGTGAAGGTGACGTCCACCTTCTTCGTCCGGGAGATGATCAGCGCCTTGCCCTGCTCGACCTTCTGGAACAGACGGCCGACGAAGAGCAGGACGGCGAGCAGGATGAGCAGCACGACGGCGACGAGTACGCCGAAACCCACGGCGATGGTGTCCATCACGGAGTCCTTCTTGACGAGGTGGTGCGAGAGATGGCGCGAGAGGTGGTGCGAGACGTCGACGGGATGCTGACGGTGCGTCAGATGCCCGGTGGTGAAGGGTCGAAGGGCGCGACCAGGAAGTGCTCGCGCTCCGCGTCGTAGTCGAAGATGAGGGCCGTGCGCCCGACCGTCAGCCCGGGGGCCTCCTCGGTCGTACGGACCTGGACGGTGGCGGTGGAGCCGTCCTCGGCGGTGACCTCCGCCTGCCCGAAGTCGGCAGTCACCCGGCCGGTGCGGATCACGCAGACCCGGCCGACGAAGTCCCCCCGGGTGACGGGCCGGTCCTCGGGGAAGAGCCGCGACAGCGGCCGTACGACCGCCCGGGTGCCGACCCAGGAGGCGACCAGCGCGACGGCGAACACCCCGCCGCGCGCCGGCGCCCCCGAGGTGAGGACCGTCCCGGCCAGGCTCACGAACCAGGCGACCGCGACCAGCAGCGACACCGCCACCGTCACGGGAACCCCGCCCAGGCCCAGCCGGTCCAGCACGCCCCCGTGGTGGTGGGAGCCGGACCCCCCGTGAGCCGCGTCCGCCGTGTCCTGGTGCCCCCCGGCACCGTGACCGGCGTGACCGACGTGGCCCACCTGGCCGCCGTGCCCGACGTGACCCGGATGGTGTCCGACGCCGTGCCCCCCGTGCAGGGCGTCGAACCCGAGTCCGCCGAGCAGCATCACCAGCCAGTAGCCGACGACCACCACCAGCGCGAAGCTGAACAGTGCGGTCGGGAAGGCAAGCGCGGCCGCGACGAATCCCCCCACCCCGGCCACGCTCCCCCCGCCTCCCCGTACGCGACACCGCACCTCGGCGCCACGGAGATCGTGACAGCGGAGGCGCTGTTCGCACATTGCCAGGTTCCGGCAATCTTTACGGCCCTTTGACACCCTGGTAAGCGCGCGCCGGGTGACAGTGCCACGGTTCGGCAACAGTCGCTCGACAGGACGGCTGCGGGACGGCTGCGGGGGTTTCGGGCGGCGGGACTCCAGGGGCCCGAAGGTGGTCCGAAGGGGCCCGTAGATGGTTCGCAGATGGTTCGCAGGGCCCGAAGCGGTTCGCCGGGGCCTACAGCGGCTGCTCGGGCCAGTTCAGCAGCCGCGCGCCCATCGCCGCCGTCTCCAGGGTGAACCGCTGCAGCGCGTCCGCCGGGTCGTACCCCGTCAGGGCCTTGATCCGCTCCAGCCGGTAGCTCAGCGTGCGCACGCTCAGCCCCAGCCGCCGGGACGCCTCCGCGTTGACGTACGCCGACTCCGCGTGCACCACGATCGTGTCCAGCAGCGGACGGGCCCCGCCGCGCGCCTCCGTCAGCGGGCCCAGGACGCTGCCCACCAGGTCCGCCATCGCCGCCCGGTCGCGCATCAGCACCGGGAAGACCAGCAGCTCCTCCGCCTTGAGGTTGCGGGCCGGCAGGTCCAGGCGCCCCGCGTAGTCCAGCGCGTCCAGCGCCTCCTCGTAGCTGCGCAGCACCCCGCTCGCCCCCGAGTGCCGCCGGCCCGTCGCCACCCGCAGCACCGGGCGGTAGCCCGGGCCCGGGCGCAGCGTCAGGTCCGCGAAGGCGTCCAGCACCGCCCGCTCCGAGTCCGGGGCGATGCACACCAGCCGGCCCTGCTTGCTGGCCAGCAGCACGTCCCGCTCGCCGAAGCGGCCGACCAGCTCCCGCTCCACCCGGTGCACCAGCGGATGCACGTCCTCGAACGGCTCCTCGCCGACCGCCACCGCCACCGCGTACGTGCCCGCCAGCCGCAGGCCGAAGCGCTCCGCGCGCTCCGCCAGCAGGCCCAGGTCACCGCGCCCGTACAGCAGGTCGTCGATGAACTCCCGCCGGGCCGCCTCCTCCTGGCGCACGGCCATGCGCTGCGCCCGCTCGTGGCCCTCGCCCAGTGCGGCCAGTGCGGCCTCGGTGGCGGCCAGTACGGCGTCGCCGGTGCGGCGCAGCTCGGCGACACCGGCCGGGCCCGGCATGGTCTGCCAGGCCCGCCGGGCCGCCGCCAGGCAGTGCGCCACCACCGCGCGCAGGCCGTACCCGGCCTCGGCGCAGTGCTCGCCCAGCTTGCGCAGGCTCTCCAGCTCGCCGCGGCGCAGCAGGCGGCCGGTCCGGGAGGCGTCGGCGAGCAGGAGCAGGTACGCCTCCGTCAGCTCGGCCGGTATGTCGTGCTCGATCCCCTCGGTCACCGCGCGCCGCCCCCGTTCATGGCTCCCAGTGTTCATGGCTCCCAGTCGACAAACGAGCCCCGAACCTACCAGCCGGTCACACGGCGACGACCGGGGTGACCTTGGCGCGGAAGGTGGTGAGGGTCGCGGCCGGGACTCCGCAGGTGGGGAGGAAGGCGGCGGCCCCGCCGTGGTGGGCGTGGACGCCGTCGAGGAAGACGGCCATGGCCTCGGCGGGGGCCTCCAGCAGTGGGGCGGGCACCGTGAGGCTGCGGTCGTTGAGGGCGGTGCGGTGGCGGGCGGCGAGGCCCGCGAAGATCTGCGGCAGCGCGTCGGCGGTGCGGGCGTAGTCGGCGACGATGCGCTCCGCCGGGACGCCGAGCAGGTCCAGCAGCAGGGCGGTGACCAGGCCCGTACGGTCCTTGCCCGCCGCGCAGTGCAGCAGGACGGCGCCCGGGCGGGCCGCCGCCTCGACGGCGGCCGCGAGGGCCTGCGGGGCGGAGACGGCCAGCTGCACGTAGTAGTCGCCGAGGTCGGCCGCCGTGGCCATGGTGCGCAGCCGCTCGGTGAGGCCGTCGGTGGCCGGGTCGACGGGCGCCTCGACGACCGCGATCCCGGCGGCGCGGGCGGCCGCCCAGTCGTCGGGGTGGGTCTCGTGGACGTTGCGCAGGTCGACGACCGTCCGGATGTCGCAGCCGCGCAGCTGGGCGACGACGGCCTCGTCGGCGGCGGGGAAGGGCTGGGCGGAGCGGTACAGCACGCCGGGGCGTATGCGCAGGCCCTCCGGGTCGCTGAGGACGGCGGCGTCGCGGAAGTTGACCAGGGGCATGGGAGGGCCTTTCGCTGGAGCCGCGCCCGGCACGTCCGGATCATCCGGAACGTCCGAACCATCGGAACCGGAGGCGACACATCCCCATGTGTCTAACCCGATCCCGGCCCGCCGGGCAAGCCGCGCCCTCGCGCGGATCCCTCCTCCACGGTACGGTCCGCCTGCGGATCGTCCCGTGGAGGAGGCGCCTCACACGTCCCGGCGACGCACCACGACCACCGCCACCGCCGCCGCGACCGCCGCCCACACGCCCATGGTGATCCAGGCGTCCAGCACGCTCGGCGGGTTCGCCCCCATCGTGGTGAAGGAGTGCGGGTTGAGGGTCAGCCGCGCCACCGTGCGCGAGGGCAGGTGGTCGCCGATCCGCTTGAGCCACGGGTAGCGGTCCCCGCCGAACATCAGCGGCAGGACGAACAGCAGCAGCACCATCGACACGATCGAGGCGGTGGCGTGCCGCAGCAGCGCGCCCAGCGCCATCCCGATCAGCGCGCAGGTGGGCACGATCGCCGCGTACCCGAGGACGGCCCTCAGGCACCCGTCGTCGCCGAGGGAGAGCCCGAGGTGCCGGGAGGACAGCATCGCGTTGGTGGCGAGGAAGGACGCGAAGGACACCACCAGCCCGGCGAGCCCGGTGACCGCGCCGATCAGCAGCACCTTGGCGCCGATCACGCCCCGCCGGTCGGGGACGGCGGCGAAGGTGGTGCGGATCATTCCGGTGGTGTACTCGCCGAACACGGTGATCGCGCCCAGCGAGCCGGCCGCGATGCTCATCAGGTCGCTCGCGATGCTGTTGAGGCCGTGGTGCAGCGGGTCGTAGCGGAACGCGTGCCCGCCGGGCATCGGCGTCGGCGGGTGGTCGATGTACGTCAGGTCGGTGTGCACCGCGTTGAGGTTGACGCCGATCGCCACCAGGGAGGCGAGGGCCAGCACCCAGTACGTCGACCGCAGCGAAGTCAACTTGATCCACTCGGCGGCGAGCAGGTCGAAGAACCGGGGTGCCGGCTCCGCGGTCCGGCCAAGGGTCAGGGTGCTCATCGGGCCTCTCCAGCCAGGTACTCGACGCTGTCGGCGGTCAGGGACATGAACGCCGACTCCAGGGACGACGTGCGGGGGCTCAGCTCGTGCAGCACCAGCCCGTGCCGCAGGGCGAGTTCACCGATCCGCTGGGCATCCAAGCCCGTGACGATCCCGAACTCCGGCTCCGTCCGACGCAGTTCCGCGCCCTCCGCCAGCAACACCGGCTCCAGCGAGGCGAGTTCGGGCGTACGGACGGCGACTCCCGTCTCCGCGTTCGTCGCGGAGAACTCCGTCAGGCTCTGGTCCGCGATCAGCCGTCCGCGCCCGATCACCACCAGGTGGTCGGCGGTGTGCTCCATCTCCGCCATCATGTGGCTGGAGACGAAGACGGTCCGCCCCTCCTCGGCGAGCCGCCGGAACAGCCCGCGCACCCACAGCACCCCCTCCGGGTCAAGCCCGTTGAGCGGCTCGTCGAACAGCAGCACCGGCGGATCGCCGAGCAGTGCGCCCGCGATGCCGAGCCGCTGCTTCATGCCCAGCGAGTACCCGCCGATGCGCCGCCCGGCGGCCTTGGCCAGGCCCACCTCCACCAGCACCTCCTCCACCCGCCCGAGCGGGATGCGGTTGCCGCGCGCCAGCGCCGACAGGTGCGCCCGGGCGGTGCGCCCGCCGTGCACGTCGGAGGCGTCCAGCAGCGCGCCCACGTGCCGCAGCCCGCGCGGCCGGCCCGCGAAGGGCACCCCGTCCACGGTGACGGTGCCGGAGGTGGGGGTGTTCAGGCCCAGGATCATCCGCAGTGTGGTGGACTTGCCCGCGCCGTTGGGGCCGAGGAAGCCCGTGACGGCGCCGGGGCGGACGGTGAAGCTCAGCTGGTCGACGGCCGTGGTGGCGCCGTACCTCTTGGTCAGTCGCTCGATCTCGATCACGGGGACAACGGTGCCGCCCGTGCCCGCCGCCCGGCATCGGGCCGGGGAACACAACCGCCCGAGCCGTACGGGCCTGCGGGATTACGTCCCCGGGCCAATGCGGCCGCCCGCCGCCCACGGCTACCATCGCCTTCATGATCACCGAGCCCCGCCCGCCGCTGCTCCGGCGCCTGCCGCCCGGCGTGTGGGTGGCGGCCTTCTGGACGACCCTCGTGGTGTTCCGCTGCTTCACCCGCGACCGCGAACTGGAGCACCTCTTCAACTACCAGGGCAACCCCGAGGACATGGCGCTGCTGGTCACCGCCGTCGTCACCACCCTGGTCGCCACCTTCCTGGTCCGGCTGCCCCTGGTCGCCATCGCCGTGGCACTCGCGGGCGGCCTCTACACGCTCGGCATGTGGAAGGTCCAGGAGGCGGCCCCGCTCCAGTTCCTGATCGCCATCACGGTCGTCGGCTACTGCGCGGCCACCCGCCCCCGACGCGACTCGCTGACCGCCCTCGCCCTGCCCATGGGCACCATCGCCGCGCTGTACCTGTGGGGCCTGGTGACCCGCTACGGGGCCAACCCGTGGGTCTACCTCGGCTACGGCGCCGTCACCGCCATCGCCTGGCTGGTCGGCAACACCGTCCACCAGAGCCGCGCCCACGCCGAAGCCCTGCGCGGCCGCGCCACCGAGCAGGCCGTCACCGCCGAACGGCTGCGCATCGCCCGCGAGTTGCACGACATGGTCGCCCACAGCATCGGCATCATCGCCATCCAGGCCGGCATGGGCCGCCGGGTCATGGACACCCAGCCCGCCGAGACCCGAATCGCCCTCGACGCCATCGAGACCACCAGCCGCGAGACCCTCGCGGGACTGCGCCGGATGCTCGGCGCGCTGCGCCAGGCGGAGGCGGAGGCCGCACCGCTCGAAGTCGCCCCGGGCCTCGCCGAGTTGGACCGTCTGGTGGCCGGCACCGCCGGAGCGGGCGTCCGGGTCGCCCTCACCCGCGACGGCGAGGCCCGGCCGCTGCCGCCCGAGGTGGACCTCGCCGCCTACCGCATCGTCCAGGAGGCCGTCACCAACGTGGTCAAGCACTCCGGCACCCGCGACTGCCACGTCACCGTCCAGTACGGCCCCCGCGACCTCGCACTCAGCATCGTCGACCTCGGTGGGGGCTCGTCCGCCGCCCCGGGCACCGGCTACGGCCTCGCCGGCATGCGCGAGCGGGTCGCCCTGCTGCACGGCGAGTTCAGCGCCGGACCGCGCCCCGAGGGCGGCTTCCGCGTCGCCGCCCGACTTCCCTACCCCGCCGAGGAGTTGGCGCTGTGATCCGAGTCCTCCTGGTCGACGACCAGCCGCTCATCCGCACGGGCCTGCGCGTGCTGATCGCCGACACCCCCGACCTCGAGGTGGTCGGCGAGGCCGGCGACGGCGCCGAGGCCGTCGACCTGGCCGGCCGGCTGCGCCCCGACGTCGCCGTGATGGACATCCGGATGCCCGGGGTGGACGGCATCGAGGCCACCCGCCGCATCACCGCCGACCCGGGCCTGCCCACCCACGTTCTCGTCCTCACCACCTTCGACGACGACGAGTACGTCTACGGCGCCCTGCGGGCCGGAGCCGCCGGCTTTCTGGTCAAGGACCTCGCCCTGGAGACCATCCTCGACGGCGTCCGCACCGTCGCCGCCGGGGACGCCCTGATCGCCCCCGCCATCACCCGCCGGCTCATCGGCGAGTTCGTCGCCCGACCGCAACAGACGGCCCCGGCGCGCAGGCCGCTCACGCCCGGCGTCACCGAACGCGAACGCGAGGTGCTCACCCTCGTCGGCCGGGGCCTGTCCAACACCGAGATCGCCGCCGAGCTCACCATCAGCGTCGCCACCGCCAAGGCGCACGTCGCCCGGCTGTTCAGCAAGCTCGACGCCCGCGACCGCGTCCATCTGGTCATCCAGGCGTACGAGTTCGGGCTCGTCGGCACGCCCTGAGAACGGCGGAACGGCGCCGGGAGGACCCACCCCCGGCGCCGTCCCGTCAGCGGTTCCGGATCAGGGAACGATCGCGTGCGAGATCTGGCACCCGCTCACCGCGTTCGACCAGGTGCCCTGCATCGCGAACGAGCCCGTCGCCATCGCCACGTTCTGCGCCCCGCCGACCCCGCCGGTGCCCTTCCAGGCGCACTTGTCGGCGTTCTCGTAGCCGGTCGAGTCCGTCCAGCCACCGGCCGGGTTCTGGTCGGTGATCGTCTCCGAGTACTCGTGCCCGTAGACGATCGTCACGCCGTCCAGGGTGCCCGCGCTGCCGCTGTTGACGTAGTTCTGGCCGCAGGAGGAGCCCATGTCGGGCACGTACGGGTCGTTGGTGAACGCCACGTCGCCGTACGGGCTCGGCGCCGCGCCGCCGGTCAGCGTGGTGTCGCCGTTCCAGTCGTGCCAGGCGCAGAAGTTGCCGCTCGCGGTGTTGAAGCCGTCCGGGTGGGTGCCGGTCGGGGACATCACCACGTACTGCACGTTGCGGTTGGAGGCCGCCGTGGTGTTGCCGAAGTGCCCGGCCGCCTTCACCGCCTCCGCGGCCAGCTGGTTGCCGGTGGCCTGCCCGGGCGCGGCCGCCGAGTTGTCGACCCAGACGCCCGCGAGGGCGCCGCCCGTCGGGTAGGCGACGTGCGCGGCCGTGGACGGGCAGCTGGTGGCGCCCTTGGCGACGCCCTCGCAGTACTGCGTCATGACGCCCGACCAGGTCTCGCCGTTGGTGCCCAGCCCCTTGAAGAGCTGCTGCGCCCGTACGGCCTCGCCCTTCGGGTCGCCGGACAGCGTGGTGTAGCCGCTGGAGTCGGTGCCCTGGCTGCCCCACTGGGTGCCCCAGAAGACCAGGTACACCTTCGGGGCGCCGGTGGTGACGCCGATCCCGTCGACGCCCCCGCCGTAGCGCAGGTTCGACGTGCGCTGGGCGGCCGCATTACCGGCCGCCTCCTTGGTCGGGTGGACGCCGTGCCGGTACGGGTGGCTGTTCCCGGCCGTCTCGCGGACCGGCTGGTCGGCCTGCGCGGCCGGCGCCGCCGCGAACCCGGTCGCGGCCAGCGCGAGCGCGCTCAGCCCGGTCAGGGCCCGGTTCCGGTTCCGGCGCAGCCGGGAGGTGGGGGAGATGCCCATCGTGAGGGTTCCTCTCTGGTGCCGGCGCACACCGGTGGGCGGCGACGGCACAGTGGGGGGACGCATGGGGGTGAGGGCAGCGGCGACCGGCAGGAGTCGACCGCACATCGACTCCGGATCGTGGGGTGGTGGGCGCCGGTCGCCGCCGACCGCTCGAAGGAAAGCAGAGCCGCCGAAACCGGGTCAACGAGCCCGTACGTAAAGAAAACCCACCCGAACGTAGCGAACGTCAAAACCCCGCAGGCCGGCGCCCGTCGACACGCGTAGCGCAGCAGAGTGCCAACAGTTGACGGGAGGTTCTACACCGTATGCGCGACTCGTGCACGACCTGCCCGGAACCCTTACGGCAGGTCGAGTTCGCCGATGCGGGAGATGCGGCCGTGCTGGTCGAGGGCGACGTCGTAGGCGTTGCCGTGGCAGGTGGCCGGGTCCTGGGCGGCGAGGCAGTCGCCGAGGTGGTCGATCAGCTCGTCGAGGGGGACGGGGCGGGGCCGTTCGGCGAGGGTGGCGGTGACGCCGCTGTCGGCGAAGCCGTAGTGGACGGCGGGGCCGGTGGGGAGGTAGCGGGTCTGGGCGCAGGAGTAGTCGGCGGGGCGGGCGGTGAGCTCGGAGGCGTCGGCGGTGACGACGAGCACCACCTGGTGCCCGGGCTGCGGGGCCGGGGCGGTGCAGCCCGGCGTGGGGGAGGAGGGGGCGCCCGGGGCGGAGGGAACGGCGTCGAGGTCGTCCTCGTCGCCGAAGTCGTCGGCCAGCGGGTCCTCGCCCTGGTCGTCCGCGGCCGCGGCGGCGGAGGCGGCGGTCACGGTGGGGCCGGAGTCGGCGGGGTCGCAGGCGGTCAGGGCCGCCATGGCGGTACAGCCGAGGAGGGCGGCGGCGAGGAGGGTGCGGGGCACGGCCATGGCACAAGTCTCCCCGTTCTCGGCCGATGTCGGTAACGGGGTACACGTCTGAGGCTCCGTCCACGGTTCCCGTCCCCTCCCGATCCGCACACCGGGAGGGGACGGGAGGTCGGGGGTGAGGTCAGGCCGAGACCTCGTACGCGGCCCGCACCCGCGCCTGGGCCACGGCCCCCGCGCGCAGGTGGTCGAGGCCGAGCAGGGCCGCGCCGAGCACCGGCGGCGCGTCGACCACCCGGGGTTCGGCCAGCGGAGCGGCCTCGGCGAGGCGGGCGGTGACGTTGTCGAGCAGCAGCGGCTGCCGGGCGGCGAGCACCCCGCCGCCGAGCACCACCGGGGCGGGGGAGTCGAGCAGGTCGAGGCGGGTGAGCGCGACGACGGCGAGGCGGACGATCTCGTCGGCCTGGCGGTCGATCAACTTGAGGGCCACCGCGTCACCCTGGCGGGCGACGGCGAACAGCAACCGGACGATCTCGTGCAGCCGCGTGCCGGGCAGGTGCCCGAGGTGGACGGCCTCCGCGACGGCGCCCGCGGTGGGCAGGCCGAAGTGCTCGGCGATGGCGGCGGCCAGGGCGGTGGGGCCGCCGCGGCCGTCCTCGGCCCGGACCGCGTTCCACATGGCGGAGATGGCCAGGCCCCCGCCGCCGCCCCAGTCGCCGGTGAGCTCGCCGAGGGCGGGGAAGCGGGCGGTGCGCCCGTCCGGCAGGAGGCCCGCGCAGTTGATCCCGGCGCCGCAGACGACGGCGACGCCGCGCGGGCCGTCGGTGCCGGCCCGCAGCAGGCCGAAGGTGTCGTTGACGACGGTGTTGTCCAGGCCCCACGGGTACGCCTCCAGCGCGCGGCGCAGCCCGTCCTCCTGGACGGGCAGGTCGGCGTTGGCGAGGCAGGCGCTGACGTGGGTGGTGAGCACGCCGCTCCAGTCGGCGTGGCCGGCGGCCGCGGCGGCCTGCTCGACGAGGGGGACGAGCCCGGCGACGGCGGCCGCCTCGCCGATGCTGTGAGGGGTGAAGCCGCCCCCGCGGGCGCTGCCGAGGACGGTGCCGTCGAGGCCGATCAGGGCGACGTCGGTCTTGGAGTTGCCCGCGTCGATGGCGAGGACGCCGGGCAGGATGGGTTCGGGCTGGTGGGTCATCAGATCCCCGGGCTCGTACGTGGCCCGGCCGTGATCCCCGGCCGGGGGCCCGGCCGGGTGAGCGGCCGGGGGTGGTCGGCCCCCGGAGCGGGGGGCCTGCCCGGAGCCGTCAGGCCCAGGCGAGGTGGTCGCGGTTGTGGGCGAGCAGCCGGTCGGTGAGCCGGTCGGCGAGTTCGATCTGGCCGACGAGCGGGTGGGCGAGCAGGGCGTCGAAGACCCGGTCGCGGCCGCCGTGCAGGGCGGCCTCCAGGGCGAGGTGCTCGTAGCCGGTGACGGCGGCGATCAGCCCGGCGTACAGCGGCTCGACGGGCCGCTGCGGCAGCGGCCGTACGCCCGCGGCGTCGACCTCGGCGGGCACCTCGATCACGGCGTCGTCCGGCAGGAACGGGAGCACCCCGTCGTTGCGGGTGTTGACGACCTGGACGGAGGTCCCGGCGTCGGTGCCGAGCAGGGAGGCGATCAGCTGGACGGCCGCCTCCGAGTAGAAGGCGCCGCCGCGCTTGCCGAGCAGCTCCGGCTTGGTGTCCAGGGCCGGGTCGGCGTACATCTCCAGCAGCTGCCGCTCGATCTCGGCGACCTGCGCGGCCCGCGAGCCCTGCGCCTTGAGCTCCTCCACCACCACGTCGTGCTGGTAGAAGTACCGCAGGTAGTAGGAGGGCACCACGCCGAGCCGCCGCACGAAGGGCTGCGGCAGGTGCAGGTCCTCGGCGATCTCCTTGCCGAAGTCCCGCAGCAGCTCGGGCAGCACCTCCCGGCCGGTCGCCGAGCCGGGGGCGTCGAGCAGGGTGACGCCGCGCTCCCAGGTGAGGTGGTTGAGGCCGACGTGGTCCAGGCGGATCAGCTCGGGGTCGACGTTCAGGTGGGCGGCGAACTTGCGCTGGAAGCCGATCGCCACGTTGCACAGGCCCACGGCCTTGTGCCCGGCGCTCTGCAGGGCGCGGGTGACGATGCCGACCGGGTTGGTGAAGTCGACGATCCACGCGTCCGGGTTGGTACGGCGGACCTGCTCGGCGATGTCCAGCACCACCGGGACGGTGCGCAGCGCCTTGGCGAGCCCGCCGGCGCCGGTGGTCTCCTGCCCGACGCAGCCGCACTCCAGCGGCCAGGTCTCGTCCTGGTCGCGGGCGGCCTGCCCGCCGACGCGCAGCTGGAGCAGGACGGCGTCGGCGTCCGCGACACCCGCCACCAGGTCGGTCGTCGTCGTGACGGCGGCCGGGTGCCCCTGCCTGGCGAAGATCCGCCGGGCCAGGCCCCCGACGAGCTCCAGCCGCTCGGCGGCCGGGTCGATCAGCACCAGCTCGCCGACCGGCAGGGTGTCGCGCAGCCGCGCGAAGCCGTCGATCAGTTCCGGCGTGTACGTCGAACCTCCGCCGACGATGGCCAGCTTGAGCGTCTTCAGCGAGGAGGACATCAGCCCTTGACCCCTGTCAGTGTCACGCCTTCGATGAAGGACTTCTGGGCGAAGAAGAAGAGGGTGATCACCGGCGCCATCACCAGCAGGGTGGCGGCCATGGTGAGGTTCCAGTTGGTGTGGTGGGCGGCCTTGAACGACTCCAGGCCGTAGCTGAGCGTCCAGGAGTCCTGGTCGTTGGCGGCGTAGATCTGCGGGCCGAAGTAGTCGTTCCAGCAGTAGAAGAACTGGAACAGCGCGACGGCGGCGATGGCCGGCTTGGCCATCGGCAGGACGACGCGCAGCAGGGTGCGCAGGTCCCCGCAGCCGTCGATGCGGGCGGCCTCCAGGTACTCCTTGGGGATGGTCAGCAGGAACTGCCGCAGCAGGAAGATCGAGAAGGCGTCGCCGAAGGCCATCGGGATGATCAGCGGCCACAGCGAGTTGCCGAGGCCCATCTGCTTGGTCCAGAACAGGTACATCGGGATGACGGTGACCTGCGGGGGCAGCATCATCATCGCGATGACCGCCATCAGCGCCAGGTTGCGGCCGCGGAAGCGGAACTTGGCGAGGGCGTAGGCGACGGGCAGGCTCGAGACGATGGTCAGCAGGGTGCCCGCGCCCGCGTACAGCAGGGTGTTGCGCCACCAGGAGAGGAACCCGGGGGTGTTCCAGACCTTGCTGTAGTTGCCCCAGTTCCAGTGGGTGGGCCAGTAGTCGGTGGTGAGCGCCTGTTGGTCGTCCATCACCGAGGTGAGGAAGACGAAGACGAAGGGCAGTAGGAAGAACAGCGCGGCGGCCACGGCCACCGAGTGCACGGCGACCCAGTTCAGGAGGGCGCGGCGGCGGGCGGCGCGGGCGGCGGGGCTGCTGCCGGCCGGGCTGTTGCGGGCCGGGCGGGCCGGGGCCTTGGTCAGGGTGGGGCTGGGAGTCATGTCGGAGTCCTCATCCGTCCGCTAGTCGTCGCTCGCCATGAAGCCGGACCGGCGGCGGAGCAGGATCGAGGTGACGGCCATCGAGATGGCGAACAGCACCATGGCGATGACACAGGCCGCGCCGTAGTTGAAGCGCAGGAAACCCGTGTTGTAGACCATCTGCGGCAGGGTCCAGGTGGAGCCGTTCGGGTATCCGGGCTCGAACTGCTGGCCGGAGTTGCCGGCGATGCCGCTGGCGACCTTCCCGGCGACGATCGCCTGTGTGTAGTACTGCATGGTCTGGATCACGCCGGTGACCACCGCGAACATGATGATCGGCGAGATGTTCGGCAGCGTGACGTACCGGAACTTCTGGAACGGGCCGGCGCCGTCGAGTTCGGCCGCCTCGTACTGCTCCTTGGGCACGTCCAGCAGCGAGGCCATGAAGATGACCATCAGGTCGCCGACGCCCCACATGGCGAGCAGGGTGAGCGCGGGCTTGGACCAGTCCGGGTCGGAGAACCAGCCGGGCTGCGGCAGCCCGAGCTCGCCGAGCAGATGGTTGAGCGGGCCGGTGCCGGGGTTGAGCAGGAAGGCGAAGGCGACGGTCGCGGCCACCGGCGGGGCCAGGTAGGGCAGGTAGAACGCCGTGCGGAAGAAGCTGACGCCGGTCCTGACCTTGGTGATCAGCATGCCGATGCCGAGGCCGAAGGCGACCCGCAGGGTCACCATGACGACGACCAGCCACAGGGTGTTCCGCAGGCCCTGCCAGAAGGCCGGCATGTCGTTGAAGACGTAGTCCCAGTTGTTCAGGCCGTCGAACTTCGCGGCGCCGACGCCGTTGTACGAGGTGAAGGAGAAGTAGGCGGTGGAGACCAGCGGGTAGACGAAGAAGACGCTGAAACCGACCAGCCAGGGGGAGAGGAAGGCGAGGGTGCGGGCCGCCTCCCGGCGGCGCTTCCGTCGCAGCTGCTGCTGCGAGGAGAGCGCCGCCGGGTCGGTCGGTCCGGCGGGGCCTTCGGGGGCTGAGCCCTTGCGGGTGCCGAACGCGAGTGACATGGGGGGACTTCCGTGGACCGCGGCCGCTACTTGGCCTGGGCGAGGTCGGTGTCGATCTGCTTGGCGGTGGCGGCCAGGCCCGCCGCCACGTCGGTCTGCTTGCCCGACTCGATGTCGTAGCCGAGGCCCTGCAGGGTGACCATGTAGGCGCCGCCGTTGGCGACCGGCGGGGTGGTGCCGGAGTTCTTGTTCTTGGCGATGTCCATGAAGGTCTTGAAGTTGGCGTCGGCCTGGAGCTTCGGCGAGTCCAGCGCGGCGAAGGTGCTGGGCACGTTGTGGATCTCGTTGGCGAAGTTGACCAGCGCGTCGGTGTCGGTGGTCAGGAACTTGACCAGTTCCCAGGACGCGGCCTGCTTCTTGCTGGTGCTCGCGATGCCGACGATGGTGCCGGTCTGGTAGCCGCGGCCCCAGCTGTCGGCCTGGTCGTCCGGGACGGGGAACGGCGCGGTGGCCCACTCGAAGTCGGGCTTGGAGGCGGCGAGGGAGGCGGTGCGCCACTCACCGTCGAGGATCATCGCGACCTGGCCGGTGTTGAAGGGGTTCTTGGCGCTGAACTCCTCGCCGAAGGTGGAGCGGAACTTGTCGAGCTTGGCGTAGCCGCCGAGCTGGTCGACCATGTCCTTCTGCCACTTGAGCATCGCGGCGACCTTGGGGTCGGTGGCGATGTTCGACTTGCCGTCCGGGCCGAAGTAGGTGGCGCCGTACTGGCCGAGGTAGTGCTCGGTGGTGGACTCGTAGCCGTGGTACAGCGGCATGAAGCCGAGCTGCTTGTACGAGTCGCCGTCGGTCTGGGTCAGCAGCTTCGCGTCGGCGGCGAACTCGCTGAAGGTCTTCGGGGGGTTCGCGATGCCGGCCGCCGCGAACGCCTTCCTGTTGTAGTACAGGCCGTACGCGTCGCCGAGCAGCGGCAGCGAGCACTGGTTGCCCTTGTACTGGGTGTAGTTGAGCATCGTGGCCGGGAAGGTCTTGGCCGGGTCGATGCCGGACTTGTCCAGCAGCGGCTTGAGGTCGAGGAACACCTTGGTCGAACAGAACATGCCGACGTTGTTGGTGGTGAAGGAGGACACCACGTCGGGCGCGTCGTCGCCGCCGGCCCGCAGGGCCTGGTTGACCTTGTCGTCGGCGACGTTCCCGACCGCCTTGACGTGGATGTTCGGGTGGGCCTTCTCGAAGGCGGCGATGTTGTCGTTGATCGCCTTGAGCTCGTTGTCCTGGCTCCAGCCGTGCCAGAAGGTGATGGTGACGTCCTTGCCGCTGGCCGAGTCGTCGGTGCCGCCCGAGTCGCTGGAACCGGTGCAGGCGGAGGCGAGCAGGGCCAGGACGGCGGTGCCGGCGAGGGCGGCGGCGGTGCGGCGGCCTCTGCGGGAGGTGGTGGCGAGCACTTCGGGGTCCTCCAGGGGGTGCGCGGGCAGGCGTCGTTGCCTCGGCGCCCGCGTTCGGGGGGTTGGGGAGAGGTGGGTGCGGGGAGCAGGTGGGTGCGGGGAGCAGGTGACAGGGGAGCGTCAGTGGGTGGAGAAGACCGCCTCGCGGGCATCCGCCAGGGCGCGCTGAAGTGCGCCGAGGAGGACGGGCGAACCGGACAGGGCACTGCTGCGGACGGGCGGCCGGGCGATGGAGATCCGGGCCAGTTCGTCCTCGACGAGCGCGCGCAGGCGTTCGCCGCCCGCACTCGGCACCGCACCGGAGAGGACCACCAACCGGGGGTCCAGCACGGTCACGATCGCGGCCAGCCCGACGGCGAGCCTGCGGGCCAGTTCGGTGAGGAAGGCATCGCCGGCGTCCGGGGTCTCCAGAGCTCTGGCGATCGACTCCTCGGCGGTGGGCGCGCCGAGTCCGTACTCACGGGCCAGGGCCCGGACGGCCTGTGCGCCGACCATGTCCTGGAACCCGCCGTGACTGCGGCGCCGGGCGTCCCACTCGATCGGTGCGCCGGGCACCGGCATGTAGCCGACCTCCCCGGCGACGCCGGTGAACCCTCGGTACAGCCGCCCCGCGATCACGATCGCGGCGCCGACGCCCGCCCCGGCCCAGAGTAGGACGAAGTCCTCGTGACCCGCCGCGGCGCCGCCCGCCTGCTCGGCGACGGCGGCCAGGTTCACGTCGTTCTCGATCGACACCGGCGCGCCGATGGCCTCCGTCAACTCCTCCACCAGGCGCGGCGAATGCCAGCCGGGCAGGTGGGAGGCGTAGCGCAGCTTGCCGGTGACGGGGTCGGGGGCGCCGCCGATGCCGATCGCGACGGTGCGCAGGCTGCCCTCGGGGAGCCCGACGGCCCGTACGACCTTCGCGGTGGCGGCGGCCGCGACGGCGACGGTCTCGGCGGCCGGCACGCCCTTGGTCGGCTCGGTGTGCTCGGCGAGCGTGGTGCCGGTGATGTCGGCGACGGCGACGCGGATCCCGCTGGGGGTCACATCCAGCCCGGCGACGTACCCGGCGGCCGGATTCACCTGGTACAGCTGCGCGTTGGGCCCGGGCCCACCGGCCGTGGTGCCGACCGGCACGACCAGCCCGGCCGCCTCCAGCCGCGCCAGCAACTGCGAGGCGGTCGGCTTGGACAGCCCCGTCAGGCTCCCGATCTGCGTACGGGAGAGCGGCCCGTTCGCCAGCAACAGCTCGAGCGCGGCACGGTCGTTGATCGCCCGCAGCAGACTCGGCGTCCCGGCGAGGGGCGCCTTCGCGGAGCTTCCGGCCATGGGCGGCATCCTCCTCTTCCGGGTCTCCGACGGTGAACTGTTAGGAAACTTTCCAGTCGCTTGGACATGGACCGTACGGCCGACGTCAGCGGAGTGTCAATGCCCGCTCCACCGGTGGATGCCGAAGCGTTACCGGCCACCCCACGAGTCCGTGCCGCCCTCAACCGTGCCGCCCCGCCATGAATAAGGATGAGCGGAAAAAGGGCCCCACCCGCCCTCCCGCCCTCACCGGAAATGCACACCCGGCGGCCCCGGCCAGTTCTGGCCGGGGCCGCCGGAGTTCGAACGCTGCACAGGAAGTCGGCCCGTTCGACTTCCTGTGCAGGGCAAGAAGTTCAGCGGCACGCGATTATTTCCGCTGCCCGCCGGAAGGTTCCGGCGGGCAGCGGGGATAAACAGCACAACTTTGCGGGCTCGGGTGCAACCACCCGGGCCCGCCCGAGACCCGCCCACCCTTGCCGGAAGCACACAGACACACACCAACGGCGGCCCCGGCCAGGCCGGGGCCGCCGGAACCGGAACCCTGCGCAGGAAGTCGGCTGGGCCGACTTCCTGCGCAGAAGCCGGGAGAGGCTGAGGGGCAGCAGCATGGGAAGCCGCTCACCATGGGTTGAATGGAGGATGGCCCTATTGGTGTTGTGCCCTCGCCGACCGGCGAGGGCACAACACCAATAGGGCCAAGTGCGGCGGCCTCCTCCGGTGAGGAGGCCGCCGCCCAAAGTCAGGCCGACAAGCACCATGCTCCTAGGGTTCAGGGGCCCGGCTTCCAATGCGCCCTGTCACATCCTTTGAAATGAAAAGCGGAGAATCTGGGGTGTCGTCCACCGACTGGCCGGGGGACGGCACCTGGAAACGGAAGTGGCTTTGTCGCTCGTTGCCGCTTCGGCAGGGCCGAAGCGGCAACGAAGGGGCGGGCGGGAGTTGGATCACGCTGCGATCCCGTTGTGCAGATACCGGGCGCGGCCGTCCGACAGTGCTCGGACGGCGGCGGCGAAGCGGTTGCGTTGACGGGGGCGCAGGCGGTCGGCGACCTCCGGGGTGGGGAGGAAGACGGCCTCGGACAGCTCATCGTCGCGCGGGCGCAGGCATGCTGCCAGGTCGGACTGGAGGATGCCCGCGTCGAAGATGAAGGCGAGTTGGTCGTCCCACGGCCCGTGCGGCGCGACCCAGTCCACCACCAGCAGGCGGTGGACGGAGATTTCCAAGCCCAGTTCCTCGCGAAGTTCTCGCACCGCAGCGGCGTCCGGCGGCTCGTTGGACTCAGCCATCCCGCCGGGCAGGTCCCAACCTTCCTTGTAGGTCGGGTTGACGGTCAGGACGCGACCGGCGTGGTCCCGCAGGATCACGTCGGCCGAGACGCGTTTGCGGGCTTGCCGGGCGTTGCCTTCGGCGAGATGTGCGTTCCAAGCATCGGTGTCGGTGGGCGCAGGCTTCACTTCACACCTCCCCGAGGCGACGGGATGATGTCGGCAAGCAGGAGCTGCCGGGCTCTGCGTGCCTCATCGAATCGTGCCAGGTACTCACGGTGCTGCCCGAGCAGGTCGCCGAGGTCGTCCAGCGCGCGCCCAGCGGGGGTGGCTGGTCGGTAGAGACCCTGAGGGACCCGCCCTGGCCCTGACCGCCGAGGTGCACGCCGCCTTCATCGCGGCGGTGGCTCATGGGGAGTTCGACTTCGGGCTCGTCTGACAGCGCGTCCGAAATGGCCACGGTCCGGCGCAGAGGAAGTGCGCCGGACCGTGCTTGCTGATTCGCCCCGTTCCCTACGGCTTCGCCAGGTCGTCCGACGGCTTGGGGGACGGGATGGGTTCGGCGGCCTTGTAGCGGGGGGAGGCCGGGTCGGCGAGGGCGGACGGGGGGGCGGCGTCGGCGGGTGGGGTGAGTGGGGTGGTGGCCGTTGCCGAGGCGACCACCACGGCGGAGGCGGCGGCAGCGGCGGCTGCGGCGGCGGTCGGGGTGTCCTCCTTGACCTTGATGCCGGCCTCGTCGAAGGCGGCCTTGAGGCGCTGGCGCAGCGCCCGGGAGACCACCGGGGCCTTGCCCGGGGCCGTGCGGGTCTCCAGTCGCACGATGACCGAGTCCGCGGCGACCGATTCCACGCCGAGGATGGAGAGCGGGGCCCAGACCAGTTCGTCGTAGGGGGGTTCCTTGGTCAGGGCCTCCGCGGTCTCCTCGATCAGTGCCTCGACCCGGGGCAGGTCCTCCTTGTAGGCGACCTGGACGTCCACGGAGGCCGTCGACCAGCCCTGGCTCATGTTGGCGATCCGCTTGACCTCGCCGTTGCGGATGTACCAGATCTCGCCGTTGGCGCCGCGCAGCTTGGTCACCCGCAGGCCGACCTCGAGCACGGTGCCGGTGGCGACCCCGGTGTCGATCTCGTCGCCGACGCCGTACTGGTCCTCCATGATCATGAAGACCCCGGAGAGGAAGTCCGTCACCAGGTTGCGGGCGCCGAAACCGATCGCCACACCGGCGACACCGGCGCTCGCCAGCAGTGGCGCCAGGTTGACTCCGAGTGCGCCGAGGATCATCAGCGCGGCCGTGCCCATGATGCTGAACGAGGCCACGCTGCGCAGCACCGAGCCGATCGCCTCCGAGCGCTGCTTGCGCCGCTCCGGGTTCACGACCCCGTGGTTGGCGAGCAGTCCGCCCAGGCGGCTCTCCTCGTGGCTGTCGTTCGAGCGCGCCATCCGCGTTATCAGCTGGGTGATGAGCTTGCGCACCACGGCCCGCAGCACCAGGGCCAGCACCAGGATCAGGACGATCCGCAGTCCGCTCGCCAGCCAGCTCTGCCAGTGCTCGTCGAACCAGGAGGCGGCCTGCTTGGTGGTGTCGCTGACCTCCTGCGCGCTGGTGGGGATGCGCAGGTCGAGGTTGGGCAGGCCCGGTGCGGTGGGGCTGGGGGTCGGCGTCGGTGTGGAGAGCACCGGGGGGGCGTCGACGGGGCCGGTGGCGCCGGAGCGGAACACGGTGCGGACCTTCCTTGCAGGGGGCGTTACCGGTCCGCACCGCCGACGAGCGGCCCGCGGACCGTGCGCGCTAGCCTATCCGCCGCCGAAGACTCGTTCTGACACGCCGGGGAACGGGCACGAACTCTCCCCCGAACCCACCCCCGAACTCGCCCCCGCTCGCCCCCGGGCGCACGAACCGTCGCGGACGCCCCGTCAACGCCCCCGTGCGCTCCCGGCCACGCCCGCCGCCCGCACTGCTCCGACCGGCGGATCCTTCCCCCGGGAGGGCCGCCGCGCCGCGCCGCCGGGGCACAGGGTGCAATGCGACCCTTGCCAGGGCATACCGCCCATGACGGAAAGCACACCCGAAGTTCACACCGGGTCCGTTACACAGGAGTGGTGGCGCCGTACGAAGGCGTAAGGCGACACTGGTGGAGATCACCCACTCGTTGCGTGATCCAACCGCTCGTCCCGGCGCGAGCCACGCGCCGCAGGCGTCCAAGGAGGCATCCGTGCCGCATGTCCTGGTCCTCAACGCGTCCTACGAGCCACTCGGCGTCGTATCGATGCGCCGCGCACTCATCCTCGTCCTCAACCACAAGGCGGTCAGCCTGGAGGACTCGGAAGTCACTCTGCACAGCGCCACCAGCGCCCTACCGGCGCCGTCCGTCGTCCGTCTGACCCGGTTCGTCCGGGTCCCGTTCTGCGGGCCCGTCCCGCTCACCCGCCGGGCGCTGTTCGCCCGCGATCACGGCCGTTGTGTCTACTGCGGGGCCGCCGCCACCAGCGTCGACCACGTCATCCCGCGCAGCCGGGGCGGCCAGCACCGGTGGGACAACGTGGTGGCCGCCTGCCGCCGCTGCAACCACACCAAGGCCGACCGCCACCTGACCGAACTCGGCTGGCGGATGAAGCGCCCGCCGGCGCCGCCGACGGGCCTCGCCTGGAGGATCATCGGCACCGGCATCAAGGATCCGCGCTGGCGGCCCTACCTGGAGCCGTACGGCGGCGGTGACCAGCTGCGCGCCCCGCAGTGGGGCGAGTACGAGCACCACGACCATATCGAGCCGCCGGCCCACACCGTCCCACTGGGCCGGGCACACGGCGCCCACCCCACCCCCGTCCGCCGCGGCGAGCAGCCCGAACCGCTCTCCGCCTGACCGAAGCGACACAGGGCCCGCCCGTCAGTGCACTGCCGGTACGCGCCTCATGGGCCGCCGCGCCCCCCGTATCCGGGGAGTCCGGCGGCCCGCCGCTTTTCCTCCACGGCTTCGCTCGTCCCCTACGGCTTCGCGTTCCCGCTACGGCTTCGCGGGCGGGGCGGCCGAGGCGGGCGGCACGGGGGCCACGGGGGCCACGGGCGGCTGCGCCGGTGCGGAGACGGCGTACAGCTCGACGCCCCACAGCGAGTACCCGTACTTGGTGGCCCGCGCCACGCCCTGCACGCGCAGGAAGCGCACGCCCTGGGCGTCGAAGCGCACCGTCTCGTCCCCGCCGCGGCCGTTGTCCACGGTGGCGGCGTCCGTCCAGGTGCTGCCGTCCGCCGAGACCTGGATCCTGTACGAGGCGGCGTACGCGGCCTGCCAGTGCAGCACCGCCGAGCCCAGGCGGACGGGCTGCGGCAGCTCGAGCTGCACCCAGGCGTCGTCCTTGGCGGGGGAGGACCAGCGGGTCTTCGGGTCGCCGTCGGCGATCGCCGAGGCGGGGAAGTTCGCGGTCTCGTCGCCCGAGGAGGTGGCCTTGGCGCCGACGGCGAGGTCCGGGCCGCCGGTGGGCGGCACCACGTGCACCTGGAGCACCTGGCGCACGGTGGTCGACCCGGCGGCGTAGGTGACCGGTATCGGGTACGTCCCGGACGGGGTGCCCGGCGCGGCCGTGACCAGCAGCGGGACGCCGACGCGCCCGCCGCGCGGCACGCTCACCCCGCCCGCCGGGGCCACGGTCAGGCCCTTGGCGGCGGCCGGCACCTCGGCGCTGAGCGCGCCGGTGGTGCCCTCGGGCCGGCCGGCCTCGACGGTGGCCTGGGTCCTGGCGGGGGAGGCCGCGCCGGCCACCACGTCCAGGGCCGGGTCGGCGAGGCTGAGCCGGGCCGCGGGGGTGTCCGCGTACCAGGGGATCACCTGGTTGACGACGGGCGGGTCGCCGCCGGGCTTCCAGGTCATCCGGAAGGCGTCGGCGAGCTGCCCGCCGGCCGGCAGCTCGTTGTAGCCGGGCTGGACGGTGCCGATGGTGGTCCAGGTGCCGTCCGGGCGGCGCACCGCGACGGTGGCAGTGGCCTTCACGTTCGGGTCGGTGAGCACGGTGAGCCGGTCCAGCGGGCGGGCGGAGCCCAGCTCGAGGGTGAGCGGCTCGTCCTGCGCGGTGGGCGCGACGGCGGCGCGGTAGGCGGTGTCCGGGTTGCCGTCCAGGACGGCGGCGGCCGAGGAGCCGGGAAGCGCGGCCGGGCCGCCGGAGACGCTGGCGGGGGCCTCGTCGGGTGCGGTGACGGTGAACTCGCGCACGGCCACGGCGGTCTTCTGCGCGGCGGTGGCCCGCAGCCGGACGGCCCGGACGACGGTGCCGGGCGGCAGCTGGGCGCTGACGGCCTTCTGGTTCTTCGCGACGGCCAGCTGTTTCCAGCCGCCCTCGCCGGTGGTGTACTCCAGCACGCCGTCGCGGATGTAGTCGTCGGCGGCGGTGCGCGCGTCCTGGCCGTCGCCCCAGCCGCCCATCAGCACGGTGACGGAGCCGACGGGCCGGCCGGCGCCGAGGTCCAGGCCGACGGCGTCGCCGGGCTGCGGGGGAGCGGAGCTCCAGTAGAAGGTGTCGGCCCTGCCGTCCGCCATCAGGGCGGGCAGGTGGTCCTGGGCGGTGCCCATGGTGGAGGTCGGGGTGACGCCGCCGCCCGCGACGCCGGCCCAGTTGTCGGCGGCCCGCACGGCCCGCTCCAGGAAGGGGCCGAGCACGCCCGCGCCGATGGTGGCGGGGCTGGTGGCGAGTTTCTCGCGCAGCTGGTTGAGCTGGACGCGGGCCTTCCAGGCCGCCGCGCCGTCGCCGCCGTGCTGGGCGACGAGCATGTCCAGGGCGGACTGCCCGGCCAGCCCGTAGTCGTGCAGCGGGCCGAGCCAGGGCGAAGCCTCCGCGGCCAGCTGGGCGGTGGCCGCGGTGCCGGCCAGGGTCTCCTGGGCGGAGGCCATCGCGGCGAAGGACTCGCGCAGCGGCGCGGCGGCCGCCGTCAGCTTCGCCAGGTCGGGGGAGGCGCCGGAGGTGGGTTCGGCGGCGGCCCAGAACTGGTCCATGAGCGGGGTCAGGTACGCGGACTCCTGCTTGGCCAGCGGCGAGGAGGAGCTGTTGCCGGCCAGCGCGGTGACGGCGGACAGCGCCGAGCCGGCCGGGGTGGTGCCGTCGGCGGTGGGGCCGGCCAGCGAGCGCACGGCGGCCTGCCAGGACTCGGCGGGCTTGTAGCCGGCGGGGTTCCAGGCGAAGTCCCCGGCCGTGGAGAGCGCTATCCGGGAGGCGACGGGCTGGCGCATCGCGCCGGTGACCAGCGCGGCCGAGCGGGTGGCCAGTTCGGGGTCGCGGCCGGTGTAGGCGCCGAGGAAGAGCCGGTCGGGGCTGGAGTCGTTGACCGGGTAGTTGTCCATGGTGATCAGCGGGTGCCCGTACAGCGCGCCGGTCTCGGACGCCTGGGCGCCGGTGATCTTCTCCGGGATCACGCCGACCCCGCTCCAGGCGACCTGCACCCCGGCGGGCAGCGCGTCGGCGAGCGCCTTGCGGTACGGGGTGGCGCCCTGCTGGTGGTACTCGGTGGGCACGACGGACAGCGGCGCCAGGCCCGGGTTCTTGGCGATCAGCCGGTCCTGGACCTTCTTGACCAGCTGGGCCTGGGCCTTGGCGGCGGCGGCGGGCCCGGAGCCGTACTCGTCGTGGTCGTCGTCGCAGTGCCACTCGGTGTAGCTGACGTCCAGGAACTGCAGCTGGAAGGCGGTGAAGCCGAGCTTGCGCAGCCCGTCCAGCTTGGCGACCAGGGCGTCCGTGTCCTTGTCGGAGCTGTAGCAGAGCGACTGGCCGGGGTCGATCGCGTAGGCGAGGGTGACGTGGTTCTTCCGGGCCCGGGAGGCGAGGGCGCGCAGGTCGTCCTGCTGGGCGGTGGGGTAGGGGGTGCGCCAGTCGGCGCGGCGGTACGGGTCGTCGCCGGGGGCGTAGAGGTAGAAGTTCTGCTTGCCCCGGCCGAGGAACTCGATCTGGTCCAGGCGCTGGCGGGCCGTCCACGGGGTGCCGTAGAAGCCCTCGGCGGTGCCGCGCAGGGCGGCGCCGGTGGGCCAGTCGCGCAGGGCGATGCCGGGCAGGCCCAGACCGGCCGCGCCGGGGGCCTGGCCCTGGCCGGCGGGGACGGCGGCGAGCAGCTGGCGCAGGCTCTGGGCGGCGTAGAAGGTGCCGGCGGAGTCGGCGCCGGCGAGCACGACGGCGCCGTAGGTGCCGCCGCCCTGGGCGGGCAGCTGACCGGCCGACAGGACGTAGCCGCCGGAGGGCAGGCCCTCGAGGCCGGGCGCGGCGCCGTCCTTGGCGCCGGCGGCGGTGGCGAGGGAGCGCAGGGTGCGGTCCACCTCGCCGCCGGCGCCCTCGGCGGGGCCGCCGACGTAGACGACCAGGGAGCCGGCGGCGGGGGTGCCGCCGTCCGGCTGCGGGGAGACGTCGGTGGCGCCGGCGACGGCGAGCACCTCGCGGACGGCGTCGAGGGCGCCCTGGTCGGCCTTGTCGGTGGGCACCAGGGTGACGGTGGCGGGCACGGTGACGGCCTTGCCCGCGACGGTCTGCTCCTGCGGCCGGGGGAAGACCTGGGGGTTGGTCACGCTGCCCAGCGGGGTCTGCGGCGCGGTGCTGACGGTGCCCGGCCCGGGGGTGGCGGCGTACGCGGCGCCCGGCACCGGCCCGGCGAGCAGCCCGCCGACCACGGCGGCGGCCGCGACACCGGCGGCGATCCGTACGGCGGTGGCCGCGGGCCGGCGCTCGGCCCGGGAGGCGCGCTCGGCGCGGACGGAGGGGAGCAGGGGCGCGGTGCCCTTCAGGTCGGCGATCAGCCGGTCGGCCGTCCTGGGGGCGAGCTGACGGCAGGTCCGCGCGGTGGCCCGCCGGGCCGCGAGCGCCGCCGGGTGGTGGAGAACCTCGCGCAGCGCCGGGCTCTGCTCCACCTGCTGCCGCAGCCGACGCCCTGCCGCCTCGGACACTCGGGCTTGCACGGGAGCCTCCTCGCTGGCCTGGACCGCTTCGTCCGCAACCCCACCAGCTACCCGACCCGGTGTCAACGCCGTCGACGGCTATGGCGGGTTTGCCGGATTTATCCGTATGTCGAGGCGTGCCCACGACAGAGCGGGCGCCGCCGTCCGGAGGTTCCGGACGACGGCGCCCGCGGCAGTTCACGACCCTTCAGCGCGGGGTCACGGCAGGTCGTGCGTCAGGCCGCTCACGCCCTCTCGGGGTTGAGCACCCAGCGCTGGTTGGGCCCGCCGGCGCAGGCGTACAGGATCGGCTGGGTGCCGTTCCCGGTGGCGCCCCCGGGCAGGTCCACGCACAGGTCCGCGACGGTGTTGCGCAGGGTGCCGTCCCCGCGCACCGCCCACTTCTGGCCGTCCAGCCCGGCGCAGGGCTGCATCTCCAGGCCCGTGCCCGAGGTCAGCGCGTTGCCAAGGGTGGAGAGGCAGTAGCCGCTGTTGCGCACGGTGCCGTCCGTGGAGAAGTTGAACCGCTGGTTCTGGCTGTCCCAGCAGCCCCAGAAGGCGATGGTCGCGCCCGGGTGCGCGCCGCCGGAGGCGTCGAGGCAGCTGCCGGTGGCGGAGACCGATCGGATCGAGACGGCGGCGGTGACCTTGCCCATGGGCTCGCCCTGGTTGAAGCCGTTGACCCAGCCCGGGGCTCCGCCGCCGGTGCCGCGCCAGACGTGCATCTGGCCGTCGTTGGCGATGGTCCACAGGTCGGCCAGTCCGTCGCCGTTGAGGTCGCCGGAGGAGCCGACGTACGGGTAGTTGGCGGCGGTGGTGCCGCTGCCGTCGAGGATCAGCCGGCCCCCGTTGGGGTTGGTGAAGGCGCTGTAGTCCACGGCGAACAGGCCGCTGGTGGCGTCGACGGCGCCCGAGAGGCCGTACGCGAGGACCTTGCCGGTGTCGCGGTGGCGGGCCCACAGGGTCGCCTGGCGGTAGGAGACGGTCTCGCTGATCTTGGTGGGGCCGTTGGCCGGGCCCGGGTTGATCAGGTCGTACTCCGCCCAGTCGCCGGTGCCCGGGGTGGTCGGGATGAGCTGGGCGACGTCGCTGAGCCCGTTGACGCCGCCGGGGCGGAAGAGCCAGAGCCGGTGGTTCTCCACCGTCAGCAGCGAGGTGCGGGTGGCCTGGAGCGTGGCGCCGTTGGTGCCGGGGGAGGTGGCCTCGCCCTCGGGGGTGCCGAGCGCGACCAGCTGGTCCACGGCGGACCAGTCGGGGGCGTAGTCCGGCACGGTGGAGCAGGCGACGGGCGGGCCGCCGAGCGTCAGCACGCACTGGCTCGGGCGCTTGAGCGAGGAGGAGACCAGCCGGTCGAAGTGCCCGGAGCCGTCGTTGTAGACCAGGCTGAGCAGCTTCCTGAGGTCCGGGTCCTTGGTGTTGTGGGCGATGATCTGGTCGACCAGCGTGCCCTTGACCAGGGCGCCCCGGTGGGTGATCAGGTAGTCGTTCCAGGTCGGGTGGTGGTTCTGGTCGTTGCCCGGGGCGCTGGCGGCGACGGCCGAGCTGGTGCGGGTCGGGTCGAGGTTGGCGCCGATCGCGTTGAGGTTGCCGGCGCCGTCCGGGCGCAGGATGTCGGGGTTGCGGTCGCCGTCCACGTCGCCGAAGACCGGCAGGGTGCCCGGGCGCCACGGGGCGTAGTAGGCGTAGGAGGCGGGCTGGCTGTAGTTGCCCGCGTTGTCCTGGGCCTGGGCGTAGACGATGTTGGTGCCCCAGTTGCCCGCGACGTGCTGGAAGTTGGCGTTGCCGTTGCCGTCCGCCATCACCGTGCCGGGGTCGCCGCAGCGCCAGCCGGTGACGGGCGTCGAGGAGGTGCTGACGCGGAAGCAGGCCAGGCCCGAGGCGTTGAGGCCGTTGCCGGGCGCCGGGTCGGTGCCGTTCAGGGTGAACCAGGCGTTGGTGTCGGAGTAGGCGGTCGGGTTGTCGTTGGGCGTGCCGGCCGGCGGGAAGTCGGTCGAGGTGATGCTCACCTGCGGCGAGGTCCGGTCGACGCGGAAGTAGCACCAGGCGCTGGAGTCCGAGGTGGTGGTGCCGTCGGTCACCTGGGCGTTCCAGCCGTACTGGTGGCCGTCGGCCAGGCTGCCCAGGTCCACGACGTAGGGCGCGTTGTAGCTGCCGCCCGAACCGCCCGGCAGGGAGCTCCAGTTGCTGTCGTTGTCGTCCCAGACGTGGAAGCCGGTGTAGAGGTTGAACCCGGTGGGGGACCAGCTGTTGACGGCGAGCTGGATGCTCTTGTTGTTGCCGATCCAGGGCGCGTTGTCCCAGGCGTGGGCGCCGCCGCTGGTGCAGTCGAAGTTCTGGTTGTTGCTCGCGAAGCCCGGCGTCGGCATCGTGCGCGGGTACCAGATGCTCGGCGTCAGGTCGTAGTCGGTGGTGATGGACGGGTTGTTGGAGAACCGGTGCCGGTACATCATGTTGTACTCGTCGTCCGGGGCGATGCCGATGATCATCTGGCCGCGGCCGCGGGCCACCGCCTGCTGCACGCCCCAGGAGACGTCGAGGTTCATCGTGCCGTAGCCGGTGAACGAGCCGTTCCCGCCGATCCAGGTGCAGCCGTCCAGGCGGCCGGAGGTGCCGCAGGGCTGGTGCCACCAGTCGGTCCAGGTGCCGATGTCGCTGTTGTCGGCCCAGTAGGCGCCGAACGGTGTGGGCTGCGAACTGTTGGCCGCCCAGCTGACGTTCAGGTTCAGCGTCGAGCCGTAGACGGTCGGCGGGTACGGCGCGCCGTCCGGCTTGGTGGAGAGCGCCGGGTTGAGGCCGATCTTGAAGTAGGCGCGCTGGCGCTTCTTGGGGTTGCAGTCGCTGAAGCCGCAGAAGCCGGTGGCCGGGTCGGAGATGGTGTTGTAGTTCCTGGTGTCCGGGTGGTTCTCCTGGACCTCCACCGAGCCCTGCGCGGTGCTGGTGGCCGCGACGGTCGGGTCCAGGTACCAGGGGCCGGTGCCCTTGCCGAACGTCCCGGCGTCCGGGGTGAGTTCGATGGTGCCGGCGCCGATCTTGACGCCCATCGGCGCGACCGCCGCGTGGTCGCCGGGGGCCTGCGGGGTGGAGGCGCCGCCCTGGTCGGCCGCCGCGGTGTCGCCGGCCGCCTGGGCCGCCTTCGCCGCGGCCTTGACGCCGGGCGCCGGGGCGGTGGAGGAGTCCCACTGCAGCGGGGTGGGCGCGTTGAAGCGCGCCTGGCCCTTGTCGTCCTCGGCGGTGATGTTGCCCGCGGCGTCGGCCTTGACGGTCAGGCCCTCGGCGCCGGTGCGGAACACCAGGGACTTGAGTTCGGGCCGCGCGGCGGCGGCCGCCGTACGGACGACCAGCACGTTGCGCCAGCCCCCGGCCGGCAGCGCCGTGACCTGGAGGTCGACGTCCGGCAGCACGCCCGGGTACGTCGCGGTGTCGCCGTTCAGCGTGGGCGCGGGCAGGGTGAACGGGGCGGTGACGGAGAGCCTCTTGCCGTCCGGCGTGGTCAGCACGGCCATCGGGCCGGTGCCGCCGCCGGAGAGCGTCAGGGCGGTGCCCGACACGGCCGGGGCGAGGGTGCCGTCGGCGTTGCGGCGCAGGGTCGGGTCCAGTGCGGCCCACGCGTCCTTGACCTTCGCCCGGACGGACCGGGCGGAGTCGGTGGTGCTCAGCCGCCCGTTGGGGTTGACGACGGTCTGCGAGGTCTCGGTGGTCCACGCCTCCACGACCACGGGCTTGCCGGTGGCCTTGGCCTTCGCCAGGGCGTCCCGGTAGGAGCGCTGCTCCTTGGTGGGTTCGACGTTCGGCGAGCCGCTGATCGGCGGGACGGAACCCTGGGTGTGCGAGCCGGCCGGCGGGGCGTCCGCGGCGTGGGCGTTCGGTATCGCGCCGACCAGTGCGAGGCACAGGGCGGCGGCGACCGGAAGGGCCGCTCGCCGTCCTCGTTCAAGCAGCGGACGTTTCGGTACTGCTCGGCGAATTCGGGTTCTTTTCGGTGTCTTGACGATGTTTCGCATGGTCTTGGTGGGGGCTCCCCCCGGGAAATGGCCGCCCCGCTGGCGGACGTTCGGATGGGAACGATGCTCATGAACGCCGGGCTGGTCAAGCCGGATTCTTCTTGTCGGCACATGTCCTGATTGATCCTCAGGGCTTTTCCGAAAAGTGATTTCGGTACGGCTTGTTACTCGTGGGTAAGGCTATGTACGGGACGGAAGTTACTCCTATGGTCGTCCACGCACTGTGCCCAGGCGTCCATCTGACGCCGCGTCCGAAGCAGGGGGAGTCGTGGGGATACGCCATGTCGGCAGAGCGGCCGCGCGCCGGCCACTAACAGGTCGGCGCTGGTTCGCCGTCGCTGCGGCGGCGGTGATCCTGGCGAGCCCGCTCGCCACCCCGCCGACCGACGCCTGGGCCCACTCGACGCCCAGGAAGGGCAGGATCTGGACGCCGCCCGACACCCCGCTGGGCGTCGGCACCAAGTCCGTCGCCGGACACGACCTCGTCCCCGAGAAGATGCCCCCGGCCCCCGGAGGGCCCGCCGCCGCCCCGACCCCCGTCCCCCCGCTCAAGCCGGGCAAGGCCAAGGTCGCCCTCGGCATCGACGGCCCCAACGCCGCCGCCGCCCGCAAGGCCACCGGCGGCGCCGCCCCGGCCTCCGGCGGCGACACCCCCGCCCGCGCCGGGGACCTGCCCGTCGCCCTCCAGCCCGAGGACGGCGCCGGACTCGGAGCCCGCGAGGTCTCCGTCGAGGTCACCCCGGAGGACAAGGGCCGCGCCGCCGGCGTCGACGCCCCGCTGATCACCCTCGCCGACGCCCAGCAGCCCGACGCCCGCGGCGGCCGCCAGGCCAAGGTCACCCTCGACCTCGAGGGCCTGCGCGCCGGCGCCTGGAGCGACCGCGTCCACGTCGTCGCCCTGCCCGGCTGCGCCCTGACCACCCCCGACAGGGCCGAGTGCCGCACCCGCACCGAACTGCCCACCGTCGCGGACCCGCAGCACGCCAGCATCACCGCCGACGTCACCCTCCCCGCGGCCTGGGCCGAGACGGCGGCCGGCAAGCCCTCGGGCACCGCCAAGTCCCTCTCCGCGCCCGCCGATTCACCCGCCGCCGGCGGCACGATGGTCCTCGCCGCCGTCACCAGCCCCAACGGCTCCGGCGGCAGCTACGCGGCCACCCCGCTCGCGCCGTCCATGGCCTGGACCTCCGGCAGCAACACCGGCGGCTTCGGCTACAGCTACCCGATCTCCCTGCCCCCGAGCGTCGGCGGCACCGCCCCGACCGTCGCCCTCGCGTACAACTCCGCCGCCGTCGACGGCCGCACCTCCGCCACCAACTCCCAGTCCTCCTGGATCGGCGACGGCTGGGGCTACGAGCCCGGCTACATCGAGCGCTCCTACAAGTCCTGCGACAAGTCCGGCATCGCCGGCTCCGGCGACCTCTGCTGGGGCGGCCAGAACGCCACCCTCGCCCTCGGCGGCCACTCCGGCACCCTGGTGCGCGACGACAAGAGCGGCGTCTGGCATCTCCAGAGCGACGACGGCTCCACGATCGAGCAGCTCTCCGGCGCCCAGAACGGCCAGCGCGGCGGCGAGCACTGGCGCGTCACCACCACCGACGGCGTCCAGTACTACTTCGGCCTGGGCCACCTGCCCGGCGGCGACAACAGCGACCCGGCCTCCGGCTCCACCCTCGGCGTCCCCGTCTACTCCCCGAACAGCGCCGACCCCTGCTACGACCAGTCCAAGGGCGCGGCCTCCTGGTGCACCCTGCCCTGGCGCTGGCAGCTCGACTACGTCGTCGACACCCACCAGAACCTGGTCACCTACCGCTACGCGGCCGAGGACAACTACTACAACCGCGGCGGAGGCCAGAACAAGGGCGGCGGCACCCTCGAGAAGTACCAGCGCGCCGGCCGCCTGCTGACCATCGGCTACGGCCGCCGGCTGCCCGAGCAGCAGGCCGCCAAGGGCACGCTCCCCCCGCCCTCCTCGGTCGAGTTCAGGACCGCCGAGCGCTGCGTCCCCACCGACACCTTCACCTGCGACGAGAGCCGGCGCACCAGCGCCAACGCCACCAACTGGCCGGACGTCCCGATCGACCAGATCTGCGCGGGCAGCGGCACCTGCACCAACAACAGCCCGACCTTCTTCTCCACCAAGCGGCTGACCTCGATCGCCACGGGCGTCCTGGACGCCCGGAACGGCAACTCCCCGGTCACCGTGGACACCTGGAACCTCAACCAGTCCTTCTACGACCCGGGCGACGGCACCGCCAAGACCCTCTGGCTCGACTCCATCACCCGCACCGGCAACAACGGCCGCGGCGACACCCCGATCCCCGCCGTCTCCTTCAGCGCGATGCCCATCGCCAACCGCGTCGACGGCCTCGTGCCCGCCGCGCCCAAGTTCGTCCGTCCGCGCATCTCGCAGATCAACACCGAGACCGGCGGCCGGATCGTCGTCGACTACACCACCGCCGCCTGCTCCCGCGTCGCCGGCCGGATGCCGGCGGGCCCGGACAGCAACTCCATGGCCTGCCAGCCGGTCAAGTGGTACAAGGCCGGCACCGTCGAGCCGGTCGACGACTGGTTCGACAAGCCGATGGTCAGGAGCGTCACCGAACAGGACACCGTCACCGGCCTGACCCTCGTCAAGACCACCGCCTACACCTACGACGGCGGCGCCGCCTGGCACCGCAACGACGCCGAGTTCGCCGACCCCAAGCTGCGCACCTGGGACCAGTTCCGCGGCTTCCAGTCCGTCACCACCACCACCGGCAGCGCCTTCGACGGCGAGGCCCCGAAGACCCAGTCCAGGACCACCTACCTGCGCGGCATGGACGGCGACGTCCTCGCCGACGGGAGCAGGCGCTCCGTCCAGGTGGCCGGCCCGCTCGGCGGCACCGTCACCGACAGCGACTGGCTGGCGGGCAACATCGTCGCCACCGAGGTCTACGACCGGGCCGGCGGCACCGTCCAGGGGATCAAGGGCGCGGTCTCCTCCGGCCAGCAGTCCACCGCCACCCACCAGCAGAGCGGCGGCATGCCCGACCTCGTCGCCCGCTTCCCCGCCGCCACCGTCACCACCGTCACCAAGGACCGGACCGGCCCCGACACCTGGCGCACCTCCACCACCGTCAGCACCACCGACCCGGCCAAGGGCAACCGCACCGTCCGCGTGGACGACCTGGGCGACGGCACCGCCGCCACCCCCGAGGTCTGCACCGTCCACGAGTACGCGAAGAGCACCCGGCCCAACCTGCTGACCCTGGTCTCCGCCAAGCGCACCCTGTCCGGCCCCTGCACCACCCCGGCCGGCCCCGGCACCACCCTCTCCGAGGTCCGCACCCTCTTCGACGGCAAGCCCTACGGCCAGGCCGGCGACACCGGCGACGCCACCTCCTCGCTCGCCCTCGACCGCTACGACGGCGGCAACCCCGTCTACGTCAACACCGGCGGCTCCGGCTTCGACGCCTACGGCCGCGTCGTCGCCACCACCACCGCGGACGGCTCCGCCTACGACGCCGCGGGCAACGCGACCGGCCAGGCCACCACCACCCCGGGCACCACCCGGATCGCCTTCACCCCGGCCACCGGCGCCGTCCCCACCTCGGTGGCCACCACCGGCCCGTTCGGCGACGGCTGGACCGACACCGTCACCCAGGACCCGGGCCGGGGCCAGCCGCTGGTCTCCACCGACGAGAACGGCCGCGCCATCACCTGGCAGTACGACGGCCTCGGCCGCCTCACCGCCGTCTGGGCGCCCGACCAGCCGACCGACCGCAACCCCAGCCAGCGGTTCACCTACTTCGTCAACGGCACCACCGCCCCCTCCGGCATCCTCACCGAGTGGCTCCAGGCCAACGACCAGACGTACTCCTCCAAGACCGAGCTGTACGACGGCCTCGGCCGCCTCCGCCAGACCCAGCGGACCTCCTCCGCGCTGCCCAACGGCCGCCTGATCACGGACGTCGCCTACGACTCGCACGGCTGGACGGTGAAGACCTCCGGCGAGTACTACGAGGAGAAGAGCCTGCCGAACCGCTCGATCTTCGTGCCCGGCAACGACTCCCAGGTGCCCGCCCAGACCTGGACCAGCTACGACGGCCTCGGCCGCCCGGTCCGCGCCGAGTTCCGCTCCTACGCCAACCTCCAGTGGGCGACCACCACCGCCTACCCGGCCCCCGGCCGGATCGACGTCACCCCGCCCGCCGGATCCCGCCCCAGCACCCGGATCACCGACGCCCGCGGCCGCACCACCGCCCTGTGGCAGTACCGCACGGACGTGCCCACCGGCAACCCGGCCGACGCCGAGGTCACCACGTACGGCTACACCCCGTCCGGTCGGCTGGCCACCCGCACCGACCAGGCCGGCAACGCCTGGACGTACCGCTACGACCAGCGCGACCGCCAGGTCTCCACCACCGACCCCGACGTCGGCACCAGCACCGTGCACTTCGACGCCGACTCCCGGATCGACCGCACCACCGACGCCGCCGGCGCCGTCCTCAGCACGACCTACGACCTCCTCGGCCGCCGGACCGCCCAGTACCAGGGCGCCGTCGCGCCCGCCAACCTGCTCGCCTCCTGGACGTACGACACCCTCGCCAAGGGTCGGCAGACCTCGTCCACCCGCTACGTCGGCGGGAAGGACGGCGCCGCCTACACCAAGGCCGCGACCGGCTACGACGTCATGTACCGCCCGCTCGGCAGCAGCATCACCGTCCCGGCCGCCGAGGGCGCACTGGCCGGCACCTACACCACCCGCAACACCTACCAGACCCACACCGGAGCCCTGACCGGCCAGGACCTGCCCGCCGCCGGGGGCCTGCCCGCCGAGAGCATCAGCTACTCGTACACCGACACGGGCCTGCTCACCGGCATGATGAGCGGGGCCGACCAGACCCTCGTCCAGGCGGTCTCCTACGACGCGATGGGCCGCCCGGTCCGCACCACCGCCGGCGACCTCGGCTACCAGGTCGTCGGCACCCAGGAGTGGGACTGGGCCACCGGACGGGTCGTCAACTCCTACCTGGACAAGCAGAGCGGCACCGTGTCGGTCGACAGGACCAGCTACACCTACACCCCGTCCGGCCGGATCACCTCCGTGACCGACCTCCAGGACGCCCGCAGCACCGACACCCAGTGCTACACGTACGACCACCTCGGCCGGCTCACCAACGCCTGGACCGACACCGGCGGCACCAGCACCACCGCCGACTGGACGGACAGCGCCGGCGGCAAGCACGGCACCGGAAGCTCCACCACCGTCCCCGGCGTCGGCGGCTGCACCAACGCCACCGGCCCCGCCACCACCGGCCCCGGCACCCCCAGCGTCGGCGGCCCCGCCCCGTACTGGCAGAGCTACGGCTACGACGGCACCGGCAACCGCACCAGCCTGACCACGCACGACGTCAACGGCGTCACCGCCAACGACGTCACCACGACGCAGACCTTCGGCGCCGCCGGCACCGTCAACACCGTCAACACCGTCAACGCCGCGAGCAACGGCCAGGGCACCGGCGGCCCCCACGCCCTGCTCAGCTCCACCACCACCTCGGCCGCCGGCACCAGCACCACCAGCTTCCGCTACGACGCCCGCGGCAACACCACCGCCGTCACCGACCCGAACGGCACCACCGGCTACGGCTGGAACAGCGAGGGCAAGCTCGCCTCCACCACCGCCGGCCCGAACACCACCACCTACCTCTACGACGCGGACGGCAACCAGCTGATCCGCCGCAGCCCCGGCAGGACCACGCTGAGCCTCACCACCGACGAACTCACCCTCGACACCACCACCAGCACCGGCGGCACCACCAACGTCCGCTGGATCGGCGCCCCCGGCGGCCTCAGCCTCACCCGCGTCACCGCCCCCGGCGGCGGAAAACTCTTCATCCAGGCCGCGGACCCGCACGGCACCAACGCCGTCCAGATCTCCTGCGACCCCGACCAGACCGTCACCCGCCGCCCCACCGACCCCTTCGGCGTCGCCCGCGGCACCCAGCCCGCGCCCTCCGTCTGGGCGGGCAGCAAGGGCTACCTCGGCGGCACCCAGGACGACGACACGGGCCTCACCTCGATCGGAGCCCGCGAGTACGACCCCAAGCACGCCCGCTTCATCAGCGCCGACCCGCTGCTCTCGGACAACGACCCGCAGCAGTGGAACGCCTACGCCTACAGCAACAACGACCCGGTCAACCTCTCCGACCCCACCGGCCGCCGCCCCGGCGGCCCCGAGGACCCCTGGTACCCGCCGGCGTCCAACTCCACCACCTACCCGCCGGCCGGGTTCTGCGCCACCCTCGCCTGCGCCCAGGGCACCGCGACCGCCTCCTACTGGGAGAGCGCCCTGTCCCTCGCCAGGTCCTCCACCACCGCGAGCAACGGCAGCGGCTCGGCCGCGAAGGAAGGCCCCTGCGGCGTCCAGTGGTGCAAGGACTCGCCCGGCTACGAGAAGCCCGTCCGCGTCATCATCCCCCGGGCCAGCCAGAAGCCCAGCGACTTCCTCGACAAGAACCCCTTCCACCAGGGGAACAACGACAACGGCGCGAACCTCATGGCCCAGGGCATCGCGGTGGCGAAGGGCTCGGGCTGCGAACGCCGGGAACTCCAGGTCGTCTGCTACGGCTTCTCGCCCGGCGGCGACCAGGCGATGACCATCGGCGACGTCCTGTTCTACCCCCGCGGGTACGACGACCTCGACAAGAAGCTGGAGCGCGAGACCGTCGACAACGCGGCCCTCGACGCCAAGCGCGGCAAGGGCTACTCCGAGAAGTTCGGCTCCAACCTGCTCGGCCACGAGGCGAGGCACTCGACCCAGTGGGCCTCGTACCGCAGCGCCAAGGACTTCCTGGAGGACTACGCCCTCGAAAGCCTGATCTCGCAGGCCAAGACCGGAGGGAACCCGGCGCGGCTCAACAAGTTCGAGATGGGCGCCAACCTGTACTGGGGCGGCTACCTCGACGCCTCCAAGGCCGACGAGGCGCCGACGGAGAAGGGGGAGTACCCGAAGCAGACCTGGTACTGGTCGAGGTCCGACACCGGCGACTTCTTCGGCAAGGTCGGCGACAAGCTCGCCGACCCGTTCAAGAAGGCCATGAACTGCCACTGGACCTTCAACCAGTACGGTTTCCCGACATGCTGACCCGCCGCCACCTCCTCCTCCCGGTGGCCGCCCTGCTCCTCCTGGCGGCCACCGGGTGCTCCCCGGCCCCCGCCCCCGCCACCGTCGGCCTCCAACGCGACGGCGCCGGCTACGCCGTGGTCGTCCCCCTCTGCCCCAAGGGCCAGGTCGTGACGGTCTCGGTCTACGACACCACCGACCGGGCCGCCGACTGGTCCATCTCCTCCGACGGCACCCACGGCACCCTCGACCGCTTCCCCCTCTTCACCACACCCCCCGGCTGGACCGCCTACCACTCCGGCCTCACCGCCCTCAAACCCGACACCAAGTACCACACCGCCTTCACCGCCCTCGGCAACACCAAGAACTCCGAGTTCACCTTCACCCTCACCGACCTCCACACCCTCAAGGACGGCGAAGTCCTCACCCTCACCGACGACGGCACCACCACCCTGCCCGCCGACAAGTTCCGCACCGCCGCCCTCAAACTCTGCTGACCCCCCTCCGACTCGACGAGAAGGGCCCGCCCCGCCGAAACCGGCGGAGCGGGCCCTCTTCCTTTGCGGCGTCGTGTCGCGCAGCGTGGTGGGGCGGTTACGCGGGTAGGACTGGGGAGTCCTGAATCGGGTGTTGCCGAGAGATCGCGGGAGCCGTGTGTGGGTGCTTACCTCGACCGTGACGGAGCTGGTGGGCTGACGGTGCCGGCGGAGGATGCGCCGCCGCCTCCACCGGAGTTGGTGGCGTTGGCGCGGGCGTACGGGGTGGATGTGCGGTATCCGGGGGTGGACGGGCGGTGCGTGGGGGCGCGGACGTTGGTGGCGGTGCTCGGGGCGCTGGGGGTGGCGGCCGGGTCGGCGGAGGAGGTGCGGGAGGCGCTGGAGCGTCACCGGGCCGAGCAGCGGGGGCGGCTGCTGCCGCCGTGTGTGGTGGTGCGGCAGGGGCGGCGGACGGCGTTGGACGTGCCGGCGGAGGTGCGGCTGAGGATCGAGCTGGAGGGGGGCGGGGTCTGGGAGTTGCCGAGAGGGCACGCGCACTGGTTGCCGGGGGATCTGCCGTTGGGGCGGCACAGGCTCAGGGCTGACAGCGCCGAGGCGGTGCTGATCGTGGCGCCGGAGAGGCTGCCTCAACTGCCGGGCAGGAGCTGGGGGTTCCTGGCGCAGCTGTACTCCGTGCTGTCGGAGCGGTCGTGGGGGATGGGGGACCTCGGGGACCTCACGGAGCTGGTCCAGTGGGCGGGGGCGGAACTCGGCGCCGGGTTCGTGCAGATCAATCCGTTGCACCAGGCGCTGCCCGCCGCGCCCACCGACCCCTCCCCGTACCGGCCGTCCTCGCGCCGCTTCGCGGATCCGGTGCACCTGAGGATCGAGGCGGTTCCCGAGTTCGCGTACGCGACGTACGCGAGCCGGGAGCAGGTGGAGGAGTTGGAGGGACGGGCGAGGCGGCTCAGGGGGGAGGTCCTCGCGCATGACGGGTTGATCGATCGTGATGCGGTGTGGGAGTTGAAGCGCGAAGCGCTCGAGATCCTCCACGACGTGCCGCGCGGGCCCGGGCGGCAGGCGGCGTACGAGGCGTACCAGCGGCGCGAGGGCGAGTGGTTGCGCCGCCACGCGCTCTGGAACGCGCTCGCCGAGGTGCACGGGACGAACTGGCGCCACTGGCCGAAGGGCCTGCGTCACCCGGAGGGCTCGCACATCGAGCAGGCGGAGAAGGAGTTCGAGGAGAGCATCGAGTTCCACCGCTGGCTGGCCTGGCAGGTTGATCAGCAGCTGGCAGAAGCGCAACGGGCAGCAGAGGACGCCGGCATGCCCGTCGGGCTCATCCACGACCTCGCCGTCGGCGTCCACCCCGACGGTGCCGACGCCTGGGCGCTCCAGGACGTCCTCGCCGCCGGCATCTCGACCGGAGCCCCGCCCGACGCGTTCAACGCCCACGGCCAGGACTGGGGCCTGCCGCCCTGGCGCCCGGACGCCCTCGCCGCAGCCGGTTACGCCCCGTACGCGGAACTCCTCCGCGCCGCCGCCCGTCACGCGGGTGCGATCCGGATCGACCACGTGATGGGGCTGTTCCGCCTCTGGTGGGTCCCGGAGGGGCACGCCCCCACCGAGGGCGCGTACGTCCGTTACGACGCGGAGGCGATGCTCGGCGTCCTCGCGCTGGAGGCCCACCGCGCCGGTACGGCCGTTATCGGGGAGGACCTGGGCACCGTCGAGCCCGGTGTACGGGAGGAACTCCACGAGCGCGGCATCCTCGGCACCTCCGTCCTCTGGTTCGAGCGCGACTGGCAGCAGGGCGGCGCCATCCTCCCCCCGAACGGCTGGCGCACCGAATGCCTGGCCACCCTCACCACCCACGACCTGCCCAGCACCGCCGCCCGCCTCTCCGGCGAGCACGTGGAGCTGCGCCACCGCCTGGGCCTGCTGGCCCGCCCGCTCGCCGAGGAGCAGGCGGAGGCGGCAGCCGAGCTCGCGGAGTGGAAGGAGGAACTGGCCCGCCTCGGCTTGCTGAAACCCGGCGAGTCCCTCACCATGCAGGCCCTCTACGCCTTCCTCCACCGCACCCCGGCCGAGCTGGTCGGCGTCTGGCTCCCGGACCTGGTCGGCGATCCGCGCCCGCAGAACCTCCCGGGCACCTGGGACCAGTACCCGAACTGGCGTCTCCCCATCGCGGACGCCACGGGCACCCCGGTGACCCTCGAACGCCTGGTCACCAGCGCAGAGACCATGAGCGTCATCCCCACCCCGACGCGCGCCGTCCCGTAAGTGCCGGGTAAGTTGGAACGGTGGACAAGAGGAACGCTTTGCGAGCCGGCGCGGTCTCCGCAACGGTCACGCTGATGATGCTGCTGTCGTCGCCCGCCATGGCCCTCACCCGGGATGACGGCGACCAACCGGGCTCGGGCCTGAGCGTGGGCCAGACCCTGGGCCTGTACGTGTTCATCCCGCTCGTCGCCTTCGCGGTCATCGCCGGCCTTGCGGCCCTGCCCCTCGGCAAGGGCAAGAAGAAGTAGTACCCGAAAAGCAGCAAAGCCCGAAGGGGCGCCGAACGGCCGAAGCCGTCCGGCGCCCCTTCAGGCGTTCAGGCGTCCGTCAGGCCGAAGCAGCCGCCCGGTCCACCGCCTGCGCCTTGAGCGCCCGCTCGATCCCGGCCCGCGACTCGACGACCTGCCGCCGCAGCGCCGGCGCCGGCTCGGCCGCCGCCAGCCACGCGTCCGTCGCGTCGAGGGTCTCCTGGGTGACCTGAAGCGCCGGGTACAGCCCCACGATGATCTGCTGCGAGATCTCGTGGCTGCGGGTCTCCCAGACGCCCTTCACGGCCGCGAAGTACTTCGCCCCGTACGGCGCCAGCAGCTCCCGCTGGTCCGACTGCTGGAAGCCGACGATCACGGCCTCCTGCACGTAGTTCGTCAGCTCGTCCGACTCCACCACCGAGGCCCAGGCTTCCGCCTTGGCCTCCGCGGTCGGCCGCGCCGCCCGGCAGGTGGCCGCGTGCTCCTGGCCCGCCGCCGTGTTGTCCCGCTCCAGCTCGGCCGCGATGGCAGCCTCGTCGGCCCGCCCGGTAGCAGCCAGACGCACCAGCAGCGTCCAGCGCAGCTCGGTGTCCACGGCCAGGCCCTTGAGCTCGACGGACCCGTCCAGCAGCCCCTCCAGCAGCCCGAGCTGCCCGTCCGTCCGCGCGACGGAGGCGAGCGTACGGGCCCAGGCCAGCTGGTGGTCGCTGCCCGCCTCGGCGCCCCGCAGGAACTCCTCGGCGGCGGCCGCCCACTGCTGCAGCCCGGTCTCCCGCCACGCCGGGTCGGTGTACGCGTCGAGCGCGAGCCTGACCTGCCGCTGCACGGACTGGACGACGCCGATGTCCGTCTCCCGCCCGAGTCCGGAGAGGGCGAGCGAGAGGTAGTCGCGGGCGGCGAGCTCGCCGTCGCGGGTCATGTCCCAGGCGGAGGCCCAGCACAGGGCGCGCGGCAGCGACTCGGTGAAGCCGCCGAGGTGCTCGGTGACGACGGCCAGCGAGTCCTCGTCGAGGCGGATCTTGGCGTACGACAGGTCGTCGTCGTTCAGCAGCACGACGGCCGGCCGGTGCCGTCCGACGAGCTGCGGCACCTCGGTGCGCGCCCCGTCGACGTCCAGCTCGATCCGCTCCACGCGCACCAGCGCGCCGTCCACCAGCTCGTACAGGCCGATGGCGATCCGGTGCGGCCGCAGCACGGCCTCGCCCTTCGCCCCGGCGGGCAGCGCGGGAGCCTCCTGCAGCACCGCGAAGGACTCGATCTCACCGTCCGTGTTCAGCACCACGGACGGGCGCAGCACGTTGATGCCCGCCGTCTCCAGCCAGGCCCGCGACCAGGACTTGAGGTCGCGTCCGCTGGCCTCCTCCAGCGCCCCGAGCAGGTCGCTCAGGCGCGTGTTGCCCCAGGCGTGGCGCTTGAAGTACGCCCGCACGCCCTGGAAGAAGGCGTCCTGGCCGACGTACGCCACCAGCTGCTTGAGCACTGAGGCGCCCTTGGCGTAGGTGATGCCGTCGAAGTTGACCTGGACGTCCTCCAGGTCGTTGATCTCGGCCATGATCGGGTGGGTGGAGGGCAGCTGGTCCTGCCGGTACGCCCAGGTCTTCATCTGGTTGGCGAAGGTGGTCCAGGAGTGCGGCCACTTCGAGCCGGGGGCCTCGGCCTGGCAGACGGCCTCGGCGAAGGTGGCGAAGGACTCGTTGAGCCAGAGGTCGTTCCACCACTCCATGGTGACGAGGTCGCCGAACCACATGTGGGCGAGCTCGTGCAGGATCGTCGCGGCGCGCGACTCGTACGCGGCGTCGGTGACCTTGGAGCGGAACACGTACTGGTCGCGCAGGGTGACGGCACCCGCGTTCTCCATCGCACCGGCGTTGAACTCCGGGACGAAGAGCTGGTCGTACTTCGCGAACGGGTACGGGAAGTCGAACTTCTCCTGGAAGTAGTCGAAGCCCTGCTTGGTGACCTCGAACACGGCCTCGGCGTCGAGGAACTCACGCAGCGACGGCCGGCAGTAGACGCCGAGCGGCACGCGCTGGTCGCCGTTCTCGTACGCGTCGAAGACGCCGACGTACGGGCCGGCGATCAGCGCGGTGATGTAGGTGGAGATCCGGCCGGTCGGCTCGAACGTCCAGACCTGGGTGTCCCCGTGGCCAACCGGCACAGGAGTCGGCGAGTTGGAGACCACGACCCACCCCGTGGGCGCCGTCACGGTGAAGGTGAAGGCCGCCTTGAGGTCGGGCTGCTCGAAGTTGGCGAACACCCGCCGGGCGTCCGGCACCTCGAACTGGGTGTACAGGTACGTCTCGCCGTCGACGGGGTCGACGAACCGGTGCAGGCCCTCACCGGTGTTGGTGTAGGCGCAGTTCGCGACGACCCGCAGCTCGTTCTCGGCCGCCAGGCCGGGCAGCGGGATGCGGCTGTCGGTGAAGCTCGCCGGGTCGAGGGCGGCACCGTTGAGGGTGATCTCCTCGACGCCGGGGGCGACGAGGTCGATGAAGGTGTCCGCACCGGGCGTGGTGGCGGTGAACCGGACCACGGTGGTGGACCGGAAGGTGCCTCCCTCGCGGGCCGACCCCAGGTCGAGGTCGATGTCGTACGAGTCCACGCGCAGGAGCTCGGCCCGGGCGCGGGCCTCCTCGCGGGTCAGGTTGGTGCCGGGCACTGGCTGCACTCCTTCGTCGGCTGATGCTGAGAATCCCCCGCATCCTCGCATGCCCAACGTGCGAGTCGGCCGGATAATCGCAGGCGGGGCGGGCCCGGGCTCTCCAGCCCGTACCCGCCCCGCCTCGTCAATCCCTCAGATCACGCCGGGAGGTACAACCCCGCCGTCACTTCTTCCACTTCGTGACCGGCGCGTCCGAGCTGTAGCGGCGGAAGGCGTACACCGAGTTGCCCTCGTCGCTGATCACGTACTCGGCCATGCTCACGATGTCCATGCCGTTGCCGCTGGCCAGCGTCCCCAGGTCGGTGGTCGACCCGTCGGTGGGCGAGAGGGTGACGAGCTTGGCGGGCTTGTTGTAGCCCTGGCTGACGATGGCGCGCACCTTGCCCTGCTTGTCGGTGCCGGAGACGAGCCGCATGTCGTTGCTCGAGCCCGAGGAGGTGGTGGACCAGAGGCGCTTGCCGGTGGTCAGGTCGTAGGCGTTGATGCC
The DNA here is from genome assembly GCF_000720635.1 of Streptomyces sp. NRRL WC-3742. Classification (GTDB taxonomy): domain Bacteria; phylum Actinomycetota; class Actinomycetes; order Streptomycetales; family Streptomycetaceae; genus Kitasatospora. Next base: position 100,966 of record NZ_JOCF01000005.1, on the reverse strand, counting down.
CGACTTCCCGCCGCCGACCTGGACGTACATCGTGGTGCCGCTGACGACGTTCTGGGTGAACGCGTCGGAACGGCCGGACAGGCGCAGGCTGTCGGAGCCCGGCTCCTTGGTGGACATCTGGTTGCCCGGCTTGAAGTCCTTGTCGAACGGCAGGATGTAGTCACCGTTCGGGCCGCTGGCCATCAGCAGCACCAGCGGCTGCTCCTGGATGACCTTGTCGATCCGCTCGATCGAACCGGAGAGCGGGATCTGGCCGCCGACGGCCGAGCCGTTCTCCGAGTTGACCACCTGCAGCAGGGACTTCTGGATGTTGTCGTCGTAGCAGCGGTCGCTGATGGCGATGTTCGCGCCGGCGGCACGGGCGGTGACGCTGCAGATCTTGGCGCGCTGCTGGTACGTCCAGACCGGGGAGCCGTTGTCGATGTTCAGCCCGCCGACGGCGTTGCCGGCGAAGGCGACGACCTTGTCGGTGATGCTGAGGGTCGGGGAGGAGAGCCGCTCGGCGTTGGCCTTGACGGTCCAGGTGATCTTGCCCTGCGCCACGTCGACGACGCCGACGGTGGAGCAGTCGTAGTCACCGGTGTTGACGGCGATGGCGCCGAGGTTCTTGGTGTTGGTCCCGTACGAGGCGGCGCAGAACTCCTTGCCGCCGGAGGGCACGGGGATGGTCCACGCGTCCTTGCCGTCGGAGGTGTTGAAGGCGCGGATGCCGGTGTTGTCGACGCGCACGACGACCTTGTCCGTGCCCCAGAGCGCGAGCATCTGCGAGCTGGAGTCGGAGTTGGCGGCCTTGGCGGCGTTCCAGGCGATGCCGTACGAGCCGCCGGTGCCGCCCTTGGTGTCGGTGGTCGGGCTGTTGTTGGCGGGGCCCGCGTTGGTGCCCGCGTTGGTGCCCGCCGAGGTGCTGCCGCCCGTGGTGCCGCCCGCGGTGGTGTCCGGGTCGTCCTTCTTCTGGAAGAGGACGACGAGGCCGATCACGATCGCGATGGCCAGCACGCCGCCGATGATCCCGCCCCAGAGCATGACCGGGTTGCGCTGCTTCGGCGCGGGCGGCACCGGCGCACCGGGGAAGCCGTAGCCGGGCTGCTGCTGCGGGTAGCCGTAGGCGCCGTAGCCCTGCTGGTTGGGGTCCGGGGCGCCGTAGCCGCCGGGCATCGGGTCGTACGGGCCGACGGGCGCGCCGGCCGGCGGCGGGGCCTGGCTGGGGAAGCCGGCCGCGGTGGGCGCGTACGCCGCGTACTCGGCGCCGGCCGGCGGCTGCACGGGCGGGGCCGGCGGTTGGGCCGGCGGTACGGGCGGCTGGGCCGGTGCGGCCTGGCCCGGGACGGCGGCGCCGTCCAGCTGCGTCATCTGGTCCGCGACCGCGGCCGGGTCGACCCCGGCCGGCTGGCGGCCGAACGAGACGCCGCGATTGTCCTGCGGGCCGTTGCCGGGCGCGTCCCCCGCGCCAGGCGTGGGCTGATCCCCTGCCATCTGATTCCCCGTCATGTCTGGATTCGTCCCCCTGCCGGTACCGTCCTGGTTCCAGCGGGACGGGTGAGATTGGGCACCATGGTAGTGGTGCGTTCTTTTCGGCCATCGCCAGGTCACCTCCTGGCGGTCCCGGCCCACCTCCCCGCACCCCCGGCTCACCTCCCGGACGGCCCCCGGGCACCTCCCCGACCCCCTAGGCTTCAGAAGTCGAAGGGGACGCCCGGTGGAGGGTTCCCCGCCCTGGAGGGTGGATCATGTCGACGGACACACCGGGCTCGCAGTCGTCCCTGCACCGGGCGAACCTGGAGCGGGTGCTGCGCGCGGTGCGGATGGCGGGCTCGCTGACGCAGGCCGAGATCGCCCGGGGTACGGGCCTCTCGGCGGCCACCGTGTCCAACATCGTGCGGGAGCTGAAGGAGAGCGGCACCGTCGTGGTCGCCGACACCTCCTCGGGCGGCCGCCGGGCCCGCAGCGTCTCGCTGAGCGGGGACGCGGGCATCGTGGTCGGCATCGACTTCGGCCACACCCACCTGCGGGTGGCGGTCGGCAACCTGGCGCACCGGGTGCTGGCCGAGGAGAGCGCCCCGATCGACGTGGACGTCTCCGCCGCGCAGGGCTTCGACCGGGCGGAGGCCATGGTGGAGCGGCTGCTGGAGCAGGCCGGGTTCCGCGCGGAGAAGGTGATCGGCGTCGGCCTGGGCGTGCCCGGCCCGATCGACGTGGAGACGGGCGCGCTCGGCTCGACCGCGATCCTGCCCGGCTGGACGGGCATTGCCCCGGGCCGGGAGCTGGCCGCGCGGCTGGGCATGCCGGTGCACGTGGACAACGACGCGAACCTGGGCGCCCTCGGCGAGCTGGTCTGGGGCGCGGGCCGCGGGCTGAGCGACCTCGCGTACATCAAGGTGGCCAGCGGCGTGGGCGCCGGGCTGGTGGTCAACGGCCAGATCTACCGCGGCCCGGGCGGTACGGCGGGTGAGATCGGGCACATCACGCTGGACGAGGCGGGCCCGGTCTGCCGCTGCGGCAACCGCGGCTGCCTGGAGACCTTCGTCGGCTCCCGCTACCTGCTGTCGCTGCTCGCCCCCACCCTCGGCGCGGAGCTCACCCTGCCCCGGGTGGTCGAGCTGGCGGACCGGGGGGACCTGGGCTGCCGCCGGGTGATCGCCGACGCGGGCCGCCAGATCGGTACGGGCGTGGCGATGCTCTGCAACCTGCTCAACCCCCGCCGGGTGATCCTCGGCGGGGACCTCGCCGAGGCCGGTGAGCTGGTGCTCGCCCCGATCCGGGACTCGGTGGCCCGCTACGCGATCCCCAGCGCCGCCCGCCAGCTGTCGGTCGTCCCGGGCACCCTGGGCGGCCGGGCGGAGGTGCTCGGGGCGCTGGCCATGGTGATGAGCGAGATGGGGGAGTCCGGAGCCCTCGGCCGGGGCTGAACCGAGCTGAAATCCAGCGGCGGCCGATCCCACCTCTCGAACATTCGTTCGTCAATCAAGATTGACCGCCGCCCCCGGCACGACCTCCGGGAATGGCAGCAACCAGACGACCGCACCGGCGGCGCCGCTCGGTGTCCGGCAGGCGGACACTAGACTCGACCGGTCGGCACCGGCCGGACCCACCGGCCCGCCGCCGGACCGGGGCAGCGACGCCCGCCGGACCCCCGCGGTCCGCGAACACTTGAACGAGGAGGAACGGGTGGCCCTGCTGACCCGCATTCGGGGACCGCGCGATCTCGACCGGCTCACGCCCGGACAGCTGGCCGCACTGGCCCAGGAGATCCGGACCTTCCTGGTGACCGAGGTCTCCAAGACGGGCGGCCACCTCGGCCCCAACCTCGGCGTGGTCGAGCTCACCATCGCGCTGCACCGGGTCTTCGACTCCCCGCGCGACCGCATCCTCTTCGACACGGGCCACCAGAGCTACGTCCACAAGCTGCTCACCGGCCGCCAGGACTTCTCCCGGCTGCGCATGAAGGGCGGCCTGTCCGGCTACCCGTCCCGCGTCGAGTCCGAGCACGACGTGATCGAGAACTCGCACGCCTCCACCGTGCTCTCGTACGCGGACGGCCTCGCCAAGGCCAACCAGGTGCTCGGCAAGCACGACCCGGTCGTGGCCGTCATCGGCGACGGCGCGCTCACCGGCGGCATGGCCTGGGAGGCGATCAACAACATCGCCGACGCCAAGGACCGCCCGGTCGTCATCGTCGTCAACGACAACGAGCGCTCCTACTCCCCGACCATCGGCGGAATGGCCAACCACCTCTCGACCCTGCGCACCACCCAGGGCTACGAGCGCTTCCTGTCCTGGGGCAAGGACGCCGTCAAGCGCACCCCGGTCGTCGGCCAGCAGCTCTTCGAGACCCTGCACGGCGCCAAGAAGGGCCTCAAGGACTTCATCGCCCCCCAGGGCATGTTCGAGGACCTCGGCCTCAAGTACATCGGCCCCATCGACGGCCACGACCTCACCGCCCTGGAGTCCGCCCTCACCAAGGCGCGCGGCTTCGGCGGCCCGGTGATCGTGCACTGCCTCACCGAGAAGGGCCGCGGCTACCACGCCGCCGAGAACAACGACGAGGACCGCTTCCACGCGGTCGGCGTGATCCACCCCGAGACGGGCCTGCCGATCAAGAGCGCCGGCAAGGACTGGACCTCCGTCTTCGCGGAGGAGATGGTCGCCCTCGGCCACGAGCGCGAGGACATCGTCGGCATCACCGCCGCCATGCTCCACCCGGTGGGCCTGGCGCCCTTCGCCCAGGCGTTCCCGGACCGCATCTTCGACGTCGGCATCGCCGAGCAGCACGCCGTCACCAGCGCCGCGGGCCTGGCCACCAACGGCCTGCACCCGGTGTTCGCCGTCTACGCGACCTTCCTCAACCGGGCCTTCGACCAGGTCCTGATGGACGTGGCCCTGCACCGGCTCGGCGTCACCTTCGTGCTCGACCGCTCCGGCGTGACGGGCCCGGACGGCGCCTCGCACCACGGCATGTGGGACATGTCGATCCTCCAGGTCGTCCCGGGCCTGCGCCTGGCCGCCCCCCGCGACGCCGAGCAGGTCCGCGCCCAGCTGCGCGAGGCCGTCGAGGTGAAGGACGCCCCGACCGTCGTGCGCTACTCCAAGGGCACCGTCGGCCCGTCCGTCCCCGCGGTCGGCCGGATCGGCGGCATGGACGTGCTGCGCGCCGCCGAGGAGCCCTCGGGCGCCCACCGCGCCGACGTGCTGATCGTCTCGGTCGGCCCGATGGCCACCACCGCCCTGGAGACCGCCGACCTCCTGGCCGCCCAGGGCATCACCGCCACCGTGGTCGACCCCCGCTGGGTCAAGCCCGTCGACCCGGCCCTGCCGGGCCTGGCGGCCGAGCACCGCGTGGTCGTCACCATCGAGGACAACGGCCGCGTCGGCGGCGTCGGCGCCGCCGTGGCGCAGGCCCTGCGCGACGCGGACGTGGACCTGCCGGTGCGCGACTTCGGCATCCCGGCGCAGTTCCTGGACCACGCGAGCCGCGACGAGATCCTCGCCGAGATCGGCCTCAACGCCCCGGACATCGCCCGCAAGGTGACGGCCCTGGTCGCCAAGCTCGACGCGACCACCCCGGTCGAGGCGTGAACGACGGCGTGAACGACGGCGCGAGCGAAGGCGTGAACGACGGCGCGAGCGCGGGCGTGAACGAAGGGCGCCGCGCAACAGCCATCCCGCTGTAGCTCTGTCACAGTTCGCCACCAAACAAGCTGACAATCGCACCGAAAGGCGGGACCGGCGCCACCCGCGCCGATCCCGCCCGGTAGGTTGTCAACCGTGCCGACCACCCCCACCCGCCCCCGCCTGGCCGGACTGGCCACGCGCCTGCCCGCGCGTGTCCGTACCCATGTCCGCCAGGGGTACTGGACCAGGCTGGTGCCGGTCCTCGCACTGGTCGCGCTGGCCACCCACGTCCCGTCCTTCGCCCGGCCCGTCTGGAGTCCGGACGAGGGCTTCCTGGCCACCCAGGCCCGGATGCTCGCCGACGGCGGCGTCCTCTACGACACCGTGGTGGACCGCAAGCCCCCGCTGCTCCCGTGGCTCTACCAGGCGTGCTTCTGGGTCTTCGGCTCCGCCTCCCTCTGGCCTCTGCGCACCCTCGCCGTGATCGCCCACCTGGTCACCGCGATCCTGCTCGCCTCGATCGCCCGCGGCCGCTGGGGCAACCGCGCCGGAGCCGGCGCCGGGCTGCTCTACCTGCTGGTCTCCATCGGCCTCTCCCCGGAGGACACCCAGGCGGCGACCTTCGAGGTCTTCATGCTGCCCGCCATGGTGGCCGCCTTCCGCTACGCCGAGCGCCGCCGCTGGCTCGCCGCCGGCATCGCCGTCGCGCTCTGCTCGCTCACCAAGCAGACGGGCGGGGCCGTCCTGCTGCCGGTGCTGTGGATGCTGTTCCAGGACGCCCGCCGCCGCGGGGTGCGCTGGCCGCCCGCCCTGTTCAAGATCGCCTTCGGCTTCACCCTGCCGATAGCGCTGGTCGCGGTCATCCTGACCAAGCCCAAGGGCTTCCTCTTCTGGGTGGTCACCGGCAGCGGCGACTACGCGACCTTCGGCGGCGCCTGGCTCCAGATGGTCGGCCGCGCGCTCGGCAACTCGGCCATCCTGGCCGCCGCCGGGCTCGGCTTCCTGCTCCCGGTCGCGCGCCGGCTCTGGCTCAAGCACCGCCACCGCCCGCTGCCCGTGGCCGGGGAGGAGCACGGCTCCACCGCGGACCTGTGGGTCTGGCTGCTCTCCTCGGTGGTCGCGGTCAGCGTGGGCTTCCACTTCTTCGGCCACTACTACCTCCAGCTGATGCCCGCGCTGGTCCTCCTGGGCACCGGTGCGGTCGCCACCTCGGCGATCCGCTGGCGGCCCGTGATGGCGTACACCACCGTCGCCGCCACGGTCTTCTGGGCCCTGGCACTGGCCTGGCCGGGGGAGCAGCTCAACCGCACCACCGAGGTCGCCACCGCCGTGGCCGCCCAGAGCGGCCCCAAGGACACCGTGCTGGTCTGGGGCATGCACCCCGAGCTGTACTGGCTGGCCGACCGCAAGCCCGCCACCCGCTACCTGACGGCCGGCTTCCTCACCAACTACAGCGGCGGCAAGGACGGCAGCCCCAACGTGGGCGAGCAGTTCAGCGTCTCCAACGCCTGGCAGACCTTCGACAAGGAGCTGGCCAACGGCCTGCCCGAGGTCGTCGTGGACGACTCCGGCATCGCCCCGTACCAGCCGGTCATGGTGCCCCGGATCGAGAACCTGCTGGACACCCACTACGAGATGGTCGGCGTCTTCGCCGACACCGTGGTCTACCGCCTCAAGAAGTAAGTCCGTACGCGGACACGAACCGACCGTACGCGGACACGGAGGAGCCCCCGGCGACCAGGTCGCCGGGGGCTCCTCCTCGTACGGGCTACGCCTTACGCGGGCACCGAGGCCACGCCGGGGGCGAGGAACCTCTTGCCGTTCACCCGCTCCGAGACGCCCTCACGGTCCAGGTACGGGGTGATCCCGCCCAGGTGGAAGGGCCAGCCGGCACCGGTGATCATGCAGAGGTCGATGTCCTGCGCCTCGGCGACGACACCCTCCTCCAGCATCAGGCCGATCTCGTGCGCCACGGCCTCGAGCGAGCGGCTCAGGACCTGCTCCTCGGTCAGCACGGTGTCGCCGAAGGTCAGCAGCTCCAGCACCTCGGGGTCGAGGACCTGCTGGCCGTCCACCCAGGTGTAGAAGCCGCGCTTGCCGGCCTTGACCACCTTGCCGAGGTTCTCGGAGACGGTGAACCGCTCCGGGAAGGCGCGGTGCAGGGTCTCCGACACGTGCAGGGCGATGGCCGGGCCGACCAGCTCCATCAGCACGATCGGGGACATCGGCAGGCCCAGCGGCTCGACGGCCTTCTCGACGGAGGCGATCGGGGTGCCCTCGTCGATGATGTTCTGGATCTCGCCCATGAAGCGGGTCAGGATGCGGTTGACCACGAAGGCCGGGCGGTCCTTGCACAGCACCGAGGTCTTCTTCAGCTTCTTGGACACCGCGAAGGCGGTGGCCAGCGAGGCGTCGTCGGTGCTGTCGCCGCGGACGATCTCCAGCAGCGGCAGGATCGCGACCGGGTTGAAGAAGTGGAAGCCGACGACCCGCTCGGGGTGCTGCAGCTTCGAGGCCATCTCGGTGACCGACAGCGAGGAGGTGTTGGTCGCCAGCACGCAGGTCGGCGAGACGACCTTCTCCAGGTCCGCGAAGACGGCCTGCTTGACGCCCATCTCCTCGAACACGGCCTCGATGACGAAGTCCGCGTCGCCGAAGGCAGCGGCCTTGTCCAGCGAGCCGGAGACCAGGCCCTTGAGGCGGTTGGCCTTGTCCTGGCCGATGCGGCCCTTGGAGAGCAGCTTGTCGATCTCGGCGTGGACGTAGCCGACGCCCTTGTCCACGCGCTCCTGGTCGATGTCGGTGAGGACCACCGGCACCTCCAGACGGCGGGCGAACAGCAGCGCCAGCTGCGAGGCCATCAGGCCCGCGCCGACGACGCCGACCTTGGAGACCGGACGGGCCAGCGACTTGTCCGGGGCGCCGACCGGGCGCTTGGCCCGGCGCTGCACCAGGTTGAAGGCGTAGATGCCGCTGCGCAGCTCGCCGCTCATGATGAGGTCGGCCAGGGCCGCGTCCTCGGCGTCGAAGCCGGCCTGCAGGCTGGCCTTGTCGGCGAAGTCGGCGTCCTTGACGGCGGCGATGATGTCCAGCGCCTTGTAGGCGGCCGGGGCGGCGCCGTGCACCTTGGCGTCGGCGACCATGCGGCCCCACAGCACGGCGTCGTCCCACGCCTTGCCGCGGTCGATGGCCTCGCGCTCGACGGTGACGTCGCCCTTGAGGACCTTGGCGGCCCACAGCAGCGACTGCTCCAGGAAGTCGGCCGGCTCGAAGATCGCGTCGGCGATCCCCAGCTCGAACACGTCCTTGCCCTTGAGCTGCTTGTTCTGGTTCATCGAGTTCTCGATGATGACCTTCACGGCCTTACCGGCGCCGATCAGGTTCGGCAGGATGGTGCAGCCGCCCCAGCCGGGGACGAGGCCGAGGAAGACCTCGGGCAGCGAGAAGGCCGGGACGCCCGCCGACACCGTGCGGTAGTCGCAGTGCAGGCCGACCTCGACGCCGCCGCCCATGGCCGCGCCGTTGTAGAAGGCGAAGGTCGGGACGGACAGCGCGCCGATCCGCTTGAAGACCTCGTGGCCGCCCTTGCCGATGGCCAGCGCGTCGGCGTGCTCCTTGAGCAGCTCGACGCCCTTGAGGTCGGCGCCGACGGCGAAGATGAACGGCTTGCCGGTGATCGCCGCGGCGACGATCTTCCCCTCGGCGGCCTCGGCCTCGACCTGGTCCAGCGCCTCGTCCAGCTTGAGCAGCGAGCCCGGGCCGAAGGTGGTCGGCTTGGTGTGGTCGAAGCCGTTGTCCAGGGTGATCAGGGCCAGCTTGCCGGCCTGCAGCGGCAGGTCCAGGTGGCGCACGTGGGCGGTCGTGACGACCTCGCCCGGGAACAGCTCGGCGCCGTGCTGGAGCAGCTCGGTCGTGGTGCTCATGCTCACTTACCACCCTCGAGCTCGGTAGACATTTCCGCCCCGCTCCAGTGCGGGTTCTCCCAGATGACGGTCGCGCCCATGCCGAACCCGATGCACATCGTGGTGAGGCCGTAACGGACGTCCGGGCGCTGCTCGAAGCGGCGGGCCAGCTGGTTCATCAGGCGCACGCCGGAGGAGGCCAGCGGGTGGCCGAAGGCGATGGCCCCGCCGAACGGGTTGACGCGCTCGTCGTCGTCCGCGATGCCGTAGTGGTCGAGGAAGGCCAGCACCTGGACGGCGAAGGCTTCGTTGACCTCGAACGCCTGGATGTCGTCGATGGTCAGACCGGCCTTGGCCAGGGCCTTCTCGGTGGCCGGCACCGGGCCGATGCCCATGACCTCGGGCTCGACGCCCGCGAAGGCGTAGGAGACCAGGCGCATCTTGACCGGGAGGCCGAGCTCCTCGGCGACGTCCTCGGCGGCCAGCAGCGAGGCGGTGGCACCGTCGTTCAGACCGGCCGAGTTGCCCGCGGTGATGTTGCCGTGCGGGCGGAACGGGGTCTTCAGACCGGCCAGGGACTCCATCGTGGTGCCCGGGCGCATCGGCTCGTCCGTGGTGGCCAGGCCCCAGCCGGTCTCGCCGACCTCGGGGTTGGTGTTGCGGATCGAGATCGGCACCAGGTCGGGCTGGATGTCGCCGTTGGCGTACGCCTTCGCCGCCTTCTCCTGGGAGCGCACGGCGTAGGCGTCGCAGCGCTCCTTGGTGATGTGCGGGAAGCGGTCGTGCAGGTTCTCGGCGGTCATGCCCATGAACAGGGCGGACTCGTCGACGAGCTTCTCGGAGACGAAGCGCGGGTTCGGGTCGACGCCCTCACCCATGGGGTGACGGCCCATGTGCTCGACGCCGCCGGCCACGACCACGTCGTACGCGCCGAAGGCGATGCCGCCGGCGGTGGCGGTCACGGCGGTCAGGGCGCCGGCGCACATGCGGTCGATCGCGTAGCCGGGCACGGACTTCGGCAGGCCGGACAGCAGGGCGGCGGTGCGTCCGATGGTCAGACCCTGGTCGCCGATCTGCGTGGTGGCCGCGATGGCGACCTCGTCGATGCGCTCGACGGGCAGGTTCGGGTTACGGCGCACGAGCTCCCGGATGCACTTGACGACCAGGTCGTCCGCGCGGGTCTCGTGGTAGATGCCCTTCGGGCCGGCCTTGCCGAACGGGGTGCGGACGCCATCGACGAAGACGACGTCCCTCGCGGTACGAGGCACGGGGGCTCTCCTCCCAGGGACCAACATTTCGAGGTGGGCAGGCTGCCGCCGTCGAAGACCCGAGCGGCGCCGCTTCACCGTCATGCTACCCGTCGGTAACCAACCTGCCCAGGCCCCTCGGAGGGTTGGGGGCGTGTGTCCCGCGACACGTCCCACCAGGAGACCTGCGCCCGGGCACGCGAAAGGGGGTGTCACCCGTACGGATGACACCCCCTTTCGCGTGCCCACGACCTCAGTTCTGCGCCGCGGCCTCGGCGGCCGTCTCGGCGGCGGTGGCGAAGGCCGCGGCCATCGCGGGCGCCACCAGGTCGACCTGCCACTGCCGGGCGCCGAGCCGGCGCAGCGCGGCGGCCACGTTCGTCGCGGTGCTCTCCGCCGGCGGCTCCCAGGACACCCGGCGCACGTGGTCCGGGGTGATCAGATTCTCCGGCGGCAGGTGGTGCCGCTCGGCCAGCTCGCTGACGGCCGTACGGGCGCCGGAGAGCCGGGCGGCGGCCACCGGGTCCTTCTCGGCCCAGGCGCGCGGCGGCGGCGGGCCGTCGTGCGGCGCGGTGGACGGCGGCAACTGGTTCTCCGGGATCTCCCGGCCGCGCTGCACGGCGGCCAGCCACTGCTCCAGCTGGCGCCGGTGCACCCGGGGCCCGAAGCCCTGGACGGCCTGGAGGGCGGCGAGGTTCAGCGGCATGGCCAGCGCGGCGTTGACGATCGCGGCGTCCGGGAGCACCCGGCCCGGCGAGACGTCGCGCTCCTGCGCCATGCGGTCGCGGGCGAGCCACAGCTCGCGCACCACGGCGAGCTGGCGGCGCCGGCGGATCTTGTGCAGCTGCGAGGTGCGCCGCCACGGGTCGGTGCGCGGGGCCGGGCGGGGCGCGGCGGCGATCGCGGCGAACTCCTCCAGGGCCCATTCGAGCTTGCCCTGGGCGTCCAGCTCCTGTTCGAGTGCGTCGCGCAGCTCGACCAGCACCTCGACGTCCAGAGCGGCGTAGCGCAGCCAGGGCTCGGGCAGCGGGCGGGTGGACCAGTCCACCGCCGAGTGCTCCTTGGCCAGGCTCAGCCCGAGCACGTGCTCGGTCATCGGCCCGAGGCCGACGCGGGCGAAGCCGGCGATGCGTCCGGCGAGTTCGGTGTCGAAGAGCCGCTTCGGCCTCAGGCCGACCTCGGCCAGGCAGGGGAGGTCCTGGGTGGCGGCGTGCACCACCCATTCGGCGTCCTCCAGGGCCTCGCCGAGGGCGCTGAGGTCGGGGCAGGCGATCGGGTCGATCAGCGCGCTGCCCGCACCCGCGCGGCGCAGCTGGATCAGGTACGCACGCTGCCCGTAGCGGTAACCGGAGGCCCGCTCGGCGTCGACGGCGACCGGCCCGGTGCCCGCGGCGAAGGCGGCGACGGTGGCGGCCAGCGCCTCCTCGTCCACCACGACGGGCGGAATCCCCTCCTTCGGCTCGAGGAGCGGGACCGGGGCTGCTTCTTCTGGGATGGCTGCTACGGCGTCGGTCACCCACCAAGGGTACGACGGCCTCCGGAACCAGGAGTGTTGTCGGACTGGTCAGACCACCTCCGACGCCGTTCCGTGACACCGCTCGGTGCCCCGGCCGGGACGACTGCGGCGGCCGAGGAGGAAACGTTCCTCCTCGGCCGCCGCAGCGGGATCGGATCGATCGGCTAGTGGATGATGCCGGTGCGCAGCGCGACGGCGACCATCCCGGCGCGGTCGCCGGTGCCGAGCTTGCGGGCGATCCGGGCCAGGTGGCTCTTGACGGTCAGTGCCGACAGGCCCATCGCCACGCCGATCGCCTTGTTGGACTGGCCCTCGGCGACCAGGCGCAGCACCTCGACCTCACGGCCCGACAGTTCGCGGTAGGCGGGCTGCTGCGGGCCCTGCGCACCGGGGGCACCCGGGGCGCCCGGCATGCCCGGCATCCCGGGGCGGCGCATCCGGCCGGCCAGCCCGGCGCCCAGCGGCAGGCCCGGTCGGCCCGGCATGGCGATGTTGGTGCGGGTGCCGGTGACCACGTAGCCCTTGACGCCGCCGGCCAGCGCGCTGCGGACGGCGCCGATGTCGTCGGCGGCGGACAGTGCAAGGCCGTTGGGCCAGCCCGCGGCGCGGGTCTCGGCGAGGATCGTCAGCCCGGAGCCGTCGGGGAGGTGGACGTCGGCGACGCAGATGTCACGCGGGGTGGAGACCCGGGGACGGGCCTCGGCGATCGAGGACACCTCGATCACATCCCGGACGCCGAGCGCCCACAGGTGGCGGGTGACGGTGTTTCGGACACGGGGATCGGCGATGACCACCATGGCGGTGGGCTTGGTCGGCCGGTAGGCGACCACGTTTGCGGGGTGCTCGAGAAGGACCGACACCAGGTCTCCTGCGGGGAGTGGCGGACGGAACCCCGAAGGGGGCGGTTCGGAGTGTTCCGCGTTCGGAAAGGGTCACAGTCTGCTTCGGCATCAACCGTGCCCGGCTTTAGCGAAAGATCACGATCTAGTGAGTAACAATACGGACAAATCGCGCATATGACTGATACGACATGCCCTGAATTCGCACAAAATCGATCAAATTCGTTGCGGAACGGTCACGAACCACCGGGGTATTGACGCAGACCGGGTCCGAAGCCACACTCCGTCAGCCCTGGGGGTGGCACCACGGCACCGCGGTGCCGTCCGGGCCGGGAGCCACCCGTCAGTGCGACCGCGGGCGTCGACGCGCGGGCATCGGGACCACTCCACCGAGTGACGTGACCTCCGTCGGCGACTGCGGGGCCGGCGTCGCGGGCGGCAGGCCCGCGCTCACGCACAGCAGGTCCGCCCAGGCCGCCAGGTGCCGTTCGAACCGGCCGTCCGCCGGCGTCCAGGACGCCCGGATCTCGATCTCCGTCGAGGAGGGGCGCTCCGCCAGCGCGCCGAAGTACTGGGACGCGCAGCGGGTCACCGTGCCGGAGGGCTCCGCGTACCCGGCGCCGTGCGCCTGCAGTGAGTCCAGCAGCCAGGCCCAGCCGACCTCGGACAGCAGCGGGTCGCCGGCCATCTCCGGCTCCATCTCGGCCCGGGTCATCGTCACCACCCGGAACTCCCCGTTCCAGGCTTCCTGGCCCGCCGGGTCGTACAGCAGCACCAGCCGGCCGTCGGCCAGCTCCTCGCCGTCCACCTCCACCGAGGCGGTCACCGCGAACGCGTGCGGGGCCAGCCGGCGCGGCGCCGGCGAGGGGGAGAGCTGCACCTCGGGCCGCAGGCGCGCCCCGTCCAGGGCCTCCACGGCCGCGCGGAACTCGCTCGGCGCCCCCTCCGGACCCGAGCCACCTGCTGTGCCGCCACCTGCTGCGCCACCCTGCGCGGGGTGTCCTCCGACCGCTGCCATGCCCCGAAGACTAGGTGGAAAACCCCGGTCGACGCCGCAACTTCCGCGTCAGCGGCGTGCCGGAACGGCAAACGCGTCCTGATCCCGCCCTAACTCGCCCGATCCTCAAGCGATCTTGGAGCGGCCGGCCCGGGCAACCCCGGGAAACCGGCGCCGTTGCCCGTGCGAAGATTCAACCCGTGAGCGAGACTACGGCAGACACCACGGCGGCCACCCACGACGGTCGGCCCACCCCCGCGCGCCGCGGCGCCGCGCACGACTCCGCGTTCCTGCGCGCCTGCCGGCACGAGCCGGTGCCGCACACCCCCGTGTGGTTCATGCGCCAGGCAGGCCGCTCGCTGCCCGAGTACCACAAGGTCCGCGAGGGCACCACGATGCTGGAGTCCTGCACGCAGCCCGAGCTGGTCAAGGAGATCACCCTCCAGCCCGTGCGCCGGCACAAGGTGGACGCGGCCGTCTTCTTCAGCGACATCGTGGTGCCGCTCAAGGCCATCGGCGTCGACGTCGAGATCAAGCCGAGCGTCGGCCCCGTCATCGCCGACCCGATCCGCACCTTCGAGGACCTCGAGCGGCTGCGCCCCCTCGAGCCCGACGACGTCCCCTACATCACCGAGGCCGTCGGCATGCTCGTCGAGGAACTCGGCGGGACCCCGCTGATCGGCTTCGCCGGCGCCCCGTACACCCTCGCCAGCTACCTGATCGAGGGCGGGCCGTCCAAGAACCACGAGAACACCAAGGCCATGATGTACGGCCAGCCCGAGCTGTGGGCGGCCCTCGTGGACCGGCTCGCGGACATCACCTCGGCCTTCCTCAAGGTGCAGATCGAGGCCGGCGCCTCCGCGGTCCAGCTGTTCGACTCCTGGGTCGGCTCCCTCGCGCCCGACGACTACCGCCGCTCGGTCATGCCCGCCAGCGCCAAGGTCTTCGACTCCGTCGCCCACTACGGCGTGCCGCGCATCCACTTCGGCGTCGGCACCGGCGAACTGCTCGGCCTGATGGGCCAGGCCGGCGCGGACATCGTCGGCGTCGACTGGCGGGTGCCGCTGAACGTCGCCGCCGAGCGGGTCGGCCCCGGCAAGGGCCTGCAGGGCAACCTCGACCCGGCCGTGCTGTACGCCCCCACCAAGGTCGTCGAGACCAAGGCCCGCGAGGTCCTGCACGCCGCCCAGGCGCTCGGCACCAGCGGCCACATCTTCAACCTCGGCCACGGCGTCCTGCCCTCCATGGACCCGGACGCCCTCAGCCGCCTCGTCGCCTTCGTCCACGAGGCCAGCGCGCGCTGACGCCGTTGCACGACGGTGGCGGGCCCCTTTCCGTAGGGGCCCGCCACCGTCGTGATCACTCCGGCTGCTCCTCCTCGGGCTGTACCGGGGTGGGACGGCGGCGCCGGAGGAAGCGGTAGGCGACCAGCGCAGGCACGCCCAGGGCCAGCAGGAACGGCGACACCGCCGCCACCGCCACGGCCAGACCGCGCACGATCAGCACCAGCACGTCCCACCCGCCCGACAGGGCGGACCCCACCGAGGACCAGAAGCCCTCGTCCTTCCTCTCCTCCTTCTTCGACGCCGGCTCGGGGAGCGGCTCCTCACCGCGCAGGTTCAGGGTGACCGTCGAGTAGGACGTCTTCGAGGCCAGCTCCTTCTGCTGCTTCTGCAGCGACTCCAGATCCGCCTCGCGCTTGCTCAACTCCGCTTCCAGGGTCGTGACGTCGGCCAGCGACTTCGCCTGCCCCATCAGCGCCCGCACCCGCTCCACGCTCGCCTGCTGGGACTGCACCCGGCTCGACACGTCCGCCACCTGCTGGGTGAGGTCCTCGGCCTGGCTGGTACGGGACAGCACCTCACCCAGACCGGCCAGCTGGTCCAGCGAGGACTGGAACGCGGCCGAGGGCAGCTTCAGCTGCAACTGGCCCGACGGAACGGAGCCCGCGGGGGCCGTGACCGACTCCGCACCGACGTAACCGCCCGCGGCGGTCGCCAACTCCCTCGCCTTCGCCAGCGCCTGGTTCACGTCCTTGGCGCGGACGGTCAGCTGCGCGGTGTACGACATCACCCGACTGTCGGCCACCGGCGCCGCCTTCCCACCCGTAGCAGCCGCCGCCGCACTCGGCGCACCCCCGTTCACCGGCGCGGCAGGCGCGGCAGGCGCCGCCGGGGCGACCGCATCCGCCTTGGCAGCGCTGCCACTGCTGCCCCGGTCCCCGCTCGCGCCACACCCTCCGGCCAGCAGCACAGCCACGGCCACCGCCGTCAGCACCCCTGCTCTGCCCTTCATCGGCCCCTCCCCAAGTCCGTTGGCGTACATGCCCATTGGACGCAGAGGATGGCTCGCCGGACCCCACCGGAAGATCGCAGCTCGATCACAGCTCGGCAGCGGCCCGGACACCCTCGACCCCGATCGCGATCGATCTGAACGCGCTGGTGGACCGAGGAGCCGGGCTCAGTCCTCGCCGAGCTGGTGGCGTCCCACCCGGAACTCGTTGCGGCCGGAGAGGATTTCGAGGTAGTGCGGGAACTCGAAGGACACCGTGACGACCTCGTCGTCACCGGTGCCGATCGCGTTCAGGACGGTGCATTCGATCTCGACCGGGAAGGGGAACGGGGAGTCCTCCTCGATCCAGCTGTCTGGGCCGAGGGCACTGTGGGTGCCGAAGCACGGCGTCTTGGCGATGATCGACCACCGCGCGCCGTCCACGTCCGCGAAACGGACCTCCACCATCCCCGGCTGCGGCTCGTCGTCAACCCAGCGGATCGCTTCACCCCACAGGTACGCCATGGGCGGGACGGTAGCGGGGGTGGGGCGGTGGGGCATCCGGTTTCCGGCGGGCGTGCAGGGGATTGAGGGGTTCGGGTTAAGACCTGGGAGACTGCGGAGCATGTCGCAAGCACAGGTCGTCGTCGTCGGTGGTGGGATCGCGGGGCTGGCTGCGGCCGCCTTCCTGAGTGGGGTGGCCGGGGGGCCTGCGCGGGCGCGGGTGACGGTGGTGGAGGGATCCTCGCGGGTCGGGGGGAAGTTGTGGGGCGGGGAGGTCGGCGGGGTTCGGGTGGACCTCGGGGCCGAGTCGGTGCTGGCGCGGCGGCCGGAGGCCGTGGAGTTGGCGCGGGCGGTGGGGCTGGGGGAGGCGCTGGAGGCACCGACCACCGCGAAGGCCGCGATCTGGACGCGTGGGGCGCTGCGTCCGCTGCCGGGCGGGCAGGTGATGGGCGTCCCGGGTGATCTGGCGGCGCTGGCCGCCTCCGGGGTGCTCACCGAGGAGGGGCTGGAGCGGGCCCGACACGAGCGGGCGGCCGAGGTGGGGGAGGACGTCGCGATCGGGCGGTACGTGGCGGAGCGGCTGGGCCAGGAGGTGGTGGACCGGCTGGTGGAGCCGCTGCTCGGCGGGGTGTACGCCGGTCGCGCCGAGGAGATCTCGCTGCGCGCCGCCGTCCCGCAGCTGCTGCCGATCGCCCGCGGCGGCGGGTCGCTGGTCGAAGGGGTGCACGAGCTGGCCTCCCGGCCGCAGACCGTCGGCACCCCGGTGTTCGCGGGCCTGCGCGGGGGCCTGGGCACCCTGCCGGAGGCCGTCGCGGCCGCCTGCGAGAAGGCGGGCGTGGACCTGCGCACCGACGCCCCGGTGGAGGAGCTGCGCCGTACCCCCGAAGGCTGGCGCGTCGTGGTGAACGGCGAGGTGCTGCACGCGGACGCCGTGGTGCTGGCCGTCCCCGCGCCGGCCGCCGCGGCGCTGCTGCGCGCCGACGCCCCGGGCGCGGCCGCCGAGCTGGACACCGTCGAGTACGCGGGCATGGCCCTGGTCACCCTGGCCTTCCATCGCTCGGACCTGACCGAACTCCCCAGCGGCAGCGGCTTCCTGGTGCCGCCGGTGGACGGTCGGCGGATCAAGGCGTCGACGTTCTCCTCCAACAAGTGGGGCTGGCTGGAGCGTTCCGCCCCGGACGCCTTCCTGCTGCGCACCTCGCTGGGCCGCCACCGCGAGGAGGAGGCGCTGCAGCTGCCGGACGAGGAGCTGGTCGCCCGCTCGCTGGCGGACCTGGGGGAGGCGATCGGCCTGACCGCCAGGCCGTACGACTCCTTCGTCTCGCGCTTCGGCGCGGGCCTGCCGCAGTACCCGGTGGGCCACCTGGAGAAGGTGGCCCGCATCCGGGAGGCGGCGGGCCGGGTGGGGGCCCTGGCGCTGTGCGGCGCCGCGTACGACGGGGTGGGCATCCCGGCGTGCATCGCTTCGGCCGCCGCAGCGGCTGCGGCCGTCGGTGATCAGATCGGCCGGCTGTCGACCCCGGAGACGGGGGAAGGTTCCACGGAGAGGACAATGAGCGCATGACTGAGACCGTTGATCAGCAGCCGGAGCAGCAGCCCGAGAAGAAGAAGGCGCGCGACCTGAACCAGGTCATCCGCTACACCATGTGGTCGGTGTTCAAGCTCAAGGGCGCCCTGCCCGAGGACCGCACCGCCCTGGCCGCCGAGGTGGAGGAGCTGTTCGCGCAGCTCGCCGCCAAGGACGTGACGGTGCGCGGCACGTACGACGTGTCGGGCCTGCGGGCGGACGCCGACATCCTGGTCTGGTGGCACGCGGAGGACTCGGACGATCTCCAGGACGCGTACAACCGCTTCCGCCGCACGGGCCTGGGCCGCGTGCTGGAGCCGGTCTGGTCGAACATGGCGCTGCACCGCCCGGCCGAGTTCAACAAGTCGCACATCCCGGCGTTCCTCGCCGACGAGCGCCCGCGCGACTACGTCTGCGTGTACCCGTTCGTCCGCTCCTACGAGTGGTACCTGCTGCCGGACGCCGAGCGGCGCGCGATGCTCGCCGAGCACGGCCAGATGGCGCGCGGCTACCCGGACGTGCGGGCCAACACCGTGGCCTCGTTCGCGCTGGGCGACTACGAGTGGCTGCTCGCCTTCGAGGCGGACGAGCTGCACCGGATCGTCGACCTGATGCGCGACCTGCGCCCCTCCCGCGCGCGGCTGCACGTGCGCGAGGAGGTGCCGTTCTTCACCGGCCGCCGCCGCCCGGTGAGCGAGCTGCTGAACGGCCTGGTCTGAGCCGATCCGTACGCGAGGCCGGTTCCCCCTTCGGAAGAGAGGGGGAACCGGCCTCGCGGCGTTCTACAGCCGGTGCGGGCGCAGCGCCTCGCGCAGGCGGGCGTCGGGGAGGGCGGCGGGGCCGTTCATGGCGACGGCGGTGAGCAGGTCGCGCTCCTCGTCGTCGGCGAGGCCGTGCTGGCGGGCCGGGCGCAGTTCGCGCAGCACCTCCTGGCCGACGGGGGAGGCCCAGCGGGTGTACGGGTAGACGTCGACCCGGGCCATCAGCAGGGTGCCGGAGGTGAGGATCAGCGGCAGCGAGAACCAGGCGAAGGGGGCGATGACCTCGCCGCCGGTGAAGCCGCTGAGGGCGACGGCGGCGGCCAGCAGCACCAGGGTCAGCAGCAGCGCGTGCCGCACCTGCCGCACGACCACGACGGTGTTGCGCTGGACGAGTGCGGGCGTGGCCAGGCCCGCCAGCGAGAGCCGGGCGCCGATCTCCAGGACGGTGGGGTGCTCGCCCATCGCGCGGCGCAGCTCGTCCGTACGGCACTGGCCCTCGGGGCCGACGGCCGCGACGACGGCGCGCTCCAGGCGGCTGCGGCCCTTGGGGTCGACGACGGTGGTCCAGCCGGTGTGGGCCAGGTGGAGCCGCCCGCGGCCGGCCATCAGGACGAGGGCGAGCTCGACCACCCGGTCGGGGCCGCCGGCCAGGTACGCCGTCTCGTACAGCCCGATCCCGACGGCCTCGGGCGGCCGCAGCGCGTCCTGGTCGGCGAGGGCGTCGGCGGTGGCGGTCATCCGCACCAGCCTCAGGCAGGAGACAACCGCCGCCACACAGGCCGGGATCAGGAACAGCAACCACATGGGCTTGTTCTATGCCTGGGCACGCGGCCCGGGGAACGGCTTCCCGGGCCGCGATACCGAACTGTGACGTCGTCGGCGTTCATGTCAGGAGCCGCCGCAGCCGCCACCGCCGCAGCTCGAGCCGCAGCTGGAGGAGGACCCGCAGCTGGAGGAGGACCCGCAACTGGACGAGGAGGACCCGCAGCTCGACGAGGAGGACCCGCAGCTGGAGGAGGACGATCCGCAGCTCGACGAGGAGGATCCGCCGTCGGAGGAGGAGCCGCACCACGAGGAGGAGGTGCTGCAGCTGGAACCGCCGGAGGACGAGGACGAGGAGGAGGACGAGGAGGAGCCGGAGGAGAAGGAGGAGCCGCGGCCGACCGCCGTCATCGCGTCCTGCTGCGCCGCCGCGCCGAGCAGCGACTGCTGCAGTTCCTCGTTGTCCAGGTCCGCCCCGGCGGCGACGATCCCGCCGAGCGCGAGGGCGCCGAGCAGCGCGCCGCCGGCCGCCGCGGGGTAGAGGCCGTGGCTCGGGGTCCAGGGGCGGCCGGTGTCCATCAGGGAGAGCTGGCGCCGCCCGGCGGGGGTGACGCGGGCCTTGTCGACCCCGCTGGCGCTCAGCATGCCGAGGCCGACGATCAGCATGACGACCGGAGTGGCCAGGCTCGGGCGGTCGTAGCCGGGACGCCCGTCGTCGAGGAGGAAGGAGAGCACGGCGAAGACGACGACGCCCAGCATGGCCAGCCAGAGCCACCGGCGTGCCCGGCCGAGGGCCCGCAGCAGGTCGGGGCGGCGCATCAGGCCGCGGGCGGCGAGCTCGTCGCCGATGGCCTGGACGGCGGCGGAGCGCATCACCTCGGCGCGCAGCGCGGCGAGGGGGCGGCTGCCGCCGGTGCCGACGGCGTCCATGAGGGCCTGTTCGACGGCGTCGTGGGGGCGGTGGTGGGTGAGGGTGACGGTGCCGTCGCGGCTGACGAGGACGCGCTCGGCGAGGTGCATCCGTACCAGGACGGTGTCGAACACCCGGCCGGGGCCGCCGGACAGGAAGGCGGTGCTGAGCAGCGGCAGGCCGCGCCCGGGCAGGCCGAGCGGGTTGTCGACCCGTACGGCGCGGCGGCGGGCGACGAAGACGTGGACGATGGCCGCGATCAGCAGGGCGGCCGGGACGAGGTAGTAGGCGTCGTACCACATGGTGGTTCCCCCCGAGGTTTTGACGTGGTGCTATCCGCGCAGGGCGCGGCGCAGGCGGGTGAGCGGTCCGGGTGGCCGCTCGGCGGCCGGGTGGAGCCACTGCTCCAGGGCCCGGCGGTGGTCGGCGGCCGTCGGGCCGCCGGAGGTGAGCGCCCACTCGGCGAAGGCCCGGGCGTCGGCCCGGTAGCCGCCGGTCTGCGGGTGGGTGCGGGCGTAGTCGAGGAACAGCGGCCCGTACGCGCTCCCGAGCAGCCGGGGCAGCTCGGGGGCGACCTTCGCGGCGGTGTCGCGCCGCTTGGAGGCCAGGCCCGCGCGCTGGGCGCGGACCTGGGCCGGGTCGAAGCCGGGCGGGACGGGCCCGGCGGCCACCAGGGCGGCCAGCAGCTCGCCCTGGCGCAGGGCCAGGTGTTCGCGGTCGGCGTCGGTGGCGGGCTCGGTCGCGGGCTCGGTGGTGGGTTCGTAGCCCTTCGCCGTCGCCGCCCGCGCAGGGGACGCCATCCGCGGGGTACTCCCCTCCAGCACCCCGCGGATGGCGTCCAGTTCGCCGGCCAGCTCGCTGGGCGGCGGGAACGCGGCGTCCCGCTCCAGCAGGACGCCGGGCGGAGCGACGCGGGAGCACAGTTCGGCCAGCACCTCGAGCACCGGGGCGGTGACGGGGTGGGCGTGGGTGTCGTGCCAGACGCCGTCGACGAGGGTGCCGCCGGCGACGTGGACGTAGGCGAGGGCCTCCAGCGGCAGCCGGTCCAGCTCGGCGGCCGGGTCGAGGCCCAGGTTGACCCGGTTGGTGTGCAGGTTGGCGACGTCGATCAGCAGCCGTACGCCGGTGCGCGCCACCAGCTCCGCGAGGAACTCGCCCTCGGTGAACTCGTCGTCCGGCCAGGCGAGTTGGGCGGCGATGTTCTCCAGGGCCAGCGGCACGGGCAACTGCTCCTGCGCGATGCGGACGTTCTCCGCGATCACCCGCAGCGAGGCCCGGGTGCGCGGGACGGGCAGCAGGTGGCCGGCCTCCAGGCCGCCGGCGCGGACGAAGGCCAGGTGCTCGGTGACCAGCGGGGAGCCGAGCGCGAGCGCCAGCTCGCCGAGCTTCGCCAGCCGTCCGGCGTCGGGCCGCTCGGCGCCGCCGAGGCCCAGGCCCACGCCGTGCGGGACGACGGTGACCCCGCGGGCGCGCAGCACGGCCAGCGAGGCGGGCAGGTGGTCGGCGCAGAGGTTCTCGGCCACCACCTCGACCCAGTCCAGGCCGGGCTGGCGTTCCACGACGGTGTCGATCTCGCTGCGCCAGCCGAGGCCGACGCCCAGCCGGGGCGCGGTGTCGGTGAGCGGCTGCTGCGGGGTAGGAGCGTGGGCAGGGGAGAGGGCAGGGGAATTCATCGGTTTCGCCCCCTTCGGAGGGCCGGAATGAGAAGGCCGTCGGCGATGCGGGCGTCGTCGCCAGGACCGCGCGGCCGTTGTTGCCGAGGATGTCCCCGGGCGGAGGGGCTGCCAAGCCCCGTCCGTTCTTCTCAGAGCATTATTTGAGCTTGCCGCCCGGGCTTCGCGACCGGGCTGACGGCAACGTAGCAGGTGGGAGGGCTTGTGGGAAAGAAACCGGAGGCGCCCGGCATTCGGGGTCGGATAGCGTGCGAACCCATGACCCCCCTGACGATCCGTGAGTTCCGCCCCGAGGACGCCGAGGCCGCGTACGTCGCCCACCGCACCGGCCGCGAGCACCTGGTGACGACGCCCGAGGCGCTGGTGTGGCGCAACGCCCAGGAGCAGCCCGGCGCGTACTTCCGCACCTTCGTCGCCGAGGTGGACGGGCAGGTGGTCGCCTCGGTGCGCTGCGCCGTGACGACCGGCACGACCCGTACGGGCCTCGGCCACGCGGGCGGCAGCGTGCTGCCCGCCTTCCGGCGGCGCGGCGTCTTCACCGCCCTGCTCGCCGAGGCCGAACGCCACCTCGCCGCCCACGGGGTGACCGAGCTGCAGTGCTGGGTGGACGACGACCCGGGCTCCCTCGCCTTCGCCGCCGCCCGGGGCTTCCGGCTCGGCAGCGCCGCCCAGTTCGCCGGACGGGACCTCACCGTGCCGCTGCCGCCCGCCCCCGAGACCCCGGCGGGCGTCCAGCTGCGAGCGGCCACCGACTGGGCCGAGGACCCGTACCCGCTGTACCTGATCGACGCGGAGGCCAGCCGGGACGAGCCCGGCGAGGCGGCCCTGGACGACCTCGGCTACGACGAGTGGCGCCACGACGCCTGGGACCGGCCCGACATCGACCACGCCCTGACGGTCGTCGCGGTGGTCGACGGCGAGCCGGCCGCGATGGCGCTGGTGCAGACCGACGGGCGGGGTGCGTACTGGTCCGCGTTCACCGCCTGCCGCCGGGAGTTCCGGGGGCGCGGCCTGAGCAAGCTCGCCAAGCGGGAGTCGCTGCGCCTGGCGGTGGAGGCGGGCTGCCGGCGGGCGTACACCTCCAACGACGTGACGAACGCCCCGATGCTCGCGATCAACCGCTGGCTGGGGTACGAGCGCTGCGCGGGGGAGCGGATGGGCATCAAGACCCTGGGGTGACCGGCGGATCCTCGCTCAGGTGTCCACCAACCGTCCCGCACCGTGAGACGATTGGTCTCGACCACAAGGAGCGAATCGGGACAGCTCGGGAGAGTCTGGGACACGAACTCCTTGTGGTCGTACAGGTTTTACCCCATCCTTGACACAGCATGGGCATAATCGCGCACATGACGATCAACCGCGCGAACGTCAGCGCGATCGCCGAGGACCTGTACGTGTGGCTCCCCCCGAAGCGGGGCTGGGGCCTGGCCAACTGCGGCCTGCTGGCCTCCGAGACGACCGCACTGTGGATCGACACCCCGTACGACCCCGCACTGGCCGGGGAGTTCCTCGCCGCGAGTCGGCGGCTGCTGCCCGCCGGGGTGCAGATCGACCGCATCGTCGTCACCCACGCCAACGGCGACCACCTCTGGGGTGCCGGGGTGCTCCCCGACGCCGAGGTCATCGCCACCCGTGAGGCCCTGGAGCACATCCACTGGGAGCCCACCCCGCAGCAGACGCACAGCCTGCTCACCAACAGCGACCCGGACTCCCCGCTCGGCGGCTACCTGCGCGAGCACTTCGGCGTCTTCGACTGGTCCGACACCGAGCCGGTGCACCCCGACACCGTCTTCACCGGCGAGCTCGAGATCACCGTCGGCCGCCACCCGGTGCAGATCACCAGCCTGCCCGCCGCCCACACCGGCGGCGACCTGATGGTCCACCTCCCGCACCAGCGCGCCGTGTTCACCGGCGACATCGTCTTCTCCTCCACCCCCGAGCAGCCCGGCGACCACCCCTCGCACTGGGCCGGCCCGCTGGAGAACGTCATCGGCGCCTGCGAACAGGCCCTCGCCACCGGAGCCGAGATCTTCGTCCCCGGCCACGGCCCCGTCCTCGACCGCGACGGCGTCCACGGGCACATCGCCTACCTCGCCTACGTCCGCGAGCGCGCCCACGCCCTGCACGCCGCCGGGATACCCGCCCTGGACGCCGCCCGCCGGGTCATCGCCGAGCAGCGCCACCCCGAACTCGGCCTGCCCGAGCGGCTGGTGCTCACCGTCGCCGCCGAGTACCGGCACCTCGACGGCTCCCCGACGCCCGGCATCCTGGACGCCATGAGCGAGGTCGCCGTCGTCGCCCGCGAACTCGCCGCCGACGCCGCCGGCCGCATCCCGCGGCCACGCAACGGCGGCTGATCCGCCCGGCACCCGAACCGCCCGGCACCCGAACCACCCAGCACCCGAACCACCCTCCCCGGCCCGAGTCCAGCCCCCCCTCCACGAGGAACCCGATGACGCTGATCGCGCTGATCGCCCTGGCGCTGGTCGCCTCCGTGTCCGCCGTCCTCCTCGCCCGGGGCCGGGCCCGGGCCGACAGTCGCGCGAAGTCCGCCGACACCGCCCGAGGCCACGCCGAGGAGCGCACCCGCGCCACCGAAGGCCGC
The DNA here is from genome assembly GCF_000720635.1 of Streptomyces sp. NRRL WC-3742. Taxonomy (GTDB): domain Bacteria; phylum Actinomycetota; class Actinomycetes; order Streptomycetales; family Streptomycetaceae; genus Kitasatospora. Next base: position 76,303 of record NZ_JOCF01000005.1, on the reverse strand, counting down.
CTCGCCCGCCTCGAACAGCAACTGCGCGAGGCCCAGGAGGACAACCGCCGCACCGCCGACCGGGCCCTCGGCACCGAGGACAACCTCCGCACCGTCGAACGGCAGCTCAACGCTGCCCGGGACGAGACCCGGGAGGCCGAGCGGCACGCCACCGCCGAAACCACCCGCGCCGACCGGGCCGAACAGCGCCTCGCCGCCGTCGAGAGCCGCCTCGCCGAATCCGAACGGCAGGCTTCCGCCCTGTTCGCCGAGATCGGCCACCTCGCCCAGGAACGCATCGCCGCCACCGCCGTACGCCTCAGCCACGCCAGCGCCCCCCTCGTCGGCCCGCTGGACGCCGAGGCCATCGGCCCGGAGGCCGTCCGCGCCCTCCAGTCCGTCCTGGACGCCGCCACCGCCGCCCTCGCCGACGAACGCGAACGCGTCGACGCCGCCGCCCGCGCCACCATGCGCGGCGCCACCTCCCGCATCCAGACGCTGCTCTACCAGATCCAGAGCCTCGTCCAGCAGCTCCAGCACGAGAACGACGACCCCCGGCTGCTGGAACTCGACTTCCGCAACGAGGTCGCGCTGCGCCGCATCCAGACCGTCGCCGTGCTCTGCGAAGCCTGGCCGGGCCTCGCCCGCACCGACTCCCCGCTCGCCGAGGTCGTCGTCGGCGCGCTCTCCCGGGTGCCCGGCTACGCGCGCATCAAGGTCGCCAACCACCTGCGCGAACAGCGCCTGGCCGTCGTCGCCCGCGCCGCCGAGCCCATCGCCGTCACCCTCGCCGAACTCCTCGCCAACGCCACCGCCTACTCCCACCCCGAGACCGACGTCCCCGTCAGCGTCCAGCAGGGCGGCCGCGGCGCGCTGGTGATCATCGACGACAGCGGCATCGGCATGGAGGAGGACCAGCTGCGCCGCGCCCGCCGCCTGCTCGCCGGCCCGTCCGACGTGCTGCTCACCGAACTCGGCAACCCGCCCAAGACCGGCTTCGCCGTCGTCGGCAAGCTCGCCCGCCAGTACGGGTTCTCCTGCCACGTCGAGCCCTCCCCGTACGGCGGCACGCGCGCCATCCTGCGCATCCCGGCCGCCCTGGTCACCGTCGTCGACGAGGAGCAGCAGTTGTCCGTCCTCACCCCGCTGCCGCTGCGCGCCGGCAACGGGCCGACACCCGCACCCACCGTCGTCGGCGTCCCGCCGATGCGCGACGCCGACGAACGGGACTTCCCCGACCTCGACGACCGCCACCACCAGCCCGGGCCGCCGCCCATCCGGGTCGTGCCCGACGCCGCGCCCACCCCGGAGGCGGCTCCGGACGACGACGGCAGCGGACTGCCCAGCCGGCGCCGCCGCCGGCCCCTGACCACGGGGGACAACGGCGCCGGGGCGCCCGTACGGGCCGAGCAGGCGGAGCCGTCCGCCGAGCTCCAGCCGCCCGTACGCAGCGCCGAACGCGCCGCCGAGAGCTGGCAGGCGCTCCAACGCGGCACCGGCGCCGGCCGGGCCGCCGTCGCGGAACGCGAACGCGAGGCCCGCGAGACGGCCCCCGAGGCCGCCCCCGGCACCGCCCCCGAGGGGGCCACAGGCACCGCCCGCGAGGCCGCCCCCGGCACCGCCCCCGAGGGGGCCACAGGCACGACCAGCACCACCGGCGACACCACCGCCGGCCGTGACTCCGGTGACACCACCACCGGCCAGACCTTAGAAGGAGCCGAGCAGTGAGCAGCACTCCCAGCCCGACCCCCGTCGACGAGATCTCCTGGGTCCTCAACCCCCTGCTGGAACTGCCGGGGGTGCTGCACGCCGTCATCGCCACCGGCGACGGCCTGGTCGAAGGCGCCTCCAACGGCCTCGGACGGGCCTCGGCCGAACGCGTCGCCGCCATGACCGCGACCCTCCACGCCGCCGCCCGGGCCTTCACCACCGCCTTCACCGACGCCGAACGGCCCCGGCTCGCCCAGACCGTCGTCGAGTCCGACCTCGGCTACGCCGTCGTCGTGCCCGCCGGGGAGAACACCTCGCTCGCCGTCTTCGCCGGCCCCGACGCCCAACTCGGCAACGTGGCCTACCAGATGCAGATCCAGGTGGCCGCCCTCGGCCGTGCACTCGCCAGCCCGACCCGGCAGCAGGACGCGGCCACCGCACGGTCATGAACGGCGTCCCCAGAAGGCGGATGGTGCCCGCCTACCTCGCCACCGGCGGCCGCAGCCGCCCCGGCACCGAGGGCTTCGAGAGGCTGACCGTGCTCTTCGCCGGCCGCACCGAACCGCCCACCGGGCTGGAACCCGAACACCACCGGCTCTGGGACCTGCTGCGCCCCGGCGCACTGACCGTGGTGGAGGCCGCCGCGCACCTGCGCCTGCCGGTCAGCGCCACGATCTTCCTCGCGGCCGATCTGGTCGAGGCGGGCTGCCTCCACGCCCGCGCGCCGATCCCGCGTGCCCAGCAGACCGACCGCTCCGTCGTCGAGAGGCTCCTCGTTGGACTCCGTGCGCTCCGGTGACCCGGACGGCCCGGTCGTCGGCCCGTCCGACAGCCGGCCGAACCGGGTGGGCTACCTGCCCGACCGGGACCAGACCCTGATGAAACTGCTGGTCGCCGGCCCGTTCGGGGTCGGCAAGACCACGCTCATCCGCACCCTGTCGGAGATCGCCACCCTCCACACCGAGGAGGCGATGACGGAGACCGGACGGCCGGTGGACGACCTGGCGGGCGTGCCCGAGAAGGTCACCACCACCGTCGCCGTCGACTTCGGGCGCCTCACCCTGCCCGGAAACGTCGTGCTCTACATGTTCGGCACCCCCGGCCAGCGGCGGTTCTTCCCGCTCTGGCAGGACATCGCGCGCGGCGCGGTCGGCGCCCTGGTGCTCGCCGACACCCGCAGGCTCGCCGACTCCTTCGAGATCATGGACATGATCGAGGAGCAGGGCCTGCCCTACGCCGTCGCCGTCAACTGCTTCCCCGAGTCCCCGCTCCACCAGGTCGAGGTGCTCCGTGGACGGCTCGACCTCCACCCGGCCACCCCGCTGCTGCTCTGCGACGCCCGCGACCGCGACAGCAGCCTCGACGCGCTGATCGCGCTGGCCGAGCACGTCCTCGACACCCTTCCCGCCGCCCAGTCCTCCGCCCAGTCCTCCGCCGTCGCCGCCCAGGAGACACCGTGACCTCGGCCCCGGCCGCCCCCGCCGCCACCCCGATCCACGGCCCGGCCTTCGCCGCCGACCCGCAGGCCGTCTACGACCGGCTGCGCCGCCACGGCGCGCTCGCCCCGGTGGAGGTCGCCCCCGGCGTCGAGGCGCTGCTCGTCACCGACTACCAGGCCGCCCTGGACCTGCTGCGCGACACCGACACCTTCTCCAAGGACTCCCGCGCCTGGCAGCAGACCGTCCCGCCCGACTGCCCGCTGCTCGTGGTGCTCGGCTACCGCCCCACCGCCCTGTTCAGCGACGGCGAGACCCACGCCCGCTACCGCGCGGTCATCACCGACGCCCTCGCGCTGTTCGAGCCGCACCGGCTCCAGCGCCAGGTCGCCGAGGCCGCCCACGAGCTCATCGGCCGCTTCGAGGCCGCCGGCCACGCCGACCTCATCGCCCAGTACGCCCGGCAGCTGCCCGCCTTCGTGCTCACCACCTGGTTCGGGGTGCCCGAGGAGAACCGGGCCCGGCTCGTCGGCGCCATCACGGGCCTCATCGAATCCGGGGCACGGGCCGCCGCCGCGTACGCGGACCTCGTCGCCGTGGTCACCGAGATGGTCGCCGAACGCCGCGAGAAGCCCCGGCACGACCTCACCACCTGGTTCGTCACCCACCCCGCCGGGCTCGACGACCAGGAGGTGATCCGGCAGATCACCCTCACCATGATCGCCGGGCACGAGCCGACCACCAACCTCATCGGCAACGCCCTGCTGCGGCTGCTCACCGACGCCCGCTACGCCGGCTCGCTGTTCGGCGGCGCGATGACCGCGCACCAGGCGATCGACGAAGTCCTGTGGCACGAGCCGCCGCTGGCCAACCTCTCGGCCCACTACCCGCGCTACGACCTCACCTTCCACGGCCGCGAGATCAAGGCCGGCACGCTGATCCTGGTCTCCTACGCCGCCGCCAACTCCCAGGCCGCCCCGCCCACCGACGGCACCGACCTGCGCAGCGGCGAGAGCGCCCACCTCGCCTGGGCCGCCGGCCCCCACGCCTGCCCGGCCCGCGACCCCGCCCTCCTGATCGCCATCACCGCCATCGAACAGCTCACCAGCCGCCTCAGCGACCTCTCCCTCGCCACCCCCGCCGACCACCTCCTCTGGCGCCCCGGCCCCTTCCACCGCGCCCTCGTCCACCTCCCCGCCCACTTCGCCCCGGTCACCCCCTGACCGATCGGGTGAGATCGAGCAATGGAAAAACAACCCTGAGAGCGAATGGGCGGCCCGGCCGATTCGGCCGGGCCGCCCCAAAGCTGCGGAAATATAAAGCACAATTTTGAGCGGGCCCGGGTGCAAGCACCCGGGCCCGCCTAAACACTGAGTTCCTCGCCTGCCCACCCCCACCGGAAACGCACACCTTCGGCGGCCCCGGCCTGGCCGGGGCCGCCGGAACCAGAATCCTGCACAGGAAGTCGGCCAGGTCGACTTCCTGTGCAGGGCAAGAAGTGCAATGGCATGCGGTTGTTGCCGCTGCCCGCCGGAAGGTTCCGGCGGGCAGCGGGGAAAGAGCCTGGGACGGATCAGAGGCGGCAGCTCAGAATGCCGCCGAGACACGTGACGGTGAACGAGCCCCGGGCCTCGATGGTGGCGGTGACGATCTGGGCGGCCCGGCGGACGGTCTCGTGGAAGGGACCGCCCACAACAGCGGGGATAAACAGCACAACATTGCGGGCCCGAGTGCCAAGCACCCGGGCCCGCCCAAGCACTGAGCTCCCACCCGCCCTTGCCGGAAACACACACCGACGGCGGCCCCGGCCAGGGCTGGCCGGGGCCGCCGGAACCGGAACCCTGCACAGGAAGTCGGCCCGGTCGACTTCCTGCGCTTACGTTGCTCGGGTGGCGTTGAGGCGGCATTGGGTGAGGACGTAGGTGAGGCGGGGGTCGGGGGAGGGCTGTGCGAGGAGGAGTTCGCCGGCCTGGATGAGGGTGGTCCAGTAGCGAACCGGGTTGCCGGTGCGGGCCAGGGGCCGGGCGGCGGTGAGGTTGCCGGTGGTGAACCAGCGCGCCAGGCCGTGCTGGTGACCGGCCCGGATGCCGCCCATGGCGTCGATGGCGGTGAGGAACAGCTCGACGATCGCGGTTTCGCGGTCGTCGAGCTGCTTGGGAACCTCGAAGATGCCGAGCGCTTCGAGTGGTGAAGGATCGGACAAAGGAGTAGCCCCGCCCAGGCGAACCCGGACGGAGCTGATTGGGTCATGCGGGTGTGGACTGTCCGCCGTGACCGCTGGGCCTAGCGTTCGGCCGATGCCTCCGGGGCCGGTAGGGCCGACCCTTCGCCGTGTACCGGTACGGCTCCAACTGATCCGGGTAGCTGGTCACCCACTGCGCGCACCGAAAACAGAACCCTTCGCCCACTTCCGGGTCAAACACAATGGGCTGATCACACAGCGGACAGTCCACGGCTCTCCTACGCGCTCAGGTCGAACTCTCCGCCCTTCACGGCGCTGGTGAACTCCACCCACGCCTCGCGGGTCATGGTGACCACCTCACCGGGCCGCTCGCTGTCGCGCAAGGCGACCACACCGGGGATGTTGGTGGCCACCTGCGGGCACGCCTTGCGTACCGTGTTCTGGCACGCCGTGATGGTGACGAACTCGAATTCGGGACGGGCGATCATTGCACTGTCCTCTCTCTCGATCTTCCTTGCGGTCCCCACCCCCTTGGGGTGGGAGTCTCAAATCCTCCAGCGGGAGCGGGCGTTGGCGATCGCCGCCGCAATCCTGAGGCGGGCCATGGTCGGCGAGTCGGGGACGGGCTCCAAGGGCGGCAAGGCGGCCTCCTCGACGCTGTCTTGGTCGCCCTGGTCAACCGGGTACGGCACCGGTCCGCCCAGGAAACTCGTCCAATTCGGCGACAGGTACTCCGGCTCATTCGGCGCCATCGGCCACCGCCAGACACTCGCCGTCCGCGACGTGCTGCGCCCGCCTATGCGCCAAGTTCCGTGCGATCGTGGGGAATTCATCGGCCGGGTACCGCGCTTGCGCGAAGTCGAAGTACTGGCAGTCGGGGCACTGGTCATGGTCCGGGGCGGGCGTGCCCGGTGCCTGCCGGGCGATCTCACGACGCGACACGCGCCACCGCCTCACAGATGAGTTCGTGAGCGAGGCGACGAAGCTCGATCTCGCGCAGCACCGACTGATCCGGAAGCTCGGGCGACTCGGCGAACACGCGGGTGATCTTGTCGAAGGACGCGCAAACGGCGCACCTCGGCCGGCTGTCAGGCGGCGCCACTGGTCACGTCCTCCCACCCCAGCGGGGCGTACTTGAAAGGGTCTGGGGCGCGCCGGTCGTCATCCGCCTTGGCCTTGAGGTAATCGGCGCGGCATGCGGCGATCAAGGCCGGGCTGGCGCGCTTACTGGGCGGTCGCCTGCGCCGATCGGCTTCGTCTTCCTCGCGTGTCATCGTCACCGCTCTCCGACTCCGGTCCCGTGATCCCCCACTGCCAGCAGACCGAGCGTGCCCTGACCCAGCGAGCCATTGCGACGGCTGGAAGGCGTCACTCCGGAGTCCTGGCAAGACGTCATTTCGGCGTCGTTGGACGATGTTTGGGCCTATCGTCTAGTCATGACTACGCCGAATGAGACCCTTCGGGCCGTACGCCTCGGGCTCCGTCTCAGCCAGGACGAGTTCGCGAAGCGGCTGCGGGCAGTCGGGGAGGACCAAGGGGAGCCGAACGACGCCAGTAAGCGCCTGGTGCAGCGCTGGGAGTCAGGAGAGGTGAGGTATCCCCGCCCGGTGTACGTTCGAGCCCTTGAGGCCGTCACCAAGATTCCCGTTGACCGCCTCGGCTTCGACTCGCCACAGTTGCCGCCAAGGGTCAGCGCGGACGGTACGGGAGGGCACGACGTGACCAGTGATGAACCAGGCGTGCCCGTGCAGGCTGCGCCCGCGCCCACGGGTGAGGACTACTCGGGAGTATGGGTCAGCCACTACGAGTTCTTCAGCAGCAGCCGGGAGAACACATTCACTGGCCTGCACCACGTCGTGCTGTCTCAGAACGGGAACAGGATCACAGGGCGATCCCTCCCCGGCGCGTCCTCCAATCCCGACTCGCCCTTGTCATTCGATCTCACCGTTGATCGAAACGTCGTCACCGGCTCATGGGTGGAACAGACCGCCCAGGACGGTTACTACCAGGGGGCGAGGTACCACGGTGCCATCCAGTTGCTGGTCGATCCGACCGGGCGCCGCATGGCAGGTAAGTGGGTCGGCTTCGGCAAAGAGTTCGACGTCAACACCGGACCGTGGGAACTGCGCCTTCTGGACAAGTCCACGACTGACGACGTTCTGAGCCGTTACAGCGTCCCGCCGGAGGCGTAGCCTGCCCGCAACGCAACGACGAAGGAGCCCCTGCACCTTCCTCACCCGAACTTATGGGCAGGACAGCGCGGGGGCTCTCGTCGGCACCTACACCGACCCCCGTCACGTGTTCGCCTACGACGACGGCGAGGTCCGCCAGGAGTTCTCGATCTGCCTCCTCGGACGCCCGCTTGGTGGGGAGTTGCGGGTGTCGGACGAGTCCCACGAGGTGGCGTGGTTCTCCCCGGCCGAGACGGACGGGTTGCCGATGGTGTCGAACATCCGCAAGCGGCTGGCTGACTGGCGATCCGGGAACATCCCTGTGGTGCGCTGACCACCCGTCCACACAGCGTAGCGGGGCCGTGGATACGTCCACGGCCCCGCCTGTCGCGGAGGGTTACTCGGCGGGCTTCAGAGTGAGGGAGACGCTGTTGATGCAGTAGCGCTGGTCGGTCGGGGTGCCGTAGCCCTCGCCGTCGAAGACGTGGCCGAGGTGGCCGCCGCAGCGGGCGCAGCGGACTTCGACGCGGCGCATGCCGAGGGTGGTGTCCTCGATGTACTGGACGCGGTCCTCGGCGAGGGGGGCGTAGTAGGAGGGCCAGCCGCAGTGGCTGTCGAACTTGGTCTCGGAGCTGAACAGTTCCGCTCCGCAGGCGCGGCAGCTGTAGACGCCGACGGTCTTGGTGTCGGTGTACTCGCCGACGAAGGGGCGCTCGGTGCCGGCCTCGCGGAGCACGTGGTACTCCTCGGGGCTGAGCTGGGCGCGCCACTCGGCCTCGGTCTTCTCGATCTCGTAGCTCATCACGGCTCCTGAAACGGTTCCTGGAACGACTCCTGGAAGCGGAGGTCAGACGTTGGAGGCAACGTTCGCGAGGTGCTTCAGAATTTCGGGGCCGAGGTTGGTGACGTCGCCCGCACCCATGGTGAGCAGCAGGTCGCCGGGGCGGGCGAGGCCGGCGAGCAGGGCGGGGGCGGCGGCGAAGTCGTGCTCGGGGGTGACGTCGGCGCCGGCGCGGCGCGCGGCGTCGAGGATGAGCTCGCTGGTGACGCCGGGGATCGGGTCCTCGCGGGCCGGGTAGATGTCGAGCACCACGGAGGCGTCGGCGAGGGCGAGGGCGGCGCCCATCTCCTCGGCGAGCTGCTGGGTGCGGCTGAACAGGTGCGGCTGGAAGACGACGAGGACGCGGCCCTCGGTGGCCTCGCGGATGGCCTCGAGGTCGGCGGTCATCTCGGTGGGGTGGTGGGCGTAGGAGTCGATCACCTGGACGCCGCCCGCCTCGCCCTTGAGCTGGAGGCGGCGGCGTACGCCGGTGTAGGCGCCCAGCGCCTTGGCGAGGTCCGCGGCGGGGACGCCGAGGGCGACGCCCGCGGCGAGCGCGGAGACGGCGTTGTGGGCGTAGTGGCGGCCGGGCACCGAGACGGTGAAGGTCAGCTCGGCGCCGTCCAGCAGGACGGTGACCTCGCTGGTCATGCCCCGGGCGACGACGGACAGGACGCGCAGGTCGGCGTCCTTGGCGGCGCCGACCGTCACCACGTTGAGGCCCTCGCGGCCGGCGACGCGGGAGGTCAGCTCGCGGGCGCCGTCGTGGTCGGCGGAGACGACCAGGGTGCCGCCGGGGGCGATCCTGGCGACGAAGGTCTCGAAGGACTCGTGGATCTCGTCGATCGAGGCGTAGTTGGCGTGGTGGTCCAGTTCCACGTTGAGCACGATCGCCACCTCGGGCGCGTACTTGTGGAAGCTGCGGTCGCTCTCGTCGGCCTCGGCGACGAAGATCTCGCCGGTGCCGTGGTGGGCGTTGGAGCCGGGCGCGTCGAGGTCGCCGCCGATGGCGTAGGACGGGTCCAGGCCGAGCTCGCCGAGGGCGACGGCCAGCATGCTGGTGGTGGTGGTCTTGCCGTGGGTGCCGGCGACGGCCAGGGCCCGGCGCCCGCCCATCAGGGCGGCCAGCGCGTCGGAGCGGTGCACCACGGGGATGCCGCGTTCGCGGGCGGCGGCCAGCTCCGGGTTGTCGGCGCGGATGGCGCTGGAGACGACGATGCTGCTGGCGCCGTCCGGCACGTGCTCGGCGGCGTGGCCGACGTGCACGGTGGCACCGAGGGCGCGCAGCGCGAGGACGGTCTCGGACTCCTTGGAGTCGCTGCCGGAGACGCTGGCGCCGCGCACCGCGAGGATCTTCGCCAGGCCGGACATGCCGGCGCCGCCGATGCCGATGAAGTGCGGGGCGTGCAGGTCGTGCGCGGCGTCGTTCAAGGCTGGGCTCCGTACGGGCGGGGGCTGGGAGTGGGGCGGGCGGGCCGGACGCGAATCGTCCTCGCGGACCGGCCGCAAGGACGATTCTGCACCACCGGCGCGCGCGGACAGGAGCGAGCCGGGTAGGCCGGGAGCGGAGTCAGGAGTCGCTGGCGAAGAGCCTGAGCACCGGGACACCGACCTTGTGCCTGGCCTGGGAGGCCCAGTCGCGGTGGAAGAACTCCTCGACGAAGTGCGGGGAGGTGAGCACCACCACCTCGTCCGCCTCCTGCCGCTGGACGACCTCGCGCAGCCGTTCCAGGGGCTTCTCCTCCACCAGTTCGCCGATCGCCTCGGCGCCGGCCGCGCGCAGGTGGCGCAGGCTGTGCTCCAGCGACTCGGTGGCCACGGTCGGGCCGCTCTCGGACTCGTCGTGCTCGTGCACCACCTTGTCCAGGTGGCCGAGGGCGACGTCGTCGAGCGCCCGCAGCAGTTCGTCCTGCTTGCCGCGCGGCTGCATCAGGACGACGAAGGACACCTTCTCGTCGCTGTGGAGCGTGGTGACCAGCTCCACATCAGCGTCGGAGAGAGCCTTCTCGATCATCAGTACCGTCTTGAACACGTGAGTCCCTTCCAGTGGCCGGCCCCCGGGCCCCGGCATCGCATAACGGGATCACGATCGGGGGGTCACGGGGTCTCCGAACCCAGGTGACGCAGGTAGCGGGTGAAGAGGAATCCTTTCTGCTCGATCAATGAGACCAGTCGCATCCGCTGCACGTCAGGCATTTCCGCATCGTGGATGATCCTCGGCGCGTCGCCGCCCGTGATCAGCGGGGCCAGTGACAGGCACAACTCGTCCAGCAGCCCGGCCTCGGCCAGCTGCCCCAGCAGCCGGGGGCCGCCCTCGCTCAGCAGCCGGGTCCAGCCCCGTTCGGCCAGGGCCGCCACGCCCGCCCGCAGGTCCACCGAACCGCGCCCGGCGAGCACCAGGTCGGCCACCTCGGCGACGGCGCGGCGGCGCTCCTCGGGGGCGTCCTCGGTGGTGATCACCACCGTCCTGACCAGCGGTTCGGTGAACAGCGGCGCGGTCAGGTCCAGCGCCAGCGAGCGGGTCACGACGGCGATCGCCGGGGCCGGGGCCTGCCCCGCCGCCGCCCGGGCCGCCGCGAACTCCGTACGGGCCCGGGCCGGCCGGTAGCCCTCCGTGCGGACGGTCTCCGCGCCGACCAGCACCACGTCCGAGAGCGCCCGCAGGACCCCGAAGATCCGCTTGTCGGCGTCCCCGGACAGGCCCTCGGACACACCGTCGAGCCTCGCCCCGCCGTCCAGCCCGGCGACCATGTTCGCGCGCAGCCACGGCAGCCCTTGATTCACCTGGTCGGGGTACGCGTAGAGCGCGGACAGGGCCCCCAGGGAGGACGGATCGTCGACGGGCCCGGCGAGCGGGTTGATCAGCAGCTGCATGCCCCCAAGTCTTCCACCGCGGGCCGTCCAGAGGTCGTCCCGGGGCCGTTCCGGGGCCGCCCCGGGGGGTGTCCTGGGCCGCCCCCCGGGGTCGTTCCGGGGCACCCGCGGGCAGGCGTACCCTCTACAGATGTGCCCGCAGCCTCCCGCCCCACCGCGACCGACCCGATAGCCGACGTGAGCCCGGAAGGCTCCACAGGCCGCCCGGTCGCGCTCACCGACCGCCGCCCCGTGGTGCCCGCCGAGCGGCTGGTCGCCGAGATGGTCCCGCCGCCGCGCTTCTCGCAGGTGAGCTTCGGGACGTACATCCCGGACCGGACCCAGCCCAGCCAGTACGAGGCCGTCCAGGTGCTGGAGCAGTTCGCGACCACCCTCGGGAACGGAAACGCGCGCGGAAACGGTTCCGCACCCAAGCGCAGCTGGTTCCGCCGCAGCGCCCCCGCGCCCACCGGGCCCGCCGGCGTCTACCTCGACGGCGGCTACGGCGTCGGCAAGACCCACCTGCTCGCCTCGCTCTGGCACGCCGCCCCCGGCCCCAAGGCGTTCGGCACCTTCGTCGAGCTGACCAACCTCGTCGGCGCGCTCGGCTTCCAGCAGGCCGTCCAGACCCTCTCCGGGCACACCCTGCTCTGCATCGACGAGTTCGAGCTCGACGACCCGGGCGACACCGTCCTGGTCTCCACGCTCCTCGGCCGCCTCGTCGACAACGGCGTCAAGCTCTGCGCCACCTCCAACACCCTGCCCGAGAAGCTCGGCGAGGGCCGCTTCGCCGCCGCCGACTTCCTGCGCGAGATCCAGGGCCTGTCCGCCCACTTCCGCCCGATGCGCATCGACGGCCAGGACTACCGCCACCGGGGCCTGCCCGACGCCCCGCCCCCGTACACCGACGAGACCGTCGACGCCGTCGCCGCCCGCACCCCCGGCGCCTCCCTCGACGACTTCGACGCCCTCCTCACCCACCTCTCCGCCGTCCACCCCAGCCGCTACGGCGCCCTCCTCGACGACGTCACCGCCGTCTGCCTGCGCGGCGTCCACCAGGTCGACGACCAGTCCACCGCGCTGCGCCTGGTCGTCCTCGCCGACCGCATGTACGACCGCGAACTCCCCATCACCGCCTCCGGCCTCCCCTTCGACCAGGTCTTCCCCGAGGACATGCTCCGAGGCGGCTACCGCAAGAAGTACCTCCGCGCCATCTCCCGCCTCGTCGCCCTCGCCCGCGACAGCGCGAAGGCATGAGGCCGTAACCCCGGCCCCGGTCGCGCGTTGCCCCTTGCGGAGCAGAGGGGGGCAATGACCGGTACCCGGGCTGGTTACAGCATCGAGATCGAACCCGAGGTACGAGCCAGGCTGCGCGGATGCCCGCTCGCCGAGCACCGCGCGGCCGAGCGTGCCGCCGACCGTCTCGCCGAGGAGGGGGAACTCCTGCCCTTCCCGGTGGCCGGCCAGATCACGCGGTCTACGACAGGGACGAGGAGGAGCGATGAGCAGCGGCTACCACACGCGTTGGGTCGTGCCGCCGGAGCACCGTGAGAGCGAGGAGTACCGGGCGGCGGGGCGGCGGATGTCGCTGGCCGAAGCCGTGTACGCCCGCCGCTCCGCGCTCGGGTGGACGGTCGCGCAGCTCGCCGAGAAGGCCGGCCTGGACGAGGAGACGGTCGAGAGTATCGAGGAGAGCGGTGTCGACCCGACCCTGCCGCTGATCGAGCGCCTGGCCTCCGCCTTCGACGCCGCCGTGCGCATCGACCCCGCTCGCGAGCCCGCCATAAGGTTCGAGGCGCACGCGGCCTGACCGATCCGGCTCCGCTTGTCGGTGGTGGGTCGTACGGTTGAGGCGTGCGTCCCATCACGAGTATTGAGCGGTCCGTGGCGCCCTTCGAGGTCGTCAGTCCCTTTCAGCCGAACGGAGACCAGCCGGCGGCGATCGCCGAGTTGGAGCGGCGCGTCCGGGGAGGGGAGAAGGACGTCGTCCTGCTGGGTGCCACCGGTACCGGCAAGTCGGCCACCACGGCGTGGATGATCGAGAAGCTGCAGCGGCCCACCCTGGTGATGGCGCCGAACAAGACGCTGGCCGCGCAGCTGGCGAACGAGTTCCGGGAGCTGCTGCCCAACAACGCGGTCGAGTACTTCGTCTCGTACTACGACTACTACCAGCCCGAGGCGTACGTCCCCCAGACGGACACCTACATCGAGAAGGACTCCTCGATCAACGAGGAGGTCGAGCGGCTGCGCCACTCGGCCACCAACTCGCTGCTCACCCGGCGGGACGTGATCGTGGTCGCCTCCGTCTCCTGCATCTACGGCCTCGGCACGCCGCAGGAGTACGTGGACCGGATGGTCCAGCTCAAGGTCGGGCAGGAGATCGACCGGGACGACCTGCTGCGCCGCTTCGTCGACATCCAGTACGCCCGCAACGACGTGGCGTTCACCCGGGGCACCTTCCGGGTGCGCGGGGACACCATCGAGATCTTCCCGGTGTACGAGGAACTCGCCGTCCGCATCGAGATGTTCGGCGACGAGATCGAGGCGCTGTACACCCTGCACCCGCTCACCGGCGAGATCATCAGCCAGGACGAGTCGGTCTACGTCTTCCCCGCCTCCCACTACGTCGCCGGCCCCGAGCGCATGGAGCGCGCGATCAACGGCATCGAGAAGGAGTTGGAGACCTCCCTCGCCAGGATGGAGAAGCAGGGCAAGCTGCTGGAGGCCCAGCGGCTGCGCATGCGCACCACCTACGACATCGAGATGCTGCGCCAGATCGGCACCTGCTCGGGCATCGAGAACTACTCGATGCACTTCGACGGCCGCGAGCCCGGCTCCCCGCCGAACACCCTGCTGGACTACTTCCCCGAGGACTTCCTCCTCGTCATCGACGAGTCGCACGTCACCGTCCCGCAGATCGGCGCGATGTACGAGGGTGACGCCTCGCGCAAGCGCACCCTCGTCGAGCACGGCTTCCGGCTGCCCTCCGCGATGGACAACCGCCCGCTCAAGTGGGAGGAGTTCCTGGAGCGGATCGGCCAGACCGTCTACCTGTCGGCGACGCCCGGCCCGTTCGAACTCTCGCGCGGCGACGGCCAGGTGCAGCAGATCATCCGCCCGACCGGCCTGATCGACCCCGAGGTCATCGTCAAGCCCACCGAGGGCCAGATCGACGACCTGGTGCACGAGGTCCGCAAGCGGGTGGAGCGGGACGAGCGCGTCCTGGTCACCACGCTGACCAAGAAGATGGCCGAGGACCTCACCGACTACATGCTCGGCCTGGACATCCGGGTCCGCTACCTGCACAGCGACGTGGACACCCTGCGCCGCGTGGAGCTGCTGCGCGAACTGCGCGCCGGCCGCTACGACGTGCTCGTCGGCATCAACCTGCTGCGCGAGGGCCTCGACCTGCCCGAGGTGTCGCTGGTGGCGATCCTGGACGCCGACAAGGAGGGCTTCCTGCGCTCCGGCACCTCGCTGATCCAGACGATCGGCCGCGCCGCCCGTAACGTCTCCGGCCAGGTCCACATGTACGCGGACCGGATCACCCCCTCGATGGAGAAGGCGATCGAGGAGACCAACCGCCGCCGGGCCGTGCAGCAGGCGTACAACAAGGAGCACGGCATCGACCCGCAGCCGCTGCGCAAGAAGATCGGCGACATCCTGGACACCCTCGCCCGCGAGGACGTGGACACCGACGAGCTGCTCTCCACCGGGTACCGCGGCTCCGGCAAGGGCAAGGCCCCGGTGCCGGCGCTGGGTTCGGAGCGCAAGCCCGCCAAGTCCCTGCCGGCGGCCGAACTCGCCGACCTCATCCAGGAGATGACCGACCGGATGCACGCGGCCGCCGCGGACCTCCAGTTCGAGCTCGCGGCGCGGCTGCGCGACGAGGTGAAGGAGCTGAAGAGGGAGCTCCGGCAGATGCGCGAGGCGGGGGTGGCCTAGCCGCTCGGGGGCCAACCGAAACCGGTCAAGCGCGAAGGTGTCTCAGGCTTGCCACAAATGGGGAAACCCGAGGGGGGAGAAGGGTCCGCAGGCCCTAGGCTGGCCTGCGGACTCGCGCTCTCGGACAGGAGCGGGGCCCGCAGCAGAAGGGGGCCTCAGCCGGGGGACGGCAACGGGGTGTTCCACCGTGGTGCCGGGCGGCCTTGGCCGGCCGGCCGTGCAGAGAGGACAACGCCGTGTCGGTGAACCTTGCCAAGGGCCAGCAGGTCAGCCTCCGGAAGGGGTCGGGTACGTCCCTGGCCGTGGTCCGGATGGGCCTGGGCTGGGAGGCCGCCCCCAAGCGGGGCCTGTTCGGCAGTCGCACCCGCAAGATCGACCTGGACGCCTCGGCGCTGCTCTACGCCGGGAAGACGCCCTCGGACGTGGTGTTCTTCCAGCACCTGGAGTCCACGGACGGATCGGTGCGCCACACCGGGGACAACCTGGAGGGCGGCTCCGGCGACGCGGACGACGAGGCGATCCTCGTCGACCTGATGCACGTGCCGCCGCACATCACCCAGGTGGTGTTCACCGTCAGCTCGTACACCGGCCAGACCTTCGCCGAGGTGAGCCGGGCCCACTGTCGGCTGATGGACGAGACCACGGGCGAGGAGCTGGCCCGCTACGAGCTGGCGGGCGGCGGGCCGCACACCGGCCAGATCATGGCGAAGGTGTTCCGCGACGGCGAGGGCGGCTGGACGATGCAGGCCATCGGCGCCCCGGCGAAGGGGCGGACCTTCCAGGACCTGCTGCCGGCCATCGAGCCGTTCCTCTGACCCTGGTCGCTGATCCTGGCCGTTCTTTACCTTCTTTACCTTTCTTTGCCGTTCCTGTTACTCTTCATGGCAGCGGAGGGGAGTATTCCTCGACAGCCGACCCCGTCATCACGGGTGCCCGTCGTGGCACCCCGGGGCGCTGGCCCGATGGGCGGAAGAGACCTCCGGCAGTGACGATGACTGTCTCGCCTACCTGCCGGAGGAGCAGTAGTGGACGTTTCCATGACCATGTGGGTCGCGACGATCGGTGTGCTGATCGCCCTGATCGTGGCCGATTTCTTCATCGGAGGGCGCAAGCCGCACGAGGTCTCCCTCAAGGAGGCCGGAATCTGGACGGCCGTCTGGGTCGCCCTGGCGGTGCTCTTCGGTGGTTTCCTCTGGTGGCACTCCGGCGGCGAGCCGGCCGGTGAGTTCTTCGCCGGGTACATCACCGAGAAGTCGCTCAGCGTCGACAACCTCTTCGTGTTCATCCTGATCATGGGCAAGTTCGCGGTGCCCAGGATCTACCAGCAGCGCGTGCTGATGTTCGGTGTGATCATCGCCCTGGTGCTGCGGGCGATCTTCATCGCCGGTGGCGCGGCCCTGGTCTCGCAGTTCTCCTGGGTGTTCTTCATCTTCGGCGCCTTCCTGATCTGGACGGCCTGGAAGCTGATCAAGGAGGCCCGGGCGGATGAGGAGGACGAGGAGTTCGAGGAGAATCGCCTCCTCAAGTCCATCACCCGCCGCTTCCCCGCCACCGAGGACTACCGCGGCACCAAACTGATCGTCCGCGAGCACGGCCGCCGGCTGATCACCCCGATGCTGATCGTCATGCTGGCCATCGGCACCACGGACGTCCTGTTCGCCCTGGACTCGATCCCGGCCATCTTCGGCCTCACCCAGGACCCGTACATCGTCTTCACGGCGAACGCCTTCGCCCTGATGGGCCTGCGCCAGCTGTACTTCCTGATCGGGGGCCTGCTGAAGAAGCTGGTCCACCTGAGCTACGGCCTCTCGGTGATCCTCGGCTTCATCGGTGTGAAGCTCGTCCTCCACGCCGCCCACGAGGCCGGTGCGACCTGGGCGCCGGAGATCGGCATCCCGGTCTCCCTGGCCGTCATCGTCCTGGTCCTCGCGGTGACGACGGTGACCAGCCTGATGGCCTCCAAGAAGCAGCAGCAGGAGGCCGAGCGCGAGAAGCTCGACGCCTGACCCGCACCACCCACGAGCCCCGCCGCCGGATCACGCATCCGGCGGCGGGGCTCGGCGCTGCGGGCGTGCGGTCACCAGCCGCGTTCGCGCCATTCCTCGAGGTGGGGGCGCTCCGCGCCGAGGGTGGTGTCGTTGCCGTGGCCGGGGTAGACCCAGGCTTCGTCGGGGAGGGGGGCGAAGATCTTCTCGGTGACGTCGCGGTAGAGCGTGCGGAACGCCTCCGGGTCGCCCCACGTGTTGCCGACGCCGCCGGGGAAGAGGCAGTCGCCGGTGAAGACGTGGGGGTGGCCCTGGGGGTCGTCGTAGATCAGGACGATGGCGCCCGGGGTGTGGCCGACCAGGTGGCGGACGGTGAGTTCGACCTCGCCGACGCGCAGCTTGTCGCCGTCGGCGAGCAGCAGTTCGGTGGGGACGTCGATGCCC
This sequence comes from Streptomyces sp. NRRL WC-3742, assembly GCF_000720635.1. Lineage (GTDB taxonomy): Bacteria > Actinomycetota > Actinomycetes > Streptomycetales > Streptomycetaceae > Kitasatospora. The sequence continues at coordinate 58,778 of NZ_JOCF01000005.1, read as the reverse complement.
TCGGCGTCGTGCTCCCCGGCGGCGGTGCGGGCGCCGGTGGTGGCGACCACCTCGGCGAGCGCCGCCCAGTGGTCGTGGTGGCGGTGGGTGGTGACCACCGTCTCCAGGTCGTCGCCGACCGTCTCCAGCAGCACCGGGGCGTCGGCGGCCGCGTCGATCAGCAACTGTTCGTCGGTGGCCCGGCAGCGCAGCAGGTAGGCGTTGTTGTCGAACGGGCCCACGGCCACCTTGGAGATGATCAGGTGGGCCAGCTCCCGTACGTCCGGCGGTCCGCCGACCTTGACCGCTCCGTGGTACGTCATTCGTCCGCTCCCTCTCCAGTCGCTTCTGGGATCATCCTCGCGCCCTCAGCCCATCGGCGGAAGCTGGGGGAGCGCGGTGTCGGGGGTGCGGCGCAGGTCGGCCCCGTCGGAGCGGCCGGAGAGCCAGGCGGTGAGGGCGCGCTGGGGGCCCTCGACGGTGAGCTCTGCGAAGCTGCGGCCGTCGGCGTCGGGCGTGCTGCTGCCGATCGTTCCGAACCGCCCGGTGTCCTCGGCGTGCACCTCGGTGAGGGGCAGGTCGGTGCCGTGCAGCTGCGCCGTGAGCCGGTGGAACTCGTCGATGGCGAACTCCTCCGGCCACTGCGCCGGGGTGTAGCCGGCGGCGAGGTCGACGTGGTGGTACTCGACCTCCAGCAGGCGCTTCATCGGGATCTCGTGGGCCGGGAAGAGGTAGCCGGTGCGGTGCCTGACCTCGCGGCCCCAGGCTTCGGCGGTCGTCGAGGAAGCCTTGGCGGCGAGCCGCGCGTGGGAGTCGCGCAGGTCGGCGAGGTGGACCTCGAGCGGGCGGGGCGCGTCGCGCTCGATGTCGCCGTCGCGGGCCCCGTCGCTCGCGTACTGGGGGAGGCCCTCGAGCAGGTTGACCAGGGAGTCCGCGTTGCGGGCGAGGTGGGCGAGGACGTGGCCCCGGGTCCAGCCGGGGAGGGCGGAGGGCTCGGCGACGGCCTCGGGCGCGAGCCCGGCGACGGTGGACAGCAGGCGTGCGGTGGCCTCCTCGACCCGGTTCAGCCAGGAGGTGGCGGCGGACTGCGGATCGGTCATGGGATCTGCCTTCGGTCGGGGCGCGTTGCCCACACGGGTTTCACTCGTTGACCAGTCGACGCTATCGCCGAACCACGGCCCTGAGCAGGGGGTTTTCGGTCCGGGTGCGGACGGTCGGCGAGGCGCCCTCACTCGTTCGGGTGGACTCGGCTGGACAAGGTCGATATTCGAACGTCTGAGCTATAGGCTGGCTGCCGCATCCTTGAAGAAGAACACGCACTCAAACGCCAGCTGTCTCGTCCCGGAGAAAGGCGCCAGAAGCTGTGGCCGACCGCCTCGTCGTCCGCGGTGCACGCGAGCACAACCTCAAGAACGTCTCGCTCGACCTGCCCCGCGACTCACTCATCGTCTTCACGGGCCTCTCCGGCTCCGGCAAGTCCTCGCTCGCCTTCGACACGATCTTCGCCGAGGGCCAGCGCCGCTACGTCGAGTCGCTGTCCTCCTACGCCCGCCAGTTCCTGGGCCAGATGGACAAGCCCGACGTCGACTTCATCGAGGGCCTCTCCCCGGCCGTCTCGATCGACCAGAAGTCCACCAACCGCAACCCCCGTTCGACCGTCGGCACGATCACCGAGGTCTACGACTACCTGCGCCTGCTGTTCGCCCGGATCGGCAAGCCGCACTGCCCGCACTGCGGCCGCCCGATCGCCAAGCAGTCGCCCCAGGCGATCGTCGACAAGGTGCTGGAGCTCTCCGAGGGCACCCGCTTCCAGGTGCTCAGCCCGGTGGTGCGCGAGCGCAAGGGCGAGTTCGTCGACCTCTTCGCCGACCTCCAGTCCAAGGGCTACTCCCGCGCCCGGGTGGACGGCGAGACGATTCAGCTCGCCGAGCCGCCGAAGCTCAAGAAGCAGGAGAAGCACACCGTCGAGGTGGTCATCGACCGCCTCACCGTCAAGGAGAGCGCCAAGCGCCGCCTCACCGACTCGGTGGAGACGGCCCTCAGGCTCTCCGGCGGCATGGTCGTCCTCGACTTCGTCGACCTCCCGGAGGGCGACGCCGAGCGCGAGCGGATGTACTCCGAACACCTCTACTGCCCGTACGACGACGTGTCGTTCGAGGAGCTGGAGCCGCGCTCGTTCTCCTTCAACTCGCCGTTCGGCGCCTGCCCGGACTGCTCGGGCCTGGGCAACCGGATGGAGGTCGACCCGGAGCTGGTCGTCCCCGACCCGGAGCGCTCGCTGGAGGAGGGCGCGATCCACCCCTGGTCGGCGGGGCACGCGAAGGAGTACTTCGCCCGCCTGATCGACGCGCTGGCCGAGGAGCTCGGCTTCCGCACCGACATCCCCTGGGCCGGTCTGCCCGCCCGCGCCAGGAAGGCGCTGCTGTACGGGCACAAGCACCAGGTGGAGGTCCGCTACCGCAACCGCTTCGGCCGCGAGCGCTCGTACAGCACGGGCTTCGAGGGCGCCGTCCCGTTCATCCAGCGCCGGCACACCGAGGCGGAGAGCGACAGCAGCCGCGAGCGCTTCGAGGGCTACATGCGCGAGGTGCCCTGCCCGACGTGCCAGGGCACCCGGCTCAAGCCGGTGGTGCTCGCCGTCACCGTCCAGGACAGGTCGATCGCCGACGTCTCCTCGATGTCGATCAGCGACTGCTCCGAGTTCCTGGGCGCGATGAAGCTCAACGACCGGGACAAGCAGATCGCCGAGCGCGTCCTCAAGGAGGTCAACGAGCGGCTGCGCTTCCTGGTCGACGTCGGCCTGGACTACCTCTCGCTGGACCGCGCGGCCGGCACCCTCTCGGGCGGCGAGGCCCAGCGCATCCGGCTGGCCACGCAGATCGGCTCCGGCCTGGTCGGCGTGCTGTACGTGCTGGACGAGCCGTCCATCGGCCTGCACCAGCGCGACAACCACCGGCTGATCGAGACGCTGGTGCGGCTGCGCGACATCGGCAACACCCTGATCGTGGTCGAGCACGACGAGGACACCATCAAGACCGCGGACTGGGTGGTGGACATCGGCCCCGGCGCCGGCGAGCACGGCGGCAAGGTGGTGCACTCCGGTTCGCTGAAGCAGCTCCTCGCCAACAAGGAGTCGCTGACCGGCCAGTACCTCTCCGGCAAGCGCTTCATCCCGATCCCGGCCGCCCGCCGCGACCGGGACAAGAAGCGCCAGCTGACGGTCCACGGCGCCCGTGAGCACAACCTCAAGGACGTCACGGTCGGCTTCCCGCTGGGCACCCTGACGGCGATCACGGGCGTCTCCGGCTCCGGGAAGTCCACGCTGGTCAACGACATCCTGTACACCCACCTCGCCCGGGAGCTGAACGGCGCCCGCAGCGTGCCCGGCCGGCACACCCGGATCACCGGCACCGACCTGGTGGACAAGGTGGTGCACGTCGACCAGTCGCCGATCGGCCGCACCCCGCGCTCCAACCCGGCCACGTACACCGGTGTGTTCGACCACGTGCGCCGGCTCTTCGCGGAGACGCAGGAGGCCAAGGTCCGCGGGTACCTGCCGGGCCGGTTCTCGTTCAACGTCAAGGGCGGCCGCTGCGAGAACTGCACCGGCGACGGCACGATCAAGATCGAGATGAACTTCCTGCCCGACGTCTACGTGCCGTGCGAGGTCTGCCACGGCGCCCGGTACAACCGGGAGACGCTGGAGGTCCACTACAAGGGCAAGTCCATCGCCGAGGTGCTGGACATGCCGATCGAGGAGGCCCTGGGCTTCTTCGAGGCCGTCCCGGCGATCGCCCGCCACCTGCGCACGCTCAACGACGTGGGCCTGGGCTACGTCCGGCTCGGCCAGTCCGCGCCGACGCTCTCCGGCGGCGAGGCGCAGCGCGTCAAGCTCGCCTCCGAGCTGCAGAAGCGCTCCACCGGGCGGACGGTCTACGTGCTGGACGAGCCCACCACCGGTCTGCACTTCGAGGACATCAGCAAGCTGATCAAGGTGCTCAGCGGGCTGGTGGACAAGGGCAACACGGTGATCGTCATCGAGCACAACCTCGATGTGATCAAGACCGCCGACTGGGTCGTCGACATGGGCCCCGAGGGCGGCTCCGGCGGCGGCACGGTGGTCGCCGAGGGCACCCCGGAGCAGATCGCGGCCGTCGCGGAGAGCCACACCGGCAAGTTCCTGCGGGACATCCTGCCGGGGGACTTCGCGGACGCCCCGGTCGCCGCCCCCGCCAGGAAGGCGCCGCGCAAGCGGGCCGTCGCGGCGAAGAAGTAGCCCGTCCACGCACCCCGCCGCTCCCGGGACCACGGGAGCGGCGGGGTGCGTGCCGCATAGACTTCCGTGGTCCCTCGCAGCAGCAACCGTAGGAGCGCAACCGATGTCCGAGGCCCCCGAGACCAGCCCCGCCGCCTCCCGCCGCACCCTGCTCTGCGGGGCGGCCGTCCTGGCGGCCGGCGGCGCCGTGGCGCTCACCGGCTGCGGCTCCTCCTCCGGCGGTTCCTCCGGTGGCTCCTCCTCCGGCGGCTCGGACAAGGGCAGCGCCTCCAAGGGCCCGGTGGACCTCGGCCCGGCCACCGACGTCCCGGTCGGCGGCGGCAAGGTCTACCGCGAGCAGAAGATCGTCGTCACCCAGCCCACCGAGGGCCAGTTCAAGGCGTTCAGCGCCAAGTGCACCCACGCCGGCTGCATCGTCGACCAGGTCAAGAAGCAGCAGATCCAGTGCCCCTGCCACGGCAGCCGCTTCTCCGTCACCGACGGCTCCGTCCAGGAGGGCCCGGCCCCCAGCCCGCTGCCCGCCTACACCGTCGCCGTCGAGGCGGGGAACCTCAAGGTGACCGCGAGCTGACGCAGTTGATCTCCCTCCAGCCGAAATCGGTACGGTGGACCCATGGCTGACCCGAGCACCTACCGCCCGGCGCCGGGCGCGATCCCGACCTCCCCGGGCGTCTACAAGTTCCGTGACGCCCACGGCCGGGTCATCTACGTCGGCAAGGCCAAGAACCTCCGCCAGCGCCTGACGTCGTACTTCCAGGACCTCGCGGGCCTGCACCCGCGCACCGCGACGATGGTCACCACCGCCGCCTCGGTGGAGTGGACGGTCGTCGGCACCGAGGTCGAGGCGCTGCAGCTGGAGTACTCCTGGATCAAGGAGTTCGACCCCCGCTTCAACGTCAAGTACCGCGACGACAAGAGCTATCCGGAACTCGCCGTCACCCTCAACGAGGAGTTCCCGCGCGTCCAGGTGATGCGCGGGGCGCACCGCAAGGGCGTGCGCTACTTCGGCCCGTACGGACACGCCTGGGCGATCCGCGAGACCGTGGACCTGCTGCTGCGCGTCTTCCCCGTCCGCACCTGCTCCAACGGCGTCTTCAAGCGCGCCCAGCAGGTCGGCCGCCCCTGCCTGCTCGGCTACATCGGCAAGTGCGCCGCGCCCTGCGTCGGCAGGGTCACCGCGGACGAACACCGGGAGCTGGCCGAGGACTTCTGCGACTTCATGGCCGGGCGCACCGGCAACTACCTGCGCCGCCTGGAGACGGAGATGCAGGAGGCCGCCGAGGAGATGGAGTACGAGAAGGCGGCCCGGCTGCGCGACGACATCGGCGCCCTCAAGCGCGCCATGGAGAAGAACGCGATCGTCTTCACCGACGCCACCGACGCCGACCTTCTCGCCGTCGCCGAGGACGAACTCGAGGCCGCCGTACAGATCTTCCACGTCCGCGGCGGCCGGGTGCGCGGCCAGCGCGGCTGGGTCACCGACAAGGTCGAGGACGTCGACACCGCGGGCCTGGTCGAGCACGCCCTCCAGCAGCTGTACGGGGGCGACGGCGAGTCCGTCCCCCGGGAGGTGCTGGTGCCCGCCCTGCCCGATCCCGTCGCCCCGATACGGGACTGGCTCGGCTCCCTGCGCGGCAGCCAGGTCGACCTGCGCATCCCCCAGCGCGGCGACAAGAAGGACCTGATGGCCACCGTGCAGCGCAACGCCCAGCAGGCGCTGGCGCTGCACAAGACCAAGCGGGCCTCCGACCTGACCACCCGCAGCCGCGCCCTCCAGGAGATCGCCGACGCGCTGGAGCTGGACTCCGTCCCGCTGCGCATCGAGTGCTTCGACATCTCCCACCTCCAGGGCGAGGACGTGGTGGCCTCCATGGTCGTCTTCGAGGACGGCCTGGCCCGCAAGAGCGAGTACCGGCGCTTCCAGATCAAGGGCTTCGCCGGCCAGGACGACGTCCGCTCGATGCACGAGGTGATCAGTCGCCGCTTCCGCCGCTACCTCCAGGAGCGCGAGCAGACCGGCGAGTGGGCCGTGCCCGAGGCGGAGGACGCCGAGGACGGCCCGCAGCCTGAGGACGGACCCCAGACCGAGGACGGCCCCCGCACCGAGGACGGCCGCCCCCGCCGCTTCGCCTACCCGCCCCAGCTGCTCGTGGTCGACGGCGGCCAGCCGCAGGTCGCCGCCGCCAAGCGCGCCCTGGACGAACTCGGCATCGACGACGTCGCCCTGTGCGGCCTGGCCAAGCGCCTGGAGGAGGTCTGGCTGCCCGGCGAGGACGACCCCGTCGTGCTGCCCCGCGCCAGCGAGGGCCTCTACCTGCTCCAGCGCGTGCGCGACGAGGCCCACCGCTTCGCGATCACCTACCAGCGCGCCAAGCGTTCCAAGCGACTCACCGCCGGGGAACTGGACTCCGTCCCGGGCCTCGGAGAGACTCGCCGCCGGGCGCTGCTCAAGCACTTCGGCTCGCTGAAGAGGCTCCGGGCGGCCACCGTCGACGAACTCTGCGCCGTACCCGGCATCGGACGCCGCACGGCGGAGACTGTTGCGGCGGCGTTGTCGTCCCGTACACCCGCCGCACCCGCGGTCAACACCGCGACAGGCGAGATCATCGAGGACGGGGCCGACGAGGCCGCCGCGTCGGTGGCCGCAGCACCCGCCGGAGCGCCGGCAGCACCCGCAGCACCCCAGAACGCACCATCCCAGGAGACGCCATGACGGCCGACGCCGCCCGTCAGCCGGCCCGACCCGCCACCGCGGCCCGCCTGTCCGGGCCGGGGAAGCGCGCGGCCGCCGAACGCGTTCTCCCCAGCAGAAAGACCGAGAGCGGGGAACCGAAGTGACCGTGTCAGACGTGGCCGAGAACGCGCCGGAGCTGGTGATCATCTCCGGCATGTCCGGAGCCGGCCGCTCCACCGCGGCCAAGTGCCTGGAGGACCTCGGCTGGTTCGTGGTCGACAACCTGCCGCCCGCCCTGATCCCGACCATGGTCGACCTCGGCGCCCGCTCCCAGGGCAACGTCGCCAGGATCGGCGTGGTCGTGGACGTGCGCGGCCGCCAGTTCTTCGACGACCTGCTCACCTCCCTCGACGAGCTGGAGAAGCGGGGCGTGCGCCTGCGGGTGATCTTCCTCGACTCCTCCGACGAGGCCCTGGTGCGCCGCTTCGAGAACGTGCGCCGCCCCCACCCGCTCCAGGCCGACGGCCGCATCGTCGACGGCATCGCCCAGGAGCGCGACCTCCTGCGCGACCTGCGCGGCGAGGCCGACCTGGTGATCGACACCTCCAACCTCAACGTGCACCAGCTGCGCGCCAAGCTCGACGCCCAGTTCGCCGACCACGACGAGCCCGAGCTGCGCGCCACCGTGATGTCCTTCGGCTTCAAGTACGGCCTGCCCGTCGACGCCGACCTCGTCGTGGACTGCCGCTTCCTGCCCAACCCCCACTGGGTCCCCGAGCTGCGCGCCCGCACCGGCACCGACGCGGACGTCGCCGACTACGTCTTCCAGCAGCCCGGGGCCAACGAGTTCCTGGACGGCTACGCCGATCTGCTGCGCATCGTCGCGGAGGGCTACCGCCGCGAAGGGAAGCGTTACATGACGCTTGCCGTAGGCTGCACCGGTGGCAAGCACCGCAGCGTCGCCATGTCCGAGCGTCTGACCAAGCGTCTCATCGCCGACGGAGTCGAGACGGTGCTCGTCCACCGTGACATGGGACGGGAATAGTCCGCCTCCTTCTCGCCGGACGACCCCCCGGCGCAGCCGGTGGCGGGGGAGGAACGCGAGGTGATTCGTGGCGGGAGTGGCGGGATACGGACCCGGGCGGCAGCCGCAGGGCAGGGGAGGTGACCGGGCGGTCGGTCCGGTCCGGCCCCCGGCGCCCAGCCGGCCGCGCAACAGCCCCGCCCGGGCCAACCCCGCCCCCCGCATCACCGCGCTCGGCGGCGGCCAGGGCCTGTCCGCCTCGCTGTCCGCGCTGCGCCGCCTGACCAGCGACGTCACCGCCGTGGTCACCGTCGCCGACGACGGCGGCTCCAGCGGACGGCTGCGCAGCGAACTGGGTGTGCTGCCCCCGGGCGACCTGCGCAAGGCGCTGGCCGCGCTGTGCGGGGACGACGACTGGGGCCGCACCTGGTCCGAGGTGATCCAGCAGCGCTTCACGGGCAACGGTGAGCTGGGCGGCCACGCGGTGGGCAACCTGCTGATCGTCGCCCTGTGGGAGAAGCTGGGGGACCCGGTGGCCGCCCTGGAGTGGGTCGGCCGGCTGCTGAACGTCCAGGGCCGGGTGCTGCCGATGTCGGCCGTCCCGCTGGACATCGAGGCGACGGTGCGCGGCCACGACCCGGCCCGCCCCGCCGAGGTCGGCGCCGTACGGGGCCAGGCCAGCGTGGCGGCGACGCCGGGCACCGTGCAGTCGGTCCGGCTGGTGCCCGAGGAGCCGCCCGCCGTCCCCGAGGCCGTCGCGGCCGTGCGGGAGGCGGACTGGGTGGTGCTCGGCCCCGGCTCCTGGTTCACCAGCGTGCTGCCGCACCTGCTGGTGCCCGAGCTGGCCAAGGCGCTGGTGGAGACCCGCGCCCGCCGCCTGCTCACCCTGAACCTGGCCCCCCAGCCCGGCGAGACGGAGGGATTCACCCCGCAGCGTCATCTGGAGGTCATCGCCGACCACGCTCCCGACCTCGCCGTGGATGCGATCCTGGTGGACGAGCGCGCCGTCACGGGCGGCGCCTTCGGCCAGGCGGACCTGGCCGGTCTGGAGAAGGCGGCCACGAGGATGGGTGCCGCACTGGTGCTCGGTTCGGTGGCCCGGACCGACGGCACCCCGCGACACGACCCGGAGCTGTTGGCTGCCGCGTACGACCGGATTTTCCGGACACATGGAAGGATCGGGCCATGGCGATGACTCCAGCGGTGAAGGACGAGATCAGCCGGCTCCCGGTCACCCGGGCCTGCTGTCGCAAGGCGGAGGTGTCGGCGATCCTGCGGTTCGCGGGCGGACTGCACATCGTGAGCGGCCGCATCGTGATCGAGGCGGAGCTGGACACCGGAGCGGCGGCGCGGCGGCTGCGCAAGGACCTCCTGGAGATCTTCGGGCACTCCTCGGACCTGGTGGTGATGGCCCCCGGCGGCCTGCGGCGCGGCAGCCGCTTCGTCGTGCGGGTCGTCAAGGACGGCGAGCTGCTCGCGCGCCAGACCGGGCTCGTGGACGGTAGGGGCCGCCCGATCCGGGGCCTGCCCCCGGCGGTCGTCTCCGGGGCGACCTGCGACGCCGAGGCGGCGTGGCGCGGGGCCTTCCTGGCGCACGGCTCGCTCACCGAGCCGGGCCGCTCCTCCTCGCTGGAGATCACCTGCCCCGGCTCCGAGGCGGCCCTCGCCCTGGTCGGCGCCGCCCGCAGGCTCGGCATCCCGGCCAAGGCCCGCGAGGTGCGCGGCGTGGACCGGGTGGTGATCCGCGACGGCGACGCGATCGGCGCGCTGCTGACCCGCCTGGGCGCGCACGAGTCGGTGCTCGCCTGGGAGGAGCGCCGGATGCGCCGCGAGGTGCGGGCCACCGCCAACCGGCTGGCCAACTTCGACGACGCCAACCTGCGCCGCTCGGCCCGCGCCGCGGTGGCGGCCGGCGCCCGGGTGCAGCGCGCGCTGGAGATCCTCGGCGAGGAGGTGCCCGAGCACCTGGCCGCGGCGGGCCAGCTGCGGATGCAGCACAAGCAGGCGTCGCTGGAGGAGCTGGGCGCGCTCGCCGACCCGCCGCTGACCAAGGACGCGGTGGCCGGCCGGATCCGCCGGCTGCTGGCGATGGCCGACAAGCGGGCCTCCGAGCTCGGCCTGCCGAGCACCGAGGCGAGCCTGACCGACGAGATGGCGATGAACTGACCGCGGCGGTCCGCAGCGACCGCGGTCCGCGACGACTCACGGCCGGTACCCCGAGGAGGGGTGCCGGCCGTGAGCCGTACCCGGGTCCGGCCGTACTGACAAATTGGTAGAGACCAATGGCCTCGGGACCAACTGCCCGGCGAACCAGGGACGGACGGCCTGAAATGGGGGTTGCGCCGCGCCACGCCCAGTCTCACCAGGCGGCGCGATGTGCCCTCCCAGGCCCGGGAGAGGTAGGGTCATAGGCGGTCGGGGACTTCCCAAATCTCATCCCCGTCGGCTTTCGCGCCGGCGTACCTAACGAGGAGATCGGTTCGTGACGATCCGGGTAGGCATCAACGGCTTCGGCCGCATCGGCCGCAACTTCTTCCGCGCCGTCAAGGCCCAGGGCGCGGACATCGAGATCGTCGGTGTCAACGACCTCACCGACACGAAGACCCTGGCCCACCTGCTCAAGTACGACACCACCCTGGGCACCTTCCCGGGCGAGGTCTCGCACACCGAGGACACCATCACCGTCGACGGCCACACCTTCAAGGTGACGGCCGAGCGTGACCCCGCGAACCTGCCGTGGGCCGCCCTGGGCGCCGACATCGTCGTCGAGTCCACCGGCATCTTCACCAAGGCCGAGGCCGCGAAGAAGCACATCGCCGCCGGTGCCAAGAAGGTCATCATCTCGGCGCCCGCCACCGACGAGGACATCACCGTCGTCCTGGGCGTCAACGACGACAAGTACGACGCGGCCAACCACCACGTCATCTCCAACGCCTCCTGCACCACCAACTGCGTGGCGCCGATGGCGAAGGTGCTGAACGACAACTTCGGCATCGTCAAGGGTCTGATGACCACCGTCCACGCGTTCACCAACGACCAGGTCACCCTGGACTTCCCGCACAAGGACCTGCGCCGTGCTCGTGCGGCGAGCCAGAACATCATCCCGACCTCGACCGGTGCCGCCAAGGCGACCGCCCTGGTCCTGCCCGAGCTGAAGGGCAAGCTGGACGGCACCTCGCTGCGCGTCCCGGTCCCGACCGGCTCGATCACCGACCTGGTCGTGACCCTCGAGCGCGAGGTCACCAAGGACGAGGTCAACGCGGCCTTCCAGAAGGCCGCTCAGGAGGGCTCGCTCGCGGGCGTCCTGGCCTACACCGAGGACCCGATCGTCTCCTCGGACATCGTGAACGACCCGCACTCGTGCATCTTCGACTCCAGCCTGACCATGGTCCAGGGCAACCAGGTCAAGGTGCTCGGCTGGTACGACAACGAGTGGGGCTACTCGAACCGCGTCGTCGACCTGGTCGGCATCGTCGGCGGGCAGCTCTGACGCGTTGGGAGCTGACGTGATGTAGGGGCGAGGGCCCGGACGGCGCACGACGCCGACCGGGCCCTCGCGCCGCGCTCAAGACTTCCCAGGCGGCCCCTGCGCCGTGCCGCCTCTCTGCGCATCCCATCTCCCCAGGAGACCGAAGAACCCGTGAAGACCATCGAAGACCTCGACGTCGCAGGCAAGCGCGTCTTCGTCCGAGCCGACCTGAACGTCCCGCTGGACGGCAGCACGATCACCGACGACGGCCGCATCCGCGCCGTCGCGCCGACCATCGCCAAGCTCCTCGCGCGCGGCGCGAAGGTCGTCGTCGCCTCGCACCTCGGCCGCCCCAAGGGCGAGCCGGACCCGAAGTTCTCGCTCGCCCCCGTGGCCGCGCGCCTCGGTGAGATCCTCGGCCGTCCCGTCGCCTTCGCCACCGACACCGTCGGCGGGAGCGCCACGGCCGCCGTCGCCGCGCTGGGCGAGGGCGAGGTCGCGCTGCTGGAGAACCTCCGCTTCAACGCCGGCGAGACCAGCAAGGACGACGCCGAGCGCAAGGCTTTCGCCGAGCAGCTCGCCGCCCTCGCGGACCTCTACGTCGGTGACGGCTTCGGCGCCGTGCACCGCAAGCACGCCTCCGTGTTCGACCTGCCGGCCCTGCTGCCGCACGCCGCCGGCGACCTGATCGCCACCGAGGTCGGTGTGCTCAAGCGCCTGACCGACGAGGTCGCCCGCCCGTACGTCGTCGTGCTCGGCGGTGCCAAGGTCTCCGACAAGCTCGGCGTGATCGACAACCTGCTGAAGAAGGCCGACCGCATCCTGATCGGCGGCGGCATGGCGTACACCTTCCTCAAGGCCAAGGGCCACGAGGTCGGCATCTCGCTGCTGCAGGCGGACCAGATCCCGACCGTCCTGGACTACCTCAAGCGCGCCGAGGAGACCGGCGTCGAGTTCGTCCTGCCGGTGGACGTCCTGGTCTCCGCCGAGTTCCCGGACCTCAAGACCAAGGCCCCGGCGGACTTCGAGACCGTCGACGCGGACGGGATCCCCGCCGACAAGGAGGGCCTGGACATCGGCCCGAAGACCCGCGAGCTGTTCGCGGCCAAGCTGGCCGACGCCGGCACGGTGTTCTGGAACGGCCCGATGGGCGTCTTCGAGCACCCGGACTACGCCGGCGGCACCTCCGCCGTCGCGCAGGCCCTGGTCGACAGCGACGCGTTCACCGTCGTCGGCGGCGGTGACTCCGCCGCGGCCGTCCGCATCCTGGGCTTCGACGAGACGAAGTTCGGGCACATCTCGACCGGCGGTGGCGCGAGCCTGGAGTACCTGGAGGGCAAGCAGCTCCCCGGTCTCACCGCCCTGGAAGGCTGAAAGCATGACTGACCGTCTCCCGCTGATGGCGGGCAACTGGAAGATGAACCTCGACCACTACGAGGCCATCCGCCACACCCAGAAGCTGGCCTTCACCCTGGCCGACAAGGACTACGAGGCCGTCGAGGTCGCCGTCCTGGTGCCCTTCACCGACCTGCGTTCGGTCCAGACCCTGGTCGACGGCGACAAGCTGAAGATCAAGTACGGCTCGCAGGACATCTCCCAGCACGACTCCGGCGCCTACACCGGCGAGATCTCCGGCCCGATGCTGGCCCGGCTCAAGTGCACCTACGCGGTGATCGGCCACTCCGAGCGCCGCCAGTACCACGGCGAGAACGAGGAGATCGTCAACGCCAAGGTCAAGGCCGCCTACCGCGCCGGGGTCACCCCGATCCTGTGCATCGGCGAGCCGCTGGAGATCCGCAAGGCCGGCACGCACGTCGAGTACACCCTGGCCCAGCTGGACGGCGCCCTCGACGGCGTCCCGGCCGACCAGGCCGAGTCGATCGTCGTCGCCTACGAGCCGGTCTGGGCGATCGGCACCGGCGAGGTGGCCACCCCGGAGGACGCGCAGGAGGTCTGCGCCGCCATCCGCGCGCGCCTGGCCGAGCTGTACGACGCCGAGCTGGCCGGCAAGGTCCGCGTCCTGTACGGCGGCTCGGTCAAGTCCTCCAGTGCGGCCGGCCTGATGGCCAAGCCCGACATCGACGGCGGCCTGATCGGCGGTGCCTCCCTGGACGCCGACGAGTTCGTCAAGATCGTGCGCTACCGTGACCAGGCAGTAGGCTAACGCCGCCGCAGCAACGTAGGCTTTGGGGCCGGACCGCCGTACGCGGGCCCGGCCCCTTCGCCGAAGATACGAGAGAGTTGGTCCCGCCGTGGTTATCGGGTTCTCGATTGCCCTGATCGTCCTGAGCTTGCTGATGATCCTGCTGGTGCTGCTGCACAAGGGGAAGGGCGGCGGCCTGTCGGACATGTTCGGCGGCGGCGCGATGTCCACCGGCGGCGGTTCGGCCGTGGCCGAGCGCAACCTGGACCGCATCACCATCGTGATCGGCCTCGGCTGGTTCGCCTGCATCATCGTTCTCGGCCTGGTGCTCAAGTACAAGAGCTGACGCGGGTCTGACACCCCGTCTCCCGAGCGCTTATCCTGGGACGGTCGGGGGCGCAGGCGATGGTGGCGGACGCTTAACTCCTGCTTACACTAGGACGACTTTCGCCACCGACGCGCACGCGGCGGGTCGGCGCACCAGCACGCAGGGAGTCAGACCGTGGCAAGTGGCAACGCCATCCGTGGCAGCAGGGTCGGAGCCGGCCCGATGGGCGAGGCGGAGCGCGGCGAGTCCGCCCCGCGCAACCGGATCAGCTTCTGGTGTGCCAACAAGCACGAGACCAAGCCCAGCTTCGCGGCCGAGGCGGTCATCCCGGAGACCTGGGACTGCCCGCGCTGCGGCTTCCCGGCCGGGCAGGACGAGGACAACCCGCCCGCGCCCTCGCGCAACGAGCCCTACAAGACCCACCTCGCCTACGTCCGCGAGCGTCGCACCGACGCGGACGGCGAGGCGATCCTCGCCGAGGCGCTGGCCAAGCTGCGCGGCGAGATCTGAGGTCCCGAGCCTGAACGCTGAAGGGCGCCACCGTCGTTGACGGTGGCGCCCTTCAGTGTGCTCCCTCGCTCCCTCAGGCCGAGGCCGGCGGGTACAGCTGCGGCGGGATCCGCTCGGCGGCGGCCCGGTCCAGCAGCCACAGGGTGCGGCTGCGCCCGTACGCGCCGGAGGCCGGGGCCTGGATCTCGCCGGGGCCGGACAGGGCCAGCGCCACGGCGCCCGCCTTGTCCTCGCCGGCGGCCAGCAGCCAGACCTCGCGGGCCGCGCGGATCGCCGGGAGGGTGAGCGAGATCCTGGTCGGCGGGGGCTTGGGGGCCCCGCGCACGCCGACCACGGTCAGCTCGGTCTCCCGCACGCCCGGGTGCCCCGGGAAGAGCGAGGCGACGTGGGTGTCCGGGCCGACGCCGAGCAGCAGCACGTCGAAGGCCGGGACGCCGAGCCGGTCGCCCGGCCCGGCGGCCTTGGCCAGCTCCTCGGCGTAGCGGGCGGCGGCGGACTCCACGTCCGAGCCGTCCGTGCCGTCCGCGCCGTCCGAGGCGGGCATCTCGTGCACCCGCGCCGGGTCGAGCGGGACGGCGTCCAGCAGCTCGGCGCGGGCCTGGACGGCGTTGCGCTCCGGGTCGGCGGCGGGCACGTAGCGCTCGTCGCCCCACCAGAGGTCCAGCCGGCCCCAGTCGACCGCGTCGCGCGCCGGGGAGGCGGCGATCGCGGCCAGCAGGGCGTTGCCGTTGCGGCCGCCGGTGAGCACCACCGAGGCGGTGCCGCGGGCGGCCTGGGCGTCCACGATCCGGGTGATCAGCCGGGCTGCGGCCGCCTGGGCCATCAGCTCCTTGTCCCGGTGGACGACCAGCTGCGGCGTCGCGTTGGTCATGCGCTCCCCTTGGCGGCGCGCTTGCCCGCGGACTTCTTGGCGGGGGCCTTCTTGGCGGGAGCCTCCACGACGGGGGCCGCGGCTTCGGCAGCCTCCGCGGCCTCCGCGGCCTCGGCGACCGCGTGGGCGACCTCCTCGGCGGCGGCGATCTCGGCGGTGGCCGGTTCGCGCAGCCGCTCGACGGGCGTGCGCACGGCCGTGGCGTAGATGTCGTCCGGGTCCAGGCGGCGCAGCTCCTCGGCGATCAGCTCCGAGGTCTCGCGCCGCTTGAGGGCCACCTGGCGGTCCGGCGAGCCGGGCATGGAGAGCGTGCCCAGCAGGCCGTCCGGGCGGTCCAGGGTGATGTCCCCGTCCTTGGTGCGCAGGTGCACCGCGGTGATGCCCGGGCCGCCGGTGACGACCCGCTCGACCGGCACGTGCAGCCGGTTGGTGAGCCAGAGGCCGAGGAGCTCGACGCTGGGGTTGTACGACTCGCCCTCGACCGCCGCGGAGGTGATCTGGGCGGGCCGCTGGTCCAGCGCGGCGGCCAGCATCGAGCGCCAGCCGGTGACGCGGGTCCAGGCCAGGTCGGTGTCGCCGGGGGTGTAGGTCTGGGCCCGCTGGGCGAGCTGGCCGACCGGGGACTCGGCGGTGACGGCGTCGGTGATCCGGCGCTGGGCGAGCGAGCCCAGCGGGTCCTGTGCCGGGTGCAGCGGCGCGTTCTCCGGCCACCAGACGACGGTCGGGGCGTCCGGCAGCAGCAGCGGCAGGACCACCGACTGGGCGTGCGCGACGAGTTCGCCGTGCATGCGCAGGATGACCGTTTCTCCGGAGCCGGCGTCGGAGCCGACCAGGATCTCGGCGTCCAGGCGGGTCTCGGCGCGGGCCCGGGGCGAGCGCCCGGCGCGCTTGATCACCGCGAGGGTGCGCATCGGGTGCTCGCGGGAGGCGTCGTTGGCGGCCTTGAGGGCGTCGTAGGCGCTGCCCTCGTCCGTCACGATCACCAGGGTGAGCACCATGCCGGCGGCGGTGGAGCCGCTGGCCCGGCGCGCCTCCATCAGCGCGGCGTT
Organism: Streptomyces sp. NRRL WC-3742; assembly: GCF_000720635.1. GTDB lineage: Bacteria > Actinomycetota > Actinomycetes > Streptomycetales > Streptomycetaceae > Kitasatospora. The sequence continues at coordinate 42,455 of NZ_JOCF01000005.1, read as the reverse complement.
GATCTTGCTGGACGTGGTGTCCGTGAGGTCGATCTTCATGGCCGGCGCCAGCTCCTGCCGTCTCGTGCGAGCATCTCGTCCGCCTCGGTGGGACCCCAGGTCCCGGCCGCGTACTGGGCGGGCTTGCCGTGGGTGTCCCAGTACCGCTCGATCGGGTCGAGGATCTGCCAGGAGAGCTCGACCTCCTGGTGACGCGGGAAGAGGTTGGCGTCGCCGAGCAGCACGTCCAGGATGAGCCGCTCGTACGCCTCCGGGCTGGACTCGGTGAAGGACTCGCCGTAGGCGAAGTCCATCGTGACGTCGCGGACCTCGAAGGAGGTGCCCGGCACCTTGGAACCGAAGCGAACCGTCACGCCCTCGTCCGGCTGGACCCGGATGACCAGGGCGTTCTGCCCCAGCTCCTCGGTCGCGTACGAGTCGAAGGGCAGGTACGGGGCGCGCTGGAAGACCACCGCGATCTCGGTGACCCGGCGGCCCAGCCGCTTGCCGGTGCGCAGGTAGAACGGGACGCCCGCCCAGCGGCGGTTGTTGATCTCCAGCTTGATGGCCGCGTAGGTGTCGGTCTTGGAGTCGGGGTCGATGCCGTCCTCGTCCAGGTAGCCCGCCACCTCCTCCCCGCCCTGCCAGCCGGCCGCGTACTGGCCGCGCACGGTGTGCTTGCCCAGGTCGGCCGGGAGCTTGACGGCGCTGAGCACCTTGAGCTTCTCGGCCACCAGCGCCTTGGGGTGGAAGGAGGCCGGCTCCTCGATGGCGGTGAGCGCCATCAGCTGGAGCAGGTGGTTCTGGATGACGTCGCGGGCGGAGCCGATGCCGTCGTAGTAGCCGGCGCGGCCGCCGATGCCGATGTCCTCGGCCATCGTGATCTGCACGTGGTCGACGTACGACCGGTTCCAGATCGGCTCGAACATCTGGTTGGCGAAGCGCAGCGCCAGGATGTTCTGGACCGTCTCCTTGCCCAGGTAGTGGTCGATCCGGAAGACCTCGTCCCGGGGGAAGACCTCGTGGACGACCTTGTTGAGCTCCTGAGCGCTCTCCAGGTCGTGGCCGAAGGGCTTCTCGATGACCGCGCGGCGCCAGGAGCCCTGCGGAGGGTCGGCCAGGCCGTGCTTCTTGAGCTGCTGGACGACGGTGGGGAAGAACTTCGGCGGGACGGACAGGTAGAAGGCGAAGTTGCCGCCGGTGCCCTGGGCCTTGTCCAGCTCCTCGATGGTCTCGCGGAGCTTGTCGAAGGCATCGTCGTCGTCGAAGGTTCCGTGGACGAACCGCATGCCCTTGGCGAGCTGCTGCCAGACCTCCTCCCGGAACGGGGTCCGGGCGTGGTCGCGGACGGCGTCGTGGACCTCCTTGGCGAAGTCCTCGTCGTCCCACTCGCGGCGGGCGAAGCCGACCAGCGAGAAGCCCGGCGGGAGCAGGCCCCGGTTGGCCAGGTCGTAGACGGCCGGCATGAGCTTCTTGCGGGACAGGTCGCCGGTGACGCCGAAGATCACCAGGCCCGACGGCCCCGCGATGCGCGGGAGCCGGCGGTCGGTGGGGTCGCGCAGCGGGTTGGCGGGCGCCGGCGGGGCGTCGCCCGCGTCTGACTCGGCCGTCAACTCGGGGAAGTCAGTGCTCACTTGATGTGCTCCACTTTCGTGCGGCGGATGTGTGAGCGGGGATCACTTCTCGTCGGCGAACGAGGCCAGCGAGGCGGTGACGGTGTCCAGCAGCTCCTGCCAGGACTGCTCGAACTTCTGCACGCCCTCGTCCTCCAGGACCTGGACGACGTCGTCGTAGTCCACGCCGGCCGCGGCCACGGCGTCCAGCGCGGCCTTGGCGTCCGCGTAGTTGGGGACGATGGTGTTGCCGGTGATCTCGCCGTGGTCGGCGGTGGCCTCCAGGGTGGCCTCGGGCATGGTGTTGACGGTGCCGGGGGCGACCAGCTCGGTGACGTACAGGGTGTCCGGCAGGGCCGGGTCCTTGACGCCGGTGGAGGCCCACAGCGGGCGCTGGGTCTTGGCGCCGGCGGCCTCCAGGGCCGTCCAGCGGGCGTTGCCGGCCTTCTGGCCGTCGACGCTGCCGAAGACCTCCTCGTACGCCTCGTAGGCGAGGCGGGCGTTGGCCAGGGCGGCCTTGCCGCGCAGCTCCTTGGCCTCGCCGCCGATGGCGTCCAGGCGCTTGTCGATCTCGGTGTCGACGCGGGAGACGAAGAAGGAGGCGACCGACTCGATCTGGGAAAGGTCCAGGCCCTTGGCCTTGGCGGCCTCGAGACCGGTCAGGTAGGCGTCGATGACGGCCTTGTAGCGCTCGAGCGAGAAGATCAGCGTGACGTTGACGCTGATGCCCTTGCCGATGACCTCGCTGATCGCGGGCAGGCCGGCCTTGGTGGCGGGGATCTTGATGAAGACGTTCGGGCGGTCGACCAGCCACCACAGCTGCTTGGCCTCGGCCACGGTCGGGGCGGTCTCGTGCGCCAGGCGCGGGTCGACCTCGATGGAGACGCGGCCGTCGCGGCCGTTGGAGGCGTCGTAGACCGGGCGCAGGACGTCGGCGGCGTCGCGCACGTCCGAGGTGGTGATCATGCGGATCGCCTCGTCGGTGGTGACCTTGCGGACGGCGAGATCGCGGAGCTGGCCGTCGTAGGAGCTGTCGCCGCTGCCGGCGATGGCCTTCTGGAAGATCGTCGGGTTGGTGGTGACACCCACCACGTGCTTGTTCTGCACCAGCTCGGCCAGGTTGCCGGAGTTGAGCCTGGTCCGGCTCAGGTCGTCCAGCCAGATCGCAACGCCTTCGTCGCTGAGGCGCTTCAGTGCGTCAGTCATGGTGCTCAGTCCTTCTTCTTGTGCTGCTGTGTGGGGTGGTCCAGAGGGGGCCGGGCCCTCGACGTGCGGGTCTCGGGCCCGGCCGGGGGGAGCGTCAGCGGTTGACGGCTTCCAGGGAGCGCAGGGCGTTGTGGGCCTCGGCCACGACGCGCTCGGCGGTGATGCCGAACTCCTCGAACAGCACCTTGTAGTCGGCGGAGGCGCCGAAGTGCTCCAGCGAGACGATCCGGCCGTGGTCGCCGACCAGCTCGCGCCAGCCCTGGGCGATACCGGCCTCGACGGAGACGCGGGCCTTGACGGACGGCGGCAGGACGCTGTCGCGGTACGCCTGGTCCTGCTCCTGGAACCACTCGAAGGACGGGACGGAGACCACGCGGGTGGCGATGCCCTCGGCCTCCAGCGCCTCGCGGGCCTGGACGGCCAGCTGCACCTCGGAGCCGGTGCCCAGCAGGATGACCTGCGGGTCGCCGGTGGACGCCTCGGCCAGCACGTACGCGCCCTTGGCGGTGCCCTCGGCGGAGCCGAAGACCTCGCGGTCGAAGGTCGGGACGTTCTGGCGGGTGAGCGCCAGGCCGACCGGGCCGGGGTGGGTGGTCTGGCGCTCGATGACGGTGCGCCAGGCGACGGCCGTCTCGTTGGCGTCGGCCGGGCGGACCATGGCCAGGCCCGGGATGGCGCGCAGCGAGGCCATGTGCTCGACCGGCTGGTGCGTCGGGCCGTCCTCGCCGAGGCCGATGGAGTCGTGCGTCCAGACGTAGGTGACCGGCAGCTTCATCAGCGCGGCCAGGCGCACGGCCGGGCGCATGTAGTCGGCGAAGACGAGGAAGGTGCCGCCGTAGACGCGGGTCCTCCCGTGCAGGGCGATGCCGTTCATCGTCGAGCCCATGGCGTGCTCGCGGATGCCGAAGTGGATCGTCCGGCCGTACGGGCTCGCCGACTTGAGCGGGTTGCCCTCGGGGAGGAAGGAGCTGTCCTCGTCGATGGTGGTGAGGTTGGACTCGGCGAGGTCGGCCGAGCCGCCCCACAGCTCCGGGATCACCGCGCCGAGGGCCTTGAGGGTCTCGCCGGACGCCTTGCGGGTGGCGACGTCCTTGCCGGCGGGGAAGGACGGGACGGACTTCTTCCAGCCCTCGGGCAGCTCGCCGGCCGAGATGCGGTCGAACTCGGCGGCGCGCTGCGGGTTGGCGGCGCGCCAGGCGTCGAAGCCCTGCTGCCACTGGTCGCGGTACGCCTTGCCGCGGGTGATGACCTGGCGGGCGTGCTCGATGACCTGGTCGGAGACCTCGAAGGTCTTCTCCGGGTCGAAGCCCAGGACCTTCTTGGTGGCGGCGATCTCGGCGGCGCCGAGCGCGGAGCCGTGGGCCTTGGCGGTGTTCTGCGCGTCCGGGGCCGGCCAGGCGATGATCGTACGCATCGCGATCATCGACGGGCGCGAGGTCTCGGCCTTGGCGGCGTCGAGGGCGGCCGCGAGGGCGGCCACGTCGATGTCGCCGTTGTCCTTCGGGGTGACGCGCTGGACGTGCCAGCCGTACGCCTCGTAGCGCTTGAGGACGTCCTCGGAGAAGGCCGTCTCGGTGTCGCCCTCGATCGAGATGTGGTTGTCGTCGTAGACGGCGACCAGGTTGCCCAGCTTCTGGTGCCCGGCCAGCGAGGACGCCTCCGCGGAGATGCCCTCCTCCAGGTCGCCGTCGGAGACGATGGCCCAGATGGTGTGGTCGAACGGGGACTCGCCGGCCGGGGCCTGCGGGTCGAACAGGCCGCGCTCGTAACGGGCGGCCATCGCCATGCCGACCGCGTTGGCGATGCCCTGGCCGAGCGGGCCGGTGGTGGTCTCCACGCCCGCGGTGTGGCCGTGCTCGGGGTGGCCGGGGGTGCGGCTGCCCGCGACGCGGAAAGCCTTGAGGTCGTCCAGCTCCAGGCCGTAGCCCGACAGGTAGAGCTGGGTGTACAGCGTCAGGCTGGTGTGCCCGGGGGAGAGGACGAAGCGGTCGCGGCCGACCCAGGAGGGGTCGGTGGGGTCGTGGCGCAGGAAGCGCTGGAAGATCAGGTACGCGGCCGGGGCCAGCGACATGGCCGTCCCGGGGTGTCCGTTGCCGACCTTCTGCACGGCGTCCATGGCCAGGACTCGGGCCGTGTCAACCGTACGGTCGTCCAGATCGGTCCACTCGAATGCGTTCGTCGGCGCAGTGCTCACCCTGTCTCAGGGCTCCTTCCATTGTGAAGAGTGACCCCGTGAATGGGGACCGGGTCGGCCACGGCGCTGTGGTCCCGACGCTGGGTGGTGCCGGTCACGGAGGGTAGATCCCGCTTCTGCCAGGGAGCCTACCGTCCGGGCCGCACTCACCCTCCGTGCTGAGACAACCGGGCTTTTCGCACCGCCATTCCCACTGGGGCGGTCTGTCCGATTCTGTCCCAGGCGCTCCCGGTTCGCCGGTCACCCGCGTCCCGCTGGACGAGACGCGTCCCGGGGGCCCGATGGAGCCCTTCACCCGGACGGTTCACGGGCGGGTGATCGTCACGCCTCGCCGGGGACCCCGGGGCCGGAAGGGATATATGGAGCGTCTAAGGTGGCGTGGTACGCGCAGAGCGGACGATTCGGGACCCATCGTTCCTGTGGACGCCTGCGAAGATTCATCTTCAGTTGGGGTGTTAGTGACCGCCGTCGAAACCCGTCCCGCCGGGGTCACCGGGGCGACTCCTGGGCACCGGCCGATCGGGGCCCGTGTCGGCGCCTTCGTCGCACTGACCAAGCCCCGGATCATCGAGCTGCTGCTGATGAGCACCGTGCCGGTCATGTTCCTCGCCCAGCAGGGCGTTCCGGACATGTGGCTGGTGGCCAAGGTCGTCATCGGCGGCTACCTCTCGGCGGGCGGCGCCAACGCGCTCAACATGTACATCGACCGGGACATCGACGCGCTGATGACCCGCACCGAGCGGCGGCCGATCGTCACCGGGATGGTCTCGCCGCGCGAGGCGCTGGTGTTCGGCGTCGTGCTCGCCGTCGTCTCCACGCTGATCCTGGGCGTGGGGGTCAACTGGCTCTCGTCCGGGCTGGCGCTCGGCGCGCTGCTGTTCTACGTGTTCGTCTACACGCTCGGGCTCAAGCGGCGCACCTCGCAGAACATCGTCTGGGGCGGCATCGCCGGCTGCATGCCGGTGCTGATCGGCTGGTCCTCGGTGACGAACTCGATGTCCTGGGCGGCGGTGGCGCTGTTCCTGGTCGTCTTCTTCTGGACGCCGCCGCACACCTGGGTGCTGTCGATGAAGGTCCGCGACGACTACGAGCGGGCCGGCGTGCCGATGCTGCCGGTCGTCAAGGGCAATGTGGCGGTCGGCAAGCAGGTCGTCGCCTACTCCTGGGTGATGGTCGCGACCTCGCTGGCCGTGTGGCCGCTGGGCCACATGAGCTGGCTGTACCCGGTCGTCGCGGTGCTGCTCGGCGGGGCGTGGCTGCGCGAGGCGCACGCGCTGTACGGGCGGGCCAAGGCCGGTGTGGTGGGCGCCAAGCTCAAGGAGATGCGGCTGTTCCACTGGTCGATCACGTACCTGTCGCTGCTGTTCGTGGCGTGCGCGATCGACCCGTTCCTGAAGTAAGCCGTTGTCGTGAGAAGAGCCCCGGTCCTGGTGGACCGGGGCTCTTCTCGTTCTCACCTGCCGGGCAGCTCCGACGGGCCGACGTGGCCGTCCAGCCAGTCCCTGAGCGGCTGGGAGGCGTGCAGGAAGTCCGTGATCCGGGTGTACGCGGCGTGGGTGCCCAGCCACTTCGCGGGCTCCCACTCCTGCCAGGCCACCAGGCCCTTGTGGCGCAGCAGCTCGATCCTCGGGTGGTCCTTGGGGTAGCCGCGCGGGGCGGACTTCAGGGAGTCGCGGCCGTGGACGGTGGGCCCGTGCTTCTCCACCGCCGCGATCACCCGCTCCAGCTCGGCGCCGCTCACGTCCTCGGCGACGGCCGCGCGGTAGCGCTCCAACTGGTCGGAGGCGAGCTGGTAGAAGCCGTTGCCGCAGGCCAGGCCGTCGGCGGAGAGCTGGATGTAGCCGCCGGACTCCAGGTGCGCGCCGATCTGCGTCTTGTACGGGGCCTTGTCGGCGCTGAAGCGGACGTCGCGGTTGGGGCGGAAGACCTTCCCCGGCCCGAACTCCGGCTCCAGCTCGGCGAGCAGCGCCTCCATCGGGGCCCGTACGACGTCGTCGTACTGCTCCTTGTGGGCGTGCCAGAACGTCTTTGAGTTGTCGGCCTCCAGGCGCTCGTAGAAGTCGAGCGCCTCGGTCGGCCAGCCTTTGAAGGTCACGTCCTCCAGTATGTGGCCCGGTGCACAGGGCGCTCCCGTCGCCAGCTCGACTACCGGTCGGTAGCATGCGGGCATGAGCAGCGCAGAGACCGCCACCGCCGCCGCGTCGGACGCCCGCACCGAGCGCCGCGCCAAGCGCATCGCCAAGCACCTGTCCAGCTTCGCCCGCGAGCACGGGGGCGGCGGCGACGCCGTCGTCGAGTACGTCGGCTCCGTCGCCACCCGCATCGTCGTCGTCGGCGCCGACGGCGCCTGGGGCGACCAGGTGGCCCCCAGCTACGCCGTCGGCAAGCGCGCCGCCGAGCTCGCCGGGCTGACCCTGCACGACGACTTCGAGGGCGAGCTGGGCCTCAAGGTCAAGACCGGCCCGTACGAGTGGAAGCGCATGGCGGGCATCCAGATCTGAGCCCTGCGGGCTGCCGGCCCGGGTTCCCCGACCAGGGGAGCCCGGGCCGTTCCGTCAGCGCGCGAGGTCCAGCCAGGGCCGGGAGCCGGGCCCGGTGGGATGGGTGCCCGTGACGGCCATGACGACCGAGTAGAGGCTGGTCTCCGCGGTGATGAAGAGGCGGTTGCGCTTGGCGCCGCCCCAGGCGATGTTGGAGACGGTCTCGGGGACGACGAGCCGGCCGATCAGCGTGCCGTCCGGGTCGTAGCAGTGGACGCCGTCGGCCATGGCGGCCGCCCAGAGCCGGCCGCCGTCGTCGAAGCGGAGGTTGTCGAAGCGGGCGCCCTCGCGGGCCGCGGCCTCCGCGAAGACCTCGCCGTCCGACAGCGTGCCGTCACGGCGCACGTCGAAGACCCGGATCACGCCTCCCCGGGTGTCGGAGACGAACAACTGCTGCTCGTCGGGCGAGAAGACCAGTCCGTTCGGGGCGCTGAAGCAGTCGGCGACCAGGTCGACCGAGCCGCTGACCGGGTCGATCCGGTACACGTTGTTGGAGCCGATCTCGCTCTGGGCGCGGTAGCCCTCGTAGTCACTGTTGATGCCGAAGTCCGGGTCGGAGAACCAGATCGAGCCGTCCGACCTCACCGCCGCGTCGTTCGGGCTGTTCAGGCGCCTGCCCTGCCAGCGGTCGGCCAGCACGGTGACCGTGCCGTCGTGCTCGGTCCGGGTCACCCGGCGGTTGCCCTGCTCGCAGGTGATGAGGCGGCCCTCGCGGTCGAGGGTGTTGCCGTTGCTGTGCCCGGCACGGTGACGGAAGACGCCGACCGCGCCGGTCTCCTCGTCCCACCGCAGCATCCGGTCGTTGGGGATGTCGCTCCAGACCACCTGCCGCCAGGCGGGCAGGTAGACGGGGCCCTCGGCCCACCGGCAGCCGGTGTACAGGACCTCGAGGGCGGCGTCGCCGTTCATGCACTTCCCAGTGCGGAACCGATCATCGAACATCTCGTAGGGCGTGGGGCGTTCGGTGCTCACGGGTATCCTCCCCGACCATCGTGCGATGAACCTGCTTCGACCGAGAGCCTAGACCTCAGGATGAGATATGGTCAGACCCGGAATCCATCGAATGGAGTGTAGTGGATCACATCGACCGGGCACTGCTCGCACGACTCCAGCAGGACGCCACCCAGTCCTACGCCGTCCTGGGCAAGGCCGTGGGCCTCTCGGCCGGCGCCGCCCACGAACGGGTGCGGAAACTGCGCGAACGCGGCGTGATCCGGCGCACCGCGGCCGAGGTGGACCCCGCGGCGGTGGGCGGCGGCGTACTGGCCTACGTCACCGTCGACTCGACCTCCTGGATGGGAGACTCCAAGGAGAGCTTCACCGCGCTCCCCGAAGTCCTGGAGGCGCACATCATCGCCGGAAGCGCGTCGGTCCTGGTGAAGGTTCGGACCGCCACCACCGAGCAACTGCAGGACGTGCTGCGCCGGATCTACGCCATCGACGGAGTCAGCGGGACGCAGGCCACGGTGGTGCTGGAGACCTTCTTCGAACGGCAGGTCTCGCCGCTCACCGACCCCCGGGCGGACGCGGACGACCGGCTCTAGCGGCGCGGGCCGGCGACGAGGTCGCTCAGCCGGACGACGGTGATCTCGACCTGGCCGTGCCCGTCCTCCCGGCCCGCGACGGCCTCGCAGCCGTGGACCGTCGTGTCCTCCAGGACGGGCATCAGGCCCTCGTCGCCGTCGGCGCAGAAGTAGCCGCGCCGTAGGAGGTGGCCGCTGAAGCAGGCTTCCTCGACCCGGGCTCGGGCCCTGATGCGACGGGCTTCTGGCCGGAACGACCTGGAACCAGGCTGCCGGCGGTCCTGCGGGCGACACCGGCTGGTGCCGCCCGCAGGACTGTCCGTCACCTCAGCAGGCCGCGCCACCGAGCCGCCGACTCCAACGCGTCCAGGCTGATCCGCTCCAGGAACGCCCCGCTCTTCGCCAACCGTGACCCAGCAGGCGTGTCGAGGCCGATCTGCTCCGCATACTGCACCGCGACCTGTGCCGCATGAAGCGTGTGCTCCGCTCCGGTCACCGTCGACTGGAACCAGGCGTCGTTGTCGACCACGTACACGTCCCGGCGCCCCTGGGCCTCGCGCCTGATCAGCTCCTGGCTGATCAGGTACCCCACCGCCGCCGAGACCGATGCCGGGCTGACTCCCAGCTCCCGGGTCAGCTCGGCGGCAGTGAGCCTGCCGTCCGCACTCAGCCACAACGCGATCAGGACCCTGGCCATCATCTTCGGCAGCCCGGTGCCCACCGCCAGCTCCACTGCCTGGTCCTGGGCGTCCGCGCGCCCGGCGCCGCGTGCGTGCCCGGTGCTCGGCGTGCGGCGGCGGGCCCGGCGCTCCGTCGCCCGGTGCGCGAGTTCGGCGCGGTAGCCGGCCGGACCGCCGTTACGGCCGATCTCCCGGCTGACCGTCGAGGTGGTCCGGCCGAGGCGCCGGGCGATCTCGGCGTAGGAGAGCCCTTCGACGAGTCCGGTGGCGATGCGGTGGCGGTCCTGCTGGGTCAGTCTTCCTCCGGGCACGGCCGCAGTATTGCATTCGGCGACACCTGATGCAACGCCAGCGGTGCATTCGGTGACATCGTCATTGCATCAAAATATGGCCTCTGAGCTGCTGTTACGGGGATCTCTCCGTAGACGTTTTCTCTGAATGCAACGTAGCTTTCAGCGCGTGCTGAACAAAGATCTCGCCATCGCCGCCACCGGACTGCGCAAGTCCTACGGTGCCCACCTCGTCCTGGACGGTGTCGATCTCGCCGTCACGCAGGGCACGGTCTACGCTCTGCTCGGCCCCAACGGCGCCGGCAAAACCACGATCGTCCAGATCCTGTCCACCCTGATCAAGGCAGATGCCGGCCAGATCCGCGTGGCCGGCCACGACCTGGCCCGGGACCCCGACGCGGTGCGCGCCGCGATCGGCGTCACCGGCCAGTTCTCCGCCGTGGACGACCTGCTGACCGGCGAGGAGAACCTTCGCCTGATGGCCGACCTGCTGCACGTCGGCCGTCCTCGGCGCCGCCGGACCGTAGAGGCGCTGCTGGAACGCTTCGACCTCGCGGCCGTCGCCCGCAAGCCCGTCGCCACCTACTCCGGAGGCTTGCGCCGTCGCCTGGACCTCGCCATGACGATGGTCGGCGCGCCCCGGCTGATCTTCCTCGACGAACCGACCACCGGCCTGGACCCGCGCAGCCGCCGCGAACTGTGGCGCACCGTAAGGGACTTGGTCGAGAACGACGGTGTCACCGTCTTCCTGACCACCCAGTACCTGGAGGAGGCCGACCGGCTCGCCGACCGCGCCGCCCTGCTCAGCCAGGGAAGACTCGTCGCCGAGGGGACACCGGACGAGCTCAAGCGCCTGATCCCCGGCGGCCACATCGCCGTGCGCTTCGCCGACGACGCCGAACTCACCGTCCAGATCGCGGACGGCGGCGTGGTCGAGGCCCTGAGAGTCGCCCTGGGCCGGCTGAACGCGTTCGACGCGGAAGTGGCGGGGCTGACGGTGCACACCCCGGACCTCGACGACGTCTTCCTGGCACTGACCGCATCCTCCTCGCGCTGACCAACGGCACCAATCGCACCCCCTGTGAAGGAACCCGCCCGATGAAAGCCGTCGCCGACTCCGCGACCATGCTGCGCCGCCAGCTCAAGCACGTCCGCCGCTACCCGACGCCACTGCTGACCTACACCGCCGTCCCGGTGATCATCCTGCTGATGTTCGTCTACGTCCTCGGCGGCATCATGGGCGCCGGTATCGGCGGCGGCCGTGCCGCCTACGCCGGCTACCTCACCCCCGGCATCATGGCCACGACCATCGCCGCCGCCGCCCAGGGCACCGCCATCGCCGTCGCGATGGACATGACCAGCGGTATCGTCGCCCGGTTCAAGACCATGGCCATCGCGCGCGTCTCCGTCCTCACCGGACACGTGCTCGGCTCCCTGGTGCAGAACTTCCTCGCGCTCGCCGCAGTGACCGCCGCCGCCCTCGCGATCGGTTTCCGGCCCGCCGCCACCGCCCTGGACTGGCTCGGTGTCATCGGCATCCTGGCCATGTTCACCTTCGCCATCACCTGGCTGTCCGTCGCGCTCGCCATGATCGCCCGCAACGTCGCCACCGCCAGCAACCTGCCGATGCCCTTGCTGATCCTGCCGTTCCTCGGCAGCGGCGTGGTGCCCACCTCGTCGATGCCGACGCCGCTGCGCTGGTTCGCCGACAACCAGCCGTTCACCCCGGTCATCGAGACCCTGCGCAAGCTGCTCGCCGCCCAGCCGGCCGGCACCGACCTCGCGAAGGCCGTCGCGTGGAGCGCGGTGATCGCGCTCTCCGGCTACCTGTTGGCACGCAAGCTCTACAACCGCTGAGGGCTGCGTCGGTGAGATCCGTGGGACAGGCCCGCAGCGCGCATCGGGCGGTCAGCGGCGGTGCCGTGCAGGTGCGCCCGACGGTCGTGCGAAAGGCTGGGGCGCAGGAGACATGGCTGACGGTCCGATCCCGGATCATGAGTCTGTGGTCCGCATCCCTGCCTACATGGCCAAGGCACTCAAGGAGGCGTTGGATGTCGCAGAGCTTGAACAGCTTCGCTGACCTTTTGAGGTCTGCGCGGAAGTCGGCGGTCCACCTGGAACTGCGTGATGTCCACGCCGTCGACAACGAGGACGAGGGCTTCCGGGCCTGGAAGTCGGGTCACCGGCTCGACCCTGCCGATCGCGCATCGTGGTGGAGGCCGTGGCTCGACCTCGTCCAGGAGGTGACCGCCAACGGGGTCGTGGTCAGGCGGTGGCGGGCTCGGGGGTGCGGGCGGCCGGGGTGGTGGCGGGGGCGTCCTCGCGGGTGCGGAGGGCGAGGGGGATGCGGAGGGCGGCGATCCAGGTGAGGGAGGCCAGGAGCATGTGGAGGCCGACCATCAGCTCGGGGGCGTCGGTGAAGTACTGGATGAAGCCGAGGACGCCCTGCAAGGACAGGACGACGAGGAGTTCCTTGGCGCGGGACTTCGCGGGCTGGGGGGCCTTCACCGCGGCGAGGACGAAGAGGACGGCGATCGACAGGCCGACGGCGATGAAGGCGAAGTCGGCGTGGAACTGCGCGAGGCGGTCGTAGTCGATCGGGATGCGCGGGACGATCTTGTTGTCCTTGGGCGTGCCCGGGTGGTGGCCGGCGCCGGTGACCAGGGTGCCGGCGGCGACGAGCAGGCCGATGACGGTGACCAGGACGTAGGAGAGCTGGTGGACGGGGCGGGCCACGGCGAGCTTCGCGGGGCCGTCGCCCTCCTTGCTGCGCTCCCACATCAGCAGGGCGACCCAGACCAGGCCCATCGCGGCGATCATGTGCAGCGCGACGGTGTACGGGTTGAGGCCGGTCAGGACGGTGATGCCGCCGAGGACGGCGTTGCTCATCACCAGCCAGAACTGGGCCCAGCCGAGCTTGGTCATGCTGCGCCGCCACGGGCGGTGGCAGCGGGCGGCGAGGATGGCCCAGCCGACGGCCGCGCTCAGCACGTACGTGAGCATGCGGTTGGTGAACTCGACGACGCCGTGGAAGCCCATCTCGGCGGTCGGGGTCAGGCTGTCGTCGGTGCAGCGGGGCCAGGTGGTGCAGCCGAGGCCGGAGGCGGTGAGCCGGACGGCGCCGCCGGTGACGACGATGACCACGCTCATCACCAGTGCGGCGAACGCGGCGCGCCGGACCATCGCGGCGGAGGGCTGCCAGCGCTCGGCGAGCAGGGAGAAGGGGTTCATCACGGGGTCAATCGTAGGTGCCCTTACAGCCGATCTTGGGGCGGGGCACAGCGGGGCGCGGCGCTGGGCGACGGCGGACGCGACCCAGGGGTACGAGAATCCAAACGGGACAATCCGGACGACACGCGCATTGGTCTTGACCAATCGCCCGCTCGGCCGCAAGAGTGCGGATTGGTCCATACCTTTTTTCGGGCCGCTCCCACTCCTCCCGCACGTAAGCGGAGATCCTGCACATGCGCATATCCACCTCAGCCGCCGCGCTCGCCGTCGGCGGCTCGTTCGTCCTGGCCGGCCTCGTCGCCCCGGCCGCCCAGGCTGCCGACCCCGGCCAGGAGTGCCGCAGCCTCGGGGTCGCCAACCTGTATGGCGAGTTCATCGAGGGCAACGACACCCACACCCCCGACGCCGAGGGTGCCGTCGCGGTCGGCGGCAACGCCGACTTCACCGGCGGGTTCTCGGTCGGCCAGGAGCTGACCCAGGCCCAGGTCGACGCCCTGCCGGGCAGGAACGCGCTCGTCGTGGCCGGCAAGCTCACCGGTGGCAACACCCAGGTGATGAAGGGCAACGGCGTCTACGGCTCCAAGGCCGACGGCGCCGTCATCCAGGCCCACGCCGGCACCGTCGGCCAGGGCGCCTCGCCGATCGACTTCAAGGCCGAGTTCGCCAAGCTGCGCGCCGCCTCGACCGCGCTGGCCGCCGTCCCGCAGACCGCCGGCGCCACCGTCCAGGCCGATGGCCCGAACCTGACCTTCACCGGCGGCGACGCGAAGTACAACAGCTTCACCGTCGACGCCGCGAAGCTCCAGGGCGCCAAGGACATCTTCCTCAAGGTGCCCGCCGGCTCGGTCACCGTGATCAACGTGACCGGCGGCTCGTACGACATGGCCGCGGCCGGGACCACCGGCTTCAACATCTGGGACGCGGGCAGGAACGGCTTCCTCCTGGACGACAAGCTGCAGAGCGCCTCGGGCGGCGCGATCCGGGCCAAGCTGCTCTGGAACTTCCCGACCGCCACCAAGGTCGTCAAGAACAGCGCCGCCGCCTGGGCCGGCACCGTGCTCGCCCCGAACGCCGCCTTCGACCTCGGCAGCGCCGGCCCGGTCAACGGCTCGGTCATCGCCGCCTCGCTGACCGGCAAGGGCGGTGCGGAGACGCACCACTACCCCTTCACCGGCTGCCTGCCGACGACCCCGACCACCCCGACGACGACCCCGACGACCCCGACGACGCCGACCTCGCCGTCGCCCTCGGCCACCACCCCGGGCGCCACCGCCACGCCGAACCCGTCCGGCAGCGCGACCACCCCGGGCACCACCGGCTCGCCGAGCGCGGGCGGCTCCGCCGGCCCGTCCTCCTCCACCGCTCCGGTGGCTCCGGGTGCCGCCGGCCCGTCCGCCAAGGCCAACGGCGGCGACCTGGCCCACACCGGCTCCGGCCCGGTCGTCCCGCTGGCCATCGCCGGCGCCGCGGTGATCGCGGCCGGTGGCGCGATGGTCGTCGTGGCCCGCCGTCGGGCGGCCAAGAAGGCTTGATCGAGCCCTGTCTGATTGACGCGGCGCCCCTGGTGATTGAACCCGATCACTTGGGGCGCCGTTCTGTCTTGACGTGACGAAGTTCATTCAGGTTTGCCGAAAACGCGTTCAGCGAGGTGGCGGCTGTGATGGGCTGGTCATACACATTCGACAGCGGACCGACAGACGAATTCCGGTCGCACGGCGGGGTGTGGCGAGGTGTGGGAGTGCCGGTAGAGTCCCCCGGACAGTCGTGGCGGGCCACCGCGAACCCACTCAACGCGCCTGCTGCGTAGGACCGTTCGGAGGGGAACAAGGTATGGCGCGACAGCAGCGGATATCCAGGATCGGCGCGGCGGCTCTCGCCGGTACGGCGGCGGCCGGATTCGTTCTGCCCCTGGCGCTGGCCACCAACGCCTCGGCGCACACGCCGACCTGGTCGGTGACCTGCGACAAGGTGCAGATCGATCTGATCAACTACAGCGACAAGCAGGGCGTGACGAACACCATCACCCTCACCATCGACGGTGAGAAGGTCCTGGACGGCAAGACCTTCGGCAAGGAGTTCCACGACAGCGTCGTCGTGAAGGACCACAACGCCGCGGTCAAGGCGCACCTGGTGGTCAAGACCACGGAGACGCCGAACGAGCCGACCTGGAACGTCGACGAGACGAAGACCATCGAGCCGTGCCACACGCCGACTCCGGTCCCCACTCCCACCAAGACCCCGACGCAGACGCCGACTCCGACCCCGACGGCGACCCCGACGGTGACCCCCACGGTCACGCCGTCCGTGACGAAGACGCCGACCAGGACGCCGTCGCCGTCGCCCAGCACCCCCGGCCCGGTGCTCGCGCAGACCGGTAGCAGCGATGCCACCCCGATCATCGCGGCCGCCGGTGGCGGCGTGGTGCTGGTCGGTGGCGCGCTCGTGCTGCTGGCCCGCAAGCGGCGCGGCGGCAGCGAGGGCTGACGCCCCCGGTAAGCCGAACGACGAACGCCCCCCGGCCTGTTGAGGCCGGGGGGCGTTCTGCGTGCGCCAGAAGCGGCTACTCCCAGCGGAAGAAGCGGGCGGCCGCCGCCAGGCCGAGGACGGACCAGACGGCGAGGATGCCGAGGTCGGACCAGGGCACGCCCGCGCCGTGCTGGAGCACCGAGCGCAGCCCGTCCGAGAGGGCGGAGATCGGCAGCAGTTCCAGCGCCGACCGTACGGCGTCGGGGAACTTGCTCAGCGGGACGATCACCCCGCCGGCCAGGAGCAGCAGGATGAAGACCAGGTTGGCGGCGGCCAGCGTGGCCTCGGCCTTGAGGGTGCCGGCCATCAGCAGGCCGAGGCCCGAGAAGGCGGCGGTGCCGAGGACGAGCAGGGCGGCGACGGCCAGCAGGTTGCCGTGGGGGGACCAGCCGAGGGCGAGGGCGATCACGGACAGCAGGGCGACCTGGAGGATTTCCGTCACCAGGACGCAGCCGGTTTTGGCGGTGAGCAGCGTCCAGCGGGGCAGCGGGCTGGCGCCGAGGCGCTTGAGGACGCCGTAGCGGCGTTCGAAGCCGGTGGCGATGGCCTGGCCGGTGAAGGCGGTGGACATCACGGCGAGGGCGAGCAGGCCCGGGGCGAGGAAGTCGACGCGCTTGCCGGGGCCGTCGACGGCGACGATGTCGACGGCGGAGAAGAGCACCAGCAGGACGGTCGGGATGACGACGGTGAGCAGCAGCTGTTCGCCGTTGCGCAGCAGCATCTTCGTCTCGAAGGCCGTCTGGGCGAGCAGCATCCGGCCGACCGGTGCCGCTCCCGGCCTGGGGGAGTAGTCGGTCACGAGCGGAGCTCCCGTCCGGTCAGGTCGAGGAAGACGTCTTCGAGGCTGCGGCGCTGGACGGACAGCCGTTCGGGCAGGATGCCGGAGGCCGCGCACCAGGCGGTGACGGCGGCGACGAGGGCGGGGTCGACGGGGGCGCCGATGCGGTAGCTGCCGGGGGCGGTCTCCGTGGCGGTGGCGCCGGCGGGGAGTTCCTTGAGCAGGGGACCGAGGTCGAGGCCGGGCGGGCCGTCGAAGCGCAGGGCGTCCTCGGAGCCGCCGCGGCAGAGCTCCTCGGTGGTGCCGTGGGCGATCACGCGACCGCCGTCGACGATGGCGACGTGGTCGGCGAGCTGTTCGGCCTCGTCCATGTGGTGGGTGGTGACGACCACGGTGACGCCGTCGCGGTGCAGGTCGCGGACGAGTTCCCAGGTGGCGCGGCGGGCCTGGGGGTCGAGGCCCGCGGTGGGCTCGTCCAGGAAGACGAGCTCGGGGCGGCCGACCACGGCCATGGCGAGGGCGAGGCGCTGCTGCTGGCCGCCGGAGAGGCGGCGGTAGGTCGTACGGCCGCAGGAGCCGAGGCCCAGGCGTTCGACGAGGGCGTCGACGTCCAGGGGGTGGGCGTGCAGCTCAGCGGTGTGCCGGAGCATCTCCACGGCGCGCGCCCCCGCGTACACGCCACCCGATTGGAGCATCACGCCGATCCGGGGCCGCAGGGCCGCGTTCTGGCCGACCGGGTCGAGGCCGAGGACGCGGACGGTGCCGGCGTCGGGGCGGCGGTAGCCCTCGCAGGTCTCGATGGTGGTGGTCTTGCCGGCGCCGTTGGGGCCGAGGACTGCGGTGATCGTGCCGGGGGCGATGGTCAGGTCCAGGCCGTCGACCGCGACCTTCTCGCCGTAGCGCTTGACCAGCCCGGCGATCTGGACCGCGGGTACGGGGTTCATACCGGCGAGTCTAAGAGGGCCCCACGCACGGGCCGGACAGTGCCTCGATGATCGAAATCCCAGGCCAGGTAAGGCTTGCCTGCGTGACAGATGACACGGGTGCGGCGTGGATCACGGCTTGTCCCGGCGGAAGTAATTACGCAACACTGGTGTTGTGAAAAACATGCGCGAGCACACCACGCACCAGGAGGCCGAGTCGGCCCCTGGCTGGGACGTGCCCGCGACGGCGGCCGAGGTGCTGCTGGACGGCCACCGCGCCACCCGCGACCGGGTCGCCCGCTCCATCCTGGACCACGGCCCGTCCTCCGCCGCCGACCTGGCCAGCCGGCTCGGCCTCACCGCCGCAGCCGTGCGCCGCCACCTGGACTCGCTGGCCGCCACGGGCCTGGTCGACGCCCGCGAACAGCGGGTCTACGGCAGCCGCGGCCGCGGCCGCCCGGCCAAGGTCTTCGGCCTCACCGACGCCGGCCGGGACGCCTTCTACCAGGCGTACGACCAGCTCGCCGCCGACGCGCTCCGCTGGATCGCGGACTCGGTGGGCGGCGGCAAGGCGGGCGAGGAGGCGGTCGCCGCCTTCGCCCGGGCCCGTTTCGGCAAGCAGGCCGAGAAGTACCTGGAGACCCTGCGGCAGGCCGAGGCGCAGGAGCGCCCCGAGGCCCTGGCCCAGGCGCTGAGCGCGGACGGGTACGCTGCCACGGTGCGGCGTGTCCCCCCGGCGGCCAAGGCCCCCGCGGGTGCCCAGCTCTGCCAGCACCACTGCCCGGTCGCGCACATCGCCGAGCAGTTCCCGCAGCTCTGCGAGGCGGAGACCGAGGTCTTCTCCCAGCTCCTGGGCACCCATGTGCAACGGCTGGCCACCATCGCCCACGGCGACGGGGTCTGCACCACCTATGTGCCGGCAACCGGTGCCGCATCGTCGCCCACCGTGCGCAGCACGGTCCGCGGCTCCGATGCCGCGCCGACTGCCAGCACGTCGGAAAATTCCGCGTCCACCGAAGATTCTGCGTCCGCGCGTTAGGAAGCTCGCATGACTGACACCGTTTCGCACCCGGAGCTCGAGGGCCTGGGCAACTACGAGTACGGCTGGGCCGACCCGGACGCCGCCGGCTCCGTGGCCAAGCGCGGGCTCAGCGAGGAGGTCGTCCGCGACATCTCCGCGAAGAAGAGCGAGTCCGAGTGGATGCTCAACCTGCGTCTCAAGGGCCTGAAGCTGTTCGGCAAGAAGCCCATGCCGACCTGGGGCTCCGACCTGACCGGCATCGACTTCGACAACATCAAGTACTTCGTGCGCTCCACCGAGAAGCAGGCCGAGTCCTGGGAGGACCTGCCGGCGGACATCAAGGCGACGTACGACAAGCTGGGCATCCCGGAGGCGGAGAAGCAGCGCCTGGTGGCCGGTGTCGCCGCGCAGTACGAGTCCGAGGTCGTCTACCACCAGATCCGTGAGGACCTGGAGGAGCAGGGCGTCATCTTCCTGGACACGGACACCGCGCTGCGTGAGCACCCGGAGATCTTCAAGGAGTACTTCGGCACCGTCATCCCGGCCGGCGACAACAAGTTCGCCGCGCTGAACACGGCGGTGTGGTCGGGCGGATCGTTCATCTACGTGCCGAAGGGCGTGCACGTCGACATCCCGCTCCAGGCGTACTTCCGGATCAACACCGAGAACATGGGCCAGTTCGAGCGGACGCTGATCATCGTCGACGAGGACGCGTACGTCCACTACGTCGAGGGCTGCACCGCGCCGATCTACTCCTCCGACTCGCTGCACTCCGCAGTCGTGGAGATCATCGTCAAGAAGGGCGGCCGCTGCCGCTACACGACGATCCAGAACTGGTCGAACAACGTCTACAACCTGGTCACCAAGCGCGCCGTGGCGTACGAGGGCGCGACCATGGAGTGGGTCGACGGCAACATCGGCTCCAAGGTCACCATGAAGTACCCGGCCGTCTACCTGATGGGCGAGCACGCCAAGGGCGAGACGCTGTCGATCGCGTTCGCCGGCGAGGGCCAGCACCAGGACGCCGGCGCCAAGATGGTGCACATGGCGCCCAACACCTCCTCCAACATCGTCTCCAAGTCGGTGGCGCGAGGCGGCGGCCGGACCTCCTACCGCGGCCTGATCGAGATCGGTGAGGGCTCCAAGGGGGCCAAGTCCAACGTGCTGTGCGACGCACTGCTGGTGGACACCATCTCCCGCTCGGACACCTACCCGTACGTGGACGTCCGCGAGGACGACGTGTCCATGGGCCACGAGGCGACCGTCTCGAAGGTCAGCGAGGACCAGCTGTTCTACCTGATGAGCCGCGGCCTCACCGAGTTCGAGGCGATGGCGATGATCGTGCGCGGCTTCGTCGAGCCGATCGCGCGCGAGCTGCCGATGGAGTACGCGCTGGAGCTCAACCGGCTGATCGAGCTGCAGATGGAGGGCTCGGTCGGCTGACCCCCGGCCGTTCGACCGCCATCCACTGATTTCGAGGAAGAGAGCACAACGAACAGCCATGGCTGAGCAGAACACCACCGGCTCCACCACCGCCGGTTCGATCGAGGTCGGCACGGCGGGCGCGGGCGCGCAGCTCGCCGGCCCCGGCACCGGCCGGACCGCGGTCCAGCAGCCGATCGACGCGCGCGTCGCGGTCAAGCCCTCCTTCGACGTGAACGACTTCCCGGTGCCCACCGGCCGCGAGGAGGACTGGCGGTTCACGCCGATGCACCGCCTCGGCGGGCTGCACGACGGCACCGCCGCCGCGGGCGAACGCGGCGAGGACAAGGTCGAGTTCGCGCTGCCGGACGGCGTCACCGCCGAGACCGTCGGCCGGGACGACGCCCGCCTGGGCAAGGCCGGCACGCCCGTCGACCGCGTCGCCGCGCAGGCGTTCAGCGCGTTCGACCAGGCGCTCGTCGTCACCGTCCCCCAGGACGCGGTGCTCACCGAGCCGGTGAGGATCGACGTGCGCGGCGAGGGCGGCGTCCGCTTCGCCCACGTGGTGATCGACGTCAAGCCGTTCGCCGAGGCCGTCGTGGTCCTCAACCACGAGGGCACCGGCACCCGGGCCGCCAACGTGGAGCTGCTGGTCGGCGACGGTGCGAAGCTCACCTTCGTCTCCGTCCAGGACTGGGACCGCGACGCCGTGCACGTCGCCCAGCACAACGCGCTGGTCGGCCGCGACGCCTCGTACAAGTCCGTGGTCGTCACCTTCGGCGGCGACCTCGTCCGCCTGCACCCGCGCGTCAACTACGCGGGCCCCGGCGGCGAGGCCGAGCTGTTCGGCCTGTACTTCGCCGACGCCGGCCAGCACCTCGAGCACCGTCTGGTCATCGACCACGACACCCCGCACTGCCGCTCCAACGTCGCGTACAAGGGCGCCCTCCAGGGCAAGGACGCGCACGCCGTCTGGGTCGGCGACGTGCTGATCCGCGCCGCCGCGCTGGGCACCGACACCTACGAGCTCAACCGGAACCTGGTGCTCACCGACGGTGCCCGGGTCGACTCGATCCCCAACCTGGAGATCGAGACCGGCGAGATCGTCGGCGCCGGCCACGCCTCCGCGACCGGCCGCTTCGACGACGAGCAGCTGTTCTACCTGATGGCCCGTGGCATCCCGGCCGACGAGGCCCGCCGCCTGGTGGTGCGCGGCTTCTTCGCCGAACTGCTGCAGCAGATCGGCGTGGCCGAGGTGCAGGAGCAGCTCATGGTCAAGATCGACGCCGAGCTCGAAGCGGCGGTCTGATCCAGATGAGCTTCCTGCGTGCCTGCGCGCTCGGCGACCTCCAGGAGGACGTGCCCAAGCGCGTGGACCTCAACGGCGTCCCGGTCGCCGTCGTCCGCACCGACGAGGGGGTGTTCGCGATCAACGACATCTGCTCGCACGCGAACGTCTCCCTCTCCGAGGGCGAGGTCGAGGACTGCATGATCGAGTGCTGGCTGCACGGCTCCAGCTTCGACCTGCGCTCCGGCAAGCCCTCCGGCCTGCCCGCCACCAAGCCGGTCGCCGTCTACCCCGTAAAGATCGAAGGGGACGATGTGCTCGTCTCCGTCAACCAGGAGTCCTGAGTACACATGGCAACCCTTGAAATCCGCGACCTGCACGTCTCCGTGGACGCCGAGAACGGCCCGCGCGAGATCCTGAAGGGCGTCGACCTGACCGTCAAGCAGGGCGAGACCCACGCCATCATGGGCCCCAACGGCTCCGGCAAGTCCACCCTCGCCTACTCGCTGGCCGGCCACCCCAAGTACACCGTCACCGGCGGCACCGTGCTGCTCGACGGCGAGGACGTCCTGGAGATGTCCGTCGACGAGCGCGCCAAGGCCGGCGTCTTCCTGGCCATGCAGTACCCGGTCGAGGTCCCCGGCGTCTCGGTCTCCAACTTCCTGCGCACCGCCGCCACCGCCGTCCGCGGCGAGGCCCCCAAGCTGCGGCTGTGGGTCAAGGAGGTCAAGGAGGCCATGGCCGCCCTGCAGATGGACCCGGCCTTCGCCGAGCGCAACGTCAACGAGGGCTTCTCCGGCGGTGAGAAGAAGCGCCACGAGATCCTCCAGCTCGAGCTGCTCAAGCCGAAGATCGCGATCCTCGACGAGACCGACTCCGGCCTCGACGTCGACGCGCTGCGGATCGTCTCCGAGGGCATCAACCGGGTCCGCTCCACCGGCGAGGTCGGCACCCTGCTGGTCACCCACTACACCCGCATCCTGCGGTACATCCAGCCCGACTACGTCCACGTCTTCGCGGGCGGCCGCATCGTCGAGTCCGGCGGCGCCGAGCTGGCCGACAAGCTGGAGAACGAGGGCTACGAGGCGTACGTGAAGGGGGGCGCGTCCGAGTGACGCATGCCTTTACCGGTCATTCCGCCCTGCTCGACACCGACGCGATCCGCAAGGACTTCCCGGTGCTGCAGCGCGTGCTGCACGACGACAAGCCGCTCGTCTACCTGGACAACGCGGCCACCTCGCAGAAGCCGCGCCAGGTGCTGGAAGCCCTGAACGCCTACTACGAGCGGCACAACGCCAACGTCCACCGCGGCGTGCACGTGCTCGCCGAAGAGGCCACGGCGATGTACGAGGGCGCCCGCGACAAGGTCGCGGCCTTCGTCAACGCGCCGAGCCGCAACGAGGTGATCTTCACCAAGAACGCCTCCGAGTCGCTCAACCTCGTCGCCAACATGCTGGGCTGGGCCGACGAGCCGTACCGCGTGGACGCCGACTCCGAGATCGTCATCACGGAGATGGAGCACCACTCGAACATCGTCCCGTGGCAGCTGCTGTCGCAGCGCACCGGCGCGAAGCTCAAGTGGTTCGGGCTCACGGACGAGGGCCGGCTCGACCTGTCGAACATCGACGAGCTGATCACCGAGAAGACCAAGGTCGTCTCGTTCACGCTCGTGTCGAACCTGCTCGGCACCGTCAACCCGGTCGAGACGATCGTGCGCAAGGCGCAGTCCGTCGGCGCGCTCGTCGTCATCGACGCCTCGCAGGCCGCCCCGCACATGGTGCTCGACGTGCAGGCGCTCGAAGCCGACTTCGTCGCCTTCACCGGCCACAAGATGCTGGCCCCGACCGGCATCGGCGTGCTCTGGGGCCGCCAGGAACTGCTGGAGGACCTCCCGCCGTTCCTCGGCGGCGGCGAGATGATCGAGACCGTCACCATGGGCTCGTCCACCTACGCCCCGGCGCCGCACAAGTTCGAGGCGGGCACCCCGCCGATCGCCCAGGCGGTCGGGCTCGGCGCGGCCATCGACTACCTGTCGGCCATCGGCATGGACAAGATCGCCGCCCACGAGCACGCCATCACCGAGTACGCGGTCGAGCGGCTGCTCGAGGTCCCCGACCTGCGGATCATCGGCCCGCGCACGGCCGTGGACCGCGGCGCCGCGATCTCGTTCACCCTCGGCGACATCCACCCGCACGACGTGGGCCAGGTGCTCGACGAGCAGGGCATCGCCGTGCGCGTCGGCCACCACTGCGCGCGGCCGGTCTGCCTGCGGTACGGAATTCCCGCGACCACGCGAGCGTCGTTCTACCTGTACTCGACGCCGGGCGAGGTCGACGCGCTGATCGACGGCCTGCACCACGTCCGGAACTTCTTCGGCTGACGGGCAGGAGCAGGATCAGATGAAGCTCGACTCGATGTACCAGGACATCATCCTGGACCACTACCGCAACCCCCACGGCAAGGGTCTGCGGGACGGCGACGCCGAGGTGCACCACGTCAACCCGACGTGCGGCGACGAGATCACCCTTCGGGTGAAGCTCGACGGCTCGACGGTTGTCGACGTCTCGTACGAGTCCCAGGGCTGCTCGATCAGCCAGGCCAGCGCCTCCGTGCTGAACGACCTGGTCGTCGGCAAGACCGTGGGTGAGGCGCAGGCGGTCCAGGAAGCCTTCCTGGAACTGATGCAGAGCAAGGGCCAGGGCGAGGGCGACGAGGAGGTGCTCGAGGACGCGGTCGCGTTCGCCGGCGTCTCCAAGTACCCGGCCCGGGTCAAGTGCGCGCTGCTCAGCTGGATGGCCTGGAAGGACGCCACCGCCCAGGCGCTGGCGCAGCACCCCGTTACCGACTGAATCCGCAGAGGAGGATTGATCATTGTGACTGACGAAACCACCTCCGCTGCGGACACCGCATCGGAGGAGCAGCCGGCCACCGGCCTCATCGTCGGCACCACCGCCGGAACCGTCTCGGTGGAGGACCTGACCGAGGCCCTGATGGACGTCGTCGA
This sequence comes from Streptomyces sp. NRRL WC-3742, assembly GCF_000720635.1. GTDB lineage: Bacteria > Actinomycetota > Actinomycetes > Streptomycetales > Streptomycetaceae > Kitasatospora. Next base: position 18,237 of record NZ_JOCF01000005.1, on the reverse strand, counting down.
CCCCGAACTGGGCATCGACGTCGTCAACCTGGGCCTGATCTACGGCATCCACATCGACGAGTCCGACGTGGCCACCATCGACATGACCCTCACCTCGGCGGCCTGCCCGCTGACGGACGTCATCGAGGACCAGGCCAAGACCGCCACGGACGGGCTGGTGCAGGACCTGCGCATCAACTGGGTCTGGATGCCGCCGTGGGGCCCCGACAAGATCACCGACGACGGGCGCGACCAGCTCCGGGCGCTGGGGTTCAACGTCTGATCGCTGTCTGTGCTGTCCACTGCCGCTGCCGCGCGAACCCTCCGGGTCCGCGCGGCAGCGGTGTTTCTGCGCCTGAACACCCGCGCGCGATCCGCTGAGTTGATCAGCTCTACCACCGTTCCCCACCATCCACCCCCCACCCGCCTCCCGGCGGGTGCCCGCCCCCGGCGCGCGCCGCGCGCCGCCGGGCCGGGCGGCGCGCGGCGGAAACAGAGCTGATCGGGAGCCCGTCCTCGCGCAATGCCGCGACCATGGCAGCGCGCAGGGTCTGCGGGGTGGGGTCGGTGTTCACCGTGCTTCTTCTCGGCTCAGGTCGAGTTGATCAGTAGGCCCAGGTTGAACCTGTACCCCGATACTCCTCGACGGGGATCGGGTGGACACCGGGGCGCATGCGGTCGGTGTAGAGCAGGCCGTCGAGGTGGTCGATCTCGTGGGCGATGAGGCGGGCGAGGCCGAACTCGTAGGTGGCGGTGGTGGTTACGCCGTCGAGGGTGGTGGAGGTGACGTCCATGCGGAGGGGTCGGGGGACCATGCCGCGGACGTCGAAGAAGCTGAGGCAGCCTTCGTACTGTTCGTCGGTCTCGTCGGAGACGGTGGTGATCTTCGGGTTGAGCAGGATGATCGGGTCGGCGCCGGCGGTCGGGGGCAGGACGAGGGCGGCGGCGCGGGGGATGCCGATCTGTGGGGCGGCGAGGCCCGACGTGATGTGGGTTCCTCGAAACTCGGTGGCCCGCTTCATCGACGCCGATACGATCTTTCCACCCGTCCTGGCCGCCCTGGAGGAGCAGACGTGACACAGCAGACTGCGGAGGAACGCCCGGGTATTGCCGCCGCGATCGTGGTCCATGAAGGCCGCGTGCTGATGGTGAGGCGGCGGGTGAGCGAGGGCCAGCTCTCCTGGCAGTTCCCGGCAGGTGAGATCGAGGCCGGTGAGTCGCCGGAAGAGGCGGCCGTTCGCGAGACTGCCGAGGAGACTGGACTGGGTGTGGCCGCCGTCAAGCTCCTGGGTGCGCGGGTGCATCCGAAGACTGGCCGGCTGATGTCGTACACGGCCTGCGAGGTCGTCAGCGGTACCGCCGAAGTGGTGGACACGGACGAGCTGGACGCCCTCGCGTGGGTGACCCTCGCCGAGATCCCCGAATACGTGCCGTACGGGCTCTTCGAGCCGGTGCAGGAGCACTTGAACGCTGTGCTCACTGCCTGACCGCTGGCCCTACGGGGACACTCGGAGAGCCAGCGCAGACCGAGCTCGTCCTTCTTGGGGAGAAGCCGTCATCCTGCTGCCGAGCGAACCCCTCCTTCGGATGAAGGAGTTGCGCGGCGGTGCGGCATCTGTAGCCGGGCGGCCAGGGTGAGAGCATGTTGTTCGTTGTGGCGTCGGGGCGGTGGGTTCTGCCTGAAGCGCCGTATGCGCTCTGGGTTCGTCGTCAACTGGACGAGCATCTTCGGTTGCCCGAGGTCCTTCGGGTCGAGGTGATCGGTGGGGAGTTCATGGTGACGCCCCATCCGAGTTACGGCCATGCTGCGGTGGTCTCGGACATTCAGGAGGCGGTGTTCCGCGCCGAATTCACGAGACCGACTTGTCGCTGGCTGGTCGTGCATGGGACTGGCCTCGACCTTGCGGAGATCGGGGACGGCTACGCACCGGACCTCATGATCCTGGCGTCAGAGGTGGAAGCGGCGATCACGGCGGAGGCGAAGGATCGGTACCTTCACCCGGATGAGATCACCTTGGTGGGTGAGGTCACTGCGCCCTTCAGTGCGCACAACGATCGACGTGAAAAGCAGCGTGGGTATGCGCGGACAGGGGTGCCGTACTACCTGTTGGTGGACCGAGATCCGGGGCAGCCTGGGGTGACGCTCCTCGGGGAGCCGAACAAGAGCGCCGGGACCTATGAGGTGCTGGGGGAGTGGCTGTTCGGCGAAACCGTCCGGTTGCCAGAGCCCTTTGGGGTCGAGATCAGCACTGACAGTTGGAAGCCTTGGGAGTAAAGACGCCGCTGCCCGGGGCGTGTTTGGACGTGACCGGCAGCGGCGTACCGATGCCGGGGAACGATCGGGCCTCCCGATCGTGAGGACCGCTTGGGCGGGATAGCCGCTCCAGTAGCCGCGCGCCGCCTGGTGGGGCGGTGCGCGGCGGAGGCCGGGGGTGGGCATCCGCCGGGAGGCGTGTGCGGGGAGGGGGTGATGCGCGGGTGTTCGGCTGGGGGAAAGGGGGCTGCCCGGGGCTTCTGGGGGAAGGCCCGGGCAGCGAGGGGTGGTGGATGTCAGGCGGGCTTGGGCTTGCGGGCTACGGCGAGGGCGAGGGTGGTGCAGAGGAGGGCGGCGACGGTGGCGAAGCCGCTGATGGCGGGGAGGAGGCCGTAGGACTGGACCAGGGCGCCGACGATGACGATGGGGAGGGAGCTGCCGAGGTAGACGATGATCCAGAGGGCGGACAGCTCGGAGCCGCGGCGTTCGGGGTTCATGGCAGCCACGGCGGTGGTGAAGAGGGAGCGGAAGGCGACGCCCTGGCAGGCGCCGCCGAGGACGCTGCCGATGAAGAGCAGGGCCGGGGTCTCGGTGTAGCCGGCGGCGACGACGAGGCCCAGGCCGGCGGCCAGGCCGGTCATGCCGAGGGCGATCACCAGACGGTCGGAGGTCGGGGGGACGATCAGCTGGGCGGCCGCCGAGGAGCCGAGGAGGAGGGCGGCCACGATCGCGCCGACCAGGTGGGACGGGGTGTGGAGGAGCCTGGAGGCGAAGGCGGGGGCCAGGCTGAGGTAGACGCCGAAGACCGCGTAGGAGATGAAGCCCGCGGTGGCGGCGAGGAGGAACTCGCGGCGGCCGGTGCGGGGCAGGCGCAGGCGCTGCGGGCGCAGGTGGGCCGGGGTGGTGATGCGCGGCGGGGACGCCGGGGGGCGGTTGCGGCCGGGCATGCGGGGGTGGACCACGGCGAGGGGGATGCAGAGGGAGAGCAGCGCCACCGCGTGGAGGAGGAAGGGGGTGAGGAGGGGGTCGGAGCCGTTCGCCAGGAGCGCGCCGACGACCGGGCCGAGGGCGACGCCGCCCGCCGAGCAGGCCAGGGTGAGCTTGGCGGCCAGGGTGGGGTGGTCGGGCAGGAGGTCGCCGAGGGCGGCTCCGGCGGCGCCGGTGGAGAGGCCGACGGCTATGCCCTGGACGGCGCGGCCCACGGCCAGCTGCCAGAAGCTGCCGGAGGTGGCGAAGACCACGTCGCCGGCGGCGGCCAGGGCGACGGCGGGCAGGATGAGCGCGCGGCGGCCGAGGTGGTCGGACCAGTGGCCGACGACGGCCAGCACCGGGACCAGGGCGAACACGTAGATCGTGAAGAGGATCGTGGTGTCGAGCGCGGTCAGGTGCAGGCTCTGCTGGAGGAGCGGGTAGATCGGCGTCGCCAGGTTGGCGCCGATCAGCATCAGCAGTAGGGCGGTCGAGACCAGGCCGACGCGGATTCCGCGCATCGCGTTCCAGCGGCTGATCGCGGAGAGCTGGAGCTGGGGCCGGGGCGCGAGCTCCAGGGGAAGCAGGGCCTCCGACAGTCGGCGTCCGTCGAGCTGCGCGGTGCGCAGGCCGGGGCCGGCGGGGGAGAGGTCCGCCATGTGAGGGATCTCCTGTGGCAGGGCACCACCGGGTCGGCGGGGTGTGCCGGCGCGCCCGTCCTGAGGCGCTGTGGTGTGGCCGCAGTGCGGGGCTCCCTGGTGGAGCGGATGAGCTGAGGATGTGGGCTTCGTTGCCCGGCGGTCCGTGCGGGGTGTGCGCGGTACCAGACCGAAGGATAAAGGGTGGGCGCACGAAGGCGGCGCGCGCCCCTTCGTGCGCCCCGGGAGCCAGGGCGTCGGGGGTGCCCGACCTATACGCTGAGGCAGAGGACCGGTACGCGGAGTGGATCAGCGGACCGCTGGCTGTAGGGAGAGCACACAACGATGGCCGGACGACGTCGGAAGAACGTTGGTGCCGAGACCGGTGAAGGCGCGGCCGCGGAGGCCGTGCTGCCCGCCGACCTGGACCTCCAGGACCTCTACGGGGCGTTCGCCGCGCACGGCCTGGACGACGAGGACCTGGACGACGCGGCCGTGCTCGTCCCGCCCGTGAAGCTGCTCCCCGAGACGGAGCTGGCCGTCCTCGCGAAGGCCGTCCCCATGTTCGGGTACGCCCTGGCGATGGCCCGCTGGGCCGCCCCGCACCGGGTGGTGGACGCCCTGGGGGACCTGGTCGAGGAGGACCGGGCGCCCGCCGCGCGGCTGCTCGGGCTGGCCCCGGCCGAGGGCGAGGTGCCGGAGGGGGCGGAGATCGAGGCGCTGCGCGCCTGGTCGCTGGCCTGTGACCTGGACCTGGTGGAGCTCGGTACGACGGAGGACGGCCGGCACGTCGCCGTCCCCGGCCCGGACCTCGAGCCCGCCGAGGAGGGGGACCCGGACACCGTCCTCGAGCTGTGGCTGACCGCCGCCGGGATCGTCCGGGAGCTCGCGGTGGACGCGGACTCGCTGCCGGAAGAGCCCGAGGAGCCCGCGGAGGGCGAGGAGGGGGAAGCGGACGAGGGCGCGCTCGACGAGGTGGAGGAGGCCCGTCAGGCCGCCGCCGAGCTGCTCGACGAGGCACTGCAGGTGCTGTACGAGACCACCGCCTTCGCCGACCCCGGCCAGGAGACCGTGCCGCTGGGCGTGCTCGCCGCCCTGCTGGTCGTGCCGGAGGGCGAGGAGCCGAGCGAGGAGATGCTCGGCGACATCACCGACCTGATGGTCGCCCTGGACCCGATGCTCGCCGACCTCGCCGAGCTGGGCATGCTGGACTACCGGCCGATCGACCCCGAGCTGTTCGACGAGGACGAGGGCGAGGGGCCCGTCGTCGTAGGCGAGGAGCCGCTGGACGACGAGGAGTCGGCGCGCTTCGGGCTCGTACGGCTGACGCCGCTGGGCCAGTACGGCGTGCGGCAGTGGCTCCTGGAGGACGGCTACGACGCGCCGCTGGTCGGCGACCTCGCCCAGGGCGACGCCGCAGAGCTGCTGCACGCGGTCTGCGAGTCGGTGAACGTGCTGCCCGAGGAGGAGCTCAAGGTCTGGCTGGCCGGCCGGGAGCCGCTGGCGGCGGCCCGCGAGCTGCTGGCGGCCTCGCGCGGCTCCGACGCGTACGCGCCCATGCGACGGGTGCTGGCGGTCGAGGCCCTGCGGCAGCTGGGGGCCGGGGCCGAGCCGGCCGCCCGGGAGGTCATGGACGACCCCGAGCTGGGCGGGGCGGCCAGGGCCTGGCTGGCCGGGCTCGGACGGACGGACGTGCCCGCACCGGAGCGGGCGATGGCGCTGTGGACGGTGATCGACACCTTCGCCGCCCAGCTGCTCGGCGGCGGGGAGGGCGCGATGCGGGAGCTGATCGCCGACCTGCCGGTGGGGGACGAGTCGTCGGGGTGGTTCGCCGAGGTGTGGCGCGTCGACCACCCGTACACGGCGGACGTCCTGGAGGCGATCGGGGAGCTGCACCCGGAGCGGGCGGTGGCGAAGGAGGCGCGCAAGGCGGCCTTCAAGGCGCGGTCGCGGCAGTAGGGCGGGCGACTGCGGACGAAGTGACGACTACGGACGTAGTGGCGGCTGTGGCCGCAGCGGCGACTACGGACGTAGTGCCACTACGCGAGTAGTGCCACTACGGATGTAGTGACCCATGGCGGAGAGGCGCCGCACTACGGAAGTAGTGCGGCTACGGCAGGTCGAGGGAGCCGCTCTCGGTGAAGGGGAAGAACGGGTTGTGGGCGAGCTCCCACAGGTGTCCGTCCGGGTCCTCGAAGTAGCCGGAGTAGCCGCCCCAGCTGGTCGGCGTCGGCGGCTTGACGACCACGGCGCCGGCCTCGACGGCCGTCTCCATTGCGGCGTCCACCAGGGCGGGGGACTCCAGGTTCACCGCCAGCGTGACGCCGCGGAAGGACGGCTCCCCGCCGCCCGGCACGCCCGCGTCGGCGGCCAGTTCGTCGTCGGGGAAGAGGCCGAGGACGGAGTCGGCCGTGCGGAACCAGACGATCTCCGGGCTGGAGGCGGCCGAGCGCTTCCAGCCGAGGCCCTCGTAGAAACGGGCGCTGCGGTCGAGGTCGGAGACGCCGAGGGTGACGATGCTGATCCTGGCCGGGAAGCTCCGGTCGTTCTGTGCTGTCATGCCGCCCAGGGTAGGGACGGCGGCTGACAACCGGCCGCCCTGACACGGCCATGACGGAGAGCTCGTACCCGTACGGACAGCAGGTGCGTACCGCAACCGAGCTGATGACCCGGCAGCTGCCGGGCACGTATGGTGGCGGGAGCGGGTGCGGACGCGAGGGAACCGGGGGTGCGGCACAGGATGGCGCGGGAGATCGGCGGCAGGCCCCAGGAGTGGAACGCCCGGCGGGCGCCGGCCGGGCCCGGCGCCGGGCCGAGGGGCCTGGACGACCGGCTCGCCGAGCAGGAGGAGTTCTCCCGCCACATCCTGGAGCGGGTCGGCTTCCCGGTGTACGGCGTGGTCGGCGGGGCCGCTGACGGCGGCGAGGCGCTGACGGCCTTCGAGACCTGCGGCGGCGAGCTGTGCTGGGTCGAGGTGCAGTGCGGCGACTGGGCCTCCGCCGCCGGACCGTACGTGACGGTGCGCACCTATCGGCCGGGCGCGGACGGCTGCGAGCGGCTGCCCGAGCTGGAGGACGTGGTCGAGGACGAGCGGGACCGGCTGTACGAGCACACCGGGATCGACGAGGGCGAGGGGCCCGGCCGCGTCCGGGCGCTGCGCGAGTGGATCACCGTGGACGGCGAGCCGCGCGCGGCGGAGGTGCACGAGGACCGGCCGGTGCTGTGGCCCGGGATGAGCGCCGGGCCGGTGTGGGCCGGGCGGCTGCGCGTCGCGGGGCTGACGGTGACGGTGTGCGGGCGCGGGGTGCCCTCCGGCGGGGTGGAGCTCGCCCGCATCCGCGACTTCGAGCGCCATCTGCGCGGGCGCACCGCCCTGCTGGGCGACCTCGCCTCGCGACGGGCCCGGTGGGTTCCGGTCGAGGAGCGCGAACTGCCGCCCGTCACCGGGCTGGAGGCGCACCGGGCGCTGATCGCGCAGTCCGTCGCGGAGAGCGCCGCGATCGAGGCGCAGCTGCGGGCGGGCGGTACGGCCAGGCTCCCGCGGCGCCTGCGCGGGGACGCAGGGGCGGTGCGGTGGGAGGCGGCGGTGCGCCAGCAGATGCGGCTGGCGACGGAGAGCCGCGAGGAGGCGGTGGCGGCGGTGACGACGATGGTCGAGCACCTCAGGCGGCTGTCGCGGCAGACGCACTGGCTGGTCGGCACGGCCGAGGGGGAGGCGGCCGTGGAGGAGGTCGTGCGGTACACGGTGTTCGCCAGCGAGGTGGCGAGCCTGCCCGCGCAGCGGGCCTGGGCGCAGCTGGACCGGGAGCGGCCGGCGGACGGCGGGGCCGCGGTGTGGGAGGAGCAGCGGATGGCGGAGCAGCTGTGGCTGTCGGCCTGGGAGCAGTGGCGGGTGGGCAGGCGCTAGTCCCTGGCCCCTGGCCCCTGGACCCCAGCCCCTGGCCCTTGGCCCCTAGTTCTCCGCCGGTAGCCGGAGTTGGAGCATCGCCAGGAGGCGCTGCTGCGGCTGGGCGAGGTCGATGCCGGTCAACTGCTCGGCGCGGCGCACCCGGTAGCGCAGGGTGTTGGGGTGGATGTGCAGGGCGTCGGCGGCCACCCGGACCTCGCCGAGGGCGTCCAGCCAGGCGAGCACGGACTCGGCGAGCCGGGTGCCGTGGCGGCGGTCGTACTCGGCGAGGGCGGTCAGGCGCGGGTCGCGCAGGCCCGTACGGTCCTGGAGCAGGGCGAGCATCTCGCTGACCAGCACCTCGGCCTGGACGTCGATCAGCGCCGCGACGTCGAGGTCCACCCCGCCGCGGTTCATGGCGTCGAGGATGCGGTCGGCCTGGGCGCGGGAGTCGGGCACCTGGGCGAGGCCCTCGACGGTGGAGCCGATCGCGGCGCGCAGCGGGACGCCGAGGTGGTCCCGGGCGGCCTGGACGACCTCGGTGGCCCAGGCCCGTACGGTGCTCATCGGCAGGCCCGCGGGCAGTTCGGGCAGCAGCACGTACACCCGGGAGTCGATCGGGGCGAGCAGGGCGGCGCGGTGGCGGGCGGCGGTGTGCACGGAGATCAGGCCCGTGACGTCGGAGCGGTGCAGCGCCTCGGTGGTGTGGGCGCCGTACGCGAGAACGGTGGCCGGGCGGCGCAGGTCCAGGCCGAGGTGGGTGGCGAGGGACTGGGGGCCGGTGGAGCCCTCCAGCAGGCCCGTCAGGAGCGTCTGGGTGAGGCGGACGTCGGCGGACAACTCGCGGCGGCGGCGCACCAGTTGGGCGGCGGCGACGCGGGCGGCGCCGACCAGGGCCTGTTCGGCGTGGGGGGCGAGCGGCCGGGAGCCCTCCTGCACCCAGATGGTGCCGAGCGGCTGCGCCCCGGCCCGGATGCCGATGGCGAGGCGGCGGCGCAGGCCGAGTTCGGGGTGCGGCTCGACGGCGATCGGGGCGTCGGAGGTGCGCAGGTGCTGGAAGATGCCCCACTCGCGGAGCTTGGACAGGTACGGCTCCGGGCCCTGCCAGCCGAGGATGGAGAGCCGGCGCAGGTCGTCGACCTCGTCGGAGTCGGAGGAGCGGGAGTAGGCGAGGACGCGGCTCGAGGTGTCCTCGATGGAGACGATGCCGCTGGTGAGGACGGCGACGGTCTGGGCGAGGGAGAAGAGGTCGCCCGCGTTGGGTTCGGGGGCGCCGGGGGCGTCCGGGGCGTCGGGGCCGGCGATGATCGCGCGGGCGAGGGAGTCGAGGTGCTCCCAGCGGGTCTCGCGGCGTACGGACAGCAGGGCGACGCCCGCCTCGGTGGCGGCCTCGCGCAGGGCGTCGGCCTGGCCGGGGCCGTCCAGCTTGACGGCGACGGCGGCGGCTCCCGCCCGTCCGGCGGCGCGCAGGGCGGGCAGCGCGGCGCGGCCGCGGGCGCCGATGGCGAGGACGAGTTCGCCGGGGGCGGCGGTCGGGGGGTCCTCGGGGTCGAGGATCGCGACGTCGCGGACGGGGACGTCCAACCCCTGGGGGGCGGCCTGGAGTTCGACGAGGGGCTCGCCCAGGGACATCAGCAGTTGGCGGAGGGGGAGGCCGGGGGTGGTCACGCGATGCCTCCGTTTGTCTGGGCGGACAGTGCCGTGGGGTCGACTTTAGCCGGGCGGACAGAGTCGTGAATGGTCGGTTCTGAATAGTTGACTCTGACTATCCGAGAATGGATAGTCAGTACCGACCAAGTGATGAGGAACCTCTCATGGCGAAGCGACGCAAGGTCTCGAACCCGCTGGCCCTCGTGGTCCTGGCCGAACTCGGAGCCGAACCGATGCACCCGTACGAGATGGGGCGCCGGCTCAAGGAGCACGGCAAGGACCGCAACGTGAAGTACAACCGCAGCTCGCTCTACATGGTCGTGGAGCAGCTGCGGAAGGCCGGGTTCGTCGCCGAGCAGGAGACCGTCCGCGACACCCAGCGGCCGGAGCGCACCGTCTACGCCCTCACCCCCGAGGGCCAGGCGGAGATGCTCGACTGGATGCGCGAGTGGATCTCCGAACCGCTGGACGAGTACCCGGCGTTCGGGGTCGCCCTGTGCCTGCTCGTGGTGCTGCCGACCGAGGAGTCGGCCGCACTGCTCGGCCGTCGCCTGGAGGCGCTGGACGCGCGGATCGAGGAGTCGCGCTCCATGCTCCGCAAGGGCGAGGAGATGGGCGTCCACCCGATGTTCGTCATCGAGGAGGAGTACGCCCTCGCGATGCTCCGGGCGGAACGCCGCTACACCGAGAGACTCATCGCGCAGATCGGGGAGCCGGAGTTCAACCGGACCCTGCGGGACTTCATGAGGAGTCTGGAATGAGCACCGACGGTACGACCGGTACGACCCGTACGACCCGCACGACCCGTACGTCCAGGAAGGCCCTGGTCATCGGCGGCGGCATCGCCGGCCCCGTGATGGCGCTGGCGCTGCGCAAGGCCGGCATCGAGGCGGAGGTCTTCGAAGCCTACGAGAACTCCGCCGAGGGCGTCGGCGGCACCTTCGGACTCGCCCCCAACGGGCTCGGCGCGCTGGCCGTCGTCGGGCTGGGGGCGGAGGTCGGCCGGCTCGGGCAGCCGGTCGGGCCGATGGTGATCGAGGACGGCAGGGGCGGAGTGCTCGGCGAGTTCGCGGGCCTCGCCGACCTGCCGCACCAGCGGCTGATGCGCCGCGCCGAACTGTACGAGGTGCTGCAGCGGCGGCTGCGCGAGACCGGCATCGAGGTCCGGCACGGCAAGCGCCTGGTCGCCGCCGAGGAGGGCGCCGCCGGGATCACCGCCCACTTCGCGGACGGCAGCAGCGCCACCGGCGACCTGCTGATCGGCTGCGACGGCACCGGCTCCACCGTGCGCACCCTGATCGACCCCGACGCGCCCGCCGCCCGGTACACGGGCCTGCTCGGCATCGGCGGCTACAGCGCCCACCGGCTGCCCGGCCGGGCCGGGCGCGGCGAGACCGTGCACTTCGCCAACGGCGCCCGCGCCTTCTTCGGCTACTGGGGCCTGGCCGACGGCAGCGGCACCGCCTGGTTCAGCAACATCCCCCAGCCCGAGCAGCTGACCTCCGAGCAGGTCCGCACGGTCGGGATGACGGAGTGGCTGCGCCGCTGCCGCGAGCTGCACGCCGACGACCTGCCGGCCCGGGACGTGCTGCGCCGGGCCGACCCCGACACCATGGAGACCTTCCCCCGGCTGGAGATCATGCCCTCCGTCCCGCACTGGTACCGGGGGCGGATGGTGCTGGTCGGCGACGCGGTGCACGCGCCGTCCAACAGCTCCGGCCAGGGCGCCTCGCTGGCCGTCGAGAGCGCCGTCGAACTCGCCCGCTGCCTGCGCGACCTGCCCGACCACACTGCGGCTTTCGCCGCGTACGAGGCGATGCGCCGGCCCCGGGTGGAGAAGATCGCCGCCGACGCGATGCGGACCAACAACCAGAAGGCCGCCGGGCCGGTCGGACGGATGGTGTTCCGGCTCGCGGCGCCGATCCTCATGCGGACCGTCATGAGCCCGGAGAAGATGCTGCGGCCGGTGCACGGGTACCGGATCGACTGGGAGCAGCGGGTGACGCCCGTGGTTCCCAAGGTTCCTGTGGTGCCGGTGGTTCCCGTGGGGCGCCAGGGGCGCGCAGGGCGCGCCGCCTGAGGGGCAGTCGTGATCCGGGCGTGACCGGTTCGTCGGGGCGGACAACGCCGTACGGGGGAATTTAGCCGCCCGGCCAATCAAGTGGGCCGCCGGGCAGGAATAGCGTTCGTGCTGTGGCCGACGCGCGACCCGCGTCGGCATCCCCCCTGCACTAACGAAGGAGAGCGTGCGCTCTATGGACGCTGTGACCCAGGTCCCCGCGCCGGTGAACGAGCCGGTCCACAGCTACGCACCCGGCAGCCCCGAACGGGCTCGTCTGGAGGCCAAGCTGAAGGAGCTGGGCGGCCAGGAGCCGGTCCAGCTGACCATGACGATCAACGGTGAGCGCCGCATGGGCGGCGGCACCGAGTTCCACGTCGTCCAGCCGCACAACCACGCGGCTCGGCTCGGCACCCTGCGCAACGCCACCCAGGCCGACGCGCAGGACGCCATCGACGCTGCCCTGGCCGCTGCTCCGGCCTGGCAGGCGCTCTCCTTCGACTCCCGCGCCGCGATCTTCCTCAAGGCCGCCGACCTGCTGGCCGGCCCCTGGCGCGAGACCCTGGCCGCCGCCACCATGCTCGGCCAGTCCAAGACCGCGCAGCAGGCCGAGATCGACACCCCCTGCGAGCTGGTCGACTTCCTGCGCTTCAACGTGCACTTCGCCCGCCAGATCATGGCCGAGCAGCCGATCTCCTCGGACGGCGTGTGGAACCGCAGCGACCACCGCCCGCTCGAGGGCTTCGTCTACGCGATCACCCCGTTCAACTTCACCGCGATCGCCGGCAACCTGCCGACCGCGCCCGCGCTGATGGGCAACGTGGTGCTCTGGAAGCCGTCCCCGACCCAGCAGTTCTCCGCGCACCTGCTCATGCAGCTGCTGGAGGCCGCGGGCCTGCCCAAGGGCGTCATCAACATGGTGACCGGCGACGGCCTGGACGTCTCCGCCGTCGCGCTCAAGCACCCCGCGCTGGCCGGCATCCACTTCACCGGCTCCACCGCCACCTTCCAGCACCTGTGGCGCGAGGTCGGCAACAACATCTCCGGCTACCGCACCTACCCGCGGATCGTCGGCGAGACCGGCGGCAAGGACTTCCTCGTCGCCCACCCGTCCGCCGACCCGGCCGTGCTCAAGACCGCGATGACCCGCGGCGCCTTCGAGTTCCAGGGCCAGAAGTGCTCCGCGCTCTCGCGGGCCTACGTCCCCGCCTCGCTGTGGGCCGGCCTCAAGGACGAGTTCGCCGCCGAGGTCGACGGCCTCACCATGGGCGACGTCTCCGACCTGTCCAACTTCATGTCGGCCGTCATCGACGAGCGCGCCTTCGCCAAGAACAAGGCCGCCATCGACCGCGCCCAGGCCGACTCCTCGGTCGAGGTGCTGGCCGGCGGAACCTACGACGACTCGGTGGGCTACTTCGTCCGCCCGACCGTCCTCGTCTGCCAGGACCCGGCGAGCGAGTACTTCCGCGACGAGTACTTCGGCCCCATCCTCGCCGTGTACGTCTACGAGGACGAGAAGTACGACGAGATGCTGGCCCAGATGGAGTCCGTCTCCGCGTACGGCCTGACCGGTGCGATCATCGCCCAGGACCGCGCGGCCGTGGAGCACGCGATGGAGAAGCTGCGGTACGCCGCGGGCAACTTCTACATCAACGACAAGCCCACCGGCGCCGTCGTCGGCCAGCAGCCCTTCGGCGGCGGCCGGGCCTCCGGGACCAACGACAAGGCCGGCGCCAAGCAGAACCTGGCGCGCTGGACCTCGACCCGCTCGGTCAAGGAGACCTTCGTCCCGCCGACGGACTACCGCTACCCGCACATGGGCTGACCTGCCCCCTCGCGGTCCTTCCGGGACCGCCCGCGACGCCCGGGTCCCGCAGCCGGGGCGTCGCCCCGCCGGGGCGGCGGTCCACCCCCGTACCGCCGCCCCGGCTCTTTTGCCACCCTTGGAAACACCAGCTCCTGGAGTCACGATGCTCCGTACCGCCCTTCTCGCGGCCTCCCGGTCCTCGCAGGTCCGCACCGTGGTCGAGAAGTTCCCCCTCACCCACGCGATAGTCGACCGCTTCGTCGCCGGCGACGCGATCGAGCCGGCCCTCGCCGCGTACCGGGAGCTCATCGCCACCGGCCGCACGGTCACCTTCGACCACCTCGGCGAGGACACCGTCGACGTCTCGCAGGCCACCGCCACCGCCGACGCCTACCTCGCGCTGCTGAAGGCGCTGGAGGAGAACGGGATCGCCGAGGGCGCCGACGTCTCCATCAAGCTGACCGCCGTGGGCCAGTCGCTGCCCGTCGACGGCGAGAAGATCGCGCTGGAGAACGCCCACCGCATCTGCGAGGCCGCCGCGAGGATCGGCATCACCGCGAGCCTCGACGCCGAAGACCACACCATGACCGACGGCCAGCTCTCCATCGCGCGGGACCTGCGGGTGGACTTCCCGTCCGTCGCCGTCGTCGTGCAGGCGTACCTGCGCCGCGCCGAGGGCGACTGCCGCGACCTCGCCACCGCGGGTTCGCGCGTGCGCCTGTGCAAGGGCGCCTACAAGGAGCCCGAGTCGGTCGCCTTCCAGGGCAAGCACGAGGTCGACCTCGCGTACGTCCGCGCGCTCAAGGTCCTGATGGCCGGCGAGGGCTACCCCCAGGTCGCCTCGCACGACCCCAACATGATCAAGATCGCCGGCCAGCTGGCCCAGTGGAACGGCCGCAAGCGGGACTCCTTCGAGTACCAGATGCTCTACGGCATCCGCCCCGAGGAGCAGCTGCGCCTCGCCGCCGAGGGCAACACCGTGCGCATCTACCTCGCGTACGGCCAGGAGTGGTACGGCTACTTCATGCGCCGCCTCGCCGAGCGCCCGGCCAACCTCACCTTCTTCCTGCGCGCCATGGCCTCCCGGGGCTGACCCGCGGCACCCAGGACCGACGGCCCGCACCCTTGACGGAGGGTGCGGGCCGTTTGCCGTACGGCTAGAGGAAGTCCTTGGTGTCGAGCTCGAGTTCGAACGGTGCCGGGATGGTGAGCGGCTCGCCGAAGGCGGCCAGGTGGACCTCGGTGTACTCGTCGCGATGCGGCTTGCTGAAGAGGCTGACCTGCGACTTCTCGCGGTCGACGAGGAGGTAGAGCGGGATGCCGGCACGGGCGTAGCAGTGGCGCTTGGCGATGCGGTCGAGGTCGGGCTTGCTCGACGTGACCTCGGCGACCATGGCGACGCCGTCCGGTTCCATCCAGGGTGGGGCTCCCCGGAAGAGTCGGAGCTCCCGTGGTGCGAACGTCGCGTCCGGGATCACGTGATTCTTCGGGCAGAGCCCGCCGCTCACGAGGCGGAGGCCCTTGCCGCCGGATACCTGCATGTGAACCTGGGACCTCGCCTTGACCTGGTCGATCAGCAGGTCGATGTAGTCCTCGTGATCGCCGTCCGGCGGTGGTGCCACGATGATCTCTCCCTCGATGAGCTCGGCCCGGAAGCCTTCGGGGGAGTGCAGGCTCAGGAAACTCTCCAGCAGGATGTCAGCCTGCGATGGGGAGTCCGTGATCGGTTGCTCATGCGCCACAGCACTCATGATGCCCCTCCTTCAGATGGGCGTCACGCTATTCACCGTTTGAGTCGGGTATGCCGTGTGCGGCGGATCTTCACTCGATGGTGTGGTTTACAGGTAGAGGTGCAGGACGTGGAGGCCGATGTAGCCGTCGGTGGGGTGGTGGAAGGCTTCGGGGACGGTGCCGACGATCTCGAAGCCGACGGACTGGTAGAGCTTGACGGCGTGGTGGTTGTTGGCGGCCACGGCGTTGAACTGCATGGCGCGGTAGCCCTGTTGGCGGGCCAGGTCGATGGTGTGCTCGAGGAGGGCGCGGCCGATGCCCTTGCCCTGGTGGGCGGGGGCGACCATGTAGTTGCCGCTGGCGACGTGGGCGCCGGGGCCGGGGCGGTTGCGGTGCATGTTGGCGGAGCCCATGACCGTGCCGTTCTCGTCGACGGCGACCACGGTGCGGTTGGGGGCCTGGAGCATCCACCAGTCCCGGCCCTCCTCGAAGGACAGGTCGAGGGGGTAGACGAAGGTCTCGCCGGCGGCGGCGATGGTGTGGAAGAAGGGCCAGATGGCGGGCCAGTCCTCGGGGGTGGCTTCGCGGATATCGATCTTGGGCATCGGGTCAGGATGATCGAGGGACGGGCCGGAGCGCCACCGGTTTTCAGCCGAGCAGGGCCCGGTCGACGTGTTCGGCGATGTGGGCCTGGCCGGTGGCGTTGGGGTGGACGAGGGCGTACTTGAGCGGGATGACGCTGGTGAGCACGCCGTCGAGCCAGTGGTCGGCGTCGCAGACGCTGTGGCCGGCGGAGTCGGGGTAGAGGTCGACGAAGGTGTCCTGGTGGCGGGCGGTCTGGGCGGCGACGACCCCGTTGAGGGGTTCGAGGACGGCGGTGCGGGCCCACTCGAGGTCGCCGGTGGTGAAGGTGGCGAACTGGAGCGGGTCCCCGTAGCGGCAGAGGGAGGCGTCCTCGGGGACGAGGTGCGGGTAGCCGACCGTGATCACCCGGGCGAACCGGGCCTTGGAGTGCAGGGCGTCGAGCATGTCGCCGTAGTCGCCGTTGAGCCGGTGGAAGCGGTCGGGCAGGCTCGCGTCGTACTTGTCCTTGCAGGGGGTGCCCCGGCCGAGGGTGGCGGCGCCGAGTTCGATGCAGTCCTTGAGGATGCCGCCGAAGCCGAGGTCGTTGCCGCCGATCCCGACGGTGACGACGTCCGCGTCCGGGGGGACGGCGTCGATCTGCGGGGGGACGGGCGGGTAGGGGGCGTCGGGGTCGGTGCCGAGCGGCGGGAGGGGGCGGCCCATGGGGGTCTGCTTGGTGGCGTACACGTTCTCGGTGGTGGCGCCGCTGCAACTGACGTTGCGCAGGTCGACCAGGGAGCCGAGGTCGCGGCGGAGCACCTCGGGGTAGGAGAGCGTGGTGCGGGCGCAGCCGTCCCGGGGGTCGGTCAGTCCGCCGGTGGCCTCGATGAGGCCCGCGGTGTACGAGTCGCCGAGGGCGGCCCAGCGCAGCGCGGCGGGGCGCGGGACCGGCTTGACGGCCGCCTGGGCGCCGGTGGGGGAGAGCAGACCGGCGGCGAGCGCGGCGGCGGAGCCGGCGACGGCGAGGCGGGACAGGAAGCGTGGCACGGTCTCTCCTCCAACGGGTGCGGGGGAGAGCGCGATTTCACCCCCCTGGGAGTCAGATCGAGTCGCCGGGGGGACGACTTGAGACCCCGGGAGGGTGAATTCGCGGACGCGGCCGTGACGTTGCCGGGTCGGTGGTGCTGGTCGGCGGCTCCGCTCCGGTCGGCGGCGCTGGTCGGTGGCTCTACAGGAGGGCTGCGGAGGGCTCGATCATGCCCCGGGCGGTCTTGGCGTCGACGAACTCGCCGAGGGCCGTCATCTCCCACTCGCCGGAGGGGCGGCGGACCAGCTTGCACATCACCACGCCGGTGTGGGCCTCGGAGCGGGTGAGGTCGAAGCGGACGAGCTCCTCCTCGCTGCGGACGTCGACCAGGCGGCAGTAGGCGTTGCGGACCTCGGTGAACCGCTGGCCGGAGAAGGAGTTGACGACGAAGACCAGGGCGTGGACCTCGGCGGGCAGGCCCTCCAGGTGGACGGTGATCGACTCGTCGTCACCGCCGACACCGCCGACCAGGTTGTCGCCGGAGTGGGCGACGGCGCCGTTGAAGATGGTCAGCTTCATGAACCAGGCCGTCTCCAGCCGCTTGTGGCGGGCGTCGAAGGCGAGGCAGGAGGCGTCGAGGTCGATGTCGCGGCCGCGGGCCGCGGACTCCCAGCCGAGGGCCATGCGGACGGAGGAGAGGTAGGGGCGGCCGTTCTTCACCAGGGAGACGGAGCCGCCCTTGACCAGGCTGACGCGGCCCTTGTCGAGGGTGACCTTGGGGCGCTCGCCGGGCGCGGCTGTCGGGGTGGGCGCCGCTGCGGGGGTGGGCGCAGGTGCCGGGGCGGCGTAGTCGACGCGCGGGTCGTAGGCGGGGGCGGGCGGTACGGGCGGCGGCGGGGGAGCGAGCGGGAGGTGGACGGTCGGCGCGCTCACGGGGCTTGCCGGGAAGGGGAGTTGGACGGTGGGGGTGCTCGGGGCGACGGGCTCGGCGGCTGCGGCGGCTGCGGAGGCCGTGGCGGTCGCGGCGGGGGAGTCGTCGACGGTGACGCCGAAGTCGGTGGCGATGCCCGCCAGGCCGTCCGCGTAGCCCTGGCCGACGGCGCGTACCTTCCAGGAGCCGCCCCGGCGGTAGATCTCGACCACGAGCAGCGCGGTCTCCAGGCCGAGCCGCGCGGGGGTGAAGGTGACCAGGACGTCGCCGGTGTCGGCGTCGCGGACGGTCGCGGTGGGCTCGATCCCGGCGAAGGTGGAGGACTGGTCGGCGGGGCTGGCGGTGACCACGATCTTGCTGATGCCGTTCGGCACGGCCGGGGTGTCCACGGTGATCGTGTCCGGGGCGCCGGCGCCGGCCGGGCGCAGGGTCACGCCGGGGCCGTGCGGGGCGTTGAAGAAGACGAAGTCCTGGTCGGAGCGGACCTTGCCGTTGTCGGCCAGCAGCAGGGCGGAGACGTCCAGCGCCCTGGGAGCGGTGACCTCGACGGTCACCCGCGGGGCGGTCAACGGGGCGTTGCCACCCGGGGACAGGACGGTGGGCACGGACTCCTCCTCAGGTGCTGGACGGCGGCCCGGCCGGGGCGTTCGGGGCGCCGGGCCGGGTGCTGCCCACAGTAACGAACGGGTGCGGCGGGACGAGCCCGGTCGGCGGGCGGTGGGGTGGGGGTCCGTCAGGGGGC
>NZ_JOCF01000004.1 GCF_000720635.1 Streptomyces sp. NRRL WC-3742 | reverse complement strand
CCCCGGAGCCGACCCGGGCCGCCCCGCGCCCCTCCCCCGCACCTCCCGCACCTCCCGCACCTCCCGCACCTCCCACAGGAGCCCACCGCGATGCCCCTCATCCTGCCCACGCCCATCCCGGCCAAGGAGCAGCTGGCCAAGGAGAACATCCCCGTCCTGGACGAGGCCCCGGCCGGCGCCGAGGTCCTGGACGTCGCGATCTTCAACGTCATGCCCGACAAGCCCGTCACCGAGACCCAGCTGCTGCGCCTGCTCTCCGTCTCGCCGCTGCCCGTACGCCCGACCCTGCTGCGCCCGGCCGACCACGTCTCCAGGAGCACGCCCGAGAGCTACCTCGCCGAGCACTACCTCACCCACGCCGAGGTGGCCGACCGCCGCTTCGACGCCATGCTGGTCACCGGCGCCCCGGTCGAGCACCTGCCCTTCGAGCAGGTCACCTACTGGGACGAGCTGCGCCGCGTCATGGACTGGGCGCGCACCAACGTGACGTCCACGATGTACATCTGCTGGGCCGCGCAGGCCGCGCTGTACCACCGCCACGGCATCCCCAAGCGCGACCTCGGCGCCAAGCTGTTCGGCAACTTCCCGCAGTCGACGCCCGATCCGCTGGCGCCGCTGCTGGCCGGCTTCGACCAGGGCTTCCACGTGCCGATGTCGCGCTACACCGACACCGAGCGCGCCGACCTCGCGGCCGTCGCCGAGCTGGAGATCCTCGCCGAGTCCCCCGAGTCGGGGGTCTACCTGTCCGGGCGGCGCGACGGCACCGAGTTCTACTGCTCCGGCCACCCCGAGTACGACCACCTCACGCTGCACGCCCAGTACGAGCGCGACGTGGCCAAGGGCCTGCCGATGCACGTCCCGCCGGGCTACTACCCCGGCGACGACCCGAAGGCCGTCCCCGTCCGCAACTGGGGCGCGCACGGCCGGCTGCTCTACGCCAACTGGCTGCAGAACCACGTCCTGCCGTACAAGTCCAGGGCAGCGAAGGCCAGTTGACCTACCACCCATGAACCGTTCCGAAGGAAAGACGAGAACACCGTGAGCACCCAGCCCGTCAGCAGCGAGACCGACCAGGACGCGGTCCTGCTGGTCATCGGCATCGGCAGCCAGAAGGACCGCGACAGCCGCCCCTACCGCGAGTACCTGCTCTCGGCCGCGGCGCAGCGCTTCAAGCTCTGGCTGTTCGACTCGAACGAGCCGACCTGGCAGAGCGAGTACGTCGTCGGCGCGAACGCCCTGAACTGCTACGACCCCGAGGCCGTCACCGAGGCCGCCCGCCGCCTGGCCGAACAGCGGCCGGTGATCGGCATGTTCTGCCCCGACGAGGGCACCCTGCTCGCCGCCTCGCACGCGGCCGCCGCGCTCGGCGTGCCCGGCATGTCGGTGGACACCGTGACGGCCTGCCGGGACAAGAAGACCACCCGGGCGCTGCTGACCCGGGCGGGCATCGCCCAGCCGCGCTTCACCACCGTCCGCTCGCCGGGCGAGGCGCTGCGCGCGGCGGACGACCTGGAGTACCCGGTCGTCCTCAAGCCCCGCAACCTGGGATCGAGCCTGGGCGTGATCAAGGTGTCGGGCCCGGACGAGATGGCCGGGGCCTTCGGGATCACCACGGCCGCCGCCTACCCGGGCGTCGAGGTGCCGGACGACTACATCGTCGAGCAGTACCTGGACGGCCCGGAGGTCTCCATCGACGGCGCGGTCTTCGACGGCGCCTACACGCCGATGTTCGTCGGCCGCAAGCAGGTCGGCGGGGAGCCGTACTTCGTCGAGACCGGCCACACCGTCACCGCGGGGGACCCGCTGCTGGAGGACGAGGCGCTGATCGCGATGCTCCAGGACGCCCACACGGCGCTGGGCATCACCCACGGCACCACCCACACCGAGGTCAAGCTCACCTCGCGCGGCCCGGTGATCGTGGAGGTCAACGGGCGCCTGGGCGGCGACCTCATCCCGTACCTGGGCAAGCTCGCCACCGGCATCGACCCGGGCCTGGTCGCGGTCGACGTGATCACCGACCGCCGCCCCGACTTCACGGGGGGCCTGTCGCGCACCGTCGGCATCCGCTTCTTCGGCCCCGAGGAGGACTGCCGGGTCGAGCGAATCACCCTGGCCGAGCCCGCCCCCGGTGACGGGGTCCTCCAGCTCGCCAAGGTCGTCTCCCCCGGCGTCGAGCTGTACGGCCCGCCGAAGGACTACGTCGCCCGGTACGCCTTCGCCGTCGCCGAGGGCGCCGACCAGGAGGAGTGCAACAAGCGCCTGGACGCGGCCGGGGCCCTGGTCTCGCTCGAGAGCACCCCGATCTCCAGCGCGCCGATCGGCGGCACCCCGTGACCGAGCTCGACTCGGCGGAGCCTTCGGCCTCGGCCGGGCCGCGGGCGGCCGGGCCCTCCCCGGCCCGCCGCCCGCGGCCGGGCGAGATCCCCCGGCCGATCGTCGTCGTCTCGCTCGGCGTCTTCCTCAACCGCGTCGGCGGCTTCTTCGCGATCTTCCTGACCCTGGTGCTCGCCGACCGGGGCTACGACGCCGGGCAGATCACCCTGGGCCTGGCCCTGGTGGCCGGCGCGGGCATGGCCGGCGCCGGGGTCTCCGGGCTGCTCGCCGACCGGATCGGGCGGCGGCGCTCCCTGCTGCTGTTCACCCTGCTCACGGCGGCGTTCTCGGCCCTGCTGGCCGAGTTCCGCGGCTACACCTCCACCCTGGTGCTGGCCTGCCTGCTGTCCGCGGCCGTCCAGGCGTACGGGCCGGTGGCCCAGGCGGTGGTCGGCGAGGCGGCCCCGGCCGAGCACCGGGTGACGATGTTCGCCCTCTACCGGCTCGCCCTGAACGTGGGCGCCGCCGTCGGCCCGCTGATCGGCGGCATCTGGGCGGCCGGGCACATGGACACCCTGCTGCTCGGCAACGCGGCCGTCTCGGCGGCCTCCTGCCTGCTGCTCCTGGCCCTGCCCGCCGACCGGGGCTCGCCGCGCGGAACCCCCGAGCCGACCGCCGACCCGACGACCGACCGGACCACCGGCCAGGAAGCCGGTCAGGCAACCGGGCAGGCAACCGGGCAGGAAGCCGGACAGGCCGGCCGGGGCCCGCTGGGCGATCCGCGCTTCGTCGGCGTCTGCGTGCTGCTGGGCCTGATCTCCCTGGTCTACGCCCAGCAGACCGGCCCGCTGCCGCTGGCCATGAAGGACAGCGGGTTCAGCACCGGCGCGTTCGGCGCCCTGCTGACCCTCAACGCGGTCGTGGTGATCGCCTGCGAGGTGCCGCTGTCCGTGGTCATCCAGCGCTGGCCGGTACGGGTGCCGATCTGCCTGGGCGCCGTCTGCGTCTTCGGCGGGTACCTCGTCAACGCGGTCGGCGTCACCTGGCCCGTGCTGGTCGCCGGAGTGCTGCTGTGGACGGCCGGGGAGATGCTCATCTCACCGGTCGCGGCCGCCGCGGCCACCGCCGCCGCCCCGCCCGGGGCGGTGGCCCGCTACCAGTCGGTGCTCGGCTTCTGCCAGTCCACCGGCATGTCGCTGGGCCCGGCCGTCGGCGTCTTCGCGTACGGGCTGGGCGCCACCTGGCCCTGGGTGCTCAGCGGGCTGCTCGGCCTGCTGGTCACCCCGGCGCTGTTCCGGCTGCTCGCCGGGCGGCGCTGAGCCCCCGGCCGCACCAGCACCGTCAGCTGAGTCCCCCAACCACACCAGCACCGTCAACCGAATCGAGGAGCCAGATGGGTCTCGTCGTGCAGAAGTACGGCGGGTCGTCCGTGGCGGACGCCGAGAGCATCAAGCGCGTCGCCCGCCGCATCGTGGAGACCAGGAACGCCGGCCACGAGGTCGTCGTCGTGGTCTCCGCGATGGGCGACACCACGGACGACCTCATCGAACTCGCGGAGCAGGTGACCCCCGTCCCCTCGGGCCGCGAGCTGGACATGCTGCTGACCGCCGGGGAACGGATCTCCATGGCGCTGCTGGCCATGGCGATCGAGGCGCTCGGCGCCGACGCCCAGTCCTTCACCGGCAGTCAGGCCGGTGTCATCACCGACGCCGCCCACAACCGGGCGCGCATCCTCGACGTGACGCCCGACCGGGTGCGCGCCGCCCTGGACGAGGGCAGCGTCGCCATCGTCGCCGGCTTCCAGGGCGTCTCGCGGACCAGCCGCGACATCACCACCCTGGGGCGCGGCGGCTCCGACACCACCGCCGTGGCGCTCGCCGCCGCGCTGGGCGCGGAGGTCTGCGAGATCTACACCGACGTGGACGGCGTGTTCACCGCCGATCCGCGCATCGTCGCCAAGGCCCGCAAGATCGAGCGGATCGGCTTCGAGGACATGCGGGAGCTGGCCTCCTCCGGCTCCCGGGTGCTGCTCGACCGCTGCGTGGAGTACGCCCGGCGCCACGGCATCCCGATCCATGTCCGCTCCTCCTTCTCCGGCCTGCCCGGGACGATCGTCGGCGGCGCCGGGCGGGAGCGCCCGGCGGGCGGGGAGAAGGAGCGGGCGATCATCACCGGCGTCGCCCACGACACCACCGGGGCCCGGATCACCGTGGTCGGCGTCCCGGACCGGCCCGGCGCCACGGCCCGGATCTTCCGCGCCCTCGCGGACGCGGAGATCACCGTCGACATGTCGGCACGGGCGGGCTCCACCTCCCCACTCGGCCCGGTCGACATCGCCTTCAGCCTGCCCCGGGCCGCCCTCGCCCGGGCCCTGGACATCCTGGCCTCGCTCCGGGAGGAGGTGGGCTTCGAGGCGGTGCACCACGACAAGGAGACCGCCAAGATCTCCCTGGTCGGCGCGGGACTGCGCTCCAACGCCTGGGTCACCACGGCCCTGTTCGCCGCGCTGGACGCCTGCGGCGCCGACATCGAGGCCATCGCGACCTCCGAGGCGCGGATCTCCGTGGTCACCGGGTCCGAGCGCATCGCCGAGGCCGTGCGCGCCGTGCACACCGCCTTCGGCCTGGACAGCGACGCGGCGGAGGCCGTGGTCTACGCGGGCAGCGGGCGCTGAGGGCCGCGCCGGGGCCCTTCGGTCGGCCTTAGCCCTTCGGTCGGCCCGGGCACTTCGGCCGGCCGGAGCTCCTCGGTCGGCCTTAGCCCTTCGGTCGGCCGGAGCTGTTCGCTCAGCCGGAGCACGCGCCGCGCTGTGCCTGCTGCCAGGTGCAGACCGGGCACAGCGCGGCGCCCGGCCGGTCGGCGGGCCACTCGGTCGGCTCCCCGCACAGCACGCAGTCCGCGCGCGGGCCCTCGGCGCCGGTGGCCGCCGGGTCCGGGCGCAGCCCCGCCTCGGCGTCCACGGGGGCCAGGTCGCACAGCGCCGTGGCGTCCTCGTTCGTGCGCTCCTCGTTCGCGTACTCCTCGCTCATGCCGCCTTCCTACTCCCCGCCCGCCCCGGTCGGCAAGCCGCCCGGGGCGGCCGCGATCATCGCCCCGATCCCGTCCAGCAGCGGCCCCAGACCGAAGGCGAACAGCGCGTCCAGGTCGAGGTCGTAGCCGTCCTCGCCGAGGCTGC
Organism: Streptomyces sp. NRRL WC-3742; assembly: GCF_000720635.1. Lineage (GTDB taxonomy): Bacteria > Actinomycetota > Actinomycetes > Streptomycetales > Streptomycetaceae > Kitasatospora. The sequence goes on along the minus strand of NZ_JOCF01000004.1, from coordinate 193,083 downwards.
GGGCGATCCTGCCGAACACCGGGTGCCGGTCGCCCTCGACGATCGCCGCCAGGGCCGGGCCCTGCCGGTCCATCCACTGGTCCTCCGTCAGACCGCTGCCGGCCGCCGCCTGCGCCTCGCGCTCGAGGTGCACGGCCAGGCCCTGGACGTAGCTGTAGAGCAGGACGTGCAGGTCGAGGACGGTCCTCGGGTCGAGGCCGTGGCCGTCCAGGGCGCCGAGCGCCCACTCCGCGTGGTCGAGCAGGGCGGGCAGCATCAGCGGGCGGGTGAGCGCCCCGACCTGGGAGAGCCAGGGGTGGCGCCGGTAGGTCCGCCAGAGGCTGTGCGCGCCGATTTCCAGCCGTTCGCGCCAGCCGGGCGGCGGCTGGGCCGGGTAGCGCTCCTCGGCGAAGGCGGCGTCGGCCATCAGCAGGACCAGGTCGTCCTTGCCCGCCACGTGGCGATAAGGCGACATCGCGGCGACGCCGAGCCGGGCCGCGACGCTGCGCATGGACAGCGCGGCCAGCCCCTCCCCGTCCGCGATCTCCGTCGCGGCCCGAACGACCCGCTCCCTCGTCAGCTCCCCGCCCTCCGGGGGCGCCGCGGGCCCGGGTGTCGCGGGGACCGGGCGTTTCGCCCGGGAGGCGGCCACGACGGTGCCCACCCGGGGGCGGGTCTCCACCAGCCCCTCCAGGCGCAGCGCGGTGAGCACCTTGGTGGCCGTGGCGAGCGCGACGTTCCACTCCCGGGCGATCCGGCGCGTCGAGGGCACCCGCTCGCCGGGCGCGAGGGCGCCCTCGGTGATGCGGCGGGCGATCTCGTCGGCGATCCGCCGGTAGGGCGGCGGCTGCTCCGTCATGGGCGAGCTCCTCGGGGGTGTGACCTCGGTCTCAGCCCGGCGGCCGACCTGGCTGTCCTAGTGCAGAAGCTACCAGCGCGACTCTCCCGTCGGGGCCTCCCTGTGCTAGTTCAGCAGCCCTTGGGGCCGGTTGGACGCCCTGCGCGTACGCCGTACATTCAGATCGCGTACAGCGTACGAGGGCGCGCCGACCGGGCGCGTCCGATCGACCAGGGGGTCCCCGTGAAGTCCGTCCTCATCTCCGGCGCAGGCGTCGCCGGCTGCGCGCTCGCCGCCCTGCTCGCCCGCCGCGGCTTCGCGCCCACCGTCGTGGAGCGCGCCCCGGGCCTGCGCGGCGGCGGGCAGGCCGTCGACGTGCGGGGCGTCGCCCTGGAGGTGGTCGGGCGGCTCGGGGTGCTGGAGGCCGTCCGCGAGCACCGCACCCGGATGCGGGGCATGTCCGTCCTCGACGGGGACGGCAAGGAGGTCCACCGCAGCACCGAGAGCAGCTTCAGCGCCGGACGGCTCGACAGCGGGGACGTCGAGCTGCTGCGCGACGACCTGGTGCGCGTCCTGCACGCCCGGGCGGCCGCGGACGGCGCCGAGTTCCTCTTCGGGGACTCGCTCACCGCGCTCGACGAGTCCTCCGGGCGCCCCGGGCACCCGGGCGGCGGCGTCCTGGCCGGCTTCGGGCACGCCGCCGAACGCCGCTTCGACCTGGTCGTCGGCGCGGACGGCCTGCACTCCGCCGTGCGCCGGCTGGCCTTCGGGCCCGAGGAGGAGTTCGCCACCCACCTGGGCCTGCACCTCGCGGTGTTCGGCGCGGACAACTTCCTCGGCCTGGAGGACTGGCAGGTGTGGATGCGCGACGGCGAGTTCGGCCTCGGCGCCTACCCCGTGCGCGGCAACACCGAACTGCGCGTCGCCGTCGGCTTCGGGGGCGAGCCGCTGCCGGACGGGCGGCGCGGCGCCGAGGCCCGCAGGGCGCTGGTCGCCGACCGGATGAGGGCCGACCTGCGCTGGGAGCGCGAGCGCCTGCTCGACGCCCTGGACCGGGCGGAGGACCTGTACTGCGACGCGATGACCCAGATCCACCTGGAGCACTGGTCGCGCGGCCGCACCGTCCTGCTCGGCGACGCGGGCTACTGCGCCTCCCCGATGTCCGGCCAGGGCACCAGCCTCGCCCTGGTCGGCGCCCACGTCCTCGCCGACGCCCTGGCCAGCTGCGGCGGCGACCACCGCGCGGCCTTCGCCGCGTACGAGGAGCGGCTGCGCCCGTTCGTCCGGCTCAACCAGGCCCTGGCCACCGAGAACCAGGGCGGCCCGGCCTCCGAGGAGTCGGTGGAGCGGGCGAAGAACGCCATCGACCTCGACGTTCCCGCTGGTCGGGCGGCCGTATAGCGTGCCCCGCATGGAGAGCACCCTGCACCTGGAGAGCGCCCTGCACCGCCGCCTCGCGGCCGCCCGCGCCACCGCCCCCAGCTACCCCGAGGTGGGGGCCACCCTCGGCGGGCCGCTGCCGCGCGGGTACGCGCACCTGCGGCGGCGGGTGCACCTGGGGCGCGGGCCCGAGGTGCTGGAGCGGGCCGGGCGGTACGTGCTCGGCTGGGGCGCGCAACTGGGGACGGGCTTCGCGGTGTTCCCGTACGGGCCGGCCCGGGAGGGCGCGACGGTGCTGCTGCGCCTCGCCCTGCCCGGCAGCCGTTGGCCGCGCCTGGTGATCCCCTGCCGGGTGGCGTGGACGCTGGAGCGGCCGGACCGGATCGGCTTCGCGTACGGGACCCTGCCCGGGCACCCGGAGTGCGGGGAGGAGTCGTTCCTGGTGTCGACGGACGCCGACGGCGAGGTGTGGTTCGAGGTCGCCGCGTTCTCCCGGCTGGCCGCCCGGTACGCCCGGCTGGGGCGCCCGGTGGCACTGCTGTGCCAGTACCTGGCGATCGAGCGCTACCTCGCCGCCGTCGCCGCCCACGTACGGAGCTGAGGACCGGCCGGGGATCAGCCGAGGAAGGACAGCCGGACCGTCCGGCGCGGGTTGTCGCCGTTGGTGTCGACGAGCACCACGGACTGCCAGATGCCCAGCGCCATCCGGCCGCCGATCACCGGCAGGGTGGCGTGCGGGGCGACGAGGCCGGGCAGCACGTGGTCACGGCCGTGGCCGGGGCTGCCGTGGCGGTGGCGCCAGCGGTCGTCGGCGGGGAGCAGGTCCCGCAGGGTGGCGAGGAGGTCGTCGTCGCTGCCGGAGCCGGTTTCCAGGACGGCGATCCCGGCGGTGGCGTGCGGGACGAAGACGTTGAGCAGGCCGTCGCGCCCGGCGGCCCGTTCGTCGAGGAACTCGGCGCAGCGGCCGGTGATGTCGAGCGCGACCTCGCGGCTGCCGGTGGTGATCTCGAAGGTGTCGGTCTGGAATCGGGTGGAGTGGTTGTTGTCCGCCATGGCGCCATCCTCACAGACAGGCTCGCAGACCGGCTCACGGACCGGCTCACGGACCGGACGGACAGGGCGAGCCGAACGGGCCCGGGCAGAGCGACGACCCGATGGACCTGGTGGTCCATCGGGTCGTCGTACGCTCTCCCCCCGGTACGGCTGCGGCTGTTAGCCGCGTCCGCCGAACAGGCTCCGCTTCAGGCGGCGCAGGGGCGCCATCAGCTTGACCCGCATCTGGAGGCGGCGGGCCGGCGGCGCGTCCGCGGCGGCCGGGCCGCGCGGGGTGAGTTCCCTTATGAGCCCGAGCGCCTCGGCGGTGTCGACCGTCGAGAGCGCGGGGGCGCCGAGCACGGCCAGGTGTCGGTCGATCCGGCGGCCGGTCGTGCCGACGCCGCACTGGATCGCCGGCACACGGGGCCGAGTCCGCACTTGCATGTGTTCCATCTGTTTCCCACCCCTACGAGGCGCCAGGGCCGTGAGGCGAAGACTATCCGTGACGGACCGACTTCGCGCAACCGTCCATGGTGTGGTGCTCACCGTATCGTGCGGCGTCAACTGACGATGCACCAGGGGCACTCCGGCCGGTCACGACTAGGCATCAATGATGGTGCACGACCAGCCGTCTGTCACCGGTGCCCGGGAGCGCGGGCGGGCGCACGGATCGCGGTGTCGACGCGCCCCCTCGTCGGCTTGCCCATATAGGGGACAGGCGCCACGTCGACAAAGTGATCGTCCACGGCTGTCGGGGCGCCGGGCGGCACTACTTCCGTAGTGGCACTACTGCAGTAGTGCCACTACGGAAGTAGTGCCCGACCCCTCGGCACAAGCCTTCATGAAGTGAACACAAACGAGGGATTGACTCCCGCGATGCCGACAAGCAATATCTCTTTCAATGCGTAGGCGCTGTCATCGTGCCGGACGCATGTTCGAGTCGTGAAGGGCTCGATGCAGGACTCCGGCTCCCCCGAGCCACTGCCAGGCCGCCTCGACGCTGCGGCGGCCGGTCTCGTCGGGTGCCCGGAACGGCGGCCGGCCGTGAGGGTCGGTCCGGCCGCCACCCCACCGCCGGTGCCACCCCCTTCCCGGGGCGCGGCACCGGCGGTTCCGCCCCACCACCCGCCCCACCGCCCACCCCACCGTCCGGCGCGGCCCCGGCGCAGCCCTGGTACCGGGCCGCCGAACGTCCGCGCAGGTGGCACCGTGTGGATCGGTAGACTCGGTCGGCGTGTCCCCCCTCCTCCTCAGCATCGTGCTCCCCGTCCACGGCGTGGAACGCTTCCTTCCGCAGTGCCTCGACTCGCTCCTCGCCGACACCCCCGCCGGCGAGACCCGCTTCGAGGTGATCGCGGTCGACGACGTCTCCCCGGACGGCTGCGGCGCGATCCTGGACTCGTACGCCGCCCGAGACCACCGGCTGCGCGTCCTGCACCTCGACGAGAACCAGGGCCTCGGCGGCGCCCGCACCGCCGCCCTGCCGCACCTGCGCGGCACGTACGTCTGGTTCGTCGACAGCGACGACTGGGTGCCCGAGCGCACGGTGAGCGTGCTGCTGGACGAGCTGGAGCAGGAGCGCCGCCGCGAGACCCCGGCCGACGTGCTGATCACCGACTTCACCCACGTCTACCCCGACGGCGGGACCGAGCCCAACCCCTGGCGCCACGTGCTCACCGGCTCCCCCCTCGTCGAGGGCTGCACCCTCGCCGAGCACCCGCCGCTGCTGCGCACCGTGATGTCGGTCTGGAACAAGGTCTTCCGCCGCGCCTACCTGGAGGGCCTGGGCGTCTCCTTCGGCCGCGGGTACTACGAGGACATCTCCGTCACCTACCCGGCGCTGCTGGCCGCCGAGCGGCTGCGCTACCTGGACCGCCCCTGCTACCACTACCGGCGCGGCCGGGCCGGCGCGATCACCGCGACCGCCTCCCCCAAGCACGCCGGGGTGTTCGCCCAGTACGACGCGATCTTCGCCTTCCTCGACCGCCCGGACCGCCCCGGTCGGCCCGTCCCGGACACGCTGCGCACGATGGTCTTCGACCGGACCGTCCAGCAGGCCCTCAACGTCTACGACACCCCCGGCCTGCTGCCCGCCGACCGGCGCAAGGACTACTTCCGCTCCGTCGCCGAGCACTTCGCCCGCCACCGCCCCTCCGGTTACCGCTTCCCCGGCGGGGTGCGCGGCGTGCGGTACCGGCTGGCGGCGCGCGGCGCCCGGATCGCCTACGCGGAGCTGCGCCGCACCGGCCGGCTGCCGCGCGACCTCAAGCGCGGGGCGCGGGCGGTGGCGCCCGCCGTGAGGAAGGGGGTGCGCAGCGGCGCCCGCTTCACGGCGTACAACGCGTTCCGCCGGCTGCCGCTGGACGAGAACCTCGCCGTCTACGCCGCCTACTGGCACCGGGGATACGCCTGCAGCCCGGCGGCGATCTACGAGAAGGCGCGCGAACTCAGCCCCCGGATAAGGGGGGTGTGGGTGGTGGAGAACCGCGCCCAGGCCGCCACCATGCCGCCGGACGTGCCGTACGTGTTCGTCAACACCCCCGCCTACTTCAAGGCGATGGCGACGGCCAAGTTCTTCGTCAACAACGTCAACTTCCCCCGGACGATGACCAAGCGGCCGGGCACGGTACACGTCCAGACGCAGCACGGCACGCCGCTGAAGGCGATGGGCATGGACCTGCGCGACCATCCGGCGGCCGCCGAGGAGGGCCTGGACTTCGACCGGCTCCAGGAGGCCGTGGACCGCTGGGACTTCCTCGTCTCCCCCAACCCGCACACCACCGAGCACTTCTCGCGGGCGTTCCCCGGCTCGTACGAGATGCTGGACACCGGGTACCCGCGCAACGACCGGCTGGCGAACGCCGACCGGGAGGAGGTGCGGGCGATGCGCGAGCGGCTCGGGCTGCGCCCCGGCACCACGGCGGTGCTGTACGCGCCCACCCACCGCAGCGGGCGCGGCGGTTACGTGCCGCTGCTCGACGTGGCGGAGCTGGCGCGCGCGCTGGGGCCGCACTACACGCTGCTGGTGCGCACCCACTACTTCCACACCGGCGGGCCGGGCGACCTGACGGCGGGTTCGGAGGCGGCGCGGATCCTGGACGTGTCGGCGCACCCGGCGGTGGAGGACCTCTACCTCGCGGCAGACGTGCTGGTGACGGACTATTCGTCGATGATGTTCGACTTCGCGGTGCTGGACCGGCCGGTGGTGATCTTCGCCCCGGACTGGGAGGAGTACCGGCGCGAACGCGGCGTCTACTTCGACCTGTTCGCCGAGCCGCCGGGCGCGGTCACGCAGGACGCGCAGGCGCTGGCGGAGGCACTGCTGGCGGGGGACCCGGAGCCGGGGGCGCGGGAACGGTTCCGCGCGAAGTTCTGCGTCTGGGACGACGGCGGGGCGGCGGAGCGGGTGGTGCGCCGGGTGTTCCCGGTGCACGACTGACGCGGCCCCTCACGCGGACGGGGCCGGCGCCGCGGGTGCGGCGGACCGGCCCCGTTCCCCGCGCGGATCAGCCGCGGCGGGCGGCCAGGAACTCCTCGAAGTCGAGGAAGCCCTGGTGCCGGGTGTCCATCGTGTGGATCAGCGCCTCCGCCATCGAGAGCGTCACGGTGTGGTCGCCCATCTCGTTGGCGGCGAGCGCGTACTCGGCCGGGGTGATCTTGCCGTCGCCGTTCTGGTCGAAACGGTCGAACAGCGCCTTGATCTCCTCGGTGCTCTGCATGGTGCCCTCCTGGGGTACTGCTGGGTCGTGCTCGGTTCGGACGGCCGTACCCTACCCGCCGTGGTGATCGCCACGGTCTCCGGGAGTGGACGGGCGCGGGGGTGGGTGCCGTAGTCTGCGGATCTGATCGCGGGCCCGGGCACCTCCCGGGCGATCGTTCGTCCAGGGAGGGAAACCCATGCTCGACCTCGTCACCAGGCTGCTGCTGAAGCCCGTCGCGCGCGGGATCTGGCGCCCGGTCATCGAGGGTGCCGAGAACGTGCCGAGCAAGGGCGGGGTGATCCTGGCGAGCAACCACCTGTCCTTCATCGACAGCGTGGTGATCCCGCTGACCGCCCCGCGTCGCGTCCACTTCCTCGCCAAGGCCGAGTACTGGAAGGCGCCCGGGCTCAAGGGCAAGGTCTCCAAGGGCTTCTTCGAGGCGATCGGCGCGGTACCGGTCGAGCGCGGCACGTACCGCTCGGCGCAGGCTTCGCTGGAGTCGGCGCTCGAGATCCTGGAGGCCGGCAAGGCGTTCGGTATCTACCCGGAGGGCACCCGTTCCCTGGACGGGCGGCTGTACCGGGGCAAGACGGGCGTGGCCTGGCTGGCGCTGACGGCGGGCGTGCCGGTGGTGCCGGTGGCGCTGGAGGGCCCGGAGGAGATCCTGCCGATCGGCAAGCGGGTGCCGCGTCTGAAGAAGGTGACGGTGCGCTTCGGGGAGCCGCTGCACTTCGACGAGCTGCACGGGCAGGCCCGTTCGCTCAAGGCGCGCCGTCAGGTGACGGACGAGGTGATGGCGGCGATCCAGCGGCTCTCGGGCCAGGAGATCGCGGAGCGCTACAACGAGGTGCCGAAGGCCGCGTAGCCGGCTCAAGCGTCACAGCACGCGCGTCACGAGCCTGCGCGTCGCCGGCTCACGCGTGGCCCAGCACCCCGGCGGTGTCCGGGACTTCACGGCGCAGCAGCGCCGCGTACCGGCCGTCGAGGGCCACCAGCTCCTCGTGGGTGCCCAGTTCGGCGACCTGTCCGTGGTCGAGCACGGCTATCTGGTCGGCGGCGCGGACGGTGGAGAGCCGGTGCGCGATGGTGATGGTGGTCCGGCCGGCGGCGAGGGTGTCGACGGCCTGCTGGACGGCGCGTTCGGTGCGGTTGTCCAGGGCGCTGGTGGCCTCGTCGAGGATGAGGACGGGCGGGTTGCGCAGGATGGTCCGGGCGAGGGCGAGGCGCTGCTTCTCGCCGCCGGAGAAGCGGTAGCCGCGTTCGCCGACGAGGGTGTCGTAGCCCTCCGGGAGGGCGTCGATGGTGTCGTGGATCTGCGCGGCCCGGGCGGCCTCGACGAGTTCGGCGTCCGAGGCGTCGGGTTTGGCGAAGCGCAGGTTCTCGGCGACGGAGGCGTGGAAGAGGTACGTCTCCTGGGAGACGACGCCGACCGCGCGGGCCAGGGTCTCGAAGGAGAGCTCGCGCACGTCCACGCCGTCGATGGTGACGCGGCCGCCGGTGACGTCGTAGAGGCGGGGCACCAGGTGGCTGAGCGTGGTCTTGCCGGAGCCGGTCTCGCCGACCACGGCCAGTGAGGTCCCCGCCGGGACGGCGAGGTCGACGCCGTCGAGGGTGGGGCGCGGCTGCTCGGGGTCGTAGCGGAAGTCGACGGCCTCGAAGCGCACGTCGCCGCGGATCTCCGGGAGGGTGACGGGGTCCGGCCGCTCGGTGATGTCCACCGGCAGGTCGAGGTACTCGAAGATCCGCTGGAACAGGGCGAGGGAGGTCTGCACCTCCACGCCGGTGAAGAGCAGGCTCACGGTCGGGCGGAACATGCCCTGCTGGAGGGTGACGAAGGCGACCAGGGTGCCGACCGAGACGATCGGCGCTCCCCCGGCGACGGTGAGCCCGGCGGCCCAGTAGATCGCGGCGGGCATGGCGGCCATCACGATCTGGATGGTGTTCATCCGCCAGCGCCCGGCCATGCTGGCGCGCACCTCCAGGTCGGCGAGCTGGTCGGACTGGGCGGTGAACTCCCGGGCCAGCGAGTCGGTGCGGCCCATGGTGCGGCCCAGCAGGATGCCGCTGACGGAGAGCGACTCCTGGACGGCGGAGCTCATCGCGGCGAGCTGCTTCTGGCGCTCGCCGGTGATCTTCTTGCGTTCGCGGCCGACGCGGCGGCTGATCCACACGAACATCGGGAGCAGCAGCAGGGAGACGATCGTCAGCCGCCAGTCCAGGGCGACCATGGCGACGATCGAGGCGACGACGGCGGTGAAGTTGGAGACCAGGCTCGTCGCGGTGGAGGTCACCGTGGACTGCATGCCGCCGATGTCGTTGGCGATGCGGGACTGCACCTCGCCGGTGCGGGTGCGGGTGAAGAAGGCGAGCGACTGGCGCTGGAGGTGGCCGTAGACGGCGGTGCGCAGGTCGTGCATGACGCGCTGGCCGACGGTGGTGGAGATCAGCGTCTGGAGGACGTTGAAGACACTGTTCACCACGGCCGCCGCGACCATGCCGAGGGCGAGCAGGCTGAGCAGCCCGGTGCGGCCCTGCGGGATGGCGGTGTCCAGGACGGCCTTGATCAGGAACGGCGAGGCGACGGAGACGACGGCGGAGGCGGCGACCAGCAGGCCGACGAGCGTCAGGCGGCCGGCGTAGGGGCGGAAGAGCGCGAGGATGCGCCGCCACTGGGAGGGCGGGCGGGTCTCGCCCTCGGCGGTTTCGGGCGGGGTCCAGTCGATGGTGCGCCTCAAGGGCGGACCTCCCTGGTTCGGGCGCGCGGGGGCGCGGCGGTCGGACGGGTGCGCGAGTGGCACCGGGGGCAGCATACCGGGGTTAGCTCATAGTTAGGCAAGCTAATAGTGAGGGTTGCTCTATTCCCGCTGCGTGCCCCGGTCCCCGTTACCGCCGCCCGGCCTCCGCCCGACCGCCGCTCGCGCCTCAGTCGGTGCGGTACGTGCGCGCCGCCTTGTTGGAGACGCCGCCCAGCTTGCCCGAGGGCAGCAGCCGGGCCAGGGCGACCACGGCCTTGTAGCGCTTGCCGGGCACCGACACCGACCGGCCGCGGCCCAGGTCGCGCAGCGCGTCCTCCACCACCCGGTCCGCCGAGAGCCAGGACCAGGCGGGGATGTTGTCGGTGCCCATGCCCGCCCGCTCGTGGAACTCGGTACGGGTGAAGCCCGGGCACAGCGCCATCATCCGCACGCCGCTGCCGCCGAGGTCGCGCAGCACGCCCTGGGTGAAGCTGACCACCCACGCCTTGCTCGCCCCGTACGTGCCGCGCGGCAGGAAGGCGGCCACCGAGGCGACGTTGACGATCGCACCCCGGCCGCGCTCGCGCATACCGGGCAGCGCGGCGGTGGTCAGGCGCAGGATCGCCTCGATGTGCACCTTCAGCATGTCCAGCTCGTCCTGCAGGGGGACGGTGCCGAAGGCGCCCTTGTTGCCGAAGCCGGCGTTGTTGACGAGCAGGTCCACCGGGTTCCCGGTGTCGGCGAGGCGGGCCTCGACGGCGCGGATGCCGTCCTCGGTCGCGAGGTCGGCGCGCAGCACCTCCGACTCGGTGCCGTAGCGGGCGTGCAGGTCGGCGGCCGCGCGCTCCAGGCGCTCGGAGTCGCGGGCCACCAGGACGAGCCGGTAGCCGCCGCGGGCCAGGCGGCGGGCGAAGGCGGCTCCGATGCCGGCGGTCGCGCCGGTGATCAAGGCTGTGGTCATGTCCAGACCGTACCGACTCTCCGCGAACTCGCCGCATCCGAGCCCGCACCCAGGGCAACGCCGCAGCTCAGGGGGCTGCGGATGCAGGTCGCCGCCGGGGCTCGTAGTGTCGGACAGGGGCATCGCCCGACCGGGCGGTGAAATCCAGATGAGGAGGCACATCTGATGCTTACTCAGTTCACGACCGGCACGACCCGGGCGCCGCTGGCGACCGAGGCCGAACTCGATGCGCTCGGCTTGCTCATGGTGGAGGACGAGGCCGTCGTCAGCGACGCGCCCACGTACCGCCCCGAAGCCGCCGGCGGCCTGCTGCTGGTGGGGCTGCTGCTGCTCGCCCCGAAGCAGCCCAAGGAGAAGACCCGGTAGCCGAGCTCGCCGCCGGGCCCCCAGGGCCCCGCGGGGCATTCCTGCGCCGTGACCGTGACCGACCGTGATCCATCGTGACCGACGGTGTCCGATCCGGCCCGGGACCTCGTGGAGTCCGCTTCGAGGAGGACCACGCAACCATGCCATTCGCCGATACCCCTCTGCGCGACGAGTACGCCGCCGCAGTCGAGCGGGTGGCGGGCCGGACCCTCGACGCCCTGCGGGGCGCCGGGGGTGCGGTCGCGCTCGCGCCCGCCCCGCCGGAGGCGCCGGACGCGCCCGATGCCGTCGAGGCGCCCAGGTCGCTGCTGGCCGCCCTGCGGGTGGTCGGGCCCGACCTGTTCGCCCCGCAGTTGCTGGCCGGGGCCGACCCCGACGAGACCACGGCGCTGCTGCTCGCCGAGGCGCACCGCGTCTTCCCGCCCGCGGGCTTGACGGGCGCGGCGGGCCTGACGGGCGCGACGGGCGGCGGGGACGGGAACGCCGTCGTCGCCGCCTGGCGGGACTGGGCGGCCGGGGTGCTGCTCGTCCGGACGCTGGGGACGACCGGTGACGCGGGCGGCGCCGGGCCGGGGGAACACTCCGTCACCGCGCCCGCTGTCACCGCGCCCGCTGTCATCTTGCCCACTGCCATCCCACCCGCTGTCACCGCGCCCGCGCCGGCCGCCGTTCCCGGTCACGCCGCGTGGCCGGAGCCGGAGCAGTGGCAGCCCTGGTCGATCCGGATGGCGCAGCTGTCCGCGCTCGCCCTGCCCGGACTGGACGGCGCCGTGCACCGCCAGGCCCGCACCCACGCCCTGGCGCTCGCCCGGGGCGCCGCACGGTCGATGCTGCGGCGCGACCACCGGGCCGCCGCCCGGCTGACGCGCTGGCTGGCCTGGTGCCGGGCCGAGGGCGTCGCCGTGCCGCTGGAGCTGGAACCGCTGCTGGCCCGCCTGCGGGTGGTGAGCGACGGCAGCGCCCGGATCGCCCTCGAACTGGCCATCGCCGCCGCGCTGTTGGACGGCGCCGGGACGCACGGGACCCCTGGGGAGCGGGCATGACCGACCACGACGTCCTCGCCACCGCCCAGCGGCTCGGCTCGCGCGCCCTGGCCTGGCTCGACGCCTCGCACGAGACCGGCTTCGGCGGGCTCGACGACAACATCACCATCGACATCGCCGACCCCAACAACGCCTACAAGCCCATCGGCGAATGCGCGCTCGCCGCCTCGCTGGTGCTGCGCGAGGGCGTCACCGGACCGGTCGACGCCGAGCGGGCCCGCCGGATGCTCGCCTTCGGCTGGTCCCAACTGCGGGACGGGAACCTGCTGTACGAACGGCAGTTGAGGCACCTGCTGCTGACCGACCCGCTGGAGGTGTACGCCCACTTCGTCCGGGCCGGGTACCGGCACCCGCCGCTGGAGGAGTTGGTCGCCTCGCTGGCCGAACTGCGCTCGGTGCACGCCGCCGAGACGGTGCCCAACCGGCGCCTGGCCATCGCCAACGCCCGCCGGGTCACGGGCCTGGAGCGCCGTGCCACGGACTGGAGCGCCCTGGCCGCCACCACCTGGCTCGGCTCCACCCCCGAGCCCTGGGCCGTGGACTGGGCCACCGGCTACGACATCACCCACACCGTCTTCCACCTCACCGACTGGGGCGCCCGGCCTGAGAACCTGCCGGAGCCGATGCGCGCCTACGTCCGCGACTGGCTGCCCGTCTGGCTCGACATCTGGCTGGAGGTCGGGCAGTGGGACCTCGCCGCCGAACTGCTCGTCGTCGACGCCTGCATCGGCGAGCCGGTCACCGGGCGGCAGGGCTGGGAGGCGCTCGCCGCCGTGCAGCGCGAGGACGGGCTGATCCCGCGCGACGACGCGCAGCCCGTCGCCGAGGAGCCCGAGCAGGCGTTCAAGGACCACGAACACACCGCCGTGGTCGCGGTGGTGGCCAGCACCGTCACCCTCTCGCGCGCACTCGGCGGCGCGCAGGCGGCCCTCGCGTGAGCACCCCGCCCCGCGTGGGCACGTCCGTCGACCGGCTGTACGGGGAGGTCCTGCGCGCCGCCGAGCCGTACGCGACGGCGGTGGCCGTGGCGCTCGTCGACGGCGAGCGGGCGCAGGTGCGCTGCCACGGCCGACTGGGGCGCGGGCCGGGCGCCGCGGCGTGCACACCGGAAACCGGCTTCGAACTCGGCTCCGTCACCAAGACGTTCACCGCACTGCTGCTCGCCGACCTCGCCGCGCGCGGCGAACTCTCCCTGGACGACCCGGTGGAGAGCCATCTTCCTCCCGACTGGCCTACGCCCTCGGTGCGTTCGGGCGGACCGATCCGCCTGCTGCACCTGGCCACCCACACCTCGGGCCTGCCCCGGCTGCCGCCCGGGCTCCTCGCCGGCGCCGCGCCCGCCTGGTTCAGCAATCCGTACGGCCGCTACGGCGAGCGGCAGTTGAGGGACGGACTCGCCCGAACCACCGTACGGTCGCGGCCCGGCGGGAGGTACGGGTACTCCAACTACGGGGTCGGGCTGCTCGGGCGCCTGCTCGTCGAGGCAGTCGGCGGGCCCTCGTACGGACAGCTGCTCGCGGAACGGGTCTGCCGACCGCTCGGCCTGCGCGACACCACCTGCGCCCCGGACGCGCCCGGGCGGGCGACCGGGTACCGGCGCGGGCGGGCGCTGCCGCCCTGGCGCATCCCCGGCCTGCCCGGCGCGGGCGCCGTCCGGGCCGGAGCGGCCGACCTGCTGCACTACCTCCAGGCCCATCTCCGGCCGGGGGACGGCCAGTTGGCGACGGCGCTGCGCGAGGTGCAGCGGCCCCGGCTGCGCCTGCCGCGCTCCGGCGACCAGCTGGGCCTGATCTGGCAGCACCGGCACGCGGGCGGGCGCGAGCTGTGGTTCCACACCGGCGGCACCCGGGGCTTCACCGCCTTCGTCGGCTTCTCCCCGCCCACCGGCACGGCCGTCGCCGCCCTCGCCAACACCGGGCCCAGCCTGGACGGGCGGTTCGTCCAGCGCTCGTACGAGCTGTTGAAGGGGCTGGCGCAGGGGAGCCTCGACGGTTAGGCGCGGCTAGGCGGGGACGGCGCGGGCGCGGTCGGCGGCGATGTTGAGCGCGAGGCCCGCGAGGACCGTGCCCATCATGTAGCGCTGAACCCGCAGCCACAGGGGGCGGCGGCCGAGGAAGGCCGCGATGCTGCCCGCGCCCATGGCGATCACGCCGTTGACGGTGATGCCGATCACGATCTGGGTCAGGCCGAGCACCAGGCTCTGTTCGCCGACGTGACCGCGCTCCGGCACCACGAACTGGGGCAACAGCGAGATGTACATGATGGCGATCTTGGGGTTGAGCAGGCAGGTCAGGAAACCCATCGTGAACAGCCTGCGCGGGGAGTCCGGCGCGAGCTCCTGCGGGGCGAACACCGCCGTACCGCCCGGGCGCACCGCCTGCCACGCGAGCCACAGCAGGTAGCCGGCGCCGGCCAGCTTGATCGCGGTGTAGAGCACCGGCACCTCGGAGAACACGGCGGCGACCCCGGCCGTCACCGCGACCAGGTACACCAGGAAGCCCACCGCCACCCCGAGCAGGGAGACCAGGCCCGCGCGGCGGCCCTGGGAGATCGAGCGCGAGACCAGGTAGATCATGTTCGGGCCGGGGCTCAGCACCATGCCCAGTGCGACGGCGGCTATGCCGAGGACCGCGTGTCCGTCGACGGCCAGAAAGGGGTTGTCCATGCCTGGGAGGCTAGGCCGGGCACACACCTCGATGCAATGATGACTTTGCGCTCGGTGCAATCGAGCGTGAGCGCCTGACGAGGGAAGGGGCGCCGGTGACCAGGGACGAAGTGACCAGGGCCGCGGGGACGAGGGCCGCGGTGGCCAGGGACGCAGGGAGCAGAGCCGCGGTGGCCAGGGACGACTACCGGACGATCGCCGACGCGGTCGCGGCCGACATCGAGGCCGGACGGCTACGGCCCGGCGAGCAGTTGCCCACCCAGCGCGCCTTCGCCCGCCGTCGCGGGATCGCCGCCTCCACCGCCACCCGCGTCTACCGGGAACTCGCCCTGCGCGGGCTGACCACCGGCGAGGTCGGGCGCGGCACCTTCGTCCGTGCCGGGCAGGGCGCGCGGGACGGCGCCAGGGACGGCCGGGTCGCACTCGCCGAACCGGGCGCCGGGCCCGTCGACCTCGAGCTCAACTTCCCCGGCGTGGCGGATCAGTTGGCGCTGCTCGCCGGCTCCCTGACGCCGCTGCTGCGCCCGGACGTCCTCGGCGAGGCCCTGCGGCCGGTCGGCGTGGCCGGGACGGCGGCGACGCGGGACGCCTTCGCCGCGCTGGCCTCCCGGTCGTGCGGGGGCCCGGAGGTCGCGCCGGACTCACTGCTGTTCGCGGGCAACGCGCGGCAGTTGATGGCGGCGGCCCTCTCGGCACTGGCGTCGCCGGGGCAGCGGGTGGGGGTGGAGGAGATGACGTACCCGGTGGTCAAGGCGATCGCCGGGCAGCTGGGCATCCGGCTCGTGCCGCTGGCGGTCGACGAGGACGGTCTGCTGCCCGAGGCGGTGGCCGCCGCGCACCGGGCCGCGCCGCTGAAGGCGCTGTACGTGCAGCCGCGGCTGCACAACCCGCTCGGGGCGACCATGCCGCCGCAGCGGGCGCAGGCGCTCGCGAGGGAGGTCCGGCGGCTGGACCTGCCGGTGGTGGAGGACGCGGTGTGGTCCTTCCTCTGCCCGGGGGTCGACGCCTTCGCCGCCTACGCGCCGGAGCGCACGGTGCTCGTCGACAGCCTGACCAAGCGGCTCGGCGCGGGCCTGAGCGTCGGGTTCGCGGTGGTGCCGCAGGGGGTGCGCGAGCGGATGGCCGGGGCGCTGCGCTCGGCCGGGGCCTCGCCGAGCGGGTTCGCCCTCGAGGCGGCGGTGCGCTGGATCGGGGACGGCACGGTGGCGGCGGTCGCGGCGGCCAAGCAGGCGGACGCCACGGCCCGGCAGGACCTGGCGCGCACCGTGCTGACCTCGCGCCGGGTGCGGGCGGACGGGCGCTCGTACGTGCTGTGGTGGCCGCTCCCCGCGCCCTGGCGCGCGGAGACCTTCGTCGCGGCGGCGGCACGCGCGGGCATCTCGGTCACCCCGGCGGAGGCGTTCGCCGTCGACCCCCGGCGCTCCCCCGCTGCCGTCCGCCTCGCCCTGGCCTCGCCGCCGCTGCCGGTGCTGGGGCGGGCGCTGGCGCAGCTGCAGCGGATCGAGGCGGAAGGGCCGGGGGTGGGGATCTGACGGGTTGCCCGGGTCGGCCGGGTGCACCACGCTGAGGCCATGCGGAGACTGATCTACGGCATGAACCTGACCCTGGACGGCTACATCGCCGCGCCCGGCGACGACATCGGCTGGAGCGGACCTCCGAGCCCCGAGCTGTTCCGGTGGTGGCTCGAGCTCGAGCAGGCGAGCGGCATGTCGCTCTACGGGCGCAAGCTGTGGGAGACGATGAGCTCCTACTGGCCGACCGGCGACCAGCAGCCCGGCGCCACCCCGGCGGAGATCGAGTTCGCGCGGACCTGGCGGGACACCCCGAAGGTGGTGTTCTCCTCGACGATCGACAACGCCGACAACGACGCCACGCTCGACTGGAACACCCGCCTGGTCACCGGCGACGCGATCGCCGAGATCACCCGGCTCAAGGCCGAGGACGGCGCCCCGATGAACATCGGCGGCGCCACGCTCGCCGCGGCGGCCATGCGCGCCGGGCTGATCGACGAGTACGTGATCGCCGCCCATCCCGTCCTGGTGGGCGGCGGCACGCCGTTCTTCACCGCGCTGGACAGCTGGGTGAGGCTGGACCTGTTGGAGACACGGACGCTTCCCGGCGGCGTGGTCCTGAGCAGGTACGAGACGAGGCGCTGAGCGGCTGCGCTCCCCGACGGCGAACGGATGACAGATTTCACCATCTGTCATCCGTTCGCCGTTATCTGACATCTGACATCTGTCAGCTGTTCGCCGTCAGCCGTCAGCCGTGATCCGTACGCTGCGACCTGTTCGCCGTGTCCGCGGCCCCGCCCGCGCCGACCGCGCGCAGGCGCGAGGCGGCGGTGGCGGCGAGCTGCGGGGCGAGCTTGGCGACGTCCCGCGAGCCGACGACGGCGATCAGGCTCGGCAGCAGCCACCGCACCGGCTGCATGCCCCGCAGCCACGCCTGGGCGTAGACGTGCGCCGAGCGCCGCGCGATCCCGGCGACCAGCCGGTCCACGGCGGGCTCCAGCGGGTACGTCTTGTTGGCCGGCCAGGGCAGCTTGCTGCGCATCTGCCGGAGCACGGTGTCCTCGTCGGCGCCGCGGACCATGTCCGTATCGGTCCAACTCAGGTACCCGACACCGACCTTGACGCCCTGATACGCGACCTCGGCGCGGATCGAGTGGGCGAACGCCTCCACCCCCGCCTTACTGGCGCAGTAGGCGCTCATCAGCGGCGCGGGGGTCAGCGCCGCCAGCGAGGCGATCTGCAGCAGGTAGCCGCGGCTCTCGGCGAGCGCGGGCAGGAAGGCCCGGGCGGTGGCCACGCTGCCGAGCAGGTTGACCTCGATCACCCGGCTGAACGCCCGGTGGTCGCTGTCCATCATCGGCCCGCCGAGCGCGATCCCGGCGTTGGCGACCACGGCGTCGATCCGCCCGTAGTGCTCCTTGATCCGGTCCGCGACCGCGCTCAGCCCCTCGAGGTCGGTGACGTCCGCCTCCCAGCTGGTGGCGGAGGGGCCGCACTGCGCCGCGACGGCCTTCAGTTCGACGGGCTCCAGCCCGAGCAGCGCGACCTTGGCGCCGCGCCGGGCCAGCTTGCGGGCCAGCGAGGCGCCGACCCCCCGCGCGGCCCCGGTGACGACGACGACCTGATCGGACAACGGCGGGAGGGTGTTCATGCGACGGCCGTCCTCTCGACCTCGGGGTCGGCAACGGCGCCATCGGCGGCGACAGCGCCGACAACGGCAACGGTGTCCACGGAGTCACAGGCGCCGAGCAGGTGCTCGACGGCCATCCGGTGGATCTCGGCGGCGACCTCGGCGGGCCGCTCCAGCGGCGCCATGTGCCCGACGCCGGGCAGCAGCAACAGCCCCTGGGGGTCCTGGAGTTCGGAGACGATGCGGTGCGCATGCACCGGCGGGGTGAGCCGGTCCGCGGTGCCGACCACCACAGCGGTGGGCGCGGCGAGCCGGGCGAGCCCGGCATGGACGTCCAGCCGGGCGAGCACCCCGGCCCAGCCCGCGCGCACGGAGGTCGGGCAGGCGTGCACGATCCGCGCCGTCGCCTCGGCCTGGTCGGCGGGCGAACCCGGGCCCATCGTCGCGTACTTGAGCGCGGCCCGGCTGACGGGCGTGACCGGCCCCAGCGGCATCCGGGAGCGCAGCAGCTGCCGGTGCAGGAAGCGGCGCAGCCCGGCCGGGCGCAACGACCCTGGCAG
This sequence comes from Streptomyces sp. NRRL WC-3742, assembly GCF_000720635.1. GTDB lineage: Bacteria > Actinomycetota > Actinomycetes > Streptomycetales > Streptomycetaceae > Kitasatospora. Next base: position 174,679 of record NZ_JOCF01000004.1, on the reverse strand, counting down.
GACGTTCAGTTCGGCGAGCAGCTCGCCCGGCCCGGTGGAGACGAGGACGGCGGCGGCCGTGCGCTCGGCGACCTCGGGCCGTCCCCCGGCGGCCATGACGGTCATCCCGCCCATGCTGTGCCCGGCGAGGAGGGCCCGCTCCCCCGCCGGGACGGTGCGGGCGAGGACGGTGGCGAGGTCGTCGGCGAGCGCCCGGGTGGAGTAGCGGGCCCGGCTCGGCGGGATCTCGCTGCGCCCGTGGCCGCGTTGGTCGTAGGCCACCACCCGGTAGCGGTCGGTGAGTCGGCGGATGACGGGGGCCCAGAAGGCGGTGGAGCAGGTCCAGCCGTGGGCGAGCACCACGGTCGGCGCGCCTGGGCGGCCGTGCACCTCGACGTGCAGCCGCAGGCCGTCGGTGGTGAGGACGCCGAACTCCTCGGCGGGTACGGGCGGTTCGTAGTCGGCGGGCGGTTGGACGCTCACGCGGAGACCTCCTGGGCGGTCCGGGTGGTGGTGGCCGGTGCGGTGCGCAGGATCAGCTCGTACTCGCCGAGGTCGACCTTGCGGGTGGCGCGGCGGAAGGAGGTGGTGGAGCCTGGCCACAGCACGGTGTTCCTGCCGCTGGGGTCGAGGTACCAGCTGCGACAGCCGCCCGTCGTCCACACCGTGCGGTCCATCCGGTGCTGGAGTTCGAGGTTCCACTGCCGCTGGGCGCGGGCGGTGGGCTGCATGGCGGCGGCGCCGACGGCGTCGAGCGTGGTCAACGCGTCGATCATGTAGTTCAGTTGGGACTCGATCATGAGGATCATCGAGCTGTTGCCCAGGCCCGTGTTGGGGCCGATCACGAAGAACAGGTTGGGGAAGCCGCGCACGGTCGAGCCGCGCAGCGCCTCCATCCCGCCCTTCCACTCCTCGGCGAGGCTGCGGCCGTCGGTGCCGAACACCCGGGAGCCGATGGGCATGTCGGTGACGTGGAAGCCGGTGCCGAAGACGATGGCGTCCACCTCGTGCTCGCTGCCGTCCGAGGCGACGAGGGTGGAGCCGCGCACCTCGCGCAGCCCGGAGGCGACGACCTCGGTGTTGGCGGCGGCGAGCGCCGGGTAGTAGGTGTTGCTGAGCAGGATGCGCTTGCAGCCGATGCGGTAGTCGGGGGTGAGTTTGGCGCGCAACGCCGGGTCGGCGACGCCCTGGGCGAGGTGGCGTTCGGCGAGCTGCTGGACGACGCGCAGCAGTCCGGGGCGGCGCACGAAGGCGTCGACCTGGAGTTCCCGCAGGGCGAAGAGGGTGCCTCGGCGCAGGCTCCCGGTGAGCGGCACCCGGCTGTGCAGCCACTTCTCCAGCTGGGTGATCTCGCGGTCACGGCGCGGCAGGACCCAGGCGGGGGTGCGCTGGAAGACGGTGAGCTTTCCGACCTCGGGCTGGATCGAGGGGATGATCTGGGCGGCGGAGGCGCCGGTGCCGACCATCGCGACGCGCTTGCCGCCGAGGTCGTAGTCGTGGTCCCAGCGGGAGGAGTGGAACACCTTGCCGGGGAAGGCGTCGAGGCCGGGCAGGTCGGGGATCTGCGGGTCGGCGAGGGGTCCGGCGGCGGAGACGATCGCGTCGGCTGTCCAGGTGCCGGCGGTGGTGGTGATCCGCCAGCGGGTCCGCTCGTCCTCCCAACGGGCTTCCAGCACCTCGGTGTTGAACCGCAGGTGCGGGCGCAGCCGGAAGACGGTGGCGACCTTCTCCAGGTAGGCGCGGATGTCCGGCTGGCCGGAGAAGCTGCGCGGCCACTCGGGGTTGGGGGCGAAGGAGAAGGAGTAGAGGTGCGAGGGCACGTCGCAGGCGCAGCCGGGGTAGCTGTTGTCGCGCCAGGTGCCGCCGACGGAGTCGGCGCGCTCCAGGACGACGAAGTCGGTGATGCCGGCGCGGCGCAGCCTCACCGCCGCTCCGAGGCCCCCGAAGCCGGAGCCGATCACCGCGACCCGTACGTGGGGGGTGTCCTCCTCCACGCCGACGGCGGCCCCGGTGCCCGACGCCTCCTCGACGGCGGCGGCGTCGGGCGCCGGGGCCGGGCCGGAGCGGGGGCGCTTGCTGCTGGCTGCCATGCGGCCAACCTCCTGAGGGTGGGGGCGGTGATCGTCGCACTCTCCCGGGGCCCGCGTCACCCGGACCCCTGCCAATCGCGCCAGTAATCACTGGCACGATTGGGAGGGTAGCCCCTGCCGACACCGGAGGGAAGACGCGCGACGGCCCCGGTTCACCCCGTGTTCCCGCACCCTCCCCCGCCCGCGCCGCGCACCTATGCTGATCGCCGTGGACAAGGTCAGAGCTGCCGGGGACGACGACAGGCGCGAGTACCGGGTGGAGGAACTGGCCGAGGCCGCCGGGATCACCACCCGCACCCTGCGCTTCTACCGCGAGCGCAAACTCCTCCAGCCGCCCCGCAAGGAGGGCCGGATCGCCTGGTACGGCGAGGAGCACCTCGCCCGGCTGCGGATGATCGCCGAACTGCTGGAGCGCGGCCACACCCTCGAGGGGATCACCGAGCTCATCGACGCCGGCGAGAGCGGGCGCGACGTCGCCGACCTCATCGGCCTCGCGGCGGCGATCGTCGCGCCCTGGTCCGACGAGACCCCCGTCCGCCTCGACTGGGAGGAGCTCAAGGCGGCCTTCGGCGACCAGCTCACCGAGGAGAACACCGCCGAGTCCATCGCCCAGGGCTACATCACCGTCGACGAGGACGGCATCACCCACGTCAGCCGCCGGCTGCTGGACGCCACCACCGAACTGGTCACCCAGGGCGTGCCGCTGGCGGCCGTGCTCGACGCCAGCCGCCGCACCCGCGAACACGTCGACGCCATCGCCGAGATCTTCATCGAGGTGGTCGGCGAACACCTCCTCAGCGCCCTGTCCGCCGACACCCCCCTCCCGCCCGGCGAGGCCGCCCGCCTCACCGAACGCATCCTGCGCGTCCGCCCGCTGGCCAGGACCGTCGCCGACGCCCAGTTCACCCTCGCCATGGACCGCCGGGTGCACGCCGACTATGACGACCTCCTGCGCCAGCGCCGCGAGAACGGCGAGCCGGAGGAGACTCGCTAGTCCTCGTCGTCCACCGCGCCCGGCGCCAGCGCCGGCGAGGGGAAGACGTGCCGCGCCTCGCCGCCCGACCACCAGACGCCGATCGCGAAGACCGCCCTCGCCTCCAGCAGCCCGGCCCGCTCCAGACCCCCGCAGGGCACCGGGACGCAGCCCATCGTGGCCACCAGTTCGGCGGCGAGCGCTGCGGCGGCCGCGTCGTCCGCGCAGTACGGGACGCCGAGCGGCGCGCCCTCGAAGCTCGGCTTCGTCAGCGTCCAGATGCTCTCGTGGCAGACGCCGAACACCTTCACCACCCGCGCCCCGGGCGCCGCCGAGGCGAGCCGCCGGGCCAGCGAGTCGGCGCCCCCGTCCGTGGTCAGCGCGGGGCCTCCCTCCCCGGGGGCCATCGGGACGGTGCAGTCCAGCAGCACCCGCCCGCGCAGGTCACCGGCGAGCGAGGCCACCACCTCCTGCGCCGCACCGCCCGGCAGCGCCACCAGCGCGGCCTCGCCGAAGCGCGCCGCCTCCGCCAGGGTGCCGCCGCCCGCCGCCCCGATCTCCTCCGCGAGCCGGTGCGCCTTCTCCTCGTCGCGCCCGCCCACCAGCACCCGGTGCCCGGCCCGTACGAAGGCCCCGCCGAGCGCCTTCGCCATCGCGCCCGTGCCGAGCACGCCGATCCCGATCGGTCGATTCGTCTCCATGTCCACTCCCCTGGTCCGCCGTCCGCACCCTGCGGACCGCCGTGCTCCGGACGCTAGAGGAGCCGATGCACACCGCCGGGTACGCAACGGATCGGGCAGGATGGACGCATGGATGGCCCCGTGGATGAACACTCGGATGGACGCTCGGATGGACGCCTGGACACGCCGCGGCACGAACCCGACCTGGGCGGCGCCGTGTTCGCCGCCGACTGCCGCGCCCGGCTGGCCTTCGAGGTGATAGCCAACCGCTGGGACTCCGTCGTGGTGTACGTCCTCGGCGAGGGCGGCCCGATGCGTCCCCGGGCGCTGCTGGCCCGGATCGGCGGGATCAGCCCGAAGGTCCTCAACGAGACGCTGCGCCGGCTCGAGTACAACGGCCTGGTGGAGCACCGCCGTTACGCCGAGGCCCCGCCCCGGGTCGACTACGCGCTGACGGCCGCGGGAACGGCGCTGCTCGGCCCGATCCGCGCGCTCGGCGGCTGGGCGCAGGAGCACGGGGACGCGGTGCTGGCCGCGCAGGACCGGCACGAGCGGCGGGCCGAGGCGGGCTGACACCGCCCGCCGCCACACCACTGCCACCACCCACTGCCACTACCTGCTGCCACCACCTGCTGCCACCGCCCGCTGTCAGTCCCCCGTGCGAGGCTCGTCGGGCCCATCTCACATGAGACACCCGACACCTGACACTCCGGAGGCACCAGTGCCCAGCGATCTGGACGAACTCGAGGTCCTCACGCTCTTCGTGACGGACGTCCCCGCCGCGAAGGCGTTCTACCAGGAGGTCTTCGGTCTCCCGGTCGTCTACGAGGACGACGCCTCGGCGGCGCTGCGGCTGCGCAACCTCCTGCTGAACCTGCTGACCGCGAAGGAGGCGCCCGGGCTGGTCGAGCCCGCGCAGGTGGCCGCCGAGGGCGCGGGCGTACGGGCGCTGCTCACCGTGCGCGTGCCGGACGTGGACGCGGTCTGCGCCCAACTCGCCGAGCGGGGCGTCAAGTTGCTCAACGGCCCGGTGGACCGGCCCTGGGGCCGGCGCACGGCGGCGTTCGCCGACCCGTCCGGGCACGTGTGGGAGGTCGCCCAGGACCTGCCGCGGTAGTCGGCCGCACGGGAACGGCCAGGGCCCCGTCGAACCGCACCCAGAGGTTCGACGGGGCCCCGCTGCGGGCGGACGGCCGGTCCGGGGAGCGCCCAACTTGCCCCCGAACAAGCCTCAGACTCCGGTCAGTTGACGTTCACGGCCGTCCAGGTGGCCGCCACCGCGTTGTACTCGGTGCCGCCCGAGCCGTACAGGTCGGCGGCCGCGCTCAGAGTGGCCGCCCGGGCGCCCGCGTAGTCGGTGGTGGAGGTGAAGTAGACGGTCAGCGCGCGGTACCAGATCTGCGCGGCCTTGTCGCGGCCGATGCCGGCGAGCGAGGAGCCGTCGGCCGTCGGGCTGTTGTAGTCGAAGCCGTTGATGCTCTTCGCGCCGCTGCCCTCGGACAGCAGGTAGAAGAAGTGGTTCGCCACGCCGGAGGAGTAGTGCACGTCCTTGTTGCCGACGCCCGCGTCCCAGTAGTCGGCCGAGGAGCCGTCCTTGCTCGGCTGGTCCATGTAGCGCAGCGGGCTGCCGTCGCCGCGCAGGTTGATCTTCTCGCCGATCCAGTAGTTCGGCGGGTTGGAGGGCAGGTTGGCGTACCACTCGACCATGGTGCCGAAGATGTCCGAGGTGGCCTCGTTGAGGCCGCCGGACTCGCCCGAGTAGTTGAGCGCGGCGGTCGCGGCGGTGACGCCGTGCGTCATCTCGTGGCCGGCGACGTCGATCTCGGTCAGCGGGGCGGAGTCGTTGGCGCCGTCGCCGTACGACATGCAGAAGCAGTCGTCGCTCCAGAACGCGTTGACGTAGTTGGAGCCGTAGTGGACGCGGCTGAGCGCGCCGACGCCGTCGTTGCGGATGCCGCTGCGGCTGAAGGTGCTCTTGTAGAAGTCCCAGGTGGTCGCGGCGCCGAACTGGGCGTCCACGGCGGCGGACTCGCGGTTGTTGTTGGTGCCGTCACCGAAGCTGTTGCCGGTGTTGGCGAACAACGAGCCGCTGCCCGACTGGCCGTTGTTCATGTCGGTGGTGGACTGGCCGCCGCGGTCGGCGTCCTTCAGCTCGTACTGCGAGCCGTTCTGGTTGGTGTTCAGCGGGACCTGGCCGACGAAGATGCCGTTGCCGGTGCCGGCCGCCGTCTGGACCTTCTCGTGGGTGGACAGGACCTGCCCGCCGGCCGCGTCGGTGACCAGGACCTGGCTGCTCGGGGTGCCGTCGGCGCGCTCGCCCTCGACGGTGGTCCGGTAGGCCAGGCGCGGGTTGTTGTCGTTCGCCCAGACGACCAGTTCGGCCTTGCCGGTCTGGTGCACGCCGACCAGCGGTGACTCGTCGGCGTCGATGGTCTGCCCGACCGTGGCCTTGACGGCGCCGGCGGCGCCCGCGGCGGCCTGGTCGGCCGGGATCTTCGGGGTGAGGCTGGGCAGCGCGATCGTGGCGGCCACGGCCTTGTCGACCGACTTCACGCCGCCGGTGGCGCTCTGGTGGACGACCAGGTCGCCGCCGAGGACGGGCAGGCCCGCGTAGGTGCGCTCGAAGCGCAGGTGCCGGGTGCCGTCCCGGTCCACGACGGCGTCCTTGGCGACGAGCTTCTCCTGGGCGCCGAGGCCCAGCGCCTGGGCCAGCGGGCCGGACTGGCCGGCTGCCACCGCGAGGACGGCGGCGTGCTGGCGGGCGGCCTGGGCCTTGATCGAGGAGGTGGCGGGGGCGGCCTGGGCGGCGCCCACCTGGACGACACCGGTCAGCAGGGCGGTGGCCGAGACGACGGCGACGGCCGCGAGCTTACGCTTCACGTACGAGTCCTTCCGGGAAACCGCGTGTGGGCGCGGTCGCGCCGCGTCCCGGGGGCCGGGGTCGGCACCATGGGGGCGGAACGGGCGCTGACGTGCAGTGACCCCGTGCAGTCGGACGGCTCGCCACCATGGGGTGGGGGTGGGGGCTGCCGCCGGGGGATGCCCAGAAGCATGGCAATCCCGTCGCCGAATTGACAGGTCTGCATCATTTGTTGGCCAGGTCCCGCCAGTTGGCAAAGAAGGTCAAGTGCCGGGCAAAGAGGGGCAATTCGACCCGCCCGGAGCGAGACCCCACCCGAGGTCACGGCCGATCGCCTGGGCCGACGCCCGACCGCCCGCCGCCCCCGGTCGCGCCCGCTCGCACCCCCGGCGCAGGCCGGGCCGCCGAGCGAGTTTTACATTCCTGTAGAAGTTCGCACACATGCCCTTGACACCCGGTTGGCGAGGTCCCGCCACAGGGCCCCCTTGTCCAGCGCCCAGGACCTCTGCTAGCCGCCGCTAACCGCGCAACGACCCGAGCCGCTCCCGCAGCTCCGCGAGCCTGCGCTCCAACTCCGCACGGCGGGCGGGCCATTCCTCCCGGATGATCGAGAAGACCGCCGCGTCCCGCAGCAGGCCCTCCTCCCCCGGCGCCCAGGACCGCGCCGAACTGCGCAGCACGCCCTCGAAGACCGCCCCCGCCTTCAGGATCGCCGCCCGCGAACGGGCGTTGCGGGCATCGGTCTTGAGGTCCACCCGGCCCACGCCCCACTCCTCGAAGGCGTGCCGGAACAGCAGGTACTTCGCCTCGGTGTTCAGTCCGGAGCCCTGCGCGGAGGCGGCCAGCCAGGTGAAGCCGACCTCGACCGCGAACAGCGAACCGTCGAACTTCCCGCCGTCGAACGGCAGCCGGCGCGGCTCCCAGTACGCCGTCGCACCGACCACCCGCCCCGAGGCCCGCTCCACCTGCACGTAGGGGGACAACAGCCCCGCGTCCCTGCGGGCGAACTGGGCGTCGATGTACTCCGGCACGGAGTCCGCGGCGGGCACCCACGTGAACCCGTACGAGTCCCGGTCCTCCGCGGCGGCCAGCGCCAGCCCCTCGGCGTGCCGCCGCTCCAGCGGCTCCAGCCGGACGAACTCCCCCTCCAGTACGGGGCCTTCCAGCAGCTGAACCTGCGCGCCGGTCACTTCTGGAACCTCCACTGCTGGGTCGCGTTGCCCGGTGTACAGGCGGTCATGGTGAGGGGACTGCCCACGCCGTTGGCGGTCAGGCAGTTCGCGCCGCCGTTCTCGGCGATGGTGTAGGCGCCGTTGCCGACGGAGGTCTTGACCCACAGGTTGAGGATGTCCATGTAGTCGCCGAGGACGACCGCGCGGTCCCCCATCCTCTGGACGAGCCTCGCGCCGTTGTTGTTGCACGCGTTGTACGAGGAGTAGGCGCTGTCGGCGGCGAGCCAGCCGAACTGGGTGTTGCCGCCCAGCACGACCGGGTTGCCCTTCGCGTTCGGGTCGGCGTTGGCCAGTCCGATCGGCGCTCCGTACTGGACGTTGACGATGCGCGTCCAGGCGTCGCCGTTGCACTCCGGCGGGCGCGCCGGGGTCTGCGGCGGCGGGTTGCCGCCGCCGGCCGAGGCGCCCGCGCCGCTGGAGGTGTTCTGCTGCGGGGGCGGCGGGGCGGGGTTGTTGTTGGTCGCCGGCGGACGGGCCTGGGTGCCGCCGCCGTTGCCCCCGCTCGCGCCACCGCTGTTCGTTCCGCCACCGTTCGCTCCACCGCCGGCGCCCGACCCGCCGTTGCCGCCCGCCGCCGGCGGCGCCGGTACGGGCTGCTGCGGCTGCGGCTGCGCCGCGTCCGGGGTCGCCGCCGGCGCCGTGGTGGCGGCCTGGGGTGTGGCGGGCGCCGTGGTGACGGGGGTGGTGGCGCCCGCGACGCCCGTTCCCGTGCCCGTACCCGGGCCCGCGGCCGCCGGGGTGCTCATCGCGGTGGTCGGGGCGGGCGCCGCGTCCGAGCTGAACGGGTTGCGGTCGACGAACAGCGCGCCCGCCGTCCCGAGCGAGACGACCACCGGGATGATGACCGGCACCAGCATCCTGCGGCGCCTGCGGCGTTCACTCGGCTCGGTGGCCGCGTTCGGGCCCACCTTCACGACCGGCTCCGCCCCCGGTGCGGGCGCGGGAGCGTCCTGCGTGGGCACGGCGGCTATTCGCCGGGCGCCCTTCCACAGCTTGACCGTCCGCGTTCCGGCCTCACCGCCCGGCAGCCCGGCCGCCGTTCGCGCCGCGGCCGCCATCTCGGCAGCGCTGGCGAACCGGTCCTCCGGCGCCTTGGCCAGCGCCCTGGCGACCAGCGCCCGCACCGGCGCCGGGAAGGTCGCGGGCAGTTCCGGCGCCGGCTGGTGGACGTGCTTGTACGCCAGCTGCACGGCCCCGCCGTCGAAGGGCAGGCTCCCGGTGAGCATCTCGTAGCAGACGACGCCCATGGAGTAGAGGTCCGAGGAGGGCGTGATGGGGTTGGCGCGGTCGTGGGCGGCCTGTTCGGGCGACATGTAGGCAGCGGTGCCGACGAACCCGCCCGTCATGGTGATCTTCGTACCGGCGATCGCGAGGGCGATGCCGAAGTCGGCGACGAACAGGGCGCCGTCCGCACGCACCATCAGGTTGGAGGGCTTGATGTCCCGGTGGACGATGGCGCGCTGGTGGACGGCCTGCAGGGCGTCCAGGGCGTCGGCCACCAGGGCGAGGGCCCGCTCGGGCGGCATCCGGCCCTCGTCCTTGAGCAGGGTGCTGAGCGCCCGGCCCTCGATCAGGTCCATCACGATGTAGGCGAAGGGCTCGCCGCCGTCCGTGTCCTCCCCGCGGCTCTCCCCGTAGTCGTGGACGCCCACGATGCCCGGGTGGCCGATCGCCGCGACGACCTGCGCCTCCCGGCGGAACCGTTCGATCTGCGTGGGCTCCTCCAGCAGGCCCGCGTTGAGGATCTTGACGGCGACCTCGCGCTTGAGGTTGGAGTCCTGGGCGCGCCAGACCGTCCCCATCCCGCCGCGTCCGAGCGGTTCCGTCAACCTGTACCGGTCGTTGAGCACGGTGCCCGCGCCGATCATGCCCCTACCCCCGTTTGTGTCATGCCCCGACCCGGCAGGTCGTCGGCACACAGTGTGCCAGAGGGTTTCGCGGCCTCAGCGGCCGCGTCGGGGCCGGTGGTTGAGTGTTGCAGAGCTGTCACACACCGCCGCGACGGGCCGTCGCACGGGCGGATCGGGCGGCTGCTCAGGCGCCCCAGGCGCGGGAGCAGAGCACCAGCCGGTAGCCGTCCGGGTCGGATATCGTCACGCCGAACTCGTCCCAGTACGGGTTGTGGGAGCCGACCCGGGTGCCGCCAACCGCCTCCAGCCGGGCGACGAGGGCGTCGTCGACGGGCGCGCCGAGGTAGACGACGAAGAGGTCGTCGACGGTCGGGGTCGGCTCCAGCGGGTGTTCGGGGTCGTGCGTCAGCTCGAAGTGCCAGGCGCCGCCGGGCGGACCGACCATCAGCAGGTCGTGGTGACCGGGGACGCGCTCGGTGGTGCGCCACAGCACGTCGAGCCCGAGGCCGTCGGCGTAGAAGCGCTCGGCGGCCGCGAGGTCCCGGGAGGGGCGGGCGATCCGGACCCGCGTCGTCGCATCGATCATGCGCGCGACGCTAGCGCATGCCTCTGACAGTCGGACAGGCCGTGACGGCCCGGTCAGCACGGTCGGCACGGTCGGCCCGGCAGCACACCGTTTGACGTAGTTAGGAAAAGCTAACCTAAGATGTCGCTTCGTGCTGAGAACCGAACCGCCGGGCCCCACTGCCCCGGCGACCCCCCGTTCCTCGGCGGCCAGGCGGCCCCTGCTGCTGGCCGCCGGGCTGTGTGCCCTGGTGCTGTGCGCCGCGCTGAGCCTCGCGCTCGGCTCCCGGTCCATCCCGCTGGGCACCGTCCTCGACGCCCTCACCGGCTCCGCCCACGGCGGCGACGCCGACGTGGTGACGGGCCTTCGCGTCCCGCGCACCGTCATCGGACTCGCCGTCGGCGCGGCCCTCGGCGTCGCCGGGGTGCTCGCCCAGGGCGTGACCCGCAACCCGCTGGCCTCCCCCGTCACCCTCGGCATCAACGCCGGCGCGAGCCTCGCCGTGGTCGCCGCGATCTACATCCTGGACCTCACCCGTCCGGTGCAGTACGTCTGGTTCGCCTTCGCCGGCGCGGCCGTCGCCGCCGTCACCGCGTACGCCATCTCGCGGCGCGGCGGGCAGCTGGACCCGGTGCGTCTCGCGCTCGGCGGCACCGTGCTCACGGTGGTGTTCTCCTCCTGGACCTCCTCCCTGATGCTGGCCAGCAACCGCACCCTGGACGAGGCCCGGTTCTGGCTGGCCGGCTCCGTCGCCGGGCGCCACCTGGACACCCTCACCCCCGTGCTGCCCTTCCTCGCCCTCGGGCTGCTGACGGCCTTCCTCGTCGCGCCCGCGCTCAACGCGCTCGCCCTGGGCGACGAGGCCGCGCAGTCCCTGGGCGTGCCCGTGGCCCGCATCCGCCTGGCCGGCGGGCTGGCCGTCGTGCTGCTCGCGGGCAGCGCCGTCGCCGTCGCCGGCCCGGTGGCGTTCATCGGACTGGCGGCCCCTCACCTCGTCCGCCCGCTGCTCGGCAACGACCACCGCTGGCTGGTGCCCGGCTGCCTGGTCGCCGGCCCGCTGCTGCTGCTCACCGCCGACATCCTGGGCCGGCTGGTGGTGCGGCCCTCCGAGATCGAGGTCGGCATCGTCACCGCCTTCCTCGGTGCCCCGCTGCTCGCCGTACTGGCCCGGAAGGTGGCCCGATGAGCACCCCCGCGCCGATGAGCGCGATCACCCGCCGCCGGGCCCGTACGGCCGCCTGGTCGCTGCTGGCCGCCGCCCTCCTCGTCCTGCTGACCGGCGTCGCGCTCGGCACCGGCCAGGTCGACATCCCCTACTGGGACGCGCTGCGCGCCCTGTTCGGCCAGGGCGCGGGCGGCGACGTCCTGGTGGTGCAGCAGTTCCGGGCGCCGCGCGTGGTCTCGGCACTGATCGCCGGCGCCGCGCTGGCCGTGGCGGGCTCGATGCTGCAGCGGCTCTTCCGCAACCCGCTGGCCGCCCCCGACACCATCGGCATCACCGGCGGCGCCTCCTTCGGGGCGGTGCTGATGCTCGCCACCGGCGCCTCCCACCAGTTCATCCCGCTGGCCGCCGTCGGCGGCGGGCTGCTGGCGGCGCTGCTGCTCGGCGCCTTCGCCTGGCGCTCGAAGATGGCCGTCACCCGGCTGGTGCTGGTGGGCCTGGCGGTGCAGCAGGGCCTCGCCGCCGCCGTGAACCTGATGATCGTACGGTTCCCGGCGGAGCTGGCCTCCTCCGCGATGCAGTGGACCACCGGCTCCCTCTACGGACGCAACTGGACGGAGGTGTGGATCGGCGGCGGCGCCATCGCCGTGTGCGCGGTCGTCGCGCTGCTGTGCCAGCGGCGTATCGCCGTCCTCGACCTCGGCGACGACTCCGCCGGGGGCCTCGGCCTCGACCCCGCCCGGGACCGCCTGCGGCTGCTGCTGCTCACCATCGCCCTCGCCTCGCTGGCCGCCGCACTCACCGGACCGGTCGCCTTCGTGGCGCTCGCCGTCCCCCACCTCGTCCGTCTGCTCGCCGGGCCGCCCACCCCCGGCACGCTCGGCCTCACCGCGCTCACCGGCGCCGTACTGCTGCTGGGCGCCGACCTCCTCGTCCTGCACGTGATCCCCGTCCACGGGCTGCCGGTCGGTGCCGTCACCGCCACCCTCGGCGCGCCCTTGCTCCTGGTGCTGATGATCCGCCAGGGCCGGCTTCCCCAGAGGAGCAGCTGATGACGCCCCCCGCCTCCGCGCAGACCCCTTCCGCCTCCGCGCAGACCCCTTCCGCCTCCGCGCAGACCCCTTCCGCTTCCGCGCAGACTCCTCCCGCGCAGAACCGGCTCGCCACCCGGGGTCTCGGGCTGCGCTACGGCGACCGGACGATCGTCGAGGGGCTGGACCTCGAGCTGCCCGGCGGCGCCGTCACCGCGATCGTCGGCCCGAACGCCTGCGGCAAGTCCACGCTGCTGCGCGGGCTCGTGCGCCTCCTCGGCCCGGCGAAGGGCACCGTCACCCTGGACGGCGCGGACATCCACCGGATGCCGGCCCGCGAACTCGCCAAGCGGATGGGCCTGTTGCCGCAGCAGCCGGTCACCCCCGAGGCGGTGACAGTCGAGGCACTGGTGCGCCTGGGGCGCTACCCGCACCAGCGGCTGCTCACCCCCTGGTCCCGGGCCGACCAGGAGGCCGTCGAGGAGGCGCTGGAGCGCACCGGCACCGCCGAACTGCGCGACCGGCAGGTCGACCGGCTCTCCGGCGGGCAGCGCCAGCGGGTCTGGATCGCGCTCGCGCTCGCCCAGCAGACCGACCTGCTGCTGCTCGACGAGCCGACCACCTTCCTCGACCTGCGCCACCAGCTGGACGTCCTCGACCTGGTCTCCGACCTGCACACCGAGGCCGGGCGCACCGTCGTCATGGTGCTGCACGACCTCGGGCAGGCCGCCCGCTACGCCGACCACCTGGTGGTGCTCAAGGACGGCCGCCTCGCCGCCGCCGGGCCGCCCTCCGAGGTGCTGACGGCCGACCTCGTCGAGGCCGTGTTCGGCGTGCCGTGCCGGGTGGTGCCCGACCCCGAGACCGGGACCCCGCTGGTGGTGCCCAGGGCGCGCGTGCGCGCGGCCACCGCCTGACCCCCGACGGCCTCACAGGGTTCAGCGGACGAAGTTCAGCGGACAGAGTTCAAATACCGGATAACAGATGTCAGCGAACAGATTTCATCATCTGTTCGCTGACATCTGTTATCCCTCCGCCCACTCCCCCTCCTCCCGCTCGTGGGACAGTGGTACCCGGTGAAGGGAGCACGAGCGTGCTGATGGACAAGGTGGCGGAGATACTCGCCGAGGCGTCGGCCGAGGTCGTGGAGCCGCGCTTCCGCGCGCTGGCGGCGGGCGAGGTGATGGAGAAGGCGCCCGGCGAGCTGGTGACGGTCGCCGACCGCGAGGCCGAGGCGATCATCTCCCGGCGGCTGCGCGAGCTACTGCCCGTCCCGGTGGTCGGCGAGGAGGCCGTGGCCGCCGACCCCTCCCTCACCGAGGCCCTGCGCTCCGAGCCCGCCGTCTGGCTGGTCGACCCGGTGGACGGCACGTCCAACTTCGTCGCCGGTCGCCCCGAGTACGCCGTGATGTGCTCGCTGGTCCGAGGCGGCCGCACCGTCGCCTCCTGGATCTGGCAGCCGGAGACCGCGACCGCGTACACCGCCGAACTCGGCTCCGGCGCCTGGCGCGACGGCGAGCGCCTCACCCGTCCGGCCGCGCCGGCCGACGCGGCCGAGCTCACCGGCGTCCTCAAGAGCCGCTTCCTCGCCCCGCAGCACCGCCACCGCCTGGAGGCCAACTGCGAGGTGTTCGGCGAGATCGACCCCGGCCTCAGCGCCGCCGGCGTCGAGTACCCGGAGGTCGCGAACGGCCGGTTCGACTTCATCTTCTACTGGCGCACCCTCCCCTGGGACCACGCGCCCGGCTCCCTGCTGGTCACCGAGGCCGGCGGCGTCTCCGCCCGCCTGGACGGCACGCCGTACCGCCCCGAGGCGCCCGGCTGCGAGGACGGCCTCCTGGTCGCCGCCGACCCGGCCACCTGGGAGCTCACCCGCGCCGTCCTGACGGCCGGCTGAAGCGACCGGGATCAGCCCGCCCGCTCCCCCGCGACCCTGCGCCCCGCCCCCACCACCTCCCGCAGCAGCGCCTCCACCTCACCCACCGTCGTGTGCGGGTTGAGCAGCGTCAGCTTGAGCCGCACCCGCCCCGGCCCCTCCCCCGGCAGTTCGGTGCGCCCGACCACCGCCCGCCCCGACCGCAGCAGCAACCGCCGCAGCCGCCCGTTGAGTTCGTCGGTCTCCTCCGCCCCCAGGCCCGGCGGCCGGTAGCGGAAGAGCAGCGCGGTGAGCACCGGCTCGGCGTGCAGTTCGAGCAGCGGCTCGGCGCGGACGGCCCCGGCGGCGGCGAGCGCGAGGTCGTGGCAGGCGTCGACCAGCCGCCCGAGCCCGTCGCGCCCCAGGGTGCGCAGGGTGACGGCGAGTTTGAAGGCGTCGGCCCGCCGCGTGGTGCGCAGCGAGCGGCCCAGCAGGCTGGGGTAGCCGGCCTGCTCGTCGTCGACGGGGTTGAGGTACTCGGCCCGCCGGGCGAGGGAGACGTAGGTCTCGGCGCGCCGGACGAGGAACACCCCGGCGGCGGCCGGCTGCCAGCCGAGCTTGTGCCAGTCGAGGGAGACGGAGTCGGCGCGGGCGATGCCGTCGAGCAGCGGCGCGAGCCGGTCGGACAGCAGCGCCCCGCCCCCGTACGCGGCGTCGACGTGCAGCCAGGCGCCGTAGCGTCCGGCGAGTTCGGCGGCGGCGTGCAGCGGGTCGACGGCGCCGGTGTCGGTGGTCCCGGCGGTGGCGACGACGGCGATCGGGGTGCGCCCGGCCCAGCTGGCCTCGGCCATGGCGCGTTCCAACTCGTCCTCGCGCATGCGTAGTTCGGAGTCGACGGGGACGGGGACGACGGCGCGCTCGCCGAGCCCGAGCAGGGCGGCGGAGCGCTGGACGGAGAAGTGGGCGGCCTCGGAGGCGAGGATGCAGGGCCGCACGCCCGCCGGAAGGCCGTCCAGTTCGACGATGCCGTCGAGCTTCTGGTCCCGCGCGAGCATCAGCCCCATGAGGTTGGACTCGGTGCCGCCGGAGGTGAGGACGCCTGCGGAGCGCGCAGGGTCGTAGCCGACGAGTTCGGCGAGTTCGGCCAGGAGCGCGGTCTCGAGGGCGGTGGCGGCGGGCGCCTGGTCCCAGGAGTCCTGGGAGGGGTTGAGGGCGCTGACGGCGAGGTCGGCGGCGGCGGCGACGGCCAGCGGCGGGCAGTGCAGGTGGGCGGCGCAGGCGGGGTCGGCGGGGTCGGCGGCGCCGTAGGCGAGGAGTTCGGTGAGCCGGGCGAGCGCGCCGCGACCGCCCTCACCGGTACCGGCGCCGGTACCGGTATCGGCATCGGTGAGCGCATCGGTGACGAGTGCGGAGATCTCGGCGGGGCTGCCGGCGGGCAGCGGTCCGGAGCGCAGGGCGATGCCGGTCTCCAGCGCGTCGAGGACGGTGGCGAGCAGCGGGGCGAGCGCGCCCGGCCCGCCCGCTCCGCCGGCGAGGGCATCCAACGGGGCGTCCTCGCCGGGCAGTTCGGGCAGGGCGCCGGTCACCGTGCGTCTCCGGCCGTCCCGAGGGAGGCTGCCGCGATGGCGTCGGCGAGCCGGTCGAGGACCGCCCGGGCCTGCTCGTCGGTGATGGTGAGCGGGGGCAGCAGCCGCAACACGGCGTCGTGCCGGCCGCCGAGTTCGACGATCAGTCCGCGCGCCAGGCAGGCTTCGCGCACCCGCACGGCCAGCGCCGGGTCGGCGGGCCGGGCTCCGCAGGCGTCGGGTTCGGCGGCGGGGTCGACGAGTTCGACGCCGATCATCAGCCCGCGTCCGCGCACGTCCCCGATGACGGGCAACTCGTTGGCGAGGGCGCACAGTTGGTCGACCATGCGGGCGCCGACCAGGGCGGCCCGGTCGGCGAGGGAGTGCGCGGCGACATAGCGCAGGGTGGCGGCTCCGGCGGCCATGGCGAGGGTGTTGCCGCGGAAGGTGCCGGTGTGGGCGCCGGGGAGCCAGCCGTCGTAGTCCTCGCGGTAGACGACGACGGCGAGCGGCAGGCTGCCGCCGATGGCCTTGGAGAGCACCATCGCGTCGGGGAGGATGCCGCTGTGCTCGACGGCCCACATGGCGCCGGTGCGTCCGACGCCGGTCTGGACCTCGTCGACGATCAGCGGGATGCCGCGCTCGGCGGTGACGCGGCGCATGGCGCGCAGCCAGTCGTCCGGCGCGGGGACGACGCCGCCCTCGCCCTGCACGGCCTCCAGGACCATCGCGGCGGGGGTGACCACGCCGCCGGAGGGGTCGTCGAGCAGCCGCTCGACGTAGGTGGCGGAGAGTTCGGCCCCGGCCTCGCCGCCGACGCCGAACGGGCAGCGGTAGCCGTACGGGTAGGGCAGGCGCACGACGTCCCGCCCGCCGGGCAGCGGTTCCTTGACGGCGACGTTGCCGGTGAGGGCGAGGGCTCCGGCGGTCATGCCGTGGTAGGCGCCGGTGAAGGCGAGGGCGCCGGAGCGGCCGGTGGCGGTCTGCATGAGTTTGAGCGCGGCCTCGACGGCGTCCGTCCCGGCGGGGCCGCAGAAGTGGACCTTGGCATCGGCGGCGAAGGCGGGGGGCAGGCTCTCGAAGAGGGCGCCGGTGAAGTCGTCCTTCTCGGCGGTGGCGAGGTCGAGGAGGTGGAGGGGGGCTCCGCTGTCGAGGGTGCGGCGGATCGCCTCCAGCACGACGGGGTGGTTGTGGCCGAGGGCGAGGGTGCCGGCGCCGGAGAGGCAGTCGAGGTAGCGCCGCCCGTCGGCGCCCTCGACGGTCATGCCGTGGGCGCGGACGGGGACGATCGGGAAGGAGCGGGCGTAGGTGCGGGCGGCGGACTCGCGCACGCGCTGGCGGCGCAGGATGGCCTCGCCGGGGCCGGATGGTCCGGGGCCGGGTGCTCCCGGGGCGGGGGCCTCGGAGGCGGCCTGGGCGGGTACGGCGGCGAGCGGCATGGCGGACCCCCAAATGAAAGTTAGGTAAGGCTAACTTTACTGCCCCTGACCTGCCCGGATGCGCCGGGGCCCGTAGAACCACCCGTGCGGGTGAACCGTCGCCGCATCACGCCCCCGGTCCCCTAACGAGCGCCGGCCCGGAAGGACACGGCCGGGCGCGACCGGGCGCCGCCCCCAGCGGGCCGTCAGGTGCGGCGGGCCACGACCGGGCGCCGCCCCCGCCGGGCCGTCAGGCCCGGCCCGTCCAGCGGTAGCACAGCTCCGGCCGCCCGACGCTGCCGTACTGCGGCTCGCGCACCGCCCGTCCGGTGTCCACCAGGTGCTCCAGGTACCGGCGCGCGGTGATCCGGGAGACCCCGGCGGCGGCGCCCGCGGCGGCGGCCGACAGGCCCGTCTCCGCCTCGCGCAGTACGGCCGCCACGCTCTCCAGGGTGGGGGCGCTCAGCCCCTTGGGCAGGGTGCTGCGCTCGGAGGTGCGCAGCAGCGCGAGCGCCTGGTCGACCTCGTCCTGTCCGGTGGCCTCGCCGGTGCGCCCGAGGCTGGCGCGGTAGCGGGCGTAGCGCTCCAGCCGGTCGTGCAGGGCCGCGGCGCTGAACGGTTTCAGCAGGTACTGCACGACCCCGGCGGAGACGGCCTGGCGGACCATGACGAGGTCGCGGGCCGAGGTCACGGCGATGACGTCGGTGGTGTGCCCGGCGGTGCGCAGCGTGCGGCACAGCTGCAGCCCGTGGCCGTCGGGGAGGTAGAGGTCGAGGAGGGTGAGGTCGACGGGCCGGCCGGCGGCGCGGGCGCGCTCCAGGAAGCGCAGCGCGTCGGCGCAGCTGTGCACCGTCCCGGCGGCGTGGAAACCGGGTTCGCGCTCCACGTACAGGGTGTGGGCGGCGGCGGCCACCGGGTCGTCCTCGACGACCAGGACGGAGATGCCGAGGTCCTCGCTCATGCCGGCTCTCCCGCCCGCTCGAGGGCCCGGCCGGCCAGTGGCAGCCGTACGGTGAGCACCGCGCCGCGCTCGCGGCCGACCTCGACGGTGCCGCCGTTGCGGCGGGCGGCCTGGGCGACGAGGGCGAGGCCGTGCCCGTGGCCGTCCTGCTTGGTGCTCCAGCCGCGTCGGAAGACGTCGCGCACGGCGGCGGGGTCGATGCCGGCGCCGGTGTCGGCGACGCGCAGGACCAGGCAGTCGCTCCCGGAGTCGATGCGGGCGGTGACGGTGACCTCGGGCGGCTGCGGGCTGTGGGCGGCGCCGGCGATGGCGGCGTCCACGGCGTTGTCGATCAGGTTGCCGAGCACGGTGATGAGGTCGCGGGCGCTGAGCCCGGGCGGGAGCACCCCGTCGTCTATGCGGCTGTCCTCGGTGAGGGTCAACTCGACGCCGCGCTCGGCGGCCTGGGCCGCCTTGCCGAGCAGCAGCGCGGCCAGCACCGGTTCGGCGACGGCCGCGACGACACGGTCGGTGAGCTGCTGGGCGAGCGCGAGTTCGGCGGTGGCGAACTCCACCGCCTGTTCGTGGCGACCGAGTTCGATCAGCGAGACGACGGCGTGCAACCGGTTGGCGGCCTCGTGCGCCTGGGCGCCGAGGGCCTCGGTGAAGCCGCGCACGGAGTCCAGTTCGCCGCTGAGGGACTGGAGTTCGGTGTGGTCGCGCAGGGTGACGACGCGGCCGAGGCCCGTGCCGATGGTGGAGGTGTTGAGCACCACGACCCGCTCGGCGGTCAGGTGCACCTCGTCCCGTACGGGCTCGGCGCCGAGCACGGCCGCCGTCAGCGCCTCGGGCAGTCCCAGGCCCTCCAGCGGCCGGCCGTTCAACTCGCCCTCGAGGCCGAGCAGTTCGCGGGCGGCGTCGTTGCAGAGCACCACGGCGTGGTCGCGGTCGAGCAGGACGAGCCCCTCGCGGACGGAGTGCAGGGTGGCCTGGTGGTACTCGTAGAGGTGGCTGAGTTCGTCCGGGCCCATGCCGTGGGTGTGGCGCCGCAGACGGGAGTTGGCGAGGTAAGTGCCGAGCCCGCCGAGCGCGAGGGCGCCCACCGCGACACCGACCAGGGCCAGCAGCGGGCCGCTGAGCTGCTCGGAGATGGAGTCGAGCGTGATGCCGACGCTGACCAGCGCGATCACGTGGCGCTGCCCGTCCAGCACCGGGGTGACCACCCGCACGGACGGGCCGAGGGTGCCGGTGTACGTCTCGCTGCTGGTCTCGCCCGCGAGCGCCCGGTCGATGTGGCCGAGGTAGCGGCGGCCGATCTCCTCGGGCCGGGGGTGGGTCCAGCGCACCCCGGCGGTGTCCATGACGGTGATGAAGGAGACGCCGCTGTCGGTGCGCACCTGCTCGACGTACGGCTGGAGCACGGCGGTCGGGTCCGCCCCGGTGACGGACTCGCGCACCGTCGGCGAGTCGGCGACGGCGTGCGCCACGGCCGTCACCTCGCGGCGGGCGGCGCCCTCGGTGCGGTCGGCGGTGAACAGGTACGCGAGCACCGCGCCCCCGGCCACCACGGCGGCGACGATCACCACCTGCACCACGAACAGTTGCCCGGCCAGGCTGCGGACCAGCCGGCGCGACAGGCGCGGCCGGCGGCGCGGGGTGGTGGGGGCGGGGCGCACGGACATGCCTGCCAGTGTGCACCACCGGGTGCGCGCCCCGTCGCGGCCGTGTTCCGCGAACTCTATGAACACAAACGTGACCTGCGTCACCCGTCCGCCGCATAGTCGGATCGGCCCTCCCCACCCAAGGGCCGCCAGGACTGCACGGCAAGGGAGCCGCAGATGACGAACGCCGCAGCCGCCCCGGTGGGCGCGCCCAGACGTAAGGACCGCACCCACTACCTCTACCTCGCCGTGATCGCCGCCGTGATCGCGGGCGTGGTGGTCGGCCTCGCCGCGCCCGGCTTCGCGGTGGAGCTGAAGCCGGTCGGCACGGGCTTCGTCAATCTGATCAAGATGATGATCAGCCCGGTCATCTTCTGCACCATCGTGCTGGGCATCGGCTCGGTCAGCAAGGCCGCCAAGGTCGGCCGGGTCGGCGGCCTCGCCCTCGGCTACTTCCTGGTGATGTCCACCGTCGCGCTCGCCATCGGCCTGCTCGTCGGCAACCTGCTCGAGCCCGGCGGGGGCCTGCACCTGACCGCCGCGCTCGCCAAGTCCGGCCACGCCCAGGCGGCGGCCGGCGGCGCCCAGTCCACCACGGACTTCCTGCTCGGGATGATCCCCACCACCCTGTTCTCCTCCCTCACCGAGGGCAAGGTGCTGCAGACCCTGCTGGTCGCGCTGCTGGTCGGCTTCGCCCTCCAGGCGATGGGCAGGTCCGGCGCGCCCGTGCTGCGCGGGGTCGAGCACATGCAGAAGCTGGTCTTCCGGGTCATGTCGATGATCATGTGGGTCGCGCCGGTCGGCGCCTTCGGTGCGATGGCCGCCGTCGTCGGGGCCACCGGCACCGCCGCGCTCAAGAGCCTCGCCGTGATCATGATCGGCTTCTACCTGACCTGCACGCTGTTCGTCGTGGTGGTGCTGGGCGCGCTGCTGCGCCTGGTCGCCGGGATCAACGTGTTCAGCCTGCTCAGGTACCTGGGCCGGGAGTTCCTGCTGATCCTCTCCACCTCCTCCTCGGAGAGCGCCCTGCCAAGGCTGATCGCCAAGATGGAGCACCTGGGCGTCAGCCGCCCGGTCGTCGGCATCACCGTGCCGACCGGCTACAGCTTCAACCTCGACGGCACCGCGATCTACCTGACGATGTCCTCGATCTTCATCTCCGAGGCGCTGGACAAGCCGATGGGGCTGGGCGAGCAGCTGTCGCTGCTGGTCTTCATGGTGATCGCCAGCAAGGGCGCGGCCGGGGTCACCGGCGCCGGACTGGCCACCCTCGCGGGCGGACTCCAGTCGCACAAGCCCGCCCTGGTGGACGGCGTCGGGCTGATCGTCGGCATCGACCGCTTCATGTCCGAGGCCCGGGCGCTCACCAACTTCGCGGGCAACGCCGTCGCCACCGTGCTGATCGGCCGCTGGACGGGCGAGCTGGACGCCGAGCGCGCCGCGCTGGTGCTCGCGGGCGACCTGCCGTTCGACGAGCGGACGCTCGTCGACAGCGCCCACGGCGCGGACGGCCCGCAGGACGACGACCGGGTGCCCTCGGCCACCCCGGCGAGCGCAGCGCCGGTGACCGCCTGACCCTCCCCCTCACTCCCCCCGGTCCGGATTCCCCCGGCGGACCGGGGGGGTTCACATCCCGGATAACAGATGTCAGCGAACAGATTTCATCATCTGTTCGCTGACATCTGTTATCCCTCCGCCCACTCCCCCGGTTCGTCCTTCCTCCGGACCTCAGAGCTCCTCGGAGCCGCTGATCCCCCAGGCCACCCCGCTCGCCGGGTCCTCCAGGGCGACGTGCAGATGGCGCAGCCCCTCCGCCGGCTCCAGCCAGGTGAAGCAGCGCATCCTGGCCACCAGCGCGGCCGCCTCCGGTCCGCCCGGCCGCCTCGCCCCCGCCATCGCCGCCAGCGCCCGCCACACCGCCAGCCTCCCGTGCGCCGAACCGCGCTCACGCCCGCCCGAAGCCGCCTGCACCAGCGCCGGGTAGACCAGCGCGAACGGCAGGTACCCCCCGGTGACCCTGCGGCGCCGGGCCAGCCGGGCCGCCGCCAGCGGGGCCGAGCCGCGCACGCAGACCGTCTCCGCCCAGGGCGCCAGCGCGGCCAGCGCCGCCGCCGCGACCGTCGCCCGGTGGGCCCGCTGCCCGCCCAACCGCTCCACGGGCTCGGGCAGTTCGACCTCGACCAGGCCCTCCCGGTCGGCCGGCAGGGTGAGCAGCGCGCTGCGCGCCCCGCCGCACGGCAGGTACTCCCGCACCCGCGCCCCCTCCTCCCACCCGGCCGCCTCCCAGGGCTCCAGCCGCAGCGGCACGCCGTCCGCCCCGGGCTCCGGCCCGCCCGCGAAGCCGCCGTACGCGAGGTCCTCGCCCAGCAGCACCCGGGTGTGCGCGACCAGCCGCCGCACCGGCGCGGGGCCCAGCAGCGGGGCCAGCCGCAGCCAGGAGTGCCGCGTCGCGAGGACCTCCCACAGCGGCCCCGCGTCGTGGTCCCCGACCCCGGCGGCGGCGCCCGGGCCCCCGTCCGGATCGAACAGCCGGGCCGCCACCTCGGGCGGCGCCGAGTACGCGATCAGGTGCCCGAGCGGCGCCGCCAGCCCCGCCGCCATCGCCTCCCCCGCCCGCTCCACGGCGGCCGCGCGCCCCTGCCGGTAGGCGGCCAGCAGCTCGGGCCAACGGCCGTCGTCGGCCAGGGCGCGCAGGCGGTGGTCCTCGTCCGTGATCACGATTTTCAATGTACGGGCCAAGGAGTCGCATCCCCCGGCTTGCCACCGGGCTCGGTGCGTCGAGGGCCCTTCCCGCCCGCGCCGCCCGCGCCGCCCTGGTCGCCCACGCCTCCCGCGCCGCCGCGCGCTCAGCCCACCGCCGGGGCGTCGGCGAGCAGGCGGGCCGCGTGGACCCGGCCCGCGTGTTCGACCAGGTTGATCAGCACCTCCTTGCCCGAGGCACGTCGGCGGGCGTCGCAGAGCAGGACGGGCGTACCGGCGTCCAGGTCGAGGGCGCGGGCCACGTCCTCGGGGCCGTACTCCCGGGTCCCGGCGAAACGGTTCACCGCGACGACGAACGGGATGCCCCGGTGCTCGAAGAAGTCGACGGCCGGGAAGCAGTCCGTCAGCCGCCGGGTGTCGGCGAGCACGACGGCGCCCAGGGCGCCCTGCGCCAGCTCGTCCCAGAGGAACCAGAAGCGGTCCTGGCCGGGGGTGCCGAAGAGGTAGACGGACAGGCCCTCGCGGATGGTGATCCGGCCGAAGTCCATCGCGACCGTGGTGGTGGTCTTGCGCTCCACCCCGTCCAGGTCGTCCACCTCGCGCCCGGCCTCGGTCAGGCGCTCCTCGGTGCGCAGCGGGCGGATCTCGCTGACGGCGCCGACCAGCGTCGTCTTGCCGACGCCGAAGCCGCCCGCGACGAGGATCTTGAGGGCGAGGACAGCGGTGTCGGGGTCGTCGTCCCCCTCCGGAACGGGGTGGCGGTCAGAGTGCGCGGAGTCCATGGACGACCTCCTGGAGGATGCGCTCGTCGGGGAGCAGGGCGGGCGGGACGGGGCGGGTGACCCGGATCAGCCCGGCCGCCAGCAGGTCGCCGAGGAGCACCCGCACCACGCCCACCGGCAGGTCGAGGTCGGCGGCGAGTTCGGCCACGGACAGCGGGGTGCCGCGGCACAGGTCGAGGATGCGGGCCTGTTCCGGACCGGCCGGGAGCTCGGCGGCGGCCGGGGCGAGCAGGGGGTCGGGCTGCTCGGCGCGGACCAGGGCGATCAGGTCGAAGCGCTGCCCCTCCCCGGTGCGCCCGCCGGTCATCGCGTACGGGCGCACCAGCGGCCCGGCCTCGTCGTCGTACCAGCGGGCATGGTGGGCGGCGGCGAGGGGGTTGCGCGGCTCGGCGCCCGGCGGGCCCGGGGGCGCACCCGGGCCCCGCGCGCCGTCGGGTTCGGTGCGCGGGTGCTCGGGGCGCTGCCGGAACGGGCCCTGAGCGTACGAGCCCTGGGCGTACGGGCCTTGCTCGAACCGGCCCTGCTCGTACGGACGCTGCTCGTACGGACGCTGCACCGGGCTCACCCGCCGTGGACCGCGCGCGGTGCGGTGCCCAGGTGCTCGCCGACGCGGCGCACCATCCTGGCCATCTCGTAGGCGATCAGGCCCAGATCGGCGCGGGCGGTGGTGAACACGGCGAGGCAGGTGCCCTCGCCGGCGGCCGCGACCAGCAGGTAGCCGCCCTCCAACTCGACCATGGTCTGGCGCACTTCGCCGGCGCCGAAGTGGCGGCCCGCGCCCTTGGCCAGGCTGTGGAAGCCGGAGGCGACGGCGGCGAGGTGGTCGCCGTCCTCGCGCTGGAGGCCGGCGGAGCTGCCGATGGCCAGGCCGTCCGCGGAGAGCATCACGGCGAAGCGGACCTCCGGGGCGCGCTGGGCCAACTCGTCGAGCAGCCAGTTCAGCTCGCCCGCGCGGTGGGTGGTACCGATCATGTGGTCTCTCCTTCGGGTCGGTGCTCTGGCAGGTGGCGCTCGCCCGGCCTGTCGCCGGGCTGGTCGCTCGTGCGGCCGTACGGCGTTTCGCCGTACGGCCGGGAGCCGCGCGCCCACCCGGTCTGGAAGGCGGCCATCGCGGCCCGCGCCTCCTCCGGGCTGCGCTCCTCGGGCCCGGCTGCGGCCCCGGCGACGGTCCCGGACGCGAACCGGCCTCGGCGCGGGTCCGGCCTCTCGGGGGCGGCCCGCAGCTGCGGCGCCAGGCTGGCCTGGCGGACGCGGCGCGGCAACTCCTCCTCGCTGGCCGCGAGTTCGGACCGCTCGGGGCCGGAGCGCGGACGCACCGCGCTGCCCGGGCCGCCGTCCGCCGCAGGCCGGTGCGGGGAGCGGCACGGGGAGCGGTACGGGACGTGGCGCGCCGGGCCCGACTCCCCGGCCCTGCCCCCGAAGGACAGCAGCGCCGCCCCCTCCCCGGCCTCCGGCGGCGGCCCACCCGCCGCCGGAGGAGTCCCCGTCGGCCCGTACGCGGGGGCCGCCGGAGCCATCGGAGTCCGCGGGGGTGTCACCGACTCGATGTCCAACTCCTCGACGGGCTCGATCTGTTGGTGCGGCTGCCCGCTCCCGTCGGCCAGCAGCTCCGTGGGCAGCAGGACGACGGCCGTGGTGCCGCCGTACGCGGAGGGCACCAGCGAGACCCTGACGTCGTGCCGCCGGGCGAGCCGGCTGACCACGAACAGGCCCAGCCGGTCGCTGTCGAACAGGTCCGACTGCTCGGCGGCGGCGATCCGCCGGTTGGCGTCGGCCAGCGCGCCCGCCCCCATGCCCAGGCCCCGGTCCTCGATCTCCAACGCGTAGCCGTTGCCGACCCGTTCGCCGCGCACGTGCACCCGGGTGTGCGGCGGGGAGAACCCGGTGGCGTTCTCGACGAGTTCGGCCACCAGGTGGGTGAGGTCCGCGACGGCGTGGCCCGCGACGGCGGCGCGCGGCAGCGGGTGCACCTCGACCCGGGCGTACTCCTCGACCTCGGAGACGGCCGCGCGCACCACGTCCACCAGCGGGACGGGCCGGCGCCAGGCGCGCCCGGGGGCGGCGCCGGAGAGGATGATCAGGCCCTCGGCGTGGCGCCGCATCCGGGTGGTGAGGTGGTCGAGCCGGAAGAGGTCGGCGAGTTCGGACGGGTCCTCGGTGCGGCGCTCCATCGAGTCCAGCAGGGTGAGCTGGCGGTGCACCAGCACCTGGCTGCGGCGGGCGAGGTTGACGAACACCCCGGAGACCCCGGACAGCACCTCGGCCCGCTCGACGGCCGCCGTGACGGCCGCACGCTGCACGGTGCCCAGCGCCCGGTGCACCTGGCCGATCTCGTCACCGCCCACGGTGCTTCCGTCCGTCGGCCGAGGCGCCTCCGCCTCGACGTCCACCTCCTCGCCCGCCCTCAACCTGCGGATGGTGGCGGGGAGTTTGCGCCCGGCGAGGTCCAGGGCCGAGTTGCGCAGGCCGATCAGCTCGGTGACGAGCCCGCGCCCGATCTGCACGGAGATCACCAGCGAGGCGGCCACGGCGAGCAGGCCCAGCAGCACGGCGATCCCGGCCGGGGTGAACAGGCCCAGGGCGTAGGGGTTGCGGCTCTCGGCGGCGAGGCGGCCCGCCCGGTCCTCGGCGGCCCCGAGCGCGCGGGCCGTGTTCCCGGCCACCAGCGCCCACCGGTCGGCGGGCACGGCGGCCAGCGCGGCACGGGCGTCGGGCGAGGTGCGCACCTTCTCCTCGTAGGCGGCGAGGTCGCGGCGGTCCTGGTCGTCGGCGGCGGCCTCCGGGCCGTTCGCGGGCTGCACGCCGCTGACGGACTGCGCAACATGCGTCGACTGCACACCGGCGACGGACTGCTGGAGCTCCCGCCGGGCGAAGGCCGCGCCGGAGAACTCGCGCCACTGGTCGTCGCCGAGGGTTCCGGAGAGCCGGGCGGCGCGCAGCAACGCGTCCTCGCGGGCCAGGAGTTCGCGGGAGCGGGCGAGGTCGAGCGGGGCCCGTACGTCGGCGTCGCCGCCGCTGCCGCCGGGCCCGAGCCGCACGGTGACGGCCGTGGAGGCCGCGAGCGCCCGGTCCACCGCCTGCCCGTACGCCGTGTACGCCTCGGGCCAGCCGACGCCCCGGGCGAGCACGCGGGCGCGCAGTTCGGGCAGGGCGGCGAGGGAGCCGGCGAGGGCGTCCAGCCGGGCCGCGGCCTCGGCGCCGAGGCCCTGGGCGTCGGCCCGGTTGTAGCCCTGGCCGGGGCGGCCGGGGTCGGGGAAGAGCGGGGCGAAGGCGCGGTCGGTGCCGGACGCGGCGGTGCGCAGGTCTCCCTCGCGGGCGGCGGTGGGGGCGCCCTGGGCGGTGGCCAGGAGCTGTCCGGCGGCGGCCCGTTCGGCCTGGAGGCCCACGACGGTGTCGCGCAGCGGTGTGAGGACGGTGCGCTGGGCGTCGCGCTGGCGCAGCAGGTCCCAGACGCCCTGGGCGGTGGTGACAGTGGCGAACCCCCACAGGCCGATCACGGAGACGACCGGCACCATCAGCAGGGCGATGATCCGGGCGCGGACCGACCGGGGGCGCAGGCGGCGCAGCCAGGGGCCGGGGCGCGGCTGGCGCGCCGGCGGCCCAGCGTGGGCGCCCCGGCGCGCGCCGGGGGCGTGACCGCGGTCTTCTCGCATGGGTGAGCAGCCTTTCCTGTGCGGGAGAGGTCGGCGGGTGGGGTCGACAAGACGTGTCGACCAGACGTGTCGACGAGAGGTGTCGACGAGAGAAGCCGGGCGCGCGTCCGGGGGCGCTCAGGCGGCGCGGTGCTGCCGTACGGGCTCGTGCCCTGCCTCCGTGCCGGGCGTGCGCGCGGGCGTGGAGCCGGGCGCGGGGCGCGCTGCGGCGCGCTCCTGCCCCGCCGGGAACTCCTCGATGGCCAGTTCACCCGCCTCCCGGTACCCGGCCCGCTCCTGGGCGGTCGGGGAGAGCGCGACGAAGGCGGAGGCGAGGAAGAGGAAGGACCCGAGGCCCACGGCGAGCGGGAAGACGAACTCCATCGGGCTGGCCCCGCCGAGCCCGGTGCGCTCGGGGTCGAGCCGGACGTGGACGGCGGCCATGCCGGTGTAGTGCATGCAGGTGACGGCGATGCCCATGGCCAGCGAGGCGGCGGCGGCCGCGTACACGTTGCGGATGGTCACGGCGGCCCCGAGGGCGGCGGTGGCGGCGCCGACCGCGATCAGGACGGAGAGCGCGACGGTGCCGGCGTCGTAGTGCAGTCCGCCGTGCATCCGGACGGCGGCCATGCCGAGGTAGTGCATCGCGGCGACGCCCAGGCCCGTGGTGACGCCCCCGGCGAGCAGGGAGAGGCCCCGGTGGCGGCCGTAGCAGACGACGGTGAGCCCGAGGCCCGTGACCAGGACGGCGACGAGCAGGCTGAGGACGGTCAGCGGCACGTTGTAGCGCAGTTCGGTGCCGTCGACGGTGAAGCCGAACATCGCGACGAAGTGCATCGTCCAGATGCCGGAGCCGATCGCGGCGGCGGCCGTGAGCAGCCAGTTGCGGCGGGCGGCGCCGTCCGCCGCGAGGCCGCGCAGGGTGCAGCGCAGGCCCAGGGCGGCGCCGGCGCAGGCCATGACGTACGAGAGCGCGGGCGTCAGCCAGCCGAAGCTGAAGTGGTTGAGGGTGCCCATCGGACCTCCGGTCGACCGGTCGGGCCCGGGGCGGTACGCGGTGCGCCCGGGCTCCCCGGGCCGGGCGGACGGCCGGTGCCGTCATATGCCAGGTGCATGTGCACGACTGGCCCGGGGTGCGTGGGACGCTATCGAGGGGCCGGAATCGATTGCCGGAAGATCTGAAAAGCTACCCGCTGGTCGGCTTCGGTGTGTTCGAATGGGCCGGTCCTGTGCCCGGTCCTGCGCCGGGCCCCTGACCCACGGCGCCGCGCGGCCTCACCCGCAGCCTCATCGGGCTCGTCACCTGCAGCGTTATGCCCTGGCCGAGCGCCACCCGCCCGTCCACCGCCTCCACCTCGAAGTCCCGCAGCAGCACCGCGAGGGTGAGCACCGCCTCCTTCAGCACCCGGGTCAGATACGGCAGGCGGTCCAGGTCGGCCGCGGTCGGCGCCCGGCCGGCCAGGACCGACTCGGCCTCCGCCCGGGCGACTGACGGGTAGTCACTACGGGAAGGGCGGGAAGGGCACGGAGGCCATCGCTCCGCGCCCCTCCTGCCCGGCTCACTCGTACTCGGTGCCGCCCTTGCGGGTCAGGTAGGCATCGCTGACCACCTTGGCAATGGCCCGGCTGCCGAGCAGCAGGCTCCAGCGCTCGGTGACCGGGCGGACCACCACGCCCTCGCGCAGGTGGAGTCCGCGCCCGGAGTGGGTCTCCTTGCCCTCGGCGAAGGCCAGCACCGTCTCGCGGTCGAACGGCCCGCGCCACAGCTCGGGCACCAACGGCAGCTGCCCGTCCAGCAGTTCGGCGGCGCCCAGCCAGATCAGCCGTCCGTCGACGACGGCCGACACGTCGAAGGCGGCGTACCCGGGCAGGCCCGCGCGGGCGGTGGCACCGTAGGTGAGGTCCTGCACGCCCTCGCCGAAGACCTCGCCGAAGATGCCGACCCGCTCGGCGCCGAGCCGCTCGGCCAGCCGGGCCGCGACCTCCGGTACGCCGTGGGCGCGCACCGTGCGCCAGTACAGGTTGCGCTCGGTCTCGACCAGGGCGAGGCCCTGCGCGCCGATCCCCTTGGAGGAGACCTGCACCTCCCCGGTGGCGGCGGTGTACGTGAGCAGGCAGCAACTGCCGTGCAGCTTCTCGGTCAGCACGACCGGCTCGCCCGGCTCGAAGACGTCCGGATAGCGCTTCAGGTTCTCGATGTCGACCCAGGGCAGCAGGTCGGGGGCGCTGACCGCCTCCCCGCTCATCGACACCGGCACCGGCGGCTGCCACTTGACGACCCCGAGCAGCTCCGCGAAGTCCTCGCCGCTCCCGGCGGCGGCCTCCAGGTCCGCGCCGGCCAGCGCGGCAGGCCGGCAGACGATGCCCTGGGAGAGCTCGCCGCGCAGCCGTACGGCCCGGACGCGGTTGGCCCGGGCCCCGGCCAGCTTGCCGGTGAGCCCCAGCTCCTCGATCAACTCCTCGGGAAGTACGGCCTGTTCGGGGATGTAGACGGCGTAGTCGCCCGTCCGGTACGCGCCCTTGGCCACCACCGCCCGGTAGAGTCCGACCTGCGCGAGCTCCAGGGCATCGGCGTTCGGGTGCTCCAGGACGATCAGCTTCTCGGCGGTGACGCGAAGCGTGGACATGGGACGGACTCCTCCCCTAGGGCTCGGCCGGGACGGCTCGGCCGGTCATCTGGACGTGAGCACACTCTCGCCGGTCGGCGGTCCCGCGCGCGATGCAATTTCCGGCGCCGGGGCGGTCGGGCGCGACGGCACCGCGACGGGACCGCGACGGGGTTGAGTCTTCCGACAGGCGAGGGTGTTCCCCGCTCCTCCCTCGCCTGTGCGAAGCGACAGGGGACGAATCGCTCGCACATGCGGCACTATGATCGCCGACAAGGCCGCAGTCGCGGCGCCGCCGCCCTCGCGCCCCTTCCGGCGCGCGCCCCGGAGGGAAGCCCCGATGAGCACCCGCACGCCCGTACGCCCGCCTGCCCGTAAGCACGCCCGTACGCCCGCCCGGCGGCTCGTCGTGGCCTGCGCGGCCGTCCTCGCCCTGGGCCTGGGGGCCTCCGCCTGCGGCTCGTCCTCCTCCTCGGACCCCGGGACCTCCTCGGCTCCCGCCGCCCCCTCCTCGGCCGACGGCGGCGCGGTGAAGGCCAGCGGGACCGTCACCGTGTTCGCCGCCGCCTCGCTCAAGGAGACCTTCACCGACCTCGGCAAGAAGTTCGAGGCCGCCAACCCGGGCGCCAAGGTCGTCTTCAACTTCGGCGGCAGCTCCACCCTCGCCACCAGCATCAACTCCGGCGCCCCCGCCGACGTGTTCGCCGCCGCCAGCCCCGCCACCATGAAGACCGTCACCGACGCGGGCGGCGTCAGTGGCCGGCCCACCACCTTCGTCAGGAACACCCTCACCATCGCCGTGCCCAAGGGCAACCCCAAGCACGTCGCGGGTCTCAGGGACCTCACCGCCCCCGGCGTGAAGGTCGCGCTCTGCGCAAAGGAGGTGCCCTGCGGCGCCGCCGCCCTGACCGCGCTCAAGGCCGCCGACCTGCAGCTCACCCCCGTCACCCTGGAGCAGGACGTCAAGGGCGCCCTCACCAAGGTCGAACTCGGCGAGGTCGACGCCTCACTGGTGTACAGGACCGATGTGCACGCCGATGCTGCGAAGATCGATGGCGTGGACTTCCCCGAGGCTGCCAAGGCCGTCAACGACTACCCCGTCGCGGCGCTCGCCAAGGCCCCCAACAAGAACGGCGCCGCCGCCTTCCTCGCGTACGTCACCTCGCCCGAGGCCCGACAGGTGCTGACCGCGGCGGGCTTCCAGGCGCCGTGAACTCCCGCACGCGCACCGGCCCCGGGGACGACGCCGCACCCCCGCAGACCCCGCCGGGGCCGGGGCGGCGGCCGCGCCCACGGCGGGCCCGTGCCCCGCTGGCACTGCTGCTCCCGGCCCTGCTCGGGCTCGCGTTCCTGATCCTGCCGGTGGCCGGCCTGCTGATCCGGGCGCCGTGGAGCGGGCTGTCCGAGCAGCTGACCGGCACGGCCGTCTGGGACGCCCTGCGGCTCTCCCTGATCAGCGCCACGGCGGCCACGGCGGTGTCGCTGGTCCTCGGCGTCCCGCTGGCCTGGCTGCTCGCCCGCACCGAACTGCCCGGGCGGCGGCTGGTACGGGCGCTGGTCACCCTGCCGCTGGTGCTGCCGCCGGTGGTCGGCGGCGTCGCGCTGCTGCTCGTCCTGGGGCGGCGCGGGATCGTCGGCTCCTGGCTGGACTCCGCCTTCGGCCTCACCCTGCCCTTCACCACCACCGGGGTGGTGATCGCCGAGGCGTTCGTGGCGATGCCGTTCCTGGTGATCAGCGTCGAGGGCGCGCTGCGGGCCGCCGACCCGCGCTACGAGGAGGCCGCCGCCACCCTCGGCGCCGGTCGGCTGACCGCCTTCCGACGGGTCACCCTGCCGCTGATCGCCCCCGGGATCGCCGCCGGCGCCGTGCTCGCCTGGGCGCGGGCCCTCGGCGAGTTCGGGGCGACGATCACCTTCGCCGGGAACTTCCCCGGCCGCACCCAGACCATGCCGCTGGCCGTCTACCTGGCCATGGAGTCCGACCCGCAGGCGGCGATCGCGCTGTCGCTGGTGCTGCTGGTGGTCTCCGTCGCCGTCCTGGTCGGGCTGCGCGAGCGCTGGCTGACCACGCCGTGACGCCCCTGAGGAGGAGCCGGGTGAGCACCTCGACCCTCGCCGTGTCCGACTTCCCGGCCGTATCCGCCTTGGACGCCCGACTGCGGGTGGAACGGCCCGCGTTCACCCTCGACCTCGCGCTCACCGCCGAGCCCGGCG
Source organism: Streptomyces sp. NRRL WC-3742 (assembly GCF_000720635.1). Classification (GTDB taxonomy): domain Bacteria; phylum Actinomycetota; class Actinomycetes; order Streptomycetales; family Streptomycetaceae; genus Kitasatospora. The sequence goes on along the minus strand of NZ_JOCF01000004.1, from coordinate 142,884 downwards.
AGGTCGTCGCGCTGCTCGGCCCCAACGGCGCCGGCAAGTCCACCGCCCTGCGCGCCCTCGCCGGACTGCTGCCGCTCACCGGCGGACACCTCAGTCTGGACGGACGCCTGCTGGAGGCCCCCGCCCGGCGGCTGCGCGCCCCCGCCGAGGAGCGGCCGGTCGGCGTGGTGTTCCAGGACTACCTGCTCTTCCCCCACCTCAGCGCCCTCGACAACGTCGCCTTCGGCCCGCGCTGCCAGGGCCGCCCCAGGCGCGAGGCCCGCGCGGAGGCCCACGCCTGGCTCGAACGCCTCGGCCTGGCCGAGCACGCCTCCGTCCGCCCCGGCCGGCTCTCCGGCGGGCAGGCGCAGCGGGTGGCACTCGCCCGGGCGCTGGCGGTGCGGCCGCGCCTGCTGCTGCTGGACGAGCCGCTGGCCGCCCTGGACGCCCGCACCCGGCTGGACGTACGGGCCGAACTGCGGCGCCATCTAGCTGAGTTCGAGGCGGTCGCGGTGCTGGTGACCCACGACCCGCTGGACGCCATGGTGCTGGCCGACCGGCTGGTGGTGATCGAGGAGGGGCGCGAGGTGCAGTCCGGCAGCCCGTCCGAGATCGCCCGCCGCCCGCGCACCGACTACATCGCCCGCCTGGTCGGCCTCAACCTCTACCAGGGCGTCGCCGACGGCCCCCACGTCACCCTCCCGGACGGCACGGTCCTCGCCACCACCGAGGACCTGACCGGCCCCGCCTTCGTCGCCTTCCCCCCGTCCGCCGTCACCCTCTACCGCGAACGCCCCCGGACCAGCGCCCGCAACCTGTGGCCCGCCGAGGTCACGGGCCTCGACCTCCACGGCGACCAGGTCCGCGCCGACCTTACCGGCCCCCTCCCCATGGCCGCCGACCTCACCGCCGCCGCCGTCGCGGACCTACGCCTGACCCCGGGTACCGAGGTCTGGGCCTCCGTCAAGGCGACCCAGACCCACGCGTACCCGGCCTGACGCCGGACGGCGAACGACGAACAGCGAACAGCGAACGGATGACAGATTTCACCATCTGTCATCCGTTCGCTGTCGGTTGTCCCTTGTGCGCTGCTCGCCGTGCGCTGTCCGGCGCTCTCAGTCGCCCGAAGGCTCGACGAAGCCCGACTCGTACGCGGCGATCACCGCCTGGGTACGGTCCCGCGCGCCGAGCTTCGCCAGCACGCTGCTCACGTGCGTCTTCACCGTCTGCACGCCGAGGTACAGCCGCTCGGCGATCTCGCCGTTGCTCAGGCCGCCCGCGACCAGTCGCAGCACCTCCGCCTCGCGCTCGGTCAGGGCCGCGCGGGCCATCGCCGCCCGGGCCTGCGGGTTGCCGTGACCGGCCGACAGCCGGCGGATCGCTGCCGGGAAGAGCAGCGACTCCCCCGCCGCCACCAGCCGTACGGCGTGAGCGATTTCGGCCGGGCGGGAGCGCTTGAGCAGGAAGCCGTCCGCACCCGCGCGCAACGCCTCGTAGACGTAGTCGTCGTTCTCGAAGGTGGTGACGACGAGGATCTTCGGCGGCCCCTCCCCCGGCGCCCCCGGGCGAAGCAGTTCGCGGGTGGCCGCGAGACCGTCCAGCACCGGCATCCGGACGTCCATCAGCACGACGTCCGGACGCAGCGCACGGGCGAGGGCGAGCGCCTCGGCGCCGTCCGCGGCCTCGCCGACCACCGTCAGGTCGGGCTGCGCCTCCAGGACGGCCCTGATGCCGAGCCTGACCAGTTCCTCGTCGTCGGCGAGCAGGATCGTCGTCGTCATCCGTTGCCCTCTTCCCGTCCGTCGCGTTCGTCCGTCACGAGCCCAGGTGCAGCGGCAGGCTCACGTCGAGCACCCACTGACCACCGCCCTCCTCGCAGGGCCCGGCCATTGCTCGCCCGCCGAGCAGGGCCGCACGCTCCTGGATGCCGCGCAGACCCTTTCCTCCCCTACGAACTCCCGAGTTGCCGTGCGCCCTCGCCGAACTCCCCTCGCCCGGGAGCCGATTGGCGCAGCGCATCTCCAACTGCCCGTCCCTGAGAACGATCCGCACCTCGACCCGCTCCCCCGGCGCGTACTTGAGCGCGTTGGTGACGCCCTCCTGCACGATCCGGTAGGACTCCCGCGAGAGCACCCGGGGCAGCGCTCCCTCGGCGGCCTCGATCCTCGCGTCGACGGGGCTGCCGGCGGCGCGGACGGTGTCGAAGAGCGCGGGCAGCTGCCCGAGTCCGGGCTGCTCGGCGGCACCGCCACCTGCGTCGGCCGGGGCCTCGCGCAGCAGGACGAGGGTGCGCTCGAGGTCCTCCATGGCCCGGCGGCCGGTCTCCTCGATGACCTCGAGCGCCCGGGCGGCGAAGGCCGGATCGCCGACCTCGCGCGCCGCCCCGGCCTGGACGACCGTCACCGTCAGGGCGTGGCCGATCGAGTCGTGCAGCTCGCGGGCCAACCGGTTGCGCTCCAGCAGCCGTTCGGCGCGCAGCTCCGCCTCCGCCAGGCGCTCGGCCGGGGACGGTCCCAGCAGGGCGACGGCCATGGCGAGTTGAAGGCGCCCCGCCCCGACGACCAGCCATCCGCAGCCGAGCAGGAGCAGCGGCGCGAACGGCAGCGCCCACCACCCGCCGGCGCCGGTCAACAGCTGGTACACGGCGGGCAGTCCGAAGGCCAGGGCGAAGCCGACCGCCGATCCGAGCACCACCCGCCCGATCAGCCAGCCCGCCGTACGCCGCCGGTCCGCCCAACTCCGGGACGGCTCCGCCCCGATGTCCTCCTCGCGCTCGGGCACGAGCAGCAGCCGCGCCTGCACGCCCTCGGCGCGCCGCGCCGCGGGGACGAGCGAGACCAGCGCGAGCAGCACGACGTCCACGGCGGCGCTCTTCGTCAGGATCTCGCCGAGGCCCTTGTCGTACGTGCCCGGGTAGATCATCAGCACCACGCCCGCGAAGATCCAGCCGACCAGCAGGTGCAGGAGGCGGGCGTAGGTGGTGCCCGCCAGCAGCGGCGCGACGATCTTGGACATGCGACCCATCCTGCCAGGTCAGCGAACATCCCGGCCTCCCTCCCGAGAGGGAGGGCCCGTCCCCGCCGCAGCGGGATGTGCCCGCGGCGCCGCTCCGGTGGACTTGTCACCGACGACAACCGGCGGGGCGAACGCGAAGGAGCCCAGACGTGATCGAGATCAGGAGCCTGACCAAGGTGTACGACGGCCGGCGCGTCGTCGACGACCTCACCTTCGACGTGCGGCCGGGCCTGGTGACCGGCTTCCTCGGCCCCAACGGCGCCGGCAAGAGCACCACCCTGCGCCTGCTCCTGGGCCTCGACCGGCCCACCGCCGGACAGGCCCTGGTCGACGGCCGCCGGTACGCCGAACTCGACTGCCCGCTACGGCGGGTGGGCTCCCTGCTGGACGCCCACGCGCTGCACGGCGGGCGCACGGCGCGCGGCCACCTGCGCTGGCTGGCCGCGAGCAACGGCCTGCCGGAGCGCCGGGTGGGCGAAGTCCTCGACCAGGTCGGCCTGACGGACGCCGCCGGGCGGCGCGTGCGCGGCTTCTCGCTCGGCATGCGCCAGCGCCTCGGCGTGGCCGCGGCCCTGCTCGGAGACCCGCCGGTGCTCCTGCTGGACGAGCCGGTCAACGGCCTGGACCCGGAGGGCATCCGGTGGATCCGCACCCTGCTGCGCCAACTCGCCGCCGAGGAAAGGGCGGTGCTGGTCTCCTCCCACCTGATGAGCGAAATGGCGCTCACCGCCGACCACTTGGTGGTCATCGGCCGGGGCCGGCTGCTCGCGGACGCGGCCACCTCCGAGTTCATCGACCGCCACGGCCGTACCCGCGTCCGCGTGCGCGCCGTCGACCCGGCCAGGCTGGCTGCCCTGTTCCGCCGCGCCGGCCGCGACCTGGAGGCCGCCCCGGCCGAGGACGGCGCCTGGGAGGTGACGGGTGCCCCACCCGAGCGGATCGCCGCGCTCGCCGCCGAACACGGCGTGGTGCTGTACGAGATCGCCGTCCACCGGGACTCGCTGGAGGAGGCGTTCATGCGGATGACCGCCGACAGCGTCGAGTACCGCGCCGCCGAACCCGCCACCCCCGCCCGAAGCTAGGAGCACCGACATGCGCCCGACCGCCGCCGCCCTGCGCGCCGAACGGATCAAGTTCACCACCCTGCCCTCGCAGTGGGCGGCCCCTCCGGTCGCACTGGTCCTGACCGTCGGCATCACCGCCGCCGTGAACGCCGCCTACGGCCACGCCGACCAATCGCTCCTCCGGGACCAGGGGTTGGCGCTCTACTACGGACTGCTCTTCGGCCACGTCGCGGTGGCCTGCCTCGGAGTCCTGCTGATCGGGCAGGAGTTCAACACCGGGATGATCGCCACCTCACTCACAGCCGTCCCCCGGCGCACCCGGCTCTACGGCGCCAAGCTCGCCCTTGGCGCCACCCTGGGCCTGCTCCTCGGACTGGCCACGGCCACCGGCTGCTTCCTCGCCGTCGCAGGCACCACGGGCCTGGACCTTTCCACCCCCGGTCTGACCCGCGCCTTCCTCGCCGGGGCGCTCTACCACCCCCTCCTGGTCCTGCTCTGCCTCGGACTGACCACCATGCTGGGCAACTTCAGCGCCGCCCTCGGTCTGATCGCCCCCATGGTCTTCCTCGGCACCACCTGGCTGGCCGCCATCCCGGGCGTCCGCGAGATCGGCCAGTTCCTCCCCGACCGCGCCGGCCTCTACGCGACCCACCTGCAGACGGACCCGGACATCCACTACGGCCACTGGACGGGCCTGTTGATCATGGCCCTGTGGACAGCGGCAGCGGTCTACGGCGGCCTGCGCGCCATCCGGCGCCGCGAGGTGGCCTGACAGGTGACAGCTGAAAGCTGACAACCGACAGCGAACGGATGACAGATTTCGCCATCTGTCATCCGTTCGCTGTCACCTGCGTCGCAGGCGCGGGAGGGGGCAGTAGCGCGTGCCGCCTTCGACTGCGACGGTCGGGCCCGGGGCGATCTCGGTGAAGCCCGCGTCGTGGACGACCGGGAGGTCGCTCGTGACCAGGTCGGCCCAGTGGTCCGGGGAAGCGGTGCGGACGGCGAGGGGGAAGCCGGACTCGGCCCAGTCCTTGCGCTGGGTGTCGTCCAGGCGCCACCAGGCCAGTTGGGCGGCGTGGCCGGTCTGGGCCATGGTCTTGCCCGCGCTCATCTCCAGTCGGGGGTTGAGCCACAGCACCGGGAGGTCCGGGTCGGGGGTGGGGGGCTCGGTGGTCTCCTCCAGGTCCGTACCGGAGACCTGGAGCTTGGCGAGGTCCTTGGGCCAGCCGTCCAGCGGGATCGGGGGGTAGACCCGCACCTCCGCTTCGCGGCCCTGCACGGTGAGGCCCGGCAGTTCGCCCGCGCGGCGCCACTCGCCGCCCCGGGCGCGGCGGACCACCTTGCGGATCCGGGCGTCCTCCCAGGCCGCGACCCGCTCGGCCCACTCCCCGTCCGGCTCGGTCACCCTGGGGTCGGAGAGCAGGGTCAGCACCGCCCGCGCCGAGGTCTCCAGGGCGTCCGTACGCCCGGGCGGCGTGGCCTTCTCCAGCCGGACGACCAGCGGGAGGACGTACTGCGGCAGCTCGTCCCGGTCGTCGGAGCGGGGGTCGTCCCGGTCGTCGGAGCGGGCGTCGGAGGCGGGGGTGTCGAACGGAGAAGTCACCCGTCCAGCATGCCAGCCCGCCCCACCCGGGCCGCTTCCGCCCCGGCCGTCACCCCAGCCGCGACCAGAGCCGCAACCCCGTCCGTCACCACAGCACCGCCGCAGCCACCGCCACGGTTCAGCGGCGGAAGCCGCGCTGGGGGTCGCGCTCCTCCGCGTCCTCGTACATCAGGAACCAGCCCTCGGGGTGGGTGGCCGCCAGCAGCGCCTCGGTGCGCTGTTCGGCGGCCAGTTCCGGGTCGCCGTCGTCCGGGCCGTACACGCCGAACAGCTCGTCGTGGCAGCCGTCCCAGTCGTAGTCGTACAGGTCGGCCGGCAGGTCGCCCATCATGTCGGCCACCGATTCGGGCTGCGCGCCGAGCAGGGCCCGGGCGTCCAGCAGCGCCATCCGCAGCGCGATCTCGTCGGCGAGGCAGCGCGGCAGCGGCCATTCGCCGAGGGAGAGGTCGTCGGCGAGGTCGTCGTAGGCCCGGGCCATGGCGCGGCGCCAGGAGCGGTGCAGCGTCCAGGTGCGCTTGGGCAGGCGGGAGAAGACCGTCCAGTCGGCGTCGTCCTCGTCGGAGACCGGGTCGTCGCCGTGTTCCTCGAGGTCGTCGTACGCGGCGTCGGCGAGGCCGAGGAGCTGGGCGTGGAGGAGGCAGGCGGTGCGCGGGGTGAGGGTCCAGTCGGCTCCGGCGCCGCCGTCCTCCTCGTCGCCCTCCAGCGGGAAGAGTTCGGCGAAGTCCGGCGTGAAGTCCTCGGTGACGCTGATCTCCAGCGTGCCGCCGGTGGCCTCGACGCCGGGGAGGGTCGCCACCAGCCGGTCCGGGTGCAGCAGGGCGCCGAGGGCCGCGTTGGCGTCCTCGGAGACCTCGCGCAGCAGTTCGCGGCGCTGCCCGGCCGGGTCGACGCCGCCGAAGTCCAGGTCCTCGACGGCCCGGATCGCGGCGGCCCGCAGGGCGGGCCAGTCGGTGATCCGCAGGCCCAGCACCACCGTCGCCTCGACCTCCGGTGCTCCGGAGTCGCCGGGGTCGCCCGGGTGCTCCGCCGCGCCCGGTCCCTGTGGATGATCGCTTCGCTCGCCCATGGGGCTACGGTACGGCCTTTCGGGCGTCCGATCACCGGTCCGGACAGGCTTGCGGGAGGCTTCTCGGCCACGGTCCGGCCACGCCTGTGTCACTCGGACGCACGACAGGGGCAGGATGGGGGCCATGGCAGACATCAACGAGTACGGCGGCGGGCAGCATCCGAACGCGGACGTCCTGGTCGTGACCACCAACGACGTCCCCGGTTACAAGGTCGACCACATCATCGGCGAGGTCTTCGGCCTGACCGTGCGCAGCCGCCACATCGGCAGCCAGATCGGCGCGGGCCTCAAGTCGCTGATCGGCGGTGAGCTGCGCGGTCTGACGAAGACGCTGGTCGAGAGCCGCAACGAGGCGATGCAGCGGCTGATCGAGCAGACCAAGGCGCGCGGCGGCAACGCCGTCCTGATGATGCGTTTCGACGTGACGGAGGCGGCGGACGTGGGCACGGAGGTCTGCGCCTACGGCACGGCCGCGGTGATCTCCCGCACCGCCTGATCGACGCACGCGAAGCACGTACGGACGTACGGGCGGACGTACGGACGGGCGGGCGGGCGGGCGGGAAGCACGGGCGGCCCGGCGGGAACATCCGCCGGGCCGTCGCGGTTCCCCGGGGCATGGCTGTTCACGGTTCAATCACCTTGGGTCGGGTGGACGTCGTCGTGGTGGGCGCCGGCCAGGCGGGCCTGTCCGCCGCGTACCACCTGCGCCGGCGCGGCTTCGCCCCGTACCGGCCGGGCGCCGACGGGGGCGCGGGCACCGGCGGATTCGTCGTACTGGACGCCGGGGAGGCGCCCGGCGGGGCCTGGGCGCACCGCTCGCCCTCGCTGCGGATGGCCACCGTGCACGGCTTCCACGACCTCCCGGACGCCGAACTGCCGCCGCCGGACCTCGGAGCCCCCGCGCGCGAGGTGGTGCCGGGGTACTTCGCGGCGTACGAGGCGCGGCACGCGCTCCCCGTCGTGCGCCCCGTCACGGTGCGCGCCGTACGTGCCGAGTCCGAGCGCCCCGACTCGCGGCTGCTTGTCGAGACCGACCAGGGAGTCTGGTCCACCCGCGCGCTGATCAACGCGACCGGCACCTGGACCCGGCCCTTCCTCCCCCACTACCCGGGCCGCTTCACCGGCCGCCAGCTGCACTACGCCGACTACCGGGGCCCCGAGGAGTTCGCGGGCCGGCGCGTGCTGGTGGTCGGCGGGGGCGCCTCGGCGATCCAGGTGCTGTCGGAGGTGGCGGCGGTCGGCGAGACGGTCTGGGCCACCCGCTCCGAGCCCGTCTACCACGAGGGGCCCTTCACCCCGGAGTACGGGCGCGCGGTGGTGTCCAAGGTCGAGGAGAGGGTCCGGCAGGGGCTGCCGGCGCTCAGCGTGGTGAGCGTGACGGGGCTCGGCCCCTCCGTCGCCTACCGGCGGGCCGAGGAACTGGGCGCGCTGAACCGCCGGCCGATGTTCGACCGGCTCACCGAGCACGGGGCGGTCTGGGGCGAGGAGGAGTTGGCCGTGGACGCGATCGTCTGGGCGACGGGCTTCCGGCCCGAGGTCGGCCACCTGGCCCCGCTCGGGCTTCGCTCCCCGAACGGCGGCATCGCCCTGACCGGCACCCGCGCCACCGTCGACCCCCGCGTCCACCTGGTCGGCTACGGCCCGTCCGCCAGCACCGTCGGCGCCAACCGGGCGGGCCGGGCGGCCGTCAACGACCTGGTCAAGCTGCTCGGCGACCCGCTGGAGGAGCCGGCCGGACAGGTCCTGGCGCAGGTCCGGGGGGCGTAGTCCTCGGCGGTCGCATCGTTCAGCGGTCTCAGCGTCCGGCGGTCGTAGCCTCCAGCGGTCGCGGCTTTCAGCGGTCGTAGTCGACGGTCACCTTGTCGGTGAGCGGGCGGGCCTGGCAGGTGAGGACGTAGCCGGCGGCCAGCTCCTTCTCCTCCAGGGCGAAGTTGCGCCGCATCTCCACCTCGCCCTCGGTGACCAGGGCGCGGCAGGTGCCGCAGACGCCGCCCTTGCAGGCGAACGGCAGGTCGGGGCGGGAGCGCTGGGCGCCGTCCAGGATCGAGCGGTCGCGCGGGAGGGTGAGGGTGCTGCCGCGCCCGTCGAGGACGAGGGTGACCTCGCTGCGCTCCCCGGCCTGCCCGGCACCCTCGCCGTCGGCGCCGTCCCAGTCCTCGTCGCGCTCGGCGAGCGGCTCGTCCTCGGCGTGGAACAGCTCCTGGTGCACCCGCTGGGCGGGCACCCCGAGCTCGGCGAGGAGGTCCTTCGCGGCGGCGACCATGCCGAAGGGCCCGCACAGCCACCAGTGCCCGACCTCGCGGACGTCCACCAGCGCGGTCAGCAGGGCGCGCACCCGCTCAGGGTCCAGGCGGCCGCTGAGCAGTTCGGCGTCCCTGGTCTCCCGGGACAGGACGTGGACCAGCTGGAGGCGGCCCAGGAAGCGGTCCTTGAGGTCGGCCAGCTCGTCGGCGAACATCACGGTGTCGCTGCGGCGGTTGCCGTAGAGCAGGGTGACGGTGGAACTGCGGTCGGCGTCCAGCACGGAGGCGGCGATCGACAGCATCGGGGTGATGCCGGAGCCCGCCGCCAGGAGCACGTGGTCGGCGGGGGCGGCGAGGTCGGGGGTGAACAGGCCCGTCGGGGTGAGCACCTCCACCTCCTCGCCGGGCCGGGCCTCGCGCACCAGCCAGCGGGAGAACAGCCCGCCGGGCACCTCGCGCACGGCGATCCGCAGGGGACCGCCCACGGGGGCGCAGATCGAGTACGAGCGGCGCTCGTCGACGCCGTCCACCACCTTGCGCAGCGTCAGCGTCTGCCCGGGCCGGAAGGCGTAGGCGGCCGCCAGGTCCTCCGGCACGGCGAAGGTCACCGCGACGGCGTCCTCGCACAGGCGCTCCACCCGCTCGATGCCCAGCCGGTGGAACACGGGGCGGCGGGCGGCCGGAGTGCAGGCGTTCTCTGCGGGGGCGGTCGCGTCGGTGCTGGTCGCGTCGGCGGCTGTCGCGTCGGTGGCCGGGGTGGCGGCGGAGGCGGCGGGCATTCAGATCTCCTTGACGCGTTCGAAGGGCTCCCGGCAGGCGCGGCAGCGCCAGAGCGCCTTGCAGGCGGTGGAGCCGAAGCGGGACAGCTCCTCGGTGTCGGCGGCGCCGCAGTGCGGGCAGGGCACGGGGGCGGCGGCCGCCGCCGTGCGGGTGAGGCCGAGGGTGAGCGGGACGGGACCGGCTTCGGCCGTCGTGGTGGGGCGCGGCGGGGCGATCCCGGCCTCGGCGAGCTTGCGGCGGCCCTCGGCGGTGATCAGGTCGGTGGACCACGGCGGGTCCAGCCGCAGCCGCACCCGGACGTCCCGGTACCCGGCGGCGCGCAGCCGGCGGTCCACATCGGCTGCCATCTCGGCGACGGCGGGGCAGCCGGAGTAGGTCGGGGTGAGCCAGGCGGTCACGGTGCCGTCGGCGTCGTCCGTCTCGACTCCCGCGAGGACGCCGAGGTCGGCCAGGGTGAGCATGGGCAGCTCCGGGTCCGGGACGGCGGCGGCGACGGCCCACGCCCGGTCGGTGCGGTCGGTCCGATCTGCGCGGTCGGCCCGATCTGCACGGTCGGCGCGGCTCGCGGTGGTGGGGGCCGGGGTCACCACGTCGCCCCCGGGTGGGCGCGGGCCACCACCTGCAGTTCGGCGAGCAGCGGGCCGAGGGCCTCGGTGTGGACGCCGTCCCGGCCGCCGCGACCGAGCACGGTGGCCAGCGGTGCGACCTCCGGAACGCTCAGCCCGGCCTCGGCGAGGACGGCGCCGAGCGAGCGCAGCACCGGCTCGCGCAGCGTCGCCGGGTCCGCCCCGCCCGCGCGCAGCTCCGCCGAGTGCGCCGTGAACAACTCCTCCAGCAGCGGCCAGACGGCGTCCAGGCCGGCCTGCATCCGCCGCGCCGAGTACGGGGTGCCGTCGCCCAGGCGCAGCGTCCAGGCGGTGGCGTACTCGCGGTGGTAGGCGAGTTCCTTGACGCCCCGGGCCGCGACCGCGGCCAGCACCGGGTCGGGGTGCGCGCTCAGCGCCTCGTAGAGGGCGCCCCGGGCGGTGGAGAACAGCAGCAGCCGGGCGATGGAGTACGCGAAGTCGCCGTTGCCCGTCTCGACGAGGCGCACGTTGCGGAACTCGTGCTCCTCGCGCCGGTACGCGAGGTCGTCCTCGGTGCGGCCGGTGCCGTCCGCCTGGCCGGCCCGGGTGAGCAGCAGGCGGGCCTGGCCGAGCAGGTCGAGGCCGAGGTTGGCGAGGGCGACCTCCTCCTCCAGCTCGGGGGCGCGGGTGCACCACTCGATCAGCCGCTGGGCCAGGATCAGGGCGTCGTCGCCGAGCATCAGGCAGTAGGCGGCGAGGTCGGCGCCGTCCAGGCCGTCGGGCAGGGCGGTGTCCACACCGAGCAGCGGGTCGGCGAAGCCCGTCCCGTAGGCCCAGCGGCCCTCGCCCTCGGGGCCGGGGGTGGCCTCGACGAGGCTCAGGTAGACGTGGTCGTCCTCGGTGGCGGCGGTGGTGTTCTCGGGCACGGTGGCTCCCCCGTCAGATGTGCGGGACATCCTCGGGGATGTCGTAGAAGGTCGGGTGGCGGTAGACCTTGTCGCCGCTGGGCTCGAAGAAGGGGTCGCGCTCGTCCGGGGTGGAGGCGGTGATCGCGTCCGAGCGGACGACCCACAGGCTCACGCCCTCGTTGCGGCGGGTGTACAGGTCGCGGGCGGCGAGCAGGGCCATGCGGTCGTCGGCGGCGTGCAGCGAGCCGACGTGGACGTGGTTGAGCCCGCGCCGGGGGCGCACGAACACCTCGTACAGCGGCCAGCCGGCCTGGGATCCGGTCACTTCGCGCTCTCCTGTTCGACTGAGGCTTGTTCGGCGGCGGCTTGTTCCACAGCGGTGGCTTCGGCGGCGGCTGCTTCGGCGGCGCGCTTGGCCGCGTACGCCACGGCGGCCTCGCGCACCCAGGCGCCCTCCTCGTGGGCGGTGCGGCGGCGGTCGACGCGCTGGGCGTTGCAGGGGCCCTGGCCCTTGATGACCCGCATCAGCTCGGACCAGTCCGGCTCGCCGAAGTCCCAGCCGCCGCGCTCCTCGTTCCATCGCAACTCGGGGTCGGGGAGGGTGACGCCCAGGTGCTCGGCCTGCGGGACGGACATGTCGACGAAGCGCTGCCGCAGCTCGTCGTTGGTGTGGCGCTTGATCCGCCAGGCCATGGAGCGGGCGGTGTTCGGGGACTCGGCGTCGGAGGGGCCGAACATCATCAGCGACGGCCACCACCAGCGGTCCACCGCGTCCTGGACCATCCGGCGCTGGGCCTCGGTGCCGCGCATCATCGTCATCAGCAGCTCGTAGCCCTGGCGTTGGTGGAAGGACTCCTCCTTGCAGATCCGCACCATCGCGCGGGCGTACGGGCCGTAGCTGCAGCGGCAGAGCGGGACCTGGTTGCAGATCGCGGCGCCGTCGACCAGCCAGCCGATCACGCCGACGTCGGCGAAGGTGAGGGTGGGGTAGTTGAAGATCGAGGAGTACTTCTGGCGGCCGCTGATCAGCTTCTCGGTGAGCTCGGCGCGGTCGACACCGAGGGTCTCGGCGGCGGCGTAGAGGTAGAGGCCGTGGCCGGCCTCGTCCTGGGCCTTGGCGAGCAGGATGGCCTTGCGGCGCAGGGAGGGGGCGCGGGTGAGCCAGTTCCCCTCGGGCTGCATGCCGATGATCTCGGAGTGGGCGTGCTGGGCGATCTGGCGGATGAGCGTCGCCCGGTAGGCGTCGGGCATCCAGTCCCTGGGCTCGATGCGCTGCTCGGCGGCGATCACCGCCTCGAACACGTCCTCCGGCGTCTGCGCGGGGACGGCCTCGGCCACCTCTGCTGTCACCACGGTCCCCTTTCGTTCCCGCTCCTGCCGCGCTCGGCGCGCTCCGCCGGGGCGCCGACCGACTGACCGTTCGGTCGGTACCATTCTGCGTGGCGGGACGGCGGGATGGCAAGGAGCTTCCGAGGGATGGACAGACAGATGACAGCTGACGGATTTCGTCAGCTGTCATCTGTTGGCCGCTATTCGTCAGCTGTTATTCGTTGTCTGTCATCCGTTTTCTGCTATCTGTTCGCCGCCCGCCCCGGCCGTCAGCCCTCCACCCGGTCGCGCAGCCTGGGCAGCGGCACCGCGAGCAGCGCGGCGAGCAGGGCGATGCGGGGTGCGAGCTGGTCGAGACGGATGTGCTCGTGCCTGGCGTGGGCCCCGGCGCCGACCGCGCCGAAGCCGTCCAGCGTCGGCAGTCCGCGCGAGCCCGGGAGGTTGGTGTCCCCCGCCCCGCCCGCCGGGGCGCCGTCCAGCTGCTGCCCCAGCACGGCGGCCAGCGAACGCACGTGCCGCAGCAGCGGGTTGCCCGTCCGCTCGGGCCAGGCCGGACGGCTCGACAGCACCTCGGTGCGCACCCGCGCCCCCGGGCGCAGCGCGGTGAGCCGGGCGAGGTTGTCGAGCGTACGGCGCTGCGCCTCGGCGCTGGCGAACCGCAGCCCGAGCTCGGCCTCGGCCCGCCCCGCAATCACGTTGGCGCGCGAACCACCGCTGATCCGCCCGGCGTTGAGCTCGGTGCCGGGCTGACGGGCGAGGCCCCGGACGAGGACGAGCTGGTCCACCAGCTCATCCACCGCCGAGACCCCGTCCTGCGCGTCGTTGCCTGCGTGCGCCTCCCGCCCGGTGACGGTCAGCCGCACCCGGGTGCTGCCGCGCCGCGCGGTCTTGAGCCGCCCGTCCGGGTGCGGCGGCTCCAGGCCCAACACGGCGGCCGCCCCGCGCAGTTGGCGCTCGACCAGGCCGCGCCCGTCCGGGCTGCCGACCTCCTCGTCCGAGACCACGATCAGCCGGACGGTGCGGTGCGGGCGCTGCCCGAGGTCGGCGAGCAGGGCGAACGCGCCTTCCAGGATGGCGAGTCCGCCCTTCATGTCCACCACGCCGGGGCCGCTGAGCAGTCCGTCCTGTTCTGCGACCGGCCAGTCGGCGAGGGTGCCGACGGGCCAGACGGTGTCGTGGTGGCCGACGATGAGCAGGTGCGGCAGGGACTCGTCCTGCCCCGCCCACTCCAGGACGAGGTGGTCGCCGGCGGGCCCGGGCTCGCGGCGGGCGGTGGCGCCGGTGGCGCGGAATCCGGACGCCAACTCCTCGGCGAGGGCGTCGAGTCGGGGCGCGTCCCCGCTCGGCGACTCGATCCGGGCCAGGTCGGCGCAGCGGCGTCTGACGGCTCCGGACAGGGTGCGGGCCCGGGTACTGAGCGCCTGCGGCAGCCCGGGCAGCGCCTTGGTGATCGTCGTGGCGGGGGCGCCGGAGGGGGTGTTGGCCGTCGGGACGGGGGCGGGTGAGGTCTCGGTGACGGTGTCGGGTGCGGCCGGCGACCCGAGGATCTGGGGGGTCAACGCACGCCTCCGCCGGTGCGGCCTGTATTCAGCGGCCGCAGCGGCCGCCCGTCCCCGCCCGGACACGTGGCCCGGCCGAGCCCCGCCGGGAGACCGGGGCGACGTACCGCCCCTCGGTACGGCCCGTCTGGCCCAAGTGCGGTGGAACGGCTGGGCGGCGTGCTTGACATTGCGTCCTCCTCGCTCGATCCGGTGACCCCGGTCCACCCGGAGCCCCGTGGACGGCGGCCTGCCGGCGACGGGCGCAGTGGCCGTGCCGCCGCAGGGAAGCCGAGATGTGAGCCTAGAAGAACCGTTCGGTTTCCTGCGAGGTGGCCCTGCTCCCAGCGTGCCGGTTCCGGACCGCCCGTCCCCGGTGCCCGTCGGGGGACGGCGGCGGGTGCGAGGCGCGCGGGCCCGGCTCGGCGCGCGGGCGCGGTCATCGGATCACGCCCATCTCCAACGATGGACCCACCGCCCGCGATCGGCAGCGCAAACGGCCAAGGCACGGCATTTCCACGCCGGATGGGTGACATCGGCTCAGTCCGCGATACGAACCCGGGGCACGCCGACCACGCGAGGAAGCACGGTCCCGCGCCGGGGGAAGGCGCGCGGACGGCGCGCGACGACGCTGGAGCGACGCGTGCGACGCCGGGCACTCTCGGGGCGAACCACCGTCGAACCTCGGCCGAATCCCGACCCAATCGAAGCCGAACCGCGACCGAATCGAAGCCGTTCGCACACCTTGTAGCGGGCCTCGCGCCAGGGGCCGTCGCGCGGCGACGGCCCGCCGTCGCTCGGGCCCGTCGCTCGGGCGCCGTTACTCACGCGCCGTCGCTCAGGCACCGTCGCCGACCAGCCCCGCGTCGCGCGCCAGCAGCGCGGCCTGGACGCGGTTGCCGACGCCGAGCCCGGTGAGGATGCGGCTGACGTGTGCCTTGACGGTGCTCTCGCGCATCCCGAGGGCGCCCGCGATCTCGGCGTTGGAGAGGCCGTCCGCGAGTTCGCACAGCACGTCCCGCTCGCGCGGGGTGAGCCCGGCGACCCGGCCCCGGGCGGCGACCGCGCGGGGCGCGCCCGCCCGGTGGTAGCGGTCGATCAGGCGCCGCGCGGCAGCCGGGTGCAGCATCCCCTGGCCGCCGGCGACCACGTGGACGGCCCGGGCGATCTCCGCCGGCGGGGTGTCCTTGAGCAGGAAGCCGTCCGCGCCCGCCGCGAGCGCCTGGTACACGTACTCGTCGAGGTCGAAGGTGGTGAGCGCGATCACCCTTGGAGCGTCGGGGAGTTCACGCAGGCGGCGGGTGGCGGCGATGCCGTCGAGCCGGGGCATCCGGATGTCCATCAGGGCGACGTCGATGCGCTGGGCCCGGGCGAGCTCGAGGGCCTGGAGGCCGTCCGAAGCCTCGGCGACCACGGTGAGCGCCGGATCCTGGGCGAGCAGGTCGACCAGACCGAGACGGACCAGCGCGTCGTCGTCGACGACCATCGTGCGGATCATGCGGACTCCTCCGGGTGCGGACGCGGGGCCGGGCGCGCGAACGGGCGCGGGGACGTGGAGGGGGAAAGGCGCTGCGACGCGCACGGACGCGGCCCGGGTGCCCCGGCACCGCCGCCGTCCGCACCGCCCGTCCGGCCGGGCACCGGAGGCGGGCGCTCGGGAGCGGGCAGCCGGGCGGAGAGCCGGAAGCCGCCCGCGCCGTCGGGGCCCGCGTCGAGGTGCCCGCCGAGGGCGCCGACCCGCTCGTTGAGCCCGACCAGTCCGTACCCGCCACCGCCGGAACCGTCCGGCAGGATCTCGCCGGGGCCGTTGCGCACCTCGACGGTGGTCGCCGGGGCGCCGTACGCGACCCGGACGGTGACGGATGCGGCGTGCGCGTACTTGCGGGCGTTGGTCAGCGCCTCCTGGACGAGCCGGTGCACGGCCAGCCGGTGGGTGGTCGGGACGGCCTCCGGGTCGCCGGAGAGCGCCAGTTCGACGCGCTGACCGGCCTGGGTGGCCTCGCCGACGAGCTCGGTGAGGTCGCGCAGGGCGGGCGCCGGGACGCTCGGGCCGCCGGACGGGACGGCGGGCCCGGCCTCGCCGTCCGGGGCGGCCGGCGGGTGGGCGCGCAGGGCGCCCAGGACGTCGCGCAGGTCGTCCAGCGAGCGGGCGGCGGTGGTGCGCAGCAGTTCGAGGCGGTGGGTGAGCCGGTCCTGGTCGGCGGCGACGGTGCCCGCCCTCGCCTGGTCGCCCAGCACCCCGGCGTGCAGCACCAGCAGGCTGAGCCGGTGGGCCAGCACGTCGTGCATCTCCCGTGCGATCCGGGCGCGTTCGGCGGCGCGGGCCTGTTCGGCGCGCAGTTCGCGCTCGCGGCGCAGCACGTCGACCTGCTCGTGCAGGGTGCGGATCAGCACCCTTCGGCCGTGCAGCCAGAGCCCGAAGGACAAGGTGGCGGCCTGGACGAGGAGTTGGGAGCCGGTGGTGCCGGCCCAGCCGATCACCGAGTCCGCGCCGATCGCGCTGAGCACGGCGATGACGGCGCCCCCGAGCATCGCCGCACCGGGCCGACCGAGGTAGGAGAGGTGGTAGACGCTCAGCAGGCCGGGCAGGGCGCGGTTGAGCAGTCCGCCGGTGACCACCGGCAGGACGGCGGAGACGACGGGGTAGCGGCGGGCGAGCACCAGGGAGAGGGCGGCGAGACCGGCGACGACCGTGCCGGGCACGCGCATCGGCCCGCTCGCGTGGAGCCACTGGAAGACGGACTCCTCGGCGGTGAGGCCGAGGATGCCGAGCAGCAGCAGGGTCTCGCTCCAGGGGCGGCACTGCGGGCCGTACCAGCCGAGCAGACCTGCGCGCACGGGCCCCTCCTTCTTCTCCGCCACTTCTTCTCCGCCACTGCCCGGTCGTGTGCGAGCCTGAGCTCGATGCTAGGGCGCGTCCGGGTGCGGGCGCCCCGGACTTCCGGGCGGACGTGCCCTCGACTTTCGTCGGGGGTCGGCGCCGCTCGTCGGCCGATCCGGTGCGGCCGCGGGCTTCCTAGCGTCGTTCCCATGACGAACGAGCTGTCCCTCCCCGGCCCCAACTCCGCCTCCTCCCCCACCGGTTCGCCGTCCGCCTGGCCGTCCTCGCCGCCGCCTCCGTCGCGGTTCGCGCCCTCGGGCTGGCCGCCGGGCGAGGACCATCTGCTGTTCCTCGCGGAGGCGCTGCGCACCTTCCACGACACGGGTGCGCTGGCGCCCAGCGGGCCGGACCTGGTGAACGCGCTGGTGGTGCCGGTGACGAGCCGCCCGAACCGGCCGCTGTCGGTGCTGGAGGTCGGCGCCGGGACGGGCGTGGTGACGCGGCGGCTGACGCAGGTGATGCGCCCCGGCGACCGGCTGCACGTGGTGGAGGCCAATCCCCGCTTCGCCGAACGGCTGCGGGAGGACCCGGTGCTGGCGACGCGCGGGCCCGGGATCGAGCTGCGGCTGTCGACGTGCCGGGTGGAGGAGTTGGAGCCGCACGGGGCGCTGGAGGGGCCGCGGGAGCGGTACGACGTGATCGTCTCCGGGCTGCCGTTCACCAACTTCGAGCCGCGCACCGTGCGGGAGATCCTCGACCTCTACCTGCGACTGCTGGTGCCCGGGGGCGAGTTAACGTACTTCGGCTATCTCGGCACGACCGCGGCCCGCATGCTGACCTCCGGTCCGCGCGAGGGGGCCCGGCACCGCGCGGTGGTGCGGCTGCTGCGGCGCTTCGAGGCGACGTACGGGCTGGGCTCGCGCACGGTCTGGCGCAACCTGCCGCCCGCCCGCGCCCATCTACTGCGGGCGCCGGGCGGGCGGGAGGACTGGCGGCAGGCCGTGCGCCGGGACGCGCCGTCGGCGGACGGCGCGTAACAAGTAACAAAAAACAGATAACAGCGAACAGATTTTGAATTCTGTTCGCTGTTCTGGCAGAGTTGCCCCCGGGTCGCCCACCGACCACGCCATCCGGCGCCGCAACCGATCTGGAGTCCTCCTTGCCTTCGATCAACCGCACCGCTGCTCAGCGCACCCTCGGCACCAACGGCACCGCCCCCCTCACCACCTCCGCGCTCGGCCTCGGCTGCATGGGCATGTCCGACCTGTACGGCCCGGCCGACGAGGCCGAGAGTATCGCCACCGTCCACGCCGCCCTGGACGCAGGCGTCACCCTCCTGGACACCGGCGACTTCTACGGCATGGGCCACAACGAGCTGCTGATCCACGAGGCGCTGCGCGGCCGCGACCGCGAGAGCGTGCAGATCAGCGTCAAGTTCGGCGCCCAGCGCGGCCCCGACGGGATGCCCGTCGGCTACGACGCGAGCCCCGCCGCGGTCAAGACCTCCCTCGCCTACACCCTGCGCCGGCTGCGCACCGACCACGTCGACGTCTACCGCCCGGCCCGCCTCGACCCGAAGGTCCCGATCGAGGAGACCGTCGGCGCCGTCGCCGAGATGGTCCAGGCCGGTTACGTCCGCCACATCGGCCTGTCCGAGGTCGGCGCCGACACCCTGCGCCGCGCCGCCGCCGTCCACCCGATCTGCGACCTCCAGATCGAGTACTCGCTGCTCTCCCGCTCGATCGAGGACGCCATCCTGCCCACCGCCCGCGAACTGGGCATCGGCGTCACGGCGTACGGCGTCCTCTCCCGCGGCCTGCTCAGCGGCCACTGGCAGCAGGGCCGCGAGCTCGGCGGCGGCGACTTCCGCGGCCTCAACCCCCGTTTCCAGGGCGACAACCTGGCCCACAACCTCTCCCTGGTCGAGGCGCTGCGAGAGGTCGCCGCCGCGAAGGGCGCGAGCGTCGCCCAGGTCGCCATCGCGTGGGTAGCCTCGCGCGGGCAGGACATCGTCCCGCTCGTCGGCGCCCGCCGCCGCGACCGGCTCGCGGAGGCCCTCGGCTCCCTCGACGTCAACCTGACGGACGCCGACCTCACCGCGATTGAGGCCGCAGTCCCGGCGGGATCGGCCGCAGGCGATCGATACGCCGCCGCGCAAATGGCACTGTTGGACAGCGAACGATGACCGGCCCGCCCGGCCCCGGCACGACCCCCAAGGACGGACCCGCGTGACCATGGAAACCACCCTCACCGCCGAGCAGATCCTTATCGCGGCGGAGGACGTCTTCCGGCGATTCGGCCCCACCAAGGCGACCGTCGTGGACGTCGCCCGCACCCTCGGGGTCAGCCACAGCAGCGTCTACCGGCACTTCCCCAGCAAGACCGCCCTGCGCGAGGCCGTGAACCAGCGCTGGCTCGACCAGGCCAACCGGGAACTCGCCGCCATCGCCGACGACCCGACCCACGGCAGCACCGCCGAGCGCCTGCACCGCTGGCTGGACACCCTCTTCCGCACCAAGCGCCGCAAGGCCCTCGAGGACCCTGAGCTGTTCGCGACCTTCGCCGTCCTGACGGAGGAGAACAGCGCCGGTATCGAGGAGCACATCGAGACCCTCATCAGCCAGATCGCCCGGATCTTCCAGGACGGCGTCGAGGCCGGCGAGTTCAAGCTCGCCCACATCCAGACCACCGCCCGCGCCGTCTTCGACGCCACCGCCCCCTTCCACGACCCCGCCTACGCCCCCGACTGGTCCGGCCCCCAGGCCGAACACCGCTTCGAAGCCGTCTGGACCCTCATCCTCAACGGCCTGCGCACCACCGGCTGACACGCCCTGACTGACACATCCTGACGCGGCGCCGGCGACCGGAACGAAATCCGGTCGCCGGCGCCACGGCGTTCCGGCAGACTGCCGCGCACAGTTGATCTCACATGGAGGATGACATGCGCGACACGGCCGGGCCGGTGCTGGACAGCCTGAAGGGGCTCGCCCTGGGCGACGCCTTCGGCGACCGCTGGTTCTCCGTGCCGGCCGACGAGGCCCCCGCCGCGCTGGCCGCCCGCCGGCCCAGGCCCGCACCCTGGCACTGGACGGACGACACCGCGATGGCGCTCGTCCTCCTACGTCACCTGAAGGCCCACGGCGAGGTCCGCCAGGACGCCCTGGCCCGAGAGTTCGCCGCCGAGTACATCGGCACGCCCCACCGCAAGTACGGGCCCTCGATGCGCCGGGTCCTGCGCTCCATCGACGCCGGGGAGGACTGGCGTGCCGTCACCTCCTCCCAGTTCGAGGGCCAGGGATCGTACGGCAACGGCGCCGCCATGCGGGTGGCGCCGCTGGGTGCCTGGTACGCCGACGACCTCGCGCGGGCGGCCCGCGAAGCCGAACTCCAGGCGCTCACCACCCACTTCCACCCGGAGGCCGTGGTCGGTGCGGTGGCCGTCGCGCTCGCGGCGGCCCTGGCCGTCCGCAGTCGCGGCGAAGTCCCGCCGGGGCGCGGCGAGTTGCTGACCGATATCGCCGGACGGCTGCCGGAGAGCGACGTGCGCTCCGGGGTGCGGATCGCCGCCCGACTGCCCGAGGGCACCAGCGTGCGGCACTCCGCCGCCGTGCTCGGCTCCGGGCTGCTGCTCTCCGCGCCGGACACCGTCCCCTTCGCCCTCTGGTCCGCCGCAGGGCACCTGGACCGCCTGACCGAGGCCCTCTGGCAGACCCTGGAGGGCTGGGGTGACCGGGACACCACCTGCGCGATCGCCGGTGGCGTGGTCGCCGCCCGCACCGGGACGGCCGAGGTCCCGGCCTCCTGGCTCGCCGCCCGCGAGGCCCTGCCGGAGTGGGTCGGCGAAGCGGCGCCGACGGCGGGATGGCGGGGGACGTCGGGAAATGACGGGGAGTGACGGGGAATGACGAAGGCGGGCCGGTTCCCCCCGGAACCGGCCCGCCTTCGGGCTGCAGTCGGCGTCAGCGCCGTGAGTGGCCGAACAGGATGCGGTAGGCGACCAGCAGGACGAGGGCGCCGCCGATCGCGGAGACCCAGGTGGTCGCGTCGAAGAAGTGCGCCGTCACGGAGCGGTGGAAGAAATGCGAGGCGATCCAGCCGCCGACGAACGAGCCGGCGATGCCGATCAGGGTCGTCACGATCAGGCCGCCCGGGTCCCTGCCCGGCAGCAGCAGTTTGGCCAGGGCCCCGGCGATCAGGCCCAGTACGATCCACGCGATGATGCCCATTCGTTCGTCCCTCCCGTCATCGGCGCGAGAGCCCCGCCGCGCCCTTCTGACTCCAAGGACGCCCGCCGCCCGGTCGGCGGTTCCGGTGCGGGCGCGGCAGGCGTGGCGGGCTTCCGGCGGGCCCCGGGGGCCGGAATACTGCGGCCATGCGCATCCTGATCGCCACCGCAGGGTCCCGGGGTGACGTCGCCCCCTTCACCGGGCTGGGCGTGCGACTGCGGGCGGCGGGTCACCAGGTGGCCGTCGCCACCCATGCCACCTTCGCCGAATCGGTGCGCTCGGCCGGGCTGGAGTTCCGCCCGCTGCCCGTCGACCCGCGTGCCGAACTCGCCTCCGTCGAGGGGCGGCGCCTGCTGAAGGCCGGCACCGGGCCGGGCGTGATCGTGCAACTCCTGCGCATGGGGCGCCGGTTCATGCCCGCGCTCGGCGAGGGCATCGTCGAGGCCACCGCGCTCGGCGCCGACCTGCTGCTGACCTCGAGCGCCACCGACCCGCTCGGCCAGGTCGCCGCCGAGGCGTCGGGCATCCCCAGCCTCGGGCTGCACCTCCAACCCCTCTCCCCCACGCGGGAGTTCGCACCCGCCGTCACCGGCTCCCGCTCGCTCGGGGCGCTGGGCAACCTGCTGGCCGGATACGCCGTCCAGGCCGGGACCGACCAGCTGTTCGGACCGACCGTGCGGGAGCTGCGCCGCCGGCTCGGACTGCCCGCCCTCGGCGCCGCCGGGGCCCGGCGCGGGCACCCCGTGCTGCACGGCTTCTCGCCGACCGTCGTGCCCCGCCCGGCCGACTGGCATCCCCGGCTCGACGTCGCCGGGTACTGGTGGCCGCCCGAGCCGGACGGCTGGCAGCCACCGGCCCGGCTGCTCGACTTCCTCGCGGCCGGGCCGCCGCCCGTCTTCGTCGGCTTCGGCAGCCTGGTCGTCCCCGACCCCGAGCGGCTCACCGGGACCGTCCTCGCCGCCGCCCGGGCCGCGCGGGTGCGGCTCCTCCTGCAGTCCGGCTGGAGCGGGCTGGCCGCCGAGGACTCGGAGACCGTCCTGACCATCGGCGACACCCCGCACAGCTGGCTCTTCCCCCGCACGGCGGCCGTCGTCCACCACGCCGGGGCCGGCACCACGGCCGCCGCCCTGCGCGCCGGGACGCCGACCGTGCCCGTGCCCGCCCAGCTGGACGCGCCGTTCTGGTCGGCCCGCCTCACCCGGCTCGGCGTCTCCCCCGGCCCGGTGCCGCTGCGCGCCCTCACCGCCTCCCACCTGGCCGCCGCACTCCGCCGCGCCCTCGACGACCCCCGGCACGCGGCCCGCGCCCGCGCCGTCGCCACGGCTCTGGCCACCGAGGACGGCACCGCCAAGGTCCTCGCCGCCGTGGAGCGGGCGGCGAACAGCTGACGGGTGACAGCTGACAGGTGACGGGTGACAGCTGACGGATAACAGCGAACGGATGACAGATGATGAAATCCGTCATCCGTTCGCTGTCACCTGTTATCTGTCACCCGCCACCTGTCACCCGTCGCCGAAGACCTACAGCCGCGGGATGACCTGCTCCCCGTACGCGTCGATGGTGCTCTCGATCGCGTCGTGCATCGCGTAGACCGCGAACTGGTCGACGCCCAGCGAGCGCAGCTGCTCCAGGCGGGCGAGCTGGGCCTCGGGCGGGCCGATCAGGCAGAACCGGTCCACGATCTCGTCGGGGACGAAGGCGGTGTCCGGGTTGTCGGCACGCCCGTGGTGACTGTAGTCGTAGCCTTGGCGCTCCTTGATGTAGTCGGTGAGGGCGTCGGGGACGAGGTCGGAGTGCTCGCCGTAGTGGCGGACCAGGTCGGCGACGTGGTTGCCGACCATCCCGCCGAACCAGCGGCACTGCTCCCGGGCGTGGGCGAGCGCGGCGGGCGAGTCGTCGGCGGTGACGTAGGCGGGCGCGGCGACGCAGATGGTGACCGAGGACGGGTCCCGGCCCGCCTCGGCGGCGGCGGCGCGGACGGCCTTCACCATGTACTCGGTGAGGTACGGGTCGGCCAGCTGCAGGATGAACCCGTCCGCCTGGCGTCCGGTCAGGGCGAGCGCCTTGGGACCGTACGCGCCCATCCAGACGGGCAGTTGGGCGCCGGGCCCGACCCACGGCAGGTGCATCTCGGTGCCGTCCACCTCGACGGTGCGGCCCTCGGCCAGTTCCTTGACGGCGTGCATGGCCTGGGAGAGCCGGTCGAGGGTGGCCGGGCGGCGGCCGGCGACGCGCATGGCGGAGTCGCCGCGCCCGATGCCGCAGACGGTGCGGTTGCCGTACATGTCGTTGAGCGTGGCGAACAGGGAGGCCGTGACCTCCCAGGTGCGGGTGGAGGGGTTGGTGACCATCGGGCCGACGACCAGCCGTTCGGTCTCGGCGAGGATGCGGCTGTAGATGACGAAGGGCTCCTGCCACAGGACGCAGGAGTCGAAGGTCCAGCCGTGGCTGAACCCGGCCCGTTCGGCGCGGATCATCCGGTCGATGAGCAGGCGGGCGGGCGGATCGGTCTGCAGGACGAGGCCGATGTCCATGGGTGCGGCTCCAGAGGCGGGGGTGAAGGAACAGGGGCGGATCAGCGCAGGTACCCGCAGGTCCCCCGGCGCAGGAAGGTGCCGTGCCCGGCGCGGCCGAGCCATCGGCCGTCGTCCAGCACGACGGTGCCGCGCGAGAGCACCGTCCGTACGCGGCCGGTGAGTTGGCGCCCCTCGTAGGCCGAGTAGTCGACGTTCATGTGGTGGGTGGCGGCGGAGACGGTCTGCACGGCCACGGGGTCGTAGACGACGAGGTCGGCGTCGGCGCCCGGCGCGACGGTGCCCTTGCGCGGGTGGAGGCCGAACATCCGGGCCGGGGCGGTGCAGGCGATCTCGACCCAGCGGCGCCGGCTGATCCGCCCCTCCACCACGGCCTGGTGGAGCAGGTCCATCCGGTTCTCCACGCCCGGAAGGCCGTTGGGGATCTTCGAGAAGTCCCCGCGGCCGAGCTCCTTCTGCCCGACGAAGCAGAACGGGCAGTGGTCGGTGGAGACCACCTGGAGGTCGTCGGTGCGCAGCCCGCGCCAGAGCGCCTCCTGGTGCTCGCGCGGCCGAAGCGGCGTGCTGCACACGTACTTGGCGCCTTCGAAGCCCGGTTCGGCGAGGTTGTCCGTGGAGAGGAAGAGGTACTGCGGGCAGGTCTCGCCGAAGACGTCGAGCCCTTCGTCGCGGGCGCGGGCGATCTCGGCGAGCGCGGAGGCGGCGGAGACGTGCACGACGTACAGCGGGCTGCCCGCGACCTGGGCGAGTTTGACGGCCCGGTGGGTGGCCTCGGCCTCGAGGAGTTCGCGCCGCACCTCGCCGTGGTAGCGGGGGTCGGTCTTCCCTGCGGCGAGGGCCTGTTCGACGAGGACGTCGATGGCGATGCCGTTCTCGGCGTGCATCATGATGAGCCCGCCGTTGGCGGCGCCGCGCTGCATGGCGCGCAGGATGCGGCCGTCGTCGCTGTAGAAGACGCCGGGGTAGGCCATGAAGAGCTTGAAGGAGGTGGACTCGCCGGAGTCGACGAGGGTGTCCATCTCCTTGAGGACGGCGTCGTTGACGTCGGAGACGATGGTGTGGAAGGCGTAGTCGACGGCGCAGTTGCCGTCGGCCTTGGCGTGCCAGGTGTCCAGGCCCTCGCGCAGGGAGCTGCCGACGGGCTGGACGGCGAAGTCGACGATGGTGGTGGTGCCGCCCCAGGCGGCGGCGCGGGTGCCGGTCTCGAAGGTGTCGGAGGCCGCGGTGCCGCCGAAGGGCAGTTCCATGTGGGTGTGGGCGTCGACGCCGCCCGGGATGACGTAGTGGCCGGTGGCGTCGATGACGGTCCCGGCGCTCCAGGCGTCGGCGGCGGCGCTGCCGGTGGCGGCGAGCGCGGCGATGCGTTCGCCCTCGACGAGGACGTCGGCGTGGAGTTCCTCGGTGGCGGTGACGACGAGGCCGCCGCGGATGATCGTGCGCTGCCCGGGGTCGCGGGTGGTCATCGCGGTGCCCCTCACGCCTCGGCGAGCGGGCCGTAGGCGTCCGGGCGGCGGTCCCGGTAGAACGCCCACTGCTGGCGGACCTGTTCGATCAGGCCGAGGTCGAGGTCGCGGACGACGAGTTCCTCCTCCTTGTCGGAGGCGACCTCGCCGACGAACTGCCCGCGCGGGTCGACGAAGTAGGAGGTGCCGTAGAAGTCGTTGTCGCCGTACTCCTCGGTGCCGACGCGGTTGATGGCGGCGACGAAGTACTCGTTGGCGACGGCGGCGGCGGGCTGTTCGAGCTGCCACAGGTAGGAGGACAGCCCCCGGCTGGTGGCGGAGGGGTTGTAGACGATCTGGGCGCCCGCGAGGCCCAGTGCCCGCCAGCCCTCGGGGAAGTGGCGGTCGTAGCAGATGTAGACGCCGACCTTGCCGACGGCGGTGTCGAAGACGGGCCAGCCGAGGTTGCCGGGCTTGAAGTAGAACTTCTCCCAGAAGCCCTTGACCTGGGGGATGTGGTGCTTGCGGTACTTGCCGAGGTAGCTGCCGTCGGCGTCGATCACGGCGGCGGTGTTGTAGTAGACGCCCGTCTGCTCCTCCTCGTACACGGGGACGACGATCACCAGGCCGAGTTCGCGGGCGAGGTCCTGCATGCGGCGTACGGTCGGGCCGTCGGGGACGGCCTCCGCCCAGCGGTAGTGCTCGGCCTCCTGGACCTGACAGAAGTACGGGGCGTTGAACACCTCCTGGAAGCCGATGATCCGCGCGCCCTGGGCGGCGGCCTCGCGGGCGTGGCGCTCGTGGAGGGCGATCATGCTCTCCTGGTCGCCTGTCCAGCGGGTCTGGACGAGCGCGGCACGGACGATCTGCGACATGGGTACCTCCGCAACTGCGCCGCTCGGCCGCGGGGGCCGGGCCGCGCTTCGAGGGTTGGCGGGGCGGGATGAAACGGTCATCTACCCCGCGGGTCGCCTCCTTACGCATCCGCCCACCCGGATGCATTCCTCGCCCCCGGCCGGTGCGGCGGTGGAGCCGTCCGCGTCCCGGCTTGACTTGGCCCGCGTCGCTCGGGAAGGATCCGGCTCATGGACACCGGCACCACTCTGGTCTGCCGCCTGCACGTCGATCTGCGACGCCAGGCGAGTTCCATCTGTGCCTGTTGACCCTTCCCCTCTCCGCGTGGCCTTCCCTGTGACGTCTGCCAGGGCCCTCGGCTCGCACCCGCACCCGCAGTTCTGACTCCCGCCCGCACCGGCGCACCGCACCGCCGCGTTCCGGGCCGCTCCCGCGGCCCGTCCACGCGCTCGCTCGCCGGGCCCGGGCAGACCATTCGACGTTCCCGCCGCATCCGAGGACGCCCCGATGAGCCTGAGTGCCACGCCCCTGACCGAGCCCGACCCGGCCGCCGACTCGGCCCCCGACCCGGACGCCGGGGCCCGTACACCGCTCACCCCGAGCACCCTGCGCACGATCGTCCGCGACCTGGCCGAACGCCCCGACCGGTGGGTCCACCACGTCCGCCTCTCCACCGAGGAGCGCTGGTACCGCCGCCTGGCGGGCGACGAGGACCACGAGGTGTGGCTGATCAGCTGGCTGCCCGGCCAGTCGACCGGCTTCCACGACCACGGCGGCTCGCGCGGCGCCTTCACGGTCGCGCTGGGCGAATTGGAGGAGCTGTCCCTCGGCGGGCCGGACCAGGGGCTGCTGATCCGCAGGGTCCCGGCCGGGACGGCCCGGGCGTTCGGCCCCGAGTACGTCCACGACGTGCGCAACACGGCCGTCGGCCCGGCCGTCACCCTGCACGCCTACTCGCCGCCGCTCAGTTCGATGGCGCACTACGACCTGCGGGCCGAAGGGCTCGTCCGCACCTCGATGGAAGGACCGGAGCAATGGTGACCACGATCGACGACCTGGTGGAGCGCTCCCGCGAGGGCGTCCACCGGCCGGGGGCGCTGGAGGCGCACCGGGCGCAGCGGGAGGGCGCGCTGCTGGTGGACATCCGTCCGGCGGCGCAGCGCGCGGCGGAGGGGGAGATCCCCGGTTCGCTGATCATCGAGCGCAACGTGCTGGAGTGGCGGCTGGACCCGACGGGCAGCCACCGCATCGCCGAGGCGACCGGGTACGACGTGGAGGTGATCGTGGTCTGCTCGGAGGGCTACGCCTCCAGCCTGGCCGCGGCGACGCTGCGGGAGCTGGGGCTGCACCGGGCGACGGACCTGGACGGCGGTTTCGTCGGCTGGGCGGCGGCCGGGCTGCCGACGCGTCAGGGGGGCCGTTGAGAGGCCCGTGGCTGATATCCGTGCGACAGCGGATGACGCAGGTCATAGTCTGATCAGAGTTTCCACCGCTCCGAAGCTGGGCAGCCACGCGGGCGTAGAACGGCGGAAGAACGTCGACACCCCGGCGGTTGGATCCGCTGTCAACCGAACGACTGTCCCACCGACCGATCCAGGCGCCGCCTTCCCCGGGCGCCCTGACGAGGAAACACCCCGTGATCAGATTCGACGGCGCCGGCAAGCGCCACCCCGACGGCACCATCGCCGTCGAGGGCCTGGACCTGGAGGTCCCCACCGGCCGCACGACCGTCCTGGTCGGGCCGTCAGGCTGCGGCAAGACCACCCTGCTGCGGATGGTCAACCGGATGGTCGAGCCCACCTCCGGCCGGGTCCTGCTGGACGGCGCCGACGTGGCCGGCCTGGAGCCCGCCAAGCTGCGCCGCGGCATCGGGTACGTGATCCAGCAGGCGGGCCTCTTCCCGCACCGCAAGGTGATCGACAACGTCGCCACCGTCCCGCTGCTGCTCGGCTGGGACCGCAAGCGGGCCCGCGCCCGGGCCGCCGAGCTGCTCGAGCTGGTCGGTCTTGCGCCCGAGACCGCCAAGCGGTACCCGTTCCAGCTCTCCGGCGGCCAGCAGCAGCGCGTCGGCGTGGCGCGAGCCCTGGCCGCCGACCCGCCGGTCCTGCTGATGGACGAGCCGTTCAGCGCCGTCGACCCGGTGGTGCGCGCCGGGCTGCAGGACGAGCTGCTGCGGCTGCAGTCCGAACTGCACAAGACGGTGCTGTTCGTCACCCACGACATCGAGGAGGCCGTACGCCTCGGCGACCAGGTCGTGGTGCTGCGCGAGCACGGCCGAATAGCCCAGCTGGCCGATCCGCACACCCTGCTCACCTCCCCCGCCGACGACGGCGTGGCCGCCTTCCTCGGCCGGGACCGGGGCCTGCGCGGGCTGGCGCTGCGGCCCGCGAGCGCCGTCGCCGTCCGCCCGCTCGGTGACGGGCTGCGCTACGGCGGCTGGGAGTTGACGCTGGACGAGGACCGCCGCCCGGCCGGCTGGATCGACCGGGACGCCGCGGGCGCCGGACCGCACCCGGCCCCGGGCTTCCGCCCGGAGGCGGACACCCTGCGCACCGCGCTGGACGCGGCCGTCCTCTCCCCCGCCGGAGTGGCCGCCGTACTGGACGCGGACGGGCGGGTGACGGGCACCGCGAGCCGCGAGGCCGTCCTCGCCGCGCTGTCCGCCCCGGCACTGACGGACGGAGCCGCCGGTGGACGATGAACCGATCATCCGCTGGTACTGGATCGGCGACCACCTCGGCTACCTCGGCGACCTGCTCGCCGACCACGCCGTGATCGCCCTCGTCCCCGTCCTGATCGGCCTGCTGGCCGCCGTCCCGCTGGGCCTGGCCTGCGCCCGCTTCCCCCGGCTCTACCAGCCGCTGTCCGCCGTCTTCAACATCGTCTACGCGCTGCCCTCGCTGGCGGTGTTCATCATCCTGATCCCGTACACCGGGCTCGCCACCCAGGCGACGGTGATGATCCCGCTGACCTTCTACGCGCTGGCCGTGCTGCTGCCGACCACCGTGGACGGGCTGCGCGCCGTCCCGGACGCCGTACGCCAGGCCGCCACCGCCATGGGGTACGGGCCCTGGCACCGGCTGACCGCCGTCGAACTGCCCGCCGCCGTGCCGTACCTGATCGCCGGGCTTCGGGTCGCGGCGGTGTCCAGCATCTCGCTGGCGAGCGTCGGCGCGCTGGTCGGGCGCGGCGGGCTCGGCTACCTGTTCATCGACGGCTACCAGCGCAACTTCCCCACCCCCATCTGGGCGGGCATCGCCCTGATCGCCGTCCTCGCCCTGGCCGTCGACCTGCTGCTGGTGGGCTCGCGCCGGCTGCTGGCGCCGTGGGCCGTGCGGCAGAAGGGGGCCGGCTCGTGAACTGGCTGGACTGGCTCAACGAGTTCTTCACCGCCCCCGACCACCGCAGCGGCCCGGACGCGATCGTCCACCGCGTCCTGGAGCACCTGCTGTTCTCGGGCGAGGCGCTGCTGTACGCGGCGCTGCTGGCCGTACCGCTGGGCCTCCTGATCGGCTACACCGGGCGGGGCGTCACCGTGGTCACCGCCTTCGCGGGCGCCACCCGCGCGCTGCCCACGCTGGGCCTGGTGACGCTGGCGGTGCTGCTCATCGGGGTCGGCGAGACGGCCGTGCTGATCGCCCTGGTGGCGCTGGCCGCGCCGCCGCTGCTGGTGGCCGCCGTCGAGGGGGTGCGCGGCACCGACCCGGACGTACGGGACGCGGCGCGCGGCATCGGCCTGACCCACCCGCAGGTCCTGTGGCAGGTCTGCCTCCCCGCCGCCTCGCCGACGCTGCTCGCCGGGCTGCGCACCGCCACCGTCCAGGTGATCGCGACGGCCACGGTGGCCGCGTACGTGGGTCTCGGCGGGCTCGGCCGCTACGTCATCGACGGGCTGGCCACCCGCCGCTTCTCCTCCACGGTGGGCGGGGCGCTGCTGGTGGTGCTGCTCGCCGTCGCCGCCCAGGCGGTGTTCGCCCTGCTCTCCCGGTTCGCGCTCCCGTCGGGGGTGCGCGCCCAGGCGCGGGCCCGCTGATCCCCTCCCGGCCACTCCTCCTCCACGTCTTCCAGGTCTTCCACGTCTTCCAGGTCTTCTACTCGCCTCTCCCGTCCACTCCGGAAGGACATTCGTCACCATGTCGACATCCCACAGGGGCCGACGCGCCGTCGTCCTCGGCACGCTCGCCGCGCTCGCCCTCGGCGCCACCGCCTGCAGCTCCTCGGGCGGCGACCCGCTGGGCGCCTCCACGGCCTCCTCGGGCGCTTCCGCCGCGGGCGGCTCCGGCGCTTCGGGCGGCTCCGGTTCGACGGTGGTCGTCGGCTCGGCGAACTTCCCCGAGAACGTGCTGCTCGGCTCGATCTACTCGCAGGCCCTCAAGGCCAAGGGCGTCAAGGTCGAGGAGAAGTTCAACATCGGCAGCCGCGAGGTGCTGTACGGGCAGCTGCAGAGCGGCAACCTGACGGTGCTGCCCGAGTACAACGGCGCGCTGCTCGCCTACCTGGACGCCAAGGCCACCGCCGTCACCACCCAGGACGTCAACGCGGCGCTGGCCAAGGCGCTGCCCTCCTCGCTGACGGTTCTGGACTCCTCGCCGGCCGAGGACAAGGACTCGCTGAGCGTGACCCAGGAGAGCGCCGACAAGTACGGCCTCAAGAGCATCGCCGACCTCGCGGCCAAGGCCGGCGAGTTCAGCATCGGCGGGCCACCGGAGTTCAAGACCCGCCGCGAGCAGCAGTTCAAGGACGTCTACGGGCTGACGTTCAAGGAGTGGAAGCCCACCGGCGACACCACGGCGAACGCGCTCAAGGACGGCGGCATCCAGGTCGGCAACGTGTTCACCACCGACCCGAAGATCGTCCAGTACAAGCTCGTCCCGCTGGCGGACCCGAAGAACGTCTTCGGCGCGCAGAACGTCACCCCGCTGGTCAACAAGTCGGGCGTGGACGCCAAGGCGACGGCGGCGCTGAACGCGGTCTCGGCCAAGCTGGACACGGCCGGGCTGACGGCGCTGATGAAGCGGGTCGCGGTGGACAAGGAGGACCCGTCGGCGGTGGCCAAGGACTGGCTGAAGTCCAACGGCCTCGGCTGACGCTCCACTTGGTCCGCTGTGCGGCGTGACGGGCGGCGGGGTCCTGGACCTCGCCGCCCGTCGCCCGTCGCCCGTGCCCGTCCGCGGCCGTTTTCGCGCCCGTTTCCGCGGCCGTTTCCGGGGCCTCCCCCGGGGCCGGTCCTTCGCCGGGGGACCTTCCCTTCGGCGCCGCGAACATGACAGGGTGACGCCATGCGCACTCGTCTCCTCGCCGCCACCCTCACGGCATTCGCCGCGGTGAGCCTCGCTGCCTGCTCCAGTTCCGGCTCCGGATCGGGCTCCTCCGCCGCCGGCTCCCCCACCACCACCGCCGCCACGGCCAACGGCACGGCCGCTTCGGCCGCTCCCACCGCGGATGCGACGGGCACCGCCCCGGCCTCCACCCCGGCCGACGGCGCCTCCCCCGGGGCGCCCGCCCCCGCCAAGCCCGCCCCGCCCACCGACGCCGGACTGCCCGGCAAGCCGGACGCCGACCTGACGGCCAAGCTGGTCGCCGCCCTGAACGCGATCGACCCGGCGATCGTCGACGGCAAGCCCGGCCAGGCCGTGGAACGGGCCCGCAGCCAGTGCCAAGCGATCTTCCAGTTCCCCAAGGACAAGCAGAAGTTGGCCGAACTGGCCGACCAGCGCTTCACCTCCCCCCAGCACCCGCAGGGCCTCGGACCGGAGACCGCCGCGAAGATCAACGACGCGCTGCGCTCCACGCTCTGCCCGCCGTCCCGCTAGGGCCTGTCCGGCGGATCTTGCCGGACAGGCCCTAGCCGCACCCTCTCGCCGACCACTTCCGGCCGCGGCGGCCCCCACCGCCCGCGGCCTCCGGACCGCCCGGTGTCCTGAGCGCCGGGCGGCCGCGGCCGCGCCCCGTCCGACGGGTGCGCGGCCGTGGCGTTTCCGGGGCCCTCCGCCTTTCGTGCTCCTGTCCGGACACGCCAAAGCCCGTGCGCCGACGAACAGTTAGGACTCTTGACAGAGCAGTGGTCTAGTCCAAACATAGGCATGTCGATCCGACCGGGATGCACTGTGGGGGTGTGACCACCGGCGGCTGAGGCACTGCCCTGCCCTGTCCCGCTCCACCCCCCGCCCCCGGTACGGCGTGCGCGTTCGCACCGCCGCCGCACCGCCGCGCGAGTCGGCGGGTTCTCGCACGCCCGCATGTCCACATGTCCGCACGCCCGTATGTCCACCTCCCCGGCTCCCCCGGACCGGACCGTGCACGCGGCCGACCCCACCGGCCGCACCAGCGCCCCGGCCCGCTTCGCACCGCCCCAACACCATCCCCCACCACGTCTGTTGGAGAACCGATGCGTCTACGCAGAACCATTCAGGCGGCGCTGACGGCCTGCGCCACCCTGGCCGCCTCGGCCGGCCTCGTCGCCGCCGGGACGGGCACCGCCCAGGCCGCGACCCCGCTGCCGAGCCGGGTCTTCGCCCCCTACTTCGAGTCCTGGACCGGCCAGAGCCCCGCCACCGTGGCCGCGCAGTCCGGCAACAAGTACCTGACGATGGCCTTCCTCCAGGCCGCCACCAAGGGCTCCTGCACGCCGTACTGGAACGGCGACACGTCCAAGCCGGTCTCCTCCTCCACCTTCGGCGCCGACATCGCCACCATCCGGGCCAACGGCGGGGACGTGATCCCCTCCTTCGGCGGCTACACGGCCGACAACACCGGCACCGAGATCGCCGACAGCTGCACCGACGTCGGCCAGATCGCGGCCGCGTTCGAGAACGTGATCACCACCTACGACATCAGCCGGATCGACCTCGACATCGAGGACAACTCGCTGAACAACACCGCCGGAATCGACCGCCGCAACAAGGCGATCAAGCAGGTGCAGGACTGGGCCGCCTCCAACGGGCGCAACGTCCAGTTCTCCTACACCCTGCCGACCACCACCCACGGGCTGGCCGACAGCGGCCTCGCGGTGCTCCAGAACGCCGTCAGCAACAAGGCGCGGATCGACGTCGTCAACATGATGACCTTCGACTACTACGACAACGCCACCCACGACATGGCGGCCGACACCCAGACCTCGGCGCAGGGCCTGTACAACCAGCTCGCCCAGCTCTACCCGGGCAAGACCCCGACGCAGCTGTGGAGTTCGATCGGCATCATCGAGATGATCGGCATCGACGACTTCGGTGCCGCCGAGACCTTCACCGTGGCCAACGCCAAAACCGTCTACAACTGGGCGGTCTCCAAGGGCATCAGCACGCTGTCCTTCTGGGCGCTCCAGCGGGACAACGGCGGCTGCCCGGGCAAGGGCGGGGACGACACCTGCTCCGGGACCACCCAGGAGACCTGGGAGTTCTCGCACATCTTCGAGCAGTTCACCGGCGGCACGACGGTGAGCAACGACTTCTCGGTGGCGGTGAACCCCAACTCGGCCACGGTCAAGGCGGGTTCGTCCACCTCGGCCGCCATCTCCACCGCCGTCACCAACGGCTCGGCGCAGAGCGTGAACCTGTCCGTCGGCGGCGCCCCGGCGGGCGTCACGGCCACCGTCACCCCGGGCACCGTCACCGCGGGCGGCAGTGCGACGCTCAACGTCTCCACCACCTCCTCGGTGACGCCCGGCAGCTACCCGCTGACCGTCACCGGCAGCGCGGCCTCCGGCAGCCACACCACCACCTTCACGCTGAACGTCACCGGCACCCAGCCGGGCAACGACTTCTCCGTCGCGGTGAACCCGAACTCCGGT
The DNA here is from genome assembly GCF_000720635.1 of Streptomyces sp. NRRL WC-3742. Taxonomy (GTDB): domain Bacteria; phylum Actinomycetota; class Actinomycetes; order Streptomycetales; family Streptomycetaceae; genus Kitasatospora. The sequence continues at coordinate 109,129 of NZ_JOCF01000004.1, read as the reverse complement.
AGCGTCGCCGCCGGTTCGTCCACCTCGGCGGCGGTCGCCACGGCCGTCACCAGCGGTTCGGCGCAGAGCGTGAACCTGTCCGTCGGCGGCGCCCCGGCGGGCGTCACGGCCACCGTCACCCCGGGCACCGTCACGGCGGGCAACGGCGCGACGCTGAACATCGCCACCACGGCGGCCGCCAAGGCGGGCACCTACCCCCTGACCGTGACCGCCACCGGCGCCTCCGGCACCCACACCGCGACCTACTCGCTGACGGTCACCGGCACGACCCCGCCGTCCACCGGCCTGGTCAACGGCGACTTCGAGACCGGCAACCTGGCTCCGTGGACCTGCCAGAGCGGCGGCGCGGTCGTCTCCACGCCCGTCCACTCCGGTTCCTACGCGCTCCAGGCCGCGGCCGGTGCGAGCCAGACCGGCGAGTGCACCCAGACCGTCACCCTCAAGCCCAACACCAGCTACACGCTGAGCGGTTGGGTGCAGGGCAACTACGCCTACGTGGGCGTCTCCGGCGGCGCCACGGCCAGCACCTGGACCGTCGCCTCCGGCTGGACCCAGCTGACCGTCCCCTTCACCACCGGCGCCTCCGGCACCGTCACCGTGTACCTGCACGGCTGGTACGGCCAGGGGAACGTCTACGGGGACGACTTCTCCATCGCCTGATCGGCGCGAACGGCTGACGGGTGACACGTGACAGGTAACAGGTAACAGGTAACAGGTAACGAAGAACGGATAACAGCTGACGGATTTCATCATCCGTCAGCTGTTATCCGTTCGCTGTCATCCGTCCGTCGTCATCCTTCAGTCGTCATCTGCCATCCGTCAGGCGTCCGCCGCCTCCGGCATCCGTCCCGGCCGGCAGAGCACCAGGTACGTCAGCGTCGACAGCAACCCCGACGCCAGCACCACGATCGCCAGCAGCACCGCGGACGGCCGTCCGCCGAGGCTGCTCAGCGGCGCGACCACCGCGCCCGCCAGGAAGCTGCCCGTGCCGAGCAGCGCCGCCGCCGTACCCGCCGCCCGGGGTTCGACCAGGCCGAGCGCCAGGGCGGAGGCGTTCGGCAGCAGCACGCCCAGGCTGCCCATCAGCACGAACAGCGGAGCGCAGAACCCGACCAGGCCCGCGTCCCACACCGCCGTCCCCAGCACCAGCGCCACCCCGGCGGCCACCGCCGTCCCGAGCCCGCCCAGCACCAGCGCCCGCGGGGTGAAGCGCGGCGCCAGCAGCCGCCCGTTCACCTGCGTCATCAGCACGATCGCCACCGAGTTCAGCCCGAACAGCAGGCTGTACGTCTGCGGCGAGACCTCGAACACGTGCTGCAGCACCGTCGAGGAGCCGCTGATGTACCCGAACAGCGCGCCGTACGCGAAGCCGTTGGTCAGCACCAGCCCGAGGAACGGCAGGTCGCGCAGCAGCCGGCCCATCGTGCGCAGCGTCGTGCCGATCCCGCCGCCGTGCCGGGACTGCGCGGGCAGCGTCTCGCGCAGCGCGCCGAACGAGGCCAGGGCGAGCAGCAGCCCGAGCGCGGTGAGCGCGCCGAAGGTGCCCCGCCAGGAGGTGAACCGCAGCATCTGGGCCCCGAGGATCGGGGCGAGGATCGGCGCCAGCCCAGAGATCATCGTGATCGAGGCGAGGAAGCGCAGCATCGCCACCCCCTGGAAGCGGTCCCGGGCTATGGCCCGTCCGATGACCAGACCCGCCGACCCGGCCGCGCCCTGGACGAAGCGTCCGGCCATCAGCACGGGCAGGTTGGGCGCGAGCGCGCACACGGCGCTGGCCAGGGTGTAGAGGACCATCCCCACGAGCAGCGGCGGCCGGCGTCCGAAGCGGTCGCTGAGCGGCCCGAAGAGCAGCTGCCCGGCGGCGACGCCGAACATCGAGAAGGTGAGGGTGAGCTGCACGGCGGCCGGGTCGGCGGCCAGGTCGTCGGCGATGGCGGGCAGACCGGGCAGGTAGAGGTCGATGGTCAGCGGGCCGAGGGCGGCGAGCCCGCCGAGGACGACGATCGTGGCCGGGCCGGTGATGGAGGCGGGTCCAGCGGATTCCGCGGCTTCCGCAGCGTCGGCGGCATCCGCGACATCTGCGGTATCGGCGGCGGCCTCGGGGCCGGTGGTGGGGGCGGTGCCGGCGGGTCCGGCGGCGCCGGCGGTCGGGCCGGGCATGGGGCTCCTATCGGAGGGGGACGGATGTTCGATCACGCCCCGTCCTATCGCAGCCCGGCCCGGTTCCGACAGGAGGGGTCCCCCCGGACGGCCCCGTCAGCGCCGGGCGGAGTGCTCGGCGCGGTGCGCCGCCTGCACCGCCGCGCCGTCCTGCCAGGCGTAGAGCCGGTTGCCGTGCAGCGCGACGCTGTAGTGGCCGCAGGTACCGGTGGCCTTGCCCGCGACATCCTGCGGGAACCAGCCGGCCTTGAGCGCCGGCACCGGGTGCGAGACACGGCCCGGTACGCCGATGGCGCAGCCGGTGGGCAGCCGGCCCTCGGGGAGGGTGGCTACCAGGAGCCGGTCGTCGCCGGTGGTGGACATCACGTACTTGACCGAGGAGGCGTTGTCGGGCAGCCAGCCGGGCACGGAGCGGCGGTCGTTCTTCGCCTGCTCGCCGGTCTCGTACGCCGACTGCTCCTGGTGGTGCTCGTCGTACCAGTCGGACACCCGCGGGCCGATGGCCACGGCCGCCACGGCGACGGCCATGCCGGTGCCCGCGACTCCCAGCGCGACCTTGCTCACGATGCCCTTCATGCCCGCCTGCCCTCTCCCGTGTGCCCTGCCCTGCATGTCCTGCTCTGCATGTCCTGCCTGCGTGTCCTGCCCCGGCCGGCGGCCTGCGCCGTTCGGGTGTACCCATCGTGGCCCAGCCCGAGCCGTCGGATCGTCACCACCAGGTCGCGATCCTGCTTCCGACTTACGGGGTACGGTCTCCACCTTCCGGCGTATGCCCCTTCGGCGGAGTCCGTGTGGTGGCCCTGCGCCGGGCCCCGATCGAGCCTCGCCCCGGGCCGCCCGCGGCGCAGCCGGGCCTGCTGCACCCGGGGCACCGGATTCCCCCGGGTGCAGGCGCCCGGACTCCCTTCGGACTTCCCGGGGTCCCCCGGGGTCCCCCCGTCAGGCGCCCGTCAGACGCCCGTGGCCACCGGCCGGGCCACGGGGAAGGGCCGCCCGTCCAGCGTCCAGTGCGGGTCGATCGGGCGCAGGAGCGAGGCGTACACCTGGGCGGCGACGTCCGGGTGGCGGATCTCGCCGGTGGGCGGGCCGACCGGGATGTCGTGCCCGGCGCAGGCGACCCAGGCGGTGCGCTCCTCGTCGGTGCGGCCGCCGTGGCCGCCCTCGTCGACGTGCCCGTGGTCGGTGACGACGATGACGGTCCACTGCTCCTCGGCGTACGTGGCGCGGCCCCGGACGGCGTCGAGCAGCCGGCCGAGGCGCTCGTCGGCGGTGCGCATGGAGGCGCGGTACTCCTCGCCGCAGCCGAGGAAGTGGGCGGTCTCGTCGACGGCGCCGAGGTAGACGAAGGAGGCTTCGGGGTCGGCGGTGGCCAGGACGTGGACGGCCTCGCGGGTGACCTCCTCGTCGACGGTCTCCCACGCCTCGGGGGTGTCCTCGGCGGGCGCTATGTACGAGAGGCGGCCGGGGGCGCGGAAGAGCGGGCCGCCGGACTCGTTGATCATCAGCGGGTCCCAGCCGGCCGCGACGAAGGTGCGGCGGCGGTCGCCCCGGTTGAGGCGGGTGGCGAAGTCGGGGAAGACGTCGAGGCGGTTGCCGCCCAGGTGGTTGCCCCAGACGCCGTGCTTGGCGGGCTCGACCCCGGTGACGATGGTGGCCCAGCACGGCCCGGACATGGTGGGCACGCTGTCCGCGACGGTGACCGGCACCAGGAATCCGGCCTCGGCGACCTCCTGGAGGTGCGGCATCGGCACCTTCGCCAGGTAGTCGTGGCGGACGCCGTCGATCCCGACGACGAGCACCCGGGGACGGGGCCACTGGGCAGCGGTCATGGCAGAGGGGTTCCTTTCGGTCGTGCACACCCGGCCGCGCGCGCAGAGGGGCGCCGCCGACCGCGCCATGGTTCACCGCCCGCCGTACCGTGCGGCGTCGCCCCATCGAACACGAGGTGTCCGGAAGGTGTCGAGCGGCCCCGTCAGCCGGTCGCCGTCCCGGCGGTGCGTGCGGCACGGGCGAAGCGCCGGTCGGCCGGGGAGAGTGCGGCGGCCGGGCCCGCGGCGCGCAGCACGACGTCCAGGACGCGGTCCGGGTCGGCCGCGTAGCAGTGGGCGAACCAGGGCAGGTTGGCCTCGACCACGGCCCAGTGCTCGGCCGGGTCGTACGGGTCGGCGATCGGGCCGACGTCCAGGGCGACGGCGCTGGGCAGGGTATCGCCGACGGCGTCGAGCAGGCGGGCGGCGAAGGCGGTGGCCGCCTCGGTGAGCGGCGCCGGGTCGAGCCGGCCGAAGCGGGCGTAACGGCTGCCGGTGAGCACCTGCCCGTCGAGGAGGAAGAGCCGGTACTCGGCGGCGAAGGTCACCGGTTCGCTGACCAGGACGGGGGTGTCCGGGCCGATCCGCTCGCCGGTGCGGGGCAGCCGGGTGCCGTCCGGGTAGACCGCGGGCGGGATCGACTTGTCGGCGGGCGGTTTGACGAAGGCCGGGTGGCGCAGCGTCCACGCCTCGGCGAGGGTGGTGAGTTCGATCCGGCGGCGGGTGAACTCCCGGGGCAGGCGCGGCAGCCAGTCGTCCTCGGGTTCGAGCAGGGCGAGGCCGAGCGGCCCGGCGATCCGGGCGGCGGCGAGCGGGCCGCCGTACCAGTGGACGGGCCGCCCGGCGAGCTCCTCGACCGTGCCGGGGCCGGTCAGGACGGCGGTGTCCAGGCGCCGACGGGCGGCGGCCCCGGCGAGCAGGGCGGTGGTGCTGGTCGCCTGGGCGGAGGTGAGCAGGACGGGCGCGGGCCCCTTCACGGCCCCGGTCACGGCTGGGGTCGCGGCTGAGTCACGATTGGGCTCACGATCGGGCTCTCGGCTGGGCTCACGGCTGGGCTCACGGCTGGGGCCGGAACTCGTGGACGACGTCGATGCGGCCGACGATGTGCGTGTTGAACTCCTCCAACTCATCGGCCGGAACCCAGAGTTCGAGGATGGTACGACCGCCGGCCTGCTGGACGGGGTAGCGGGCGAGGAACTCCGTGTCGACCTCGAAGCGGGTGACGTAGCCGACGCCGGAGGCCGGCACGTTCCAGTCGCGGGCGATGCGGATCGCGTAGTCCTCGTTGAGGACGGGGTAGAAGATCGGCTGGTCGGGCAGCCGGGGCGGCCAGACGCGCCAGCCGGACGCCTCGACCAGGGCCAGCTCCTCGGGGCCGGTGGGGCGCCAGAGGGTGGTGGTCGGGGGTGGCTGGACGGGCTGGCTGGTCATGCCAGGAACGGTAGCCGGGCCACGGCGGGCCCGGCCACCCGTTTTCCCTGGTGGGACCGTACGGACGGGGTGTCAGCGGTAGGCGGACTCGCCGGTGATGGCCTCGCCGAGGACGAGGGTGTGGATCTCGCTGGTGCCCTCGTAGGTGAGCACCGACTCCAGGTTGTTGGCGTGGCGCAGCACCGGGTACTCGGTGGTGATGCCGTTGGCGCCGAGGATCGTACGGGCGCTGCGGGCGATCTCCAGGGCGGTGCGGACGTTGTTGAGCTTGCCGAAGCTGATGTGCGGCGGACGGGCGGCGCCCTGCTCCTTGAGCCGTCCGATGCGCAGCGCCACCAGGTACGCCTTCTCGACCTCCAGCATCATCTCGACCAGCTTCTGCTGGGTCAGCTGGAAGCCGGCGATGGGGCGGTCGAACTGGATACGGCTCTTGGCATAGTCGAGGGCGGCGGTGTAGCAGTCGCGGGCGGCGCCGACGGTGCCCCACAGGATGCCGTAGCGGGCCTCGTTGAGGGAGGAGAGGGGGCCGCGAAGGCCCGTGACGCCGGGTAGGACGGCGTCGGCGGGCAGGACGACCTCGTCGAAGGCGAGTTCGCTGGTGACGGAGGCGCGCAGGGAGAGCTTGCCGTGCACGTCGGTGGCGGTGAGGCCGCGGGTGCCGCGCTCGACCAGGAAGCCGCGCACGCCCGCCTCGGTCTGGGCCCAGACGACGGCGACGTCGGCGATGCTGCCGTTGGTGATCCACATCTTGCTGCCGGTCAGCACCCAGTCGCCGCCCTCGCCGCCCTTCTGGACGGCCCGGGTGCGCATGTTGGCGGGGTCGGAGCCGAAGTCGGGCTCGGTGAGGCCGAAGCAGCCGATCAGCTCGCCGGCGGCCATGCCGGGCAGCCAGCGCTGCTTCTGCTCCTCGGAGCCGTAGGCGTGGATGGAACGCATGGCCAGGGAGCCCTGGACGGAGACGAAGCTGCGCAGCCCGGAGTCCGCGGCCTCCAGTTCCATGCAGGCCACCCCGTACGCGACGGCGTCCGCTCCCGCGCAGCCGTAGCCGTCGAGGTGCATGCCGAGCACGCCGAGGGCGCCGAGTTCGGGGGCGAGTTCGCGGGCGGGGAAGACACCGCGTTCGAACCAGTCGCCGAGGTGGGGGCGGATACGCTCCTCGGTGAACCGGCGGACGGTGTCGCGGATCAGCCGCTCCTCGTCGGTGAGGAGGTCGCCGACGGCGAGGAGGTCGGCGGGGTCGATCCGGGGCGGCTTCGTCATCGAAGCTCCTTGTCGTCTCGGCGTACTGTCTGCGTAGTGTTCGAGGGGCACCGGCCGTGGGCGGGTTGCGGCGAGTATCGCGCACTCGGCCCGGCGGTGGACGGACGCGAAGGCGTGAGGAAAGCGACACGGGGAGGGTGGCATGGCGCGCTGGGCGCTGGTCGTCGAGGAGACCGTCGGCATCGGCCAGGACCGCATCTGGGGCAGCCAGGTGCTGGGCGAGGTCGAGGGCTCCCGCGAGGAGGCCGTGGAGGAGTTGCGGCGCATCGTGCCGACGTTCACTCCGCAGCACCCGTTCAACAGCCGGCACCGGACGCTGCTGCGGGACGGGGACACCTATCTGCTGATCTCCCAGGGGAGCATGCGCGACTACCACTGCGTGTTCAAGGTGTGGGAGATGCTGTGGGACAGCAAGCGCCCCGAGGTGCAGGCGGAGCGGTTGGCGGAGGAGGGCTGACAGGCTTCAGCTGACGGATACCGTCAGCTGTCATCTGTTCGCTGTTATCTGCCGGCTGTTATCTGTCGGCTGTCATCCGTCAGCTGTCAGTTGTCCGCCGTCAGCCCACCCCGCACAGCCGCAGCAGCGCCGTGGTCGCCGCGCCCGCGACGACCACGGCCGGGAACGGCGCACGGCGCAGCGCGAGGGCTCCGGCGACGAGGACGCCCGCCGGGCGGGCCCAGCCGGCGAAGCCGTGACCCTGGGTCAGGGCGCCGGTGGCGACCAGGGCGACGAGCAGGACGGTCGCCGCGACGGTGAGCAAGTGTCGCAGCCGGTCGGAGAGTTGGAGCCGGTGCCCGAGCAGTGGCCCGGCGATGCGGAAGGCGTAGGTGCCGGCGGCGAGCATCAGGACGGCGTAGAGCGGCATCATCGGACGGCATCCTTCGGCATCGGCCCGGGCTGGACGGCCGGTACGGACAGCGCGGGCGCCGGCCGTCCGGCGAGCAGCAGGCCGACGAGGGCGAGCAGCACGGGCAGCCCGGCCGGGACGTACGGCGTGGCCGCGACGGCGACGGCGGCTCCCGCCAGGGCCGCCGTGCGGGTGCGGCGATCGGTCAGCGAGGGCAGGACGAGGGCGAGCAGGACGGCGGGGAAGGCGGCGTCGAGGCCGAGTGCATCGGTGTCGCCGATCAGTCCGCCGGCGCCCGCGCCGAGCAGCACGGCGAGGTTCCACACGACGAACAGGGCGAGGCCACAGGTCCAGTAGGCGGCCCGGCGTCGGTGCGGGTCCTTCTCCTGGAGGACGAACGCGGCCGATTCGTCGGTGAGCAGATGGGCGCCCGACAGCCGCTTCCACCACGGGCCTTGGAGTACGTCGGCGACGGTGAACCCGAAGGGGAGCATCCGGGCGTTGAGGACCAGCCCGGTGGCAACGGCCGCGAGCGCGCCGCCACCGGAGAGCACCACACCGACGGCCGCGAACTGCGAGCCGCCGGCGAAGACGAGGACGGACATGGCCATCGGTACCCACAGCGGCAGGCCCCCGGAGACGCTGATCGCGCCGAAGGAGGCGCCGACAAGGGCGTCGGCGAGACAGACGAGGGCGATGTTGCGCAGGGTCGCCGGCTCCAGGGCCCCGAGAGGGGTTCGGAAGAACGAACGCATGTTCATTAGAGTGAACCCGTCCGACCGGGTTCGTCAACCCGAACGAGAGTACCGACAGAACGAACGCCGATTGCCCGAAGCGCGATCGGCGGCGGCCGTGACAGCATGAACGGCACCGGGCCGAAGGAGCCGGGAGAAAGTGTGCGTGCCGACCATGACCGACCAGACCGCCCAGCCCACGGGCACCACGGGCACCACCGGCAGCACGGGCACCCCCGGCCCCGCCGCCGGGACCGGCACCGAGCTGATCGGCCAGATCGCCGCCTCCATCCGTCGCGAACGCGAGCGCAGCGGGCTCTCGATGGCCGAGCTCGCCCGGCGCGCGGGCATCGCCAAGTCGACGCTCTCCCAGCTGGAGTCCGGCGCGGGCAACCCCAGCGTGGAGACGCTCTGGGCACTCGGGGTGGCGCTCAACGTGCCGTTCAGCCGGCTCGTCGACCCGCCGCGCCCGGCGGTGAAGGTGATCCGGGCCGGGGAGGGCCCGGTCACCCACTCCGAGCAGGCCACCTACGCCGCGACCGTGCTCTCCTCCTGCCCGCCCAACGCCCGTCGCGACATCTACCGGATCGAGGCGCAGCCCGGCGAGACCAGGGCCTCCGACCCGCACATGCCCGGGTCCGTCGAGCACGTGATGATCGGCGCGGGCCGGGCCCTGGTCGGACCGAGCGAGATGCCCGTCGAACTGGGCCCGGGCGACTACATCAGCTACCCCGGCGACGCCCCGCACGTGTTCCGCGCCCTCACTCCCGACACCCTGGCGGTGATCGTGATGGAGCACATCTGACGGAGCGTCATATCTGACGAGACGTCAGCGAGCCCGTGAACTACCTCAACAGGCCGTCCAGGAACGGGTTTCCGAACACCCGGTGCGGGTCGTGCCGGTCGAGGACGGCGACCGCCTCGTCCCAGCCGGGCCCGCCGCCGGCGCGCAGGCTCTCGGGGATGGCCCGGCCGAGCACGTCCGGGTCGGACCAGGCGGCGTCGGTGGTGTAGGCCCAGCCCTTGGACCACTCGACGCGCAGGCCCGCCCGGGTGCCGTCGAAGGTGCGCAGCAGCCACTGCTCGAGGTCCCGGGCGAAGCGCTCCAGGCCGGGCGTGCCGGGGAGGGAGAGGACGTCCAGCCAGACGGCGGTGTCCCACTCCGGCCGGTCGGCGCGCGGGCGCAGCGCGGACAGCAGTGGCGGCCGGGCGCCGGGCACGCCACTGGACGCCGGGTCGTCCAGGCCCGTGACCCGGATCTCCACGGCGCCGTTGACCGGGTACTCGCCGCGCGCCTGGTACTCGGCGAGCAACTGCCGGTAGTACGCGGCGAATTCGCTGACCGCCCACTGGAGGTCGGCGCGCCTGGCGAGGATCGCGTAACCGTTGGCGGTGACGCGCAGGGTGGTGGGTCGCACGTACTGCAGCAGGGTGCGCGAGGGGCCCCAGAGGTCGGAGCGCAGTCCCCCTGCCAGTAGGTGGGTGATCAGGTCGCCGGTGAGCAGGTCCCGCAGCAGGCCCCCGGAGAGCAGGACGTCGGTGAGGTCGCCGGTGAGCGCCACCTTGGCGATCAGGTACTGGAGTTGGCCGAACAGCGGGGCCGATCCCCAGGCGCCGGAGACGAGTTGGCCGGCGAGGCGGGCGACGGGTTCCGGAATGTTGTCCGAGAAGGGGTAGTTGTAGGGCTGGTCGACGGCCCGGGAGGCGAGCGGCTTGGCCGGGGTGACGCTCCAGGTCTTGAGCCAGGGGTAGTCGGTGTAGGCGAACCAGATGGCCTCGGCGCGGCCGTCGCGCTCGACGAACTCGGCGAGGGTGCGCGGCCCGTCGCCTCCTCCGAGCAGGCCACCGAGCACTCCCCCGAGCAGTCCGCCGCCGCTCGCGCCGGAGCCGGTCGCGCCCGGGCGGGCGAAGAGCTCGGTGGCGGGGATGTCCAGGCGGCTGACGCAACGAAGCGGCCGGTCGGCGCCGGCGCGCAGCACGACCTCGGTGAGGAAGGCGCGGCCCAGGTGCACCAGGAAGGCGGCGCTGTCGGCCTCCGTACGGTCGAAGGTGCGCAGGGTGTAGCGGCCGGTGGCCGGGTCGAGGACGACGGCGGTGAGCCGGACGACCTGGTTGCTGACCGAGCCGTACCCGTGCCCGTCGGGGCGCAGCTCGCCGGTGGCGGGGACTGCGGTGCCGTGGCCGCCGATGGCGAGGACGCCGCCGACGGTCAGCTCGCCGGGCGCCGGGCAGGCGGTGAGGCCGAGGCCCCGGTCGGCGAGGTGGGCGAGGAGGGCTTCCATGGTGGCGCCGGTCTGGGCGCGGACGGTGGTGGGCGAGTCGGCGGTGACGGCGGTGAGGTGGCGGCTGGTGTCCACGAGCAGGACGCGCGCCGCCTCCGGGGTGCCGCCCGCGACGGTGAGCGGCGCCCAGGTGTGCCGGTATCCGGTGGCGCGCAGGCGCCAGCCGTTGGCGTGCGCCCAGTCGGCGAGGGCGGGGACCTCCTCGGGGGTGCGGGGCGCGCAGGTCCACAGCTGGTCGGTGCGGATCTCGCCGGACCAGTTCTGGAAGACGCGCTGGTACAGCTCGGTGCCGGCGGGCAGGCCCGGCGGTACGGGCGCGGCGGCGCGGGCGTCGTCCGGGCCGATGGTGGCGCGCAGCAGCCAGGCCGCGCCGCCGAGGGCGGAGGCGCCCAGCAGCCGACGGCGGGTGAGGCCCCCGGCCGGGCCGGCCGGTGGTGCCGGTGGTGTCGGTGGTGTCGGTGGTGTCGGTGGTGTCGGTTCGGCTGGTGCGGCCGGTTCGGTCGTTCGGCTGTGCCGGCCGTGCTCGGTGGTCATTCGTCCGCCCCTGGTCCCTCGGTCCCGATCGCCCGGTCCGAATCTGGCCGGGCCCGGTCAGGAGCGTACGAAGCGCCGTACGGCCGTTTGAAGCCGCGGCTCCGCTTTCTCACCCGATCGAGTGATCATGGAGCGAAACACCGCACACGCGCCGCACCGAAGGGCTCAGCAACCGTTCAGCGCGCTTCAGCACGGCTCAGCGCGGTGCGGCGAGCGCGGCCTCCGCATAACGCCGCCAGCGGGCGGAGGAGGAGGCGGGCACACACACCCAGTCCTTCATGGGCCTCCCGCCCGCCGGGTCGAACAGGTGGGCGCCCTCCAGGGCGAGGGCCTCGGCGTGCTCCGCCGAGTCCCGGCCCAGCCGGCAGACGAGTTCGGCGCCGTGCAGCCCGGCGAACGCCTTGCCGTTGACGTCCTTGAGGCAGGGCATGCCGAACATCTGCGAGCGGTGGGCGCCGAGCGGGGCGAGGTCCTCGGCGATCGTCTCGTAGCGGGAGAGGGCGGCGGCGGCCGCGTCATTACCGGTCATACGGTCATCGTCGCGCACACCGGGACTCCGCCGCGCCGCCCGGCAGCACCGGCGGCGGGCCAAGAGGTCCCTCACCACTCGCGGAAATACCCGGGGCCCGGGTAGAGCTGTGGTGATCAGGAGCCGTCCCCGCGCACGGGGAGGCCCGTACAGGAGGTGCAGGGCGTGATGGGTGGCGAGCGGGAGTACCGGGTCGAGCACGATTCGATGGGCGAGGTCCGGGTGCCTGCCGACGCGAAGTGGCAGGCGCAGACGCAGCGGGCCGTGGAGAACTTCCCGGTGTCGGGGCAGCGGCTGGAGCGGGCGCACATCGCGGCGCTGGCGCGGATCAAGGCGGCGGCCGCCCGGGTGAACGCGCGGCTGGGAGTGCTGGAGGAGGCCACGGCGGCGGCGATCGAGGCGGCGGCCGAGGAGGTGGCCGAGGGGCGCTGGGACGACCAGTTCCCGGTGGACGTCTTCCAGACCGGTTCGGGCACCTCCTCCAACATGAACGCCAACGAGGTGATCGCCACGCTCGCCTCCGAGCGGCTCGGCCGGCCCGTCCACCCGAACGACCACGTGAACGCCAGCCAGTCCTCCAACGACGTCTTCCCGTCCTCGATCCACATCGCGGCGACCGCCGCCGTCACCCACGACCTGATCCCCGCGCTGGAGCACCTCGCGGAGGCGCTGGAGCGCAAGGCGGCCGAGTTCGCGACGGTGGTCAAGTCCGGTCGCACGCACCTGATGGACGCCACGCCCGTCACCCTGGGCCAGGAGTTCGGCGGGTACGCGGCGCAGGTGCGGCACGGGCGCGAGCGGCTGCTGGCGACGCTGCCCCGGGTGGCCGAACTGCCGCTGGGCGGAACGGCGGTGGGCACGGGCATCAACACCCCGCCCGGATTCCCCGAGGCCGTGATCGCCGAGGTGGCCCGCACCACCGACCTGCCGCTCACCGAGGCGCGCGACCACTTCGAGGCGCAGGGCGCGCGGGACGCGCTGGTGGAGCTGAGCGGCCAACTGCGCACGGTGGCGGTCGGGTTCACGAAGATCGCCAACGACCTGCGGTGGATGGGCTCGGGCCCGCGCACGGGCCTGGGCGAGATCAACCTGCCGGACCTGCAGCCGGGTTCGTCGATCATGCCGGGCAAGGTGAACCCGGTGCTGCCCGAGGTGGTGCTGATGGTGGCGGCCCAGGTGGTGGGCAACGACGCGACGGTGACGCTGGCGGGCGCGAGCGGGAACTTCGAGCTGAACGTGATGCTGCCGGTGCTGGCCCGCAACGTGCTGGAGTCGGTGCGCCTGCTCGCCAACTCCGCCCGCCTGCTGGCGGACCGGACGATCGACGGCGTGACCGCCAACGTCGAGCGGGCCCGGGAGTACGCGGAGTCCTCCCCCTCGGTGGTGACCCCGCTGAACCGCTACATCGGCTACGAGGAGGCCGCGAAGGTCGCCAAGCAGGCGCTGGCCGAGCGCAGGACCATCCGTCAGGTGGTGCTGGACCGCGGCTACGTCGAGCGGGGCCTGCTCACGGAGGCGAAGCTGGACGAAGCCCTGGACGTCCTGCGGATGACCCGCCCGTAGCGGCGAGCAGACGGGCAGGCGGGCAGACAGGCAGACGGGCAGGCGGGCGGGCGGAGGACGTGCGCCGGGGCGCGGTGGGCGGTGAGGCCCTCCGCGCCCCGGCACGGGCTGCGGGGTGTTTCAACCCCTGGCTCGGCCGGCACGGCCGCGCCGCATCGAGGCTCCGTTCGACGTCATGGTCGCCATGGACAGCGCCGCGAGGCCGAGCAGGAACATGACGGCACCGGCGATGAGGCAGGTGACGATGTTCTTGCCGTGCGCGACGGAGCCGGAGACGACCCAGGGGGAGATGATCGTCCAGACGCCGAGCGCGGCGGCCGCCCAGGCCCTCGCGTGGGTGCGTTCGTAGGCCGATCCGTATCCGGCCATCAGCGCCGTGTAGGCCAGACCCACGATCAGGCAGGTCACGGTCAGGGTGCTGAAAGCGGTGGAGCCGACGATCCACGGCGATGCCGCGAGGAAGAGGCCGGCCAGTACGGCCAGGGCTTCGATGCCCTGGGCGCGGGGGGTCGAGGTGACCCGCTCGTAGTGTTCGCGGAGTTCGACGATGTCCGGATGGTGCTCCATGCCCGTCGGGATATGGGTTGCCACCGATACCACCTCCTGTGGTCCGGATGGGTGAAGGCGCATGCGCCCTACCCCATTCTGGCGCTTCTCGATGGTTTTGCACCCGATCGTCCCGAATGACCGATAACCATCCGGTCACGCCGGTGACCTGCGTCTCACCGCCGCGCGCCGCCATTGCCTATGCAACTCGTTGCATAGCAGGATGCGGGGCATGGCACTGGAGCACGCGATCCTCGTCTCGCTACTGGAGCAACCCGGCTCCGGCTACGAGCTGGCCCGGAGGTTCGACCGCTCCATCGGGCGCTTCTGGACCGCCACCCACCAGCAGATCTACCGGGTGCTGCGGCGGATGGAGACCGACGGACTGGTCGTCTCCGAGGAGGTCGCCCAGGACGGACGGCCGGACAAGAAGGTGTACGCGGCGTCCTCGGACGGGCGGGCCTCCCTGGCCGACTGGCTGCGCGAGCCCGTCGAACCGGAGACCGTCCGGCACGAGCTCGCGGTCAAGATCCGCGCCGCCGCCTTCGACGACCCGGCCGCGCTGATCTCCGAGGTCGAACGGCACCGGGAGGCCCACGCCGCCCTGCTCGCCCGCTACCTGCACGGCGAGCAGCGCGACTTCCCCGAGGCCCCCTCCGCCGGACCCGACCCCCGCCGGGAGCTGCAGCACGTGGTGCTGCGCGGCGGCATCGAGTACGAGCGGATGACCATCGCCTGGCTCGACGACGTCCTCACCACGCTGCACCGCCTCACCCGGCGCTGAGCCGAACCCCGGCCCACCGCCTGCCGCACCACCCGACCCACCGCCCTACCCACCACCCCCACCCACGCCTGACGGGAGCCCTGCGATGCTCTTCAACCCGCGCACCTACGACCCCGCGCAGTTCGACGAGCCGACCCGCCGGCTGCTGCGCGCGACCGTCGACTGGTTCGAGACCCGCGGCAAGAAGGCGCTCCTCGACACCTACATCGACCGCGCCTGGTACGCCGACTTCCTCGAGTTCGCCGCGCGCGAGGGCCTGTTCGCCGAGTTCCTGACCCCCTCCTCGGCCGACGCCGACAAGCGCTGGGACACCGCCCGCATCGCCGAGCTCAACGAGATCCTCGGCTTCTACGGCCTCGGCTACTGGTACACCTGGCAGGTCACCATCCTGGGCCTGGGCCCGGTGTGGCAGAGCGAGAACGAGGCGCTGCGCGCCCGCGCCGCCGAACTCCTGCGCGAGGGCCACGTGATGGCCTTCGGCCTGTCCGAGCGCACCCACGGCGCGGACATCTACTCCACCGACATGATCCTCACCCCGGACGGCGAGGGCGGCTTCACCGCCTCCGGCTCCAAGTACTACATCGGCAACGGCAACGTGGCCGGACTGGTCTCGGTGTTCGGCCGCCGCTCCGACGTCGAGGGCCCCGAGGGCTACGTCTTCTTCGCCGCCGACAGCCGCCACGAGGCGTACCACCTGGTCAAGAACGTGGTCAACGCCCAGATGTACGTCAGCGAGTTCCGGCTGGAGGACTACCCGGTGCGCGCCGAGGACGTGCTGCACACCGGCAGGGCCGCCTTCGACGCCGCGCTGAACACCGTCAACGTCGGCAAGTTCAACCTGTGCACCGCCTCGATCGGCATCTGCGAGCACGCGATGTACGAGGCCGTCACCCACGCCCGGAACCGGGTGCTCTACGGCAAGCCCGTCACCGAGTTCCCGCACGTGCGCCGGGAGTTGACGGACGCCTACGCCCGCCTGATCGCGATGAAGCTGTTCAGCGCCCGGGCCGTGGACTACTTCCGCAGCGCCTCCCCCGAGGACCGCCGCTACCTGCTGTTCAACCCGATGACCAAGATGAAGGTCACCACCGAGGGCGAGAAGGTCATCGACCTGATGTGGGACGTCATCGCGGCCAAGGGCTTCGAGGCGGACACCTACTTCGACAAGGCCGCCAAGGACATCCGGGGCCTGCCGAAGCTCGAGGGCACCGTCCACGTCAACCTGGCGCTGATCCTCAAGTTCATGGGCAACTACCTGTTCGCGCCCGCCGACTACGCCTCGGTGCCGACCCGCCTGGACGCCGCCGACGACGAGTTCCTGTTCCGGCAGGGCCCGGCCCGCGGCCTCGGCGCGATTCGCTTCCACGACTGGCGCATCGCCTACTACCGGCACGCGCACCTGCCCAACGTCGCCCGCTTCCGCGAGCAGGCGGACGGCTTCTGCACGCTGCTGCTCAAGCACGCGCCGAGCGAGGAGCAGCAGGCCGACCTGGACTTCCTGCTGGAGATCGGCCAGCTGTTCGCGCTGATCGTCTACGGCCAGCTGGTGCTGGAGCAGGCCGAGTTGACGGGTCTGGACGCGGACGTGCTGGACCAGATCTTCGACGCGCTGGTGCGCGACTTCTCCGCGCACGCCACCGAGCTGCACGGCAAGGCGTCCACCACCGAGGAGCAGGCCGCCTGGGCGCTGGCGCACGTGCGCCGCCCGGTCGCGGACGCCGATCGGTCCGCGAAGGTGTGGGCGAAGGTCGAGGCGCTGTCGGGCGCGTACGAGATGCGGCCGTAGGGCTCGGCGTACCTCCGGGGGTGCCGGTCGGCGGACCGGCACCCCCGGTCCCACCCGTCGGCCTTCACCTGGCGGGTTTCGCCTGGCGGGCTTCACCTGGCGGGCTTCAGGTGACAGGTTTCAGGTGACAGGTTTCAGCTGACGTAGTTCAGCCGACAGGTTTCAGCTGACGTGTTCTGTCATCTGTCAGGGGGTCGCGGAGTCCCCGAGGCCCATGTCGCGGGCCCGGGCGACGGCCTCGGCTCGGGTGGCGACGTGCAGCTTCTCGAAGATGTGGGTGACGTGGTTGCGCACCGTCTTCTCGGCGACCACCAGCTCCCGGGCGATGCGCCGGTTGTCGTGACCGCGGGCGACCAGGTCCAGCACCTCCGCCTCGCGGGCGGTCAGCTCGGGGAACAGCTGCCCGGCCTCGCGCATCTTCGCCCCGGCGAGCAGCGCGGTGATCCGGCCCGCCACCTCGCCGCCGAAGACGGCGCCGCCAGCCGCGACCGTCCGTACGGCGTGCAGCACCTCCTCCCGGCCGGCGCCCTTGACCAGGTAGCCACGCGCCCCGGCCTGGAGGGCGGCGAGCAGGTTGCCGTCGTCGTCCGACATGGTGAGCATCAGCACCGGCGGCGCCTGCTCCTGCGTGCAGAGGCGGCGCACGGCCTCCAGCCCGGAGCCGTCCGGGAGCGAGAGGTCCATGATCACCACGTTGGGGCGGCTGCGGGCCACGGCCCCGGGCACGTCGGCGACCCGCTCGGCCTCGGCGACCACCCGGACGCCCTCGGCGCTCTCCAGGGCCGCCTTGAGGCCCTCCCGGAAGAGCGGGTGGTCGTCGACGATCAGTACCCGGACGGGCGGGGTCGCTTCCGGCTGGTCCGAGGGGGTTGTCGCTTGCTGTTCATCCACCCGGCCGACACTAACAGCGCACATCATGTGACTCTCCGTGGCGTGCCCGGGGGTCGTCCGCACGGCGGGGGTCCTGGTGCGAGGTCCCGGGTACGGGATCCAGGGTGCGGGTTCCGGGGCTCGGGGTCCCGGGGCCGGGGTCCCGCACGACATGCGTGACCACTGCCTCACGCAACCGGGACACCCGGCCGACGAGACTGGAAGGTAATGCCGGGGACGAGACACCGGCCCGTCAGCTCGCGGCCGGTGACAACGCCGCGTCCGGAACGAGGTGGTGCGATGACCACGGTGACCCCTCCCCCGCGCCGCACCCGGGGCGAGCGGCAGCTGTTCGCCGCCGCCGCCGTGACGGCGGTGTGCTTCGCCGCCGCGACGCTGTGGATCTGCTACGTGCTCGTCCACCTGGGAGAACCGGGCGTCTCGCACCCCCGCGACCAACTCGCCATCCTCGTCTACACCCTGCCGACCGCCGCCGCCGGCATGCTGCTGCACGCCCACCGCCCGGGCAGCCCGCTCGGCTGGGTGATGCTCGTCTACGCGCTCACCGCCATCCTGCCGAGCGCGGCGGCGGCCCCGGTCTGGGTCGAGATCACCGACCCGGGCATCGTCGGCGCCACCCTGGTCCTCGACGTGGTGTGCACCTGCGTCAACGCCACCCTCCTGTACTCCCTTCCGCTGTGGCTGCCCGGCGGACGGCTGACCAGCCGGCGCTGGTGGTGGTTCATCGCCGCCGTCGCCCTGTGGGTGACGCCCGAGGTGGCGGCGCAGCTCCCCGACCGGACGGCGTACGGGCGGCCCAACCCGCTCTCGTCCAACCCGCTCGGACACCTCGCCGTCGACCTCGTCGACCGCCTGGGCGGCCACGACATGCTGATCGGCGAGTGCGTGATCGGGTTCGTCGCGCTGGTCCTGCTCTCGCGCCTGCTGCGGCCCGCCGCACAGGAGCGCGACCGCGGCGGGGCGGGGCTGCGCCGCCACCGGCTGCGGGTCGCGGCGATGCTCGGGGCGTACCTGCTCTGGGTCGGGCTGCAGGACATGTACGAGCGCACCCGCTCCGAGCACTACTGGCTGAGCTACTCGCTGTTCGCCGCGGCGGGCCTCGTCTGGGCGGTCGCGGTCGGCTTCCTGGTCGTGCGGGACCGGGGCTGGCAGCTGGACCGGGCCGCGCGCAACGTCCTCATCGGGCTGCAGCTGGGCACCGGCGTCACCGCGCTGTTCGTGGTGGCCGCGGCGGTGCTCTCCGACTGGCTGCTGCCCGGGCGGGGCGGGGCCGCCCTGCTGCTGATCGCCCTGGTGTACGTGCTGGGCGCGGCCCTGCCCAGGGCGGCGCGGCGGGCCATGGCCGTGGTGGACCGGCTGTACTACGGCGAACGCGCGCAGCCCTACCAGGTGCTGCGCACGCTCGCGGAACGGGTGCGCCAGGTCGTCGACCCGGAGCAGCTGCCGGAGGCGCTGTGCGCGACGGTCGCCGAGGAGCTGAAGCTGCCCGGCGTCACCCTGGCCGTCACCACCCGGGCCGGGCGGCGCACCCTGGCCACCGCCGGGCGGCTGGACGGGCGCAGCGAGGGGTTCGCGCTCGTGCACAACGGGCTGGCGATCGGGGAGCTGACCATCGGGCTGCGGGCCGGGGAGGAGCGGCTGTCGGCGAGCGACATCGACATCCTGCGCTCGCTGGCCGACCAGGCGTCCCCCGCCGTCGCCTCCCTCCAGCTCCAGGAGGACCTGCTGGCCAGCCGGGAGCAGATCGTCGCCGCCCGGGAGGAGGAGCGGCGGTGGCTGCGGCGGGACATCCACGACGGGCTGGGTCCCGCACTGGCCGGGCTGCGGCTGCGGGTGGACAACGCCGCCTCGGGGGCGGAGGAGGATCTCGCGGGCCCGCTGCGCACGGTCTCCGAGGGGCTGGGGATGGCGATCCGGGAGGTTCGCCGGATCACCGACCGGCTCGGGCCCGCACCGCTGGGCGAGCTGGGGCTGGCGCGGGCGGTCGGGCGGCTGGCGGACACCTTCAGCGGGGCGGGGCTGACGGTGACGGCGCAGGTGTCCCCGGATCCGCTGCCCCAGCTCCCGGCGGCCGTGGAGGTCGCGGCGTACCGGATCACGGCGGAGGCGCTCAACAACGTGCTGCGCCACGCCCGGGCCCGGACGGTGCTGGTGACGCTGCGGGTGGACGAGGGCGCGCTGACGCTGACCGTGCAGGACGACGGGGTGGGGTTCCACGAGTCGGCCGAGGTGCCGCCGGGGGACGGGGTGGGACTGCGGTCGATGGCGGACCGGGCGGCGGAGATCGGCGGCCGCTGCACCGTCGAGCCGCTGCCGAAGGACGCGGGCACCCGGGTGCTGGCGGTGCTGCCGCGCACGGCGAACAGGTGACGGGTGACGGATGACGAATTTGCGCCGTGAAGCGTTGTTGGTTCGAGTGGAGGTGAGAGACCTTCGCCACCGACCCTGTCGCAGCAGGGCGGTGAAGCTGAGGGCAGCCTGATCCGGGTGGTGCCGGGGAGGGCGGGAGCGGCCCTGACAACGCCGGGACGTGCCAGTACTGCCAGATGGTGCGGGTCCGGCAAGCGTGGCGGAGAGGAGTACGAGAGGAACCGGCGTTGTTACGTCCTAACTTCGTCACCGACTCAAATCTGGTGGATATGGGTCGGGTGCGGTGCGCACGGTCGTCTTCGGGCGGCCGGAACTCCTGGGGCGTCTTATTCGTGGCGCCCGGGAGGCCATGAGGAAGGTCTGCGGCGTACTCATGGCGATGCCGCTGGGACACAGCCGGGCTCCTACTTCGCCGAGCGAACCACAGTGAACACGGGAACCGCCCGTTCGCGGCTCCCGGTCGGCGGGCAGCCAGCTCGCGGGCCGGGATAGGCACACCGACTGCCGAACGGGACGGGCGGGGCGGAGCCGCCGTAGTACTCCGAGCCGGGGAGAGCCCGGCACATGGGGAAGGGCGGCAGCGGTTGTACGAGGGGAGGAGGCTGCAATGCCGAAAGACGCACCGGTGAACACCGGCGCCACGCTGGAGCAGGCCCCGGTGGGGCCGCGCCGGCGGGTATCGGAGATGCAGGCCAAGCTTCACCGTTGGGCGGTGGCCGATCCCGGCCGCCGGTTCGACGACTTGTTCAACCTCGTGCACGACCCGGCGACGCTGATCGCGGCGTTCGACCGGGTTGCCGGAAACCGGGGCGCGCGGACCGCCGGCGTGGACGACTTCACGGTCGCCGACGTCGAGGAGCGGATCGGTGTCCCCGGGTTCCTGGACAACCTGCGTGCCCAGCTCAAGACGGGCACGTTCCGGGCCCTGCCGGTGAGGGAGAAGAAGATCCCCAAGCCGGGTGGGTCCGGAAAGGTTCGGCGGCTCGGGATTCCCGTCGTCGCCGACCGGGTCGTCCAGGCCGCGCTGAAGCTGGTGCTGGAACCGATCTTCGAGGCCGACTTCAAGCCGGTCTCCTACGGGTTCCGGCCCAACCGGCGGGCCCAGGACGCCGTTGCCGAGATCCACTTCTTCGGGACCCGCGGCTACCGCTGGGTCCTGGACGCGGACATCCAGGCGTGCTTCGACGAGATCGAGCACGCCGCGCTGATGGACCGCGTCCGCAGGCGGATCAAGGACAAGCGGGTCCTGGCCCTGGTGAAGGCGTTCCTGAAAGCCGGGGTCCTCACGGAACTCGGCGAACTTCAGGACACCCACACCGGGACACCGCAGGGAGGCGTCATCTCGCCGTTGCTGGCCAACATCGCGCTGTCGGTGCTCGACGAGCATCTGCACGCGACATGGGAGCCAGGAGGCGGGATGTCGACGCAGCGACGGCGGGAACGACGGCGCCTCAAGGGTCTGCCGAACTGGCGGGTCGTCCGCTACGCGGACGACTTCGTGGTTCTGGTCCACGGGACCGAGCAGGACACTGAGGTGGTGCGCGAGGAGATCGCACATGTTCTACGGCCCATCGGTCTTCGGCTGTCACCGGCCAAGACCCGAGTCGTGCACATGAGCGACGGGTTCGACTTCCTGGGGTTCCGCATCCAGTGGCGCCGCAAGCGAGGAACGAGCAAGTGGCACGTCTACACGTTCGTCGCGCAGCGGCCGCTCCGGTCGGTGAAGGCGAAGATCCGTGCCCTGACCCGCAGGACGTCGCAGCAGGACCTGGGTTACGTGCTGACCAGTCTCAACATGATCACGCACGGCTGGGCCAACTACTTCCGGCACGCAGTCGCGAAGAACACCTTCAGCATGCTGGACAACTTCACCTGGTGGAGGCTGATCCGCATGCTTCGCGAGCGGCACCACTGGACGTGGTCGGACGTCCGCCGCCGGTTCGTCACCGCCTCCGGGCGGTGGCTGTCGATCACGGCGGGCGAGATCGAGCTGCGGAAGATCAGTGCGATCCCGGTGACCCGGTATCGCTACCGCAGCAAGTCGATTCCCAGCCCCTGGCTTTTGCTGGAGACCTGACGGCAAGGACCGTGGAGAGCCCGTTGCGTTGAGAGGCGCACGGCGGGTTCGGCGAGAGGTCCGGGGAAACGGACCGGGAGTAATCCCGGCACCGCGCCCCGGGCCTACTCAGCGACGAGTAACAGCCGCTGACATCGGCGCTTCGGGGTGATGGCGGCGGGCTGGACGCCGACCGCGCACGCGAGCCCGACCGGTACCACCACCACACCGGCCCACGCCGGCGCCCGAGCCATGGGCCGGGCCCGACGTCCCGCCGTCCGTCGTTGTCCGACTCGCGTCACGGCCGCCGGGCCCTGGGCCGTCCTCTCCGTTTCGTCCCGTCCGTTGTGGGCGGGTGTGCGTCCCACCAGGTCATCACCTCGTCGGCGACGGCCAGTGCCCCGCCGGGGGCGATCTCCTCCAAGTCGTAGAGGACCGCCCAGCCACCGAGGAAGACGGCCCGGGCCGCCAGCCTGCGGGCCGTGGCCGGGTCCGACGCGTCCACCAGGGCAGCCAGGGCGGCCAGGGCACGGGCCCGCGTCCCGCCGAGAAGGATCGTGTGGGCGAGTGCCTCGGCCCGTTGGGGTTCGCCCTGTCGGGCCAGCGCGCAGACGACGTCGATGACCGCCTCGCCCCGCCCCCAGCGGTCGGGGATCGCGGGGACGAGGGCTTCGGCCCGGGCCGTCTCGCCGCGCTGGGCCAGCGCGCCGATGACGGCCATCAGCGCCCGGCTGCGCGCCCAACGGTCGGTGAGGGCGCGGGCGAGTGCCTCGGCCTGGTCCGTATACCCGGACCAGGCCAGCGCCTCGATCACCTCGGCCTTCCGCGCCGCCCGCAGGTCGGGCTCGACGATCTGGTCGGCGAGTGCCAGGGCCCGCTCGGGCCGCCCGTGCCGGGCCAGCAGCAAGGCCACGGCCTCCCACAGTGCGGAGCCGTCGAAGCCGGCGTCACAGCCGAGCAGTTCCTCGACCCGGGCGGCCAGGACGAGTGCCACCTCCCGGTCGGCCGTCTCGGCGACCGCCTCCAGCAGATCGGACACGATCCCCACCTCGAAGGGCGGACGCGGGCGGGGCCGGGCGAGGATCGTGAGGTACAGGCCATCGGAGTCGGCCTCGCCCTCCTGCACCCCCGCCGCCGCGAGCTCAGCCGCTTCCGCTGCTTCGGCCGCCGCTGCGGCCGCCGCTGCGGCGGCAGCACGAGCCAGG
The DNA here is from genome assembly GCF_000720635.1 of Streptomyces sp. NRRL WC-3742. GTDB lineage: Bacteria > Actinomycetota > Actinomycetes > Streptomycetales > Streptomycetaceae > Kitasatospora. Next base: position 86,342 of record NZ_JOCF01000004.1, on the reverse strand, counting down.
CTGCACAGCACGACATCGAACCGGTCCAGGTCGCCGCTGCGGGCCTCGAAGGCCAGCAGCGCGGCGAAGAACGCGCGGTGTCCGAGGCTTCTGCTCCCCTCTCGCCGGACGAGGTCCTCCGCGCGGTCGGCGAACGTGCCGGCCAGGACGTGGTCGCCGGCGGCGTGCGCGATCTCCATCGACATGACGAGCACGTGCCCCAACTCCGCGCCGTAGGCGTACTCGGCGGCCCTGACGGCGTACCCGAGCGCGGCGGGGAAGTCACCGCTGTCCGCCACCTCCTTCGCCAGCCCGGCCCAGGCTTGCGGCCGGCTGTGCGGATAGCGGAGCGCCTCCACCAAGCCGGCGGCGCGCTCGCGTTCACCGGCGCGTGCCACCGCCGGAATGCGGGCGACCAGGGCACGGTCCCGCTGCGAGCGGTCGCTCAGCGACTCGGCGAGCGCCCCCGCACCGTCCAGGTCTCCGGCCTCACCCGCCATCCGCACCAGACGGACGAGGTCCCCCTCCGGGCCGGACCTGCCCGCGCCCGCGCGAACCAGCTCGACCGCGCGGCCGAGATGACCGGCCCGCACGAGCTCCGCAGCCAGGCCCATGCCGGCTCCCTCGTACGCCTCCTGATGCGCCGCCAGCCGCAGGACCGCCAGCAGGCAGGGCACGGACCCCCTGCGCAGCAGACCCAGGTCACCACTGCCCGCTGGGGCCGGGCCGAGGCGCCGATCCCGTGCCCTCGTCGCATAGAGCCCGGGGCCCATCTGGGCGAACCCCTTCGGCATGCGCGATCCCCCTCGCCGACGGCCCCTCCTCGCACCGCGCGAGGTGCCCGCCGCCCGAGCCGACACGATAGCCGGAAGGCCGGGATGGTGACGTCTGTCGACCTAGATGCAGGTATACGGCTAACGGCTGACAGGTTTCAAAATCTGTCAGCCGTTAGCTGTTAACTGTCACTTGTTTTCTGTCACTTGCCGGGCCCGCAGTCGAAGCGGCAATCGTCCGGGGTCGGTTCGCCGCTGGACAGCCCCGTCGACGCACCTCCCGTCGACGCGCTTCCCAGTGATGCGCTTCCCGGGGACGGAGCGGATCGGGAGCAGGCTTCCCGCAGCGCGGTCACTGCCACGAGCAGTCCCATGATCGCCCCGAGTCCGCACACCGCCTCGGAGGCCGTGATCGAATGTTTCGTATTCATGAGGTGGTTCTCCTGATTCCTCCGGGCGACCGATCCGGTTCCGGCCGATCGCTCCGTACTCAACTGTGGTGACGGGCAAGCCCCGTTTGCATGGGCTCGAGGTCCTGTTCAGGTCCCACATAGGCGCCGACCCGGCCGCGCACGACGGCCGCCGGGGAGCCCTCCCCGGCCCGCAGGCCGTACTGCTCACCCGCCCGGACGTACACCAAGTCGCCGGTGAACAGCGGAACTTCGCGGCCGTCCGGGCCGAGATGGGCGCCGGTTCCCGAGAGCAGCACCAGAAAGGTGTCCGCCTCGGCCTCGGTGTACGGCCCGAACGCCTCGCCCGCCGCCAGCTCCACCGTCTCCACCGCGATCCGCCGGGCGGTGCCGGGGCTCCGCGAACCTCCGCGCTGGGCGGGGATGCCGGGGCCCTCGGGTTCGGCCTTCGCGACCCTTGCGGCCTTCGCGAGACGGACGGTGAGCAGCGCCGCCGGTGCGCCGCCGCGCGGGGCGGCGAGCCGGTGGCTGCTGCCGGGCGCGTGGTGGAGCACCTCGCCGGGAAGCAGGGTCCGGTCGGCGGCGCGCAGCCGTCCGGCGAGCACGACGGTGGCCGACTCCACGGACTGGCAGGGCAGTTGCTCGGCACGCGCCCCCGGCGGCAGGGTCTCGACCGCCAGCGCCGCCCGGACGGACGGGCGCTGGTCGGGGTCGATCACCCGCTGGAAGACGGGCGCGGTGCGCGGCACCGCGACGGGGACGAGGATCATGAGCGGTCTCCCGGAAGAGGGGTGGCGGGACCGGGGGGCGGGACCGGGGTGGCGGTCAGGGACGGCTGTGGCGTTCGGCGCGGCGCCCCGCGAGGGAGTCGCGCGTACCGGCGGAGTGCCGGGGCGCCACGAGGGTGAGGCAGAGCAGTTCCGCGCCGAGCGGTCCGGCCTCGAGGTGCAGGGTGCGTCCTCGGCGGGCCAGCAGCAGGTCGCCGTCCGAGGCCAAGTGTTCGACCTCGTCGGGGACTTGGCCGACGAGGGCGCTGCCGCGCAGCACGTGCACGACGGTCTCGGTATCGCGCCGGGCCTCCAGGACGTGGTGGGCGCCCGGGCTGAGCCGCAGGTGGTCGAAGGTCTCGCAGGCGCTGGCGAGCATGGTGCGGCGGGCCAGTGAGCGGACCCGCACCCGCTCGCCGTTCGGGCCGAGCAGGACCATCGCGGAGCCGGTGTCGGTGGTGACGATCACCGGGAATCACCTTCTTCGGGTTCCTCGGGGGCGGTGCGGTCGAGGGTGGTGCGGTCGGGGGCGGCCTGAGGCGGCACGGTGGCGGCGGCGAGGATGGCGTGGAAGTACTCCATCCCGGCCGTCCCGGCGGTGAGGACCGTCCGGGAGTCGAGCGGCAGCACGACCGCCGTGCCCTCCACCAGCGCCACGCCGATGTCGGCGCGCTCGGCCTGGTCGGGGCGTACGACGTCCTCGGGCAGGGCCGCGACGCCGGAGCCGGCGGTGACGTACAGCGCGTGTTCGGCTCCGTCGCCGCCCACCTCGGCGCTGCGCCCCGGTTCGAGCCGCTGCAGGCCGACCGCGCGCAGCGGGCCGGCGAGCAGGCGGCCCGGGTCGACGGCTCCGCGTCGGCGCAGGTCGGTGATGACTGTGCCGGGCATGTCGCACGCTCCTCGGGTCCCGGACGGGCCCTGCGGTCCGTCTCTGCGCACCACGCTCCGCCGCCCGCCGTCCCGTCCGCGCGGGAGTGGCGTCCCGTCCCGCTCCCGGCCTCCGGCCCGTGCCGTCCCGGCCCCGGACCCCCGTGTCCCGGGCCGTCCCGACCCGGTCCCGCCGAGATCCCGGCGGGGGTCCCGGAAGTGGTCCCGGAAGTGGTCCCGGCAGGGGGTCCCGGCCCTCTCCCGCCACGGACCCGGCCCACCCCCGCCCAGGCCCCGCAGGGGCGCGGGACGCCCGCCGCCCGGGGCCCGCCCGGGCGACGTACGGTGGAGACCGGAGGCCGTGGAAATGCGTGTCACCGGAGTCCACTTCACCGACCGCACCGATGCCGGACGGCGGTTGGCCGCCCTGCTCGGCCATCTGCGCGGCCCGGGCACGGTGGTCGTCGCGCTGCCCCGGGGCGGGGTGCCGGTGGCGGCCGAGGTGGCGGCGGCGCTCGGTGCTCCGCTGGACATCTGCGTGATCCGCAAGCTGGGCGTGCCGCACCAGCCCGAGCTGGGCATGGGCGCGATCGGCGAGGACGGCGTACGGGTGCTGAACGAGCAGGTGATGCGGGCCTCCGGGGTGGGCGGGGAGCAGCTGGCCGAGGTGGAGCGGCGGGAGCGGGCGGAGCTGGAGCGCCGGGCGCGCCGCTACCGGGGCGGGCGGGCGCCGGCGGCCGTACGCGGGCGCACGGTGGTCGTGGTGGACGACGGCGTGGCGACGGGTTCGACGGCGCTGGCGGCCTGCCGGATCGTGCGGGCGCGGGGCGCGGCGCGGGTGGTGCTGGCGGTGCCGGTGGCGCCCTGGGACTGGACGGAGCGCCTGGCCGGGGCGGCGGACGAGCTGGTGTGCGTGGCCACGCCGTCGCCGTTCTTCGCGATCGGTGAGTTCTACGGCGACTTCTCGCAGACCCAGGACGAGGAGGTGCTGCGGCTGCTAGGCTCCGCGGACGCCGGGACGGCGACGCCGGAGCGGGAGGTGCGGCTGACCGCCGCGGGCGTGCACCTGACGGGCCTGCTGACCGTGCCGGAGGCCCCGCGCGGCGTGGTGGTGTTCGCGCACGGCAGCGGCAGCGGGCGCCACAGCCCGCGCAACCGGGGCGTCGCCCGGTACCTGAACGGCCGCGGCCTGGCCACGCTGCTGTTCGACCTGCTCACGGAGGCCGAGGAGCCGGACCGGCGCAACGTGTTCGACGTGGAGTTGCTGGGCGCCCGGCTGGCGGCGGTGGCCCGGTCCCTGAGCGTCCGGGGCGACGGGGGCGGCGGGGACGGCGAGGAGGGCCCGTCCGAGGCGCGCGGCCTCCCGCTGGGCCTGTTCGGCGCCAGTACGGGCGCGGCCGCCGCCCTGCACGCCGCCGCCGAGCCGGGCTCGGCCGTACGGGCGGTGGTCTCGCGCGGCGGGCGCCCGGACCTGGCCGGGCCCGGCGATCTGGCCCGGGTGCGCGCCCCGACGCTGCTGGTGGTCGGCGGGCTGGACACCGCCGTGCTGGACCTCAACCGGCGGGCCCGGGAGCGGCTGCGGTGCGTCAGCGAGCTGGCGGTGGTGCCGGGCGCGAGCCACCTGTTCGAGGAACCGGGCACACTGGAGCGGGCCGCCGAGCTGGCCGGGGCGTGGTTCCTGCGTCATCTGCCGTCCGCTCCGGGGGCAGGAGGGGCGGTTGCGCAGACCCGGTGAATCCCCTCGCCAGGCCGCGCACTTTGCACAGTCGGACCGGGGATTTCCTGATCAGCTTGTACACATTGAGCAGTGAAAACCCGACCTGTTGCCCAACCCATCGGACAGGAGCAAGCTCTCCGCCAACCGCACCGCCCACCCGCAATGCGGCGCGGCCGCGATCCAAGTGCGCGATCCAAGCGGACGCCTCAGAGCCGAGGCCCTAACTGGAGGAACGACCGATGACTCCGCAGTCCCACGCCCTTGAGCTGACCCCCGAGGAGCGCGAGGCCGGTCTCGACGCCGACCAGCTGCGCCGCCTCGTCGGCCTCGTCGAGCACGACGCGGCCTCCGACCCATTCCCCGTCACCGCCCAGGACGCGGTCGTCTTCGTGGTCGGCAACGCCACCCAGACGGCCCAGTTCTACCAGGCCGTGTTCGGCATGGAGCTGGTCGCGTACTCCGGCCCGGAGACCGGCCGCCGCGACCGCAAGGCTTTCGTGCTGCGCTCCGGCTCCTGCCGCTTCGTGATCAAGGGCGGCGTCCTGCCGGACAGCCCGCTGCTGGACCACCACCGCCGCCACGGCGACGGCGTCGTCGACCTGGCGCTCGAGGTGCCGGACGTCGACAAGTGCATCGAGCACGCCCGCGCCACCGGCGCCACCGTGCTGGAGGAGCCGAACGACGTCACGGACGAGAACGGCACCGTGCGCCGCGCCGCCATCGCCACCTACGGCGAGACCCGCCACACCCTGGTCGACCGCTCCCGCTACAACGGCCCGTACCTGCCGGGCTACGTCGTGGCGAAGAGCAAGGTGAAGCACCCGGAGGGTTCGCCCAAGCGCCTCTTCCAGGCGCTGGACCACGCGGTGGGCAACGTCGAGCTCGGCCGCATGAACGAGTGGGTGGCGTTCTACAACCGCGTCATGGGCTTCGTGAACATGGCCGAGTTCGTCGGCGACGACATCGCCACCGAGTACTCCGCGCTGATGTCCAAGGTCGTCGCCAGCGGCAACCACCGGGTGAAGTTCCCGCTCAACGAGCCGGCCATCGCCAAGAAGAAGTCGCAGATCGACGAGTACCTGGAGTTCTACACGGGCCCCGGCTGCCAGCACATGGCGCTCGCCACCAACGACATCCTCACCACCGTGGACGTGCTGCGCGCCCGCGGCGTGGAGTTCCTCGACACCCCGGACGCGTACTACGACGACCCGGAGCTTCGCGAGCGCATCGGCAAGGTGCGCGTGCCGATCGAGGAGCTGAAGAAGCGCGGCATCCTGGTCGACCGCGACGAGGACGGCTACCTGCTCCAGATCTTCACCAAGCCGATCGGCGACCGCCCGACCGTCTTCTACGAGTTCATCGAGCGCCACGGTTCGCTGGGCTTCGGCAAGGGCAACTTCAAGGCGCTCTTCGAGTCCATCGAGCGCGAGCAGGACCGCCGCGGCAACCTGTGACCGCTGGGGGCCGTCCGGCGCGAATCGCCCCTATCGTGGCGTGCGCCGGGCGGTCCCTCACCCGCCGTAACCGTCGCGGCGAACCCGTTCGGCACGGTCGAGAAGGAACAGGGAGCAGGGAGATGGCGTACTACCGGCAGCTGGGCAGCATCCCGCCCAAGCGGCACACCCAGCACCGCACACCCGAAGGCGGGCTGTACTACGAGGAGTTGATGGGCGAGGAGGGGTTCTCCTCCGACTCGTCGCTGCTCTACCACCGGGGCATCCCCTCGGCCGTGGTCGACGCGGTGCCGTGGGAGCTGCCGGACCAGTCCACGGTGCCCAACCACCCCCTGCTCCCGCGCCACCTCAAGCTGCACGAGCTGTTCGCCGGCCAGGAGTGGAAGTCGGCGGACGTGGTGAGCGGGCGCCGGCTCGTCCTCGGCAACGGGGACGTGCGGATCTCCTACGTCGCCGCCGGGGCGCCGAGCGAGCTGTACCGCAACGGGCTCGGCGACGAGTGCGTGTACGTGGAGTCCGGCTCCGGCACGCTCGAGACGGTCTTCGGCTCGATCGAGGTCGGACAGGGCGACTACGTCCTCATCCCCCGGGCCACGACCCACCGCTGGGTGCCCGCCGGGGACGAGCCGCTGCGCGCGTACTGCATCGAGGCGAACAGCCACATCACCCCGGTCAAGCGCTACCTGTCCAAGTACGGGCAGCTGCTGGAGCACGCGCCGTACTGCGAGCGGGACTTCCGCGGGCCGGTCGGGCCGCTGGTCGTCGAGGACTCGGGCGACGTCGATGTGCTGGTCAAGCACCGTGGCCCGCAGGGGGTTTCGGGCACCCGGTACACCGTGCCGCACCACCCGTTCGACGTGGTCGGCTGGGACGGCTGCCTGTACCCGTACGCCTTCAACATCAAGGACTTCGAGCCGATCACCGGCCGCGTCCACCAGCCGCCGCCGGCCCACCAGGTCTTCGAGGGCAACGGCTTCGTGATCTGCAACTTCGTTCCGCGCAAGGTGGACTACCACCCGCTGTCGATCCCGGTGCCGTACTACCACGCCAACGTGGACAGCGACGAGGTCATGTTCTACTGCGGCGGCGACTACGCGGCGCGCAAGGGCTCGGGCATCGCCCAGGGCTCGATCTCGCTGCACCCGGGCGGGCACACCCACGGGCCGCAGCCGGGCGCCTACGAGCGCAGCATCGGCGTGGAGTTCTTCGACGAGCTGGCCGTGATGGTGGACACCTTCCGGCCGCTGGAGCTCGGCGAGGGCGGGCGGGCCTCCGAGGACTCCAACTACGCCTGGACGTGGGCGGGTCGGGGGCCCGGGCGATGAGCTCCGCGACCTCCGCGAACCCCGCCGCTTCGGTGATTCCCGGGCTCTTCCGCGGGCTCTTCGACGACGCGGCGGTGTTCCCACCGGGGAACCTGCCGGTCGCCGAGGCGGTGCCCGCGCACCGCGCCCACCGGGCGGCCTGGTACGCCGAGTCCGTCGGGCCGCTCCTGTGCGGAGCGGGCCGGCTGGACGAGTTGACCGCGGCGGCGGCGGGCGAGCAGCCGCTACGGGTCGGGCTCGTACTGCCGGGGGGCAGTACGGAGCTGGCCCCGGCGCTCGCCGCCGCCGCGCCCTTCGAGGTGGCCGGCGTGGAGCTGGCCACCCGCGACGCGGCCGGCGCCCTCGCCGAACTGGACCGCCTGCTGGCGCCGGAGATTCCCGCAGCCGTCGAGCTGCCGCGCGAACTCCTGCGCGGGGAAGGGCTGGAGGCGGCACTGGACCTGATCGCCGGCAGCCGCTACCGGGCGAAGTTCCGCACCGGCGGGCTGGTCGCCGACGCGTTCCCCGACGAGGAGGAGCTGGCGGCCTTCCTCACCGGCTGCGCGCGGCGCGGCCTGGCGTACAAGTGCACGGCCGGGCTGCACAACGCCGTCCGGCACACCGACGCGACGACGGGCTTCGAGCACCACGGCTTCCTGAACGTGCTGCTGGCCGCGCGGGAGAGCGACCCGGCCGTGGCGACCGAGGTGCTCGCGGAGCGCGACGGCGAGGTACTGGCCAAGGCCGTCCGTACACTGACCGATCGTCAGGTTACGGTGATCCGCGACTCGTTCACCGCGTTCGGCACCTGCAGCATCGCCGAACCGCTGGCCGACCTGGCCTCGCTCGGCCTGCTGCCGGCCAGTCCACTGCCCCAGGAGGACCGTTGAGCACCACCCCCAGCAGCCCCCGCAGCTGGCTCGTCAGCGCCCAGGACTCGCCGTTCGGCGTGCACAACCTGCCGTACGGCGTGTTCACCGCCGCCGACCGGCCCGGGCAGCGGCGGATCGGCGTGCGCGTGGGCGACTTCGTCCTCGACGCCGGGGCCGCCGCCCGCGCCGCCGGGGCGCCGTCCGTCCTCCTGGACGCCGACTCGCTCAACCCGCTGATGGCGGCCGGGCGTTCGGCCTGGACCCAGGTGCGCGCGGACCTCACCGCCTGGCTGACGGACGAGTCCTACCGCGAGGCGCTCACCGGCGCGCTGCTGCCCGTCGGCGAGGTGGAACTGCACCTGCCGTTCGAGGTCGCCGACTACGTCGACTTCTACGCCTCCGAGCACCACGCCACCAACCTCGGGCGGATCTTCCGACCGGGCTCGGAGCCGCTGACGCCCAACTGGAAGCACCTGCCGATCGGTTACCACGGCCGGGCCGGCACGGTGGTCGTCTCCGGCACGCCGGTGGTGCGCCCGCACGGCCAGCGCAAGGCCCCCTCGGACGCCGCGCCGAGCTTCGGGCCGAGCCGGCGCCTGGACATCGAGGCCGAGGTCGGCTTCGTCGTCGGCGCCCCCTCCCAGCTGGGGCGGCCGGTGACTCTGGACGACTTCGAGCAGCACGTGTTCGGCGTCTGCCTGCTCAACGACTGGTCGGCGCGCGACATCCAGGCGTGGGAGTACGTGCCGCTCGGCCCGTTCCTCGGCAAGTCCTTCGCGACCTCGATCTCGCCGTGGATCGTGCCGCTGGACGCGCTGCGCCACGCCCGGGTCACCCCGCCGGCGCGCGACGTCGAGCCGCTGCCGTACCTGGACGACCGCGGCCGCGAGCCGTGGGGCCTGGACCTGGCCATGGAGGTCCGGCTCAACGGGCACACCGTCTCGCGCCCGCCGTTCGCCACCATGTACTGGACGGCGCAGCAGCAGCTCACCCACATGACCGTCAACGGCGCCTCGCTGCGCACGGGCGACCTGTTCGCCTCGGGCACGGTCAGCGGGCCGGAGGTGGACACCCGGGGTGCGCTGATCGAGCTGACCTGGAACGGCGAGGAGCCGCTCAAGCTCGCGGACGGGACGACGCGCACGTTCCTGGAGGACGGGGACGAGGTCGTGATCACCGCCACCGCTCCGGGGGCCGGCGGGGCGGTCGTCGGGTTCGGCGAGGTGGCGGGTCGGGTCGTCGGCTGACGGCTGACAACCGACGGCTGACGGCTGACGGCTGACAGATTTCAGAGAACAGCTCACAGCTGACGGATTTCATCATCTGTCAGCTGTGAGCTGTTCGCCGTTTCCGCCCTTCGCTACAGCGCCGACCCGCCGGTGGCGTCGACGACCCGGCCGGAGACCCAGCGGGCGTCGTCCGAGGCGAGGAAGGCCACCACGCCCGCGATGTCCTCCGGCTGCCCGACGCGGCCGAACGCGGAGACCGAGGCGGCCCAGGCGGCGGCCTCCTGGTCCCCGTGCAGCCAGCTCGTGTTGTCGGTGTCGACGATGCCGGGAGCCACCGAGTTGACGGTGATGCCGCGCGGCCCGAGCTCCTTGGCCAGGTTGAGCGTGAAGGTGTCGAGCGCGCCCTTCGTCGAACCGTAGGCCATGACCTCCGGCATGGCTATGCGGGCCAGGCCGCTGGAGATGTTGATGATCCGGCCGCCGTCGCGCAGCCGCGCCAGCCCGTGCTTGACGATGAAGAACGGCGCGCGGACGTTGACCGCGAACACCTCGTCGAAGCCCTCCTCGGTCAGGCTCGCGAGGTCGGCGCTGCGCCCGATCCCGGCGTTGTTCACGATGATGTCCACGCCCCCGGTGGGCGTGTGCTCGCCGATCCGCTCGTCGAACGCCTCCCAGAGCGCGGCGGCGTCGCCGTGCCACCCGAGCGCGGCGGGCAGCGCGAACGCCCGGCCGCCCGCCGCGCGGATGGCCTCGACCACCTCGGCGGCCGCCTCCTTCTCCCGCGCGTAGCCCACCGCGACGACGGCGCCGTCCCGGCCCAGCCGCTCCGCGATGGCCCGTCCGATCCCCCGGCTACCGCCGGTGACCAGCGCCGTCCTGCCCTCCAGTGCACGCCCGGTCATGGCCTGCCCCTCCCTGTTCGCGTCGTTCGCGTCGCCACTCATTTATTGAGTGATCGCTCAAGAAAGAAGCTAGCACACGCGCCGCCCACTTCTTGAGCGACTGCTCTAAAATTTCGGCATGGCCGAGAAGACCCGCCCGACGACCCCGCCCGCACCGGCTGCCACCGCCGACCTGCCGGCCCAACCGGCCCAGCAGGCCCGGCCCGCCCAGCCGGCCCGGCGCGGCCGGCCGCCGGCCTTCGACCGCGCCGAGGCGCTGGCAGCGGCGACCCTGCTGTTCTGGGAACGCGGCTACGAGGCCACCTCCGTCAGCGACCTGACTGCCGCCATGGGCATCCGCCCCGGCAGCCTGTACGCCGCGTTCGGCGACAAGCGCACCCTCTTCGAGGAGGTCGTCCGGGAGTACGGCAACTCCCCCGTCGGGTCGTTCCTCGGCGCGGCCCTGGCCGAGGAGCCCACCGCCCGCGCCGCCTTCTTCCGCCTCCTGCGCGAGACCGCCACCGTCTACGCGGACCCGGCCCACCCGGCCGGCTGCCTGGTCATCAGCGCGGCGACCAACGTCTCCGTCCAGGACGCCGAGGTCCAGACGCGGCTGCGCGACCTGCGCAACGCCAACCTGCGGATCTTCGAGGCCCGGCTGCACACCGCCCGGCAGGACGGCGAACTCCCCCCGGACGCCGACCCGTCCGCCCTCGCCCGCTACTTCGCCACGGTGATCCAGGGCATGTCCCAGCAGGCCCGCGACGGCGCCACCGCCGACGACCTGGCCCGCACCGCCGAACTGGCCCTCCAGGTCTGGCCGTCCCCGTGATCACCCCCGCCCGCCGCCCCCGGTACGGTGGAGCGCGGCGGCCGCCCGGCCGCCGCCACCGAGGGACGGGAGCGGACGGATGAGCGCACAGCCGGAGCAGGCGCCGGAGGTCCTGACCCACCTGGACGGCGGGCTCGGACGGATCGTGCTGAACCGCCCCCGCGCGCTCAACTCCCTGACCCACGGCATGATCACGGCCGTCCGCACCGCCCTCGACACCTGGGCCGAGGACGACCGGGTGCGCGCCGTCGCGCTCACCGGCGCGGGCGAGCGCGGCCTCTGCGCGGGCGCCGACATCCGCGCCATGCACGAGGACGCCAAGGCCGGCGGGGCCGGCATGCGGGCGTTCTTCCGCGACGAGTACCGGCTCAACTCCCTGATCGCGCACTACCCGAAGCCGTACCTGGCGGTCATGGACGGCATCACCATGGGCGGCGGCGTCGGCCTGTCCGCCCACGGGGCGGTGCGGATCGTCACCGAGCGCTCCACCGTCGCCATGCCCGAGACCCGCATCGGCCTCGTCCCGGACGTCGGCGGCAGCCGCCTGCTCGCCCTCGCCCCCGGCGAGTTGGGCACCCACCTCGGGCTCGCCTCCGCCTCGATGGCCCCCGGCGACGCGCTGCTGTGCGGCTTCGCCGACCACTTCGTGCCCTCCGCCCGGGTGCCCGGGCTGCTCGACGCGCTGGCCCGCGCCCTGGACGGTGACGCCGAACCCGCCGCCGCCGTCCGGGAGGCCGTCGCCGCGCACGCCGAACCCGCGCCCGAGGCCCCGCTCGCCGCCAAGCGCGCCTGGATCGACGCGTGTTACGCGGCAGACACCGTCGAGGAGATCACCGAGCGGCTGCTCGACTCCGGTGTGGCGGAGGCCAAGGAGGCCGCCGGGCAGCTGCTCGGGAACTCCCCCACCGCCGTCAAGGCCGCCCTGGCCGCGCTGCGCCGGGCCCGTACACTCCCCTCGCTGGAGGCGGTGCTCGACCAGGAGTACCGGATCTCCTGCGCCGCCCTGGAGGGTCACGACCTGGTCGAGGGCATCCGCGCCCAGGTGATCGACAAGGACCGCGATCCGCACTGGTCGCCCGGTTCGCTCGCCGAGGTGACGGACGCGGACGTCGAGCGCTTCTTCGCGCCCCGCCCGGACGGCGGGTTGGGCCTGGACGCTGCCCGGCCCTGAGGCCCGGCGAGGCCCTCGCCCTCGAGCCCCGGTGATCTGGTGATCGTCGTCTCGCATGCCAAGACTGGCGCGAGGCGGGGCACGTCGTAGATCCTCGGGTGGTCAGGGCGCGCCCGTGCGGCGCCGAGCAGCGGAATGGGAGTCGACGGCGATGACCGAGACCGAGACCTACGAGACGATCCTGGTCGAGCGCAAGGGCCGGGTGGGCGTGATCACGCTCAACCGCCCGAAGGCGCTGAACGCGCTGAACACGCAGCTGATGAACGAGGTCGTCGCCGCGGCGACCGCGTTCGACCGGGACCCGGAGATCGGCTGTCTGGTGATCACCGGTTCGGAGAAGGCGTTCGCCGCCGGCGCCGACATCAAGGAGATGCAGGGCAACGCGTTCCCCGACGTCTACCTGGACGACTGGCTGGGCCCCTGGGACCGGCTCGGCGCGCTGCGCAAGCCCGTGGTGGCGGCCGTGGCCGGGTTCGCCCTGGGCGGCGGCTGCGAGCTGGCGATGCTGTGCGACATCCTGCTGGCGGCGGACACCGCGAAGTTCGGCCAGCCGGAGATCAAGCTCGGTGTCATCCCCGGCATCGGCGGCTCGCAGCGCCTGACCCGGGCGATCGGCAAGGCCAAGGCGATGGAGCTGTGCCTGACCGGCCGGATGATGGGCGCCGAGGAGGCCGAGCGGGCCGGCCTGGTGTCGCGGGTCGTCCCGGCCGACCAGCTGCTGGAGGAGGCGCTGGCCACCGCCGAGACCGTCGCGGCGATGTCCGCCCCGGCGGCGATCATGATGAAGGAGAGCGTCAACCGCGCCTTCGAGACCACGCTCGCCGAGGGTGTGCGCTTCGAGCGCCGGCTCTTCCACGCGGCGTTCGCCACCGCCGACCAGAAGGAAGGCATGGCGGCGTTCGCGGAGAAGCGGGCGCCGAAGTTCGAGAACCGCTGACGGCGGGCGCCGGACGGCGCACAGAGGACAGCGAACGGATCACAGATTTCAGATGGTGAAATCTGTGATCCGTTCGCTGTCGTTCGTTCGCTGTCAGCTGTCAGCTGTCACCCGTCGCTCGTCACCCGAGGAGGACCGTCGGCCTCCTCCACCAGCGCGGTGTTGATCCGCGCGAGCCCGCTGCGGGTGGCGGCGACCACGATCCGGTCACCCGGGCCGAGTCGGCGGGTGCGGTCGGCGAACTTCCAGTTCAGCCGGGGGTTGCGGGCGAAGCCGACGGCGATCACCCGCACGCCGCCCGGGTCCTCCAGGTCGTGCCGGTTCATGCCGATCAGCCCGCTGCCGTCCTCCACGGTCAGTTGGGCGACCAGCAGCGCGTGCCGGAACACCGAGAGCGTCCCGCGCACCTCACGTCCCATCAGGGCGGCGGCGAAGGCGGGAGCGGCCAGGTAGGAGACCGAGCGGGAGGCCGCGTCGTCCAGCGTGGCGTAGAAGTGCCGGGCGAAGTCGTCGTCGAACAGCCGCACCACGACCCGTACGGACGGGTTGCCGTGCCGGGCCTCCAGCGCCGCCTCGACGTTGGTGGCGTCGTCGCCGCTGACGGCGACCACCGCCCGGCTGTGCCGCAGCCGGGCCCGGCCCAGCTGGTCCTCGAACGGCCCGTCGCCCACCACGACCGGAAGGCCCAGCGACCGCAGGGCCGCGATGCCGCGCGCCTGGGGGTCGCGCTCCACGCCAACCACGGGAACCCCCAGCCCGTGCAGCTGTTCCGCGATGCGGGTGCCGAGGTTGCCGAGGCCCACGACGATCACGTGGTCGCGGGTGCCGGCCCCCGGGTTGCGCGGCAGTCCGCGCCGCTTCGAGCCGAGCACCTCGACCGCGATGGCGGTGGCGACCGGCGCGAAGGTGATCCCGCACAGCGTGATCACCACCTGGGCGATCCGCTGCGGGAGCCCGCCGGTGCCCGTCCCGTTGGCGACGTCGGTGAGCTGGTCGGGCTGGGCCGCGCCCGCCAGGTCGAGCAGCGAGACGTAGACCGTCCAGCCGAAGTCCCGGTTGAGGTACCAGAGCAGGCCGAAGGCCAGCATCACGGCGGCGAGGGCGATCAGCAGCACCACCCGCAGCCGGGCGCTGGTGAGGAAGCGCAGGGTGTCGAAGGCCCGCCACTTGACCCGCTGCACCCAGCTGATCGCCTCGCTCGGCTCCATCGGCAGCGCCTGGAGCGCGGCCACTCCGCCGGGGCTCTCCTCGCTCGCGACAGCGGCAGCGGCAGCGGCAGCCGCGTCGGCGTCGGCGTCGGCGCCGGTGTCGGTGCCGCCATCGGGTGCGGCTTCGGCAGCCGCCTCGGGCTCCTCCTCCGCGCGTGGAGACGGCACCCGTCCGGCGCCGCCGCCGGGGCGCCGGACCGGCCCGTCGTCCCCGAACTCGGTGGCCAGTTCCAGGAACTCCTTGAAGGCGCCCTGCTCCTCCGGCATGAGGCGGATCTTGCTGAGGTCCTGGCGGTCGATGTGGTCGGCGACCACGCAGATCCGGTCCGAGGTGATGGCCTCGTCGAAGGCGACGTAGAGGAACTGCCCCTCGATCTCGACCGAGTTGGGCCGCCCGAGCGCTGCGGCCGCGAAGGCCGGGGCGGCGGTGGCCGAACCGGAGAGCGCTGCGCCGTTCTTGAGGAGCCGTTCGATGTTCTCACCGAGGCGCTGGTTGAACATCCGCAGGACGATCCGCAGGTCCGGGTTGTGGCCCTGGGCGCTGAGCGCCGCGTGGATGTTCTCCTGGTCGCGGCCCTCGACGAGGGCCAGGCCCCGGGCGGTGGTGACGGAGACGGCGCGCAGCGCCTCCTCGGTGATGCTGGCGTACTCCACGACGGCCGAGACGCCCGGCAGTTGCGCGATCTGGGGCGCGTGGTCCCGGGTGCGGTCGGCGACGAGGACGACGACCGGGACTTCGTAGTGCTCGACGAGCTCCAGTACGAGGCGGTGGGCGAGGGCGTTGCCCCCGCACACGATGTAGTGCTGGCTGATCGGTTCGACCGGCGGGGTCCCCCACCCTGCGGATGTCATACCGGATGGTATCGATCGCCGGTGGATGGAACATGGCGTTCAGAAGACCTACCGCCCATCCGGAGCGATATGGCAGCACCTCCCGAGCGGCGCGACCCGGGTGCCGTCCCCCGGACGGAGCAGTCCGGCGGGCGGCCGGGCGGTGCCGCGATGAGGCTGGGTTTCGTCCTCTGTCCGCTCCCACCTCGAGGAGTTCGCCGCCGTGGTCTCTCCGATCGTCACGCCCGAAGGCACCCCGGTTCAGGGTCCGCTCGGGCGGCTCGCCAGGGCCGCCTGGCAGGTGCTGCTGGCCGCCGGGCTCGCCTCGCTCGCCCTGGGGGTCATCGTCTTCGCCTGGCCGCGGCAGACCCTGCTGGTGGTGGGTGTGCTGTTCGGCCTCTACCTGCTGGTGACCGGTGTCGTGCAGTTGGTCGCGGCGTTCGGCACCCACGCGAGCACGGCGCTGCGGGTGATGGCCTTCATCAGCGGCGCGATCTGCGTGATGCTGGGCCTGCTGTGCTTTCGCAGCGCCGTGCAGTCGCTGCTGCTGCTGGCGCTGTGGATCGGCATCGGGTGGCTGTTCCGGGGGATCACCCAGCTCGCCGCCGCGGCCTCCGACCCGATGATGCCGGCGCGCGGCTGGCAGGCGTTCGCGGGTGTGGCGAACACGCTGGCCGGTGTGCTGCTGATGGTCTGGCCGGTCGGTTCGATCGCCGCGCTGACCGTGCTGGCCGGGTGCTGGCTGCTGATCCTCGGGGTGGTGGAGATCGTGACGGCGCTTCAGGTGCGGGGCCGGGCCAAGCGGATCCCGTCCGGGGTCTGACGCGACGCCCTACCCGCGCGTGCCCGGGCCCTGGCCCCCTGACGAGAGGGGGTCAGGGCCCGGGCACGTACCCGAGGCGGCCCTGGACGTGGGTGGGGCAGTAGGCGTCGGCCGGGCCGGGGTGGCCTGCCGGAACCAGGTGAAGTCGGCGGCGTGGGCGGGCCGGGACGTCGTCGTACGGGCGACGCGGTCGGAGGCCGCCGACACCGCCCACCGGTTTTCAGCCCAGCCAGACGGCCTCGTCCTTACCCCAACGGGCGGGCGGACGCGACCAGTTGCGAGGGGCGCCCTCGTAGCCGATCGGCGGGAGGGCGTGGCGCAGCTTCCCGTACGCGGAGTCGGTGACGGTCAGCCAGGGCTGCGGGTCGTAGGGCCGGCCGTACGAGGCGCTCGGCTGTTCGGGGGCGATGCCGTGCAGCAGCCAGGAGGCGGTGCCGGCGAAGGAGTGGCGCAGGTGGCGGCCGCCGGGGCGTCCGGCGGCGCGGTCGGCGAGTGCGCGCAGGATGCCGGCGGCGGCGAGGTAGCCGGTGCCGTGGTCGAGGGCCTGGGCGGGCAGGGCGCCGGGGCGGCCGTCGGGGCCGGCCTCGTGGGCGGCGATGCCGACGCCGGCCTGGACGAGGCTGTCGAAGCCGCGTCGCCCGGCCCAGGGGCCGTTCCAGCCCCAGGCGTCGATCTGGGAGAGGATCAGGTCGGGGCGGCGGGCGAACAGCGCCTCGGGGGCGAGGCCGTGGGCGTCGAGGGAGCCGGGGCGGTAGGCGTTGACGACCACGTCGGCGGTGGCGAGGAGGTCCTCGAAGACGGCGCGGTCGGCGGGCTCGGCGAGGTCGAGGCGGGTGGAGCGCTTGCCGAAGCCGGTGTCGGCGTGGGCGTCGTCGGACTCGGGCAGCCGGGGCGAGTCGATCCGCAGGACGTCGGCGCCGAGGAGGGCGAGGGTGCGGGTGGCGACCGGTCCGGAGATGACCCGGGTGAGGTCGAGGACGCGGACCCCGGCGGCGGGGCGGTCGACGGGCGCGGCGCCGAGCGGTCGTACGGGTGCGGGGGCGAGGCTCGAGGCGGCGACGGGCAGGTGCTCGACCAGGGGGTGCCTGGCGGGGCTCACCGGCGCGACGGCCACGGCGAGCGCCCCCGCCGCGTACGCGCGCTCCTGCACGTCCTCGGCGCGCAGCCCGGCGAGGGTCTCGGCGAGGCGTTCGGGCCCGGTGTCGGAGGGCAGGCCGAGGACGTCGAGCAGCCGGGCGCGGTGGTGCGGGTAGTTGGCGTGGGTGCGGACCCAGCCGTCGAGGGTGCGCCAGAAGCCGGACAGCGGCGCGAATCCGACCGGGCTGCGGCCGTCGATCGTCAGGTGGCGCTCGCTGGTGAAGGAGGCGGCGACGGCGCCCTCGTCCACCCGGACCGCCGGGACGGGCCCCGCGCCGCGGCGGGCGGCGAGTTCGGCGGCGGCGAGGGAGCAGGCGGCCACCGTGGCCCGGGCGAGGCGGCGCAGCGGCAGGCCGGAGGGCAGGCCGCCCTGCGGGCCGTGGAAGCTCACCCGTCGCAGGAGGTCGGCCGGGCCTCCGAGGGCGGTCCAGACGTCGGCGGTCGGGCCGTCGAAGGCCGCGAGGGGGGCGGGGTCGGCCTGGTCGGTGGACGACGGATCGGTCGCGGGTGCGGAGGGTTCGATCATGGACGGCATTGTGCGCCTCGGGTCGGGCGGTCGCCGTAACGCCCGCCACAGGCGTGGGCGGCACGGTCGGAGCGGCACGGTCGGAGCGGCACGACCGGGGCGCCACGGCCGGGGCGGCGGGCGTCCGGCGGCGGCTGCGGTCCGGCCGTCAAGGTGGTCCGGGCCGACGAGGGCCTGACGGTCGACAGGTAGGGTGCGGACGCGGCCCCTGCGGGGGCGCGTCCACGGGGAGCGGGGGTACCCCGGGGCGGCCGGAGCGCGGTGGGGGCGCACGAACGTCACCCGCAACACCCCCGACCGTACGACGACGTGACGATGTGACGACATGACGGCATGGGGCGGGCATGAGCAGTGCCGTGCCGCCCGTGCCGGGCAACACGAACAGGGGATGACGCCGATGCACCCGATCCGCCGCCTCGACCTGGGCTACTTCGTCCGGCCGGCCATCGAAGTGGGCGGCCCGGAGCCCCGGGTGGAGCCGGTGCTCGCGTACCTGGTGCGGCGCCCCGAGGGCCTGCTGCTGTTCGACACGGGCATCGGCGCGGGCGAGCCGGAGACCGAGGCGCACTACCGGCCGTCCCGCCGTCCGCTGCCGGAGGCGCTGGCGGCGGCCGGGGTGGCGGTCTCCGACATCGACCTGGTGGTCAACTGCCACCTGCACTTCGACCACTGCGGCGCCAACCCGCTATTGGCCGGGACCCCGGTGGTGGTGCAGAGCACGGAACTGGCCGTCGCCCGGCGCGGCGGGTACACCATCGAGGCGCTGGTCGACTTCCCCGGCGCCGAGTACCGCGAGGTCGACGGCGAGGCGGAGATCTGGCCGGGCGTGCGGGTGCTGCCGACGCCCGGGCACTCCCAGGGCCACCAGTCGCTGCTGGTCGAGCGCTCGGGCGGACGCTCGGTGCTGCTGGCGGGTCAGGCGTACGACTTCGCGAGCGAGTACGGGCACGGGGTGCTGGCCCGGCGCGCGGCACTCGACGGGGTCGAGCCCCCGCTGCCCGGGTACCCGGCGTGGCTGGACCGGGTCGCGGAGGCGGCCCCGCGCTGGGTGCTGTTCGCGCACGACCAGGCGGTGTGGGAACCGGCGCACTGACGGCCGGGTCCCGGCAGCGGCGGCATGGTCTCACGGAGCGGAACCAGCCGGCACCGGAGGGTGCGGCGCGCAGCGGGCGGGGCGGGTGCGACGATGAGTGCCATCGTGATGACCGACCGAGTACGCCTGCTGCGCGCCGTGGTCTTCGCCGCGCTGTGCGTGGCGCTGGCCGCCGCCGCGCACGTCGCCATGGGCGGGGCCGGGGTCACGGCGCCGGTGCTGGCCGGTGCGGCCGGGGCCGTCCTCCTGCCGACCTGGCTGCTGGCCGGGAAGCGGCGGGGGCTCGCGGTGATCAGCGTCTGGATGGTCGTGGCGCAGAGCGCGCTGCACCTGCTCTTCCAGCGTGCCGGGTCCTCCGGCTCCGGCGGGAGCGGAGGCGGAGGCGGGGGCACCGACTGGGCCGCGCTTCTGCTGTGCAACCCCGACCGGCTGCCGGGCGGGCTCTCCCCCGTCGAGCTGGCACGGATGGCCGGGCTCGACCCCGGCGTCGCGCCGCCGGCCTCGGTGGCTCCGCACGGCGCTGCGGGGATGCACCACGCGATGGCGGGCATGCCGGGGCTGTCGGGCATGCCGGGGATGTCGGGGATGCGGCACGGGATGTCGTCGGCGCACGGCCTGTCGGGTGGTCCGTCGGGCGGCATGGCGCACGGCATGTCGGCGGGGATGCTCGCCGCCCACGTGGTGGCGGCGCTGGCCTGTGCGCTGCTGCTGTGGCGCGGGGACGCCGCGCTGGTGCGGCTCTTCGAGCTGTTCGGCGCGCTCGGTGCCGTGGTCGCGGGGGCGGTGGTGCTTCCGCTGCTGGCGCTGCGCCTGCGCCCGTTCGGCTACCGGCCGCCGACTGCGCCCCGGCCCGCCGACCGGTCGGTGCGGCCTGCGCGTTCGGTGCTGCTCACGCACGCCGTGGTCCGGCGCGGGCCGCCGGCGCTCGCCCTCGCCTGCTGACGCGCCCGCCGCCGCTCCTTCACCTCCGAGCCTTCACCCGTGGCGGGCAGGTCGCCCCGTCGCCCGGCCGCGCCGTTCCCGCGCCGCCGTGGTGACCGGGCCCGGGCTCCGCCGTCGGCCGTCCCTTCACGGGAGGCGCGGTGGCGCGTGCCCCTGGATGCCGACGGTGTCGCCGTGTGGCGGCGCCGCAGCCAGCCCTCCCCTCGGGACCTTCACATGTCTGACCATCACGGCGCACCGGCTCCGGCCGGCGCCCTACTTCTCCCTGCCTTCTTCTGCCGGCTCGTCGGCCAGCCGGGCCAGCAGTCCGGCCGTCCACCGCTCGTCCGGACCGTCGGCCGTGCCCGCAGCGGTGGCGGCCGTACGGACGCGCAGCCGCTCGGCCTCCTCCTGCCAGGTGCGACAGCCGGGGCAGCGCGCGAGGTGCTTGTCCAGCCGGGGCTCCGGCAGACCGGTCGGCTCGCCGTCGAGGCGAGCGGACAGGGCGGTACGGAACTGCGCGCATCTCATCTGACCATCGTCCCGCACGGCGGCCGCGTTCGGACCGGCCGGGTGGGAGGCGACCGTGGATGACGACCAGCTCACCGCGCTCGCGCTGAGCGCCCGTGGCGGGCGGGCCGCCGACGTCGAGGCGTTCGTCCGGGCCACCCAGCGGGACGTGTGGCGGTTCGTCGCCCACCTCACCGACGTCCAGTCCGCCGACGACCTCGCCCAGGAGACCTTCCTGCGCGCACTGCGCGGCCTGCCCTCGTTCGCGGGCCGCTCCTCGGCGCGCACCTGGCTGCTGTCGATCGCGCGGCGCACGGTGGTCGACCGCTACCGCACGGCGGCGGCCCGACCACGCCTCGCCGTGCTGCCGGACTGGCAGGAGGCGGCGGAGCGTCAGGGCGCGGGGGCCGCGCCGGCCGCCGGGTTCGAGGACGGGGTCGCCCTCGACGACCTGCTCGACCGGGTGCCCGCCCAGCGCCGGGAGGCGTTCGTGCTCACGCAGGTGCTCGGCCTCAGCTACGCGGAGGCCGCCGCCGTGGCCGGGTGCCCGGTCGGGACCGTCCGCTCCCGGGTGGCGCGGGCACGGGAGGAACTGGTCGCCCGGCTGCGCGCCGCCGAGCGCGGGGAGTTCGCGGCGGCCTGCTGAGCCGGGCTGCCGAACCGGGGTGCGGCGGACGGTCGGCGGCGGACGGATTTCAGCGAACAGATGACAGCTGATGCCAGCTGTCATCTGTTCGCTGTCATCTGAAAGGCGTTCGCTGACATCTGTTCGCCGTCGGCCCGGGCAGAAATCCGTCACCTGTTCGGAACCCGGGCCGCCCCTCCCCCGACTGCTGTACCGGACCCCGCCGCCGAGGCGGCGCCCAGGTCCGAAGCGGCATCCGAACGGAGGGCTCCATGACGGCTCCGCAGCATCCGATACCCACCGATCTGACGAACCGTCAGATCGCCCCCGAGCCGGACCGCTGGATCCTGGTCGTCGCCGCCGGCCTGCTCTCCTTCGTCGCGATGCTCGACATGAACGTGGTCAACCTCGCGCTCACCGACATCGCCACGGGCCTGCACGTCTCCGCCGGCCTCGCCCAGTGGGCCGCGCTCGGCTACCAACTCCCGCTCGTCGCCCTGCTGCTGCCCGCCGGGCGGTGGCTCGACCGGGTGGGCACCAGGCCCGCGCTGCTGCCGGCCGTGACCGGGTTCGCCGCGTGCAGCGCGCTCGCGGCGATCGCCCCCTGGGCCTGGTGGCTGATCGCCGCCCGGCTGGCCCAAGGGGCCTTCGCCGCCGTGCTGTTCGTCCTGATGCCGGTGCTCGCCGCCACCTCCGTCCGGCCCGAGCTGCGCGGCCGGGCGATGAGCGTGCCCGCGACCCTCGGGCCGCTCGGCGCCGTCACCGGGCCGGTCGTCGGCGGGCTGCTGCTCGACCACTTCGGCTGGCGGGCGGTCTTCCTCGTCAAGCTGCCCGTCTGCCTGGCCGCCGCCCTGATCGTCCACCGCCACGCCCCTGGGAACGGACGGCTGCGCGCGCCCGGGCGCGACTCGCTCGGCGACGCGGCGCTGATCGGCGCCGCCGTCGCCGCCGTACTGCTCGGCCTCACCCTCGCCCCGAGGGCGCCGCAGTGGCTGCTGCTCGCGCTGCCCGCCGCACCGCTGGTCCTCCTGTGGCTGCGCCGCCCCGGCGGGCGGCCGCTCGCGCAGCTGCTGCACACGGGCGGGACGGCCGCGACCGACGCCTCCGTACTCTGTCTCGCCGCCGGATTCGCCGCCTGCCACTACCTCCTGGCCCAGCAGCTGCGCGGCCCGCGTGGTGAGAGCGCGACCGCCACCGCGCTGACCATGCTGGCCTTCCCGCTCGGCATGGTGCTGGCCGGACGGGTCGGCGGGCGGCTGGCCGACCGCTGGGGCGCCCGACCGACGGCGCTCACCGGCGCCGCCGTCACCGCCCTCGGGCTGGCCCTGCTCGTGCCGCTGGACCCCGGCTGGGACGGCCCGCAGATCGCCTGGCGGCTCGCTCTGGCCGGCGCCGGGATGGGACTCAACGGCGGCCCCACCCAGGCGCTGGCGATGTCCGCCGCGCCGCCGGGGCGCCTGGCCACCGCCGGTTCCGCCGTCCAGCTGTGCCGCAGCCTCGGGTTCGCCCTCGGCCCCGCCCTCGCCACGGCGACGGCGGCGGCCGCCACCGCCCGTACGGGCCTGGCCCTCGCCGCCCTGCTCGCCGCCACGGCCGTCGCGCTGCTCGCCCGGCGCCCGCCCCTGACCACCTGACCACCTGACCACCTGACCCGCCCCGACCCCCCGCGTACCGGAGGAGCACCCCCATGCACGACCATCCCGCCCAGGCCCCGCGCTGCCCGTACACCGGCGGCGGCGCCGATCCCGTGCCGCTGTACGGTGCGGAGTACAAGCGCGACCCGTACCCGCTCTACCGGCGGCTGCGCGAGGCCGGTCCCGTGCACCGGGTGGAGTTCCCCAGCGGCATCCACGCCTGGCTGGTCACCGGCCACCAGGCCGCCCACGCGGCCCTCAACGACCCGCGCCTGGGCAAGAACCACGCGCTGGGGAACGCGAACTGGCGCGCGCTGGCGTCGATCATGCCCGAGCCGCAGCACTCCGAACTGCAGGTCCACCTCCTGCACCAGGACCCGCCCAAGCACACGTCCATGCGCCGCCTCGTGCTGGACGCCTTCGCCCCGCGCCGGGTGGAGGCCCTGCGACCGCGACTGCAGCGTCTCGCGGACGAGCTGGTGGACGCCCTGCCCGCCGACGGCGGCGCCGACCTGGTCGCCGGGTTCGCCGCCCACTACCCCTTCCGGGTGCTCGCCGAAGTCATCGGCCTGCCCGCCGGGTTGGCGGCGCGCTTCGACCGCGACTGGGGCAAGGTCGTCCAGCCGGTCGGCCCGAACGACCCCGCCCGGCCCGCGTACGAGGCGCGGCTGCGGGGCCTTCAGACGTACATCGCCGAGGTGGTCGCCCGCAAGCGCGCCGACCGCATCGACCGCGCCGACCGCGCCGAACCCGGCTGGACGGCCGGTGAGGACCTGCTCGGCCGACTCGTCGAGGCCCACGACGAAGGCGAGTTGAGCCGCGCCGAGCTCGACTCGATGGTCTTCCAGCTGCTGGTCGCGGGCCAGGAGCCGGTCACCAACCAGATCACCACCATGCTGGTCACTTTGCTGCGCCACCCCGCCCAACTCGCGAGCCTGCGCCAGCGGTTGGAAAACGGGCCGGACGGCGGCGACGGCGCGCTCGCCCGGGCGGTGGAGGAACTGCTGCGCCACGACGCCGCGTTCGAGCTCACCACCTGGCGGTTCTTCGCCGAGGACTCCGACCTGTTCGGCACCACCGTCCCCGCCGGGGACTCGGTGATCGTCTCGCTCTGCGCCGCCAACCGCGACGAGACCCGGTTCCCCGACGCCGACCGGCTCGACCTCGACCGCACCCCCAACGCCCATCTGGCCTTCGGCCACGGCATCCACTACTGCCCGGGCGCGGCCCTCGCCCGGGCCGAACTCCAGATCGCCGTCGCCACCCTGCTCACCCGCCTGCCCGGCTTGCGCCCCTCGGCCGAACCCGGCGACGGGCTGGACGACCTCACCTGGATCCCCGCCGTCCTGGCGCGGGGTGTCGACCGGCTCCCCGTCGCGTACGACCGGCGCCGCTGACGCCGACAGCCCCCTCCCGTAAAGACCATCCCGAAGGACCCCACACACCATGCCCCTCGCCACCGCCCCGACCCCCCCGGCCCCGACCCGCCCCGACGCGATCCCCGCCCGCCCCGACCCCGCCGACCGCCCCGACGAGCCGATGCGCCTCGCCGCCCGCGTCCTCGCCCTGCTGCTGCCCCACCGGCGCGCCAGTGACCCCGGGGCGCAGGCCCGTCCCGAGCACTTCCCGCTGCAGCTCGCGCGGATCGCCGCCTTCGTCCGCGCCGGCGAGCCGATCCTCCTCACCCTGCCCGGCTTCCCCTGCAAGTCCCCCAACCCGGCCAAGGTCCTGGGCCACCTGCCCGACGAGGGCGAGCGCCTCTCGCTGACCTTCCTCGACGGGCTCTGCGCCGCGATCGGCCGCCTCCACTCCCCCGGCGCCCGGCTGCTGATCTGCTCGGACGGCCACGTCTTCGGCGACCTGATCGGCGTCCCGGACGACCACATCGACGCCTACTCCGACGAGTTGGCCGCCATGATCCGCCGCGAGGGGCTCGGCCACCTGGCCACCTTCGACCTGCGCGAGGTCCTCGGCGACCTCCCCCACGAGGACAAGCGCGCCCGGGTGCACGCCCGTTACGCCCCGAGCCTGGAGCGGCTGCGCGAGCAGGTGGTGGGCGACGAGGAGACCAGGCGGCTCTACCTCGGCATCACCCGCTTCCTGGTCGAGGACACCGCCGGCTTCACCGGCACCCGCTCCGCCCTGCAGCGCGACTGCCGCCGCCGCGCCTACGGGGTGATCCAACGCAGCCGCGCCTGGGGCGAGTTGATCGCCGAGCGGCACCCGGGCGCCGTACGGCTGTCGATCCACCCGCAGCCGGTGGGCGCCCCGAAGTTCGGCATCCGCCTGCTCGCGGCGGCCGACGCCTGGACCACCCCGTGGCACTCGTCCGCCCTGCACCGCCCGGACGACAGCTGGGAGTTGCTGCGCAGTGAGACTGCGGCCCGACTCGGCCGCCCGGTACTGCGCGAGGGACGGCCGAGCCACTTCGAGGCGCTCCGAACTGAATTCTGAACTAAATCCTGAGCTGAGTTCCGAGCTGAGTTCCGAGCCGAGCTCTGAGTCGAATACGGCCACACGAAAGGGGCGCCGGGCGAACGAGAACCGTTCACCCGCCGCCCCACCGGAACCAGAACCGAGCCCGTCAGAGCGCGACGCCGCCGCACTGCCGCACCGGAGCGGTGGCCGGGTCGGTGGCCGGAGCGGTGGCCGGGGTGCGGTGGTCGAAGGCGATCAACGGGTCACCGGTGAGCGGGTGTTCGACCACGGCCGCCCGGACGCCGAAGACCTCGGCGAGCAGCTCCGCCGTCAGGACCTCGCGCGGCGCCCCGGAGGCGACCAGCGCCCCCTCGTGCAGCACGTGGAGCCGGTCGCAGACGGAGGCGGCCGCGTTGAGGTCGTGCAGGGCGACCAGGGTGGTGCGGCGCTGCTGCCGCAGCAGGGCGAGGAGTTCGACCTGGTGGCGGACGTCGAGGTGGTTGGTCGGCTCGTCCAGGACGAGCACGTCCGGCTGCTGGGCGAGGGCCCGGGCGAGCAGGGCCCGTTGCCGTTCACCGCCGGAGAGCCGGGCGAAGCGGCGGTCGGCGGCCGCCGTCAGGCCGACGCGTTCCAGTGCCTCGGCGGTGACGGCGCGGTCCTCGGCGTCGTCGGCGGCGAAGGCGCCCTTGTAAGGGGTGCGTCCCATCGCGACGACCTCGCGCACGCTCAACTCGAAGTCCCCGCCGCGTTCCTGTGGCAGTGCGGCGATGTGCCGGGCGGACTGCGCGGGGCGCAGCCCGGCGAGGTCGCGCCCGTCGAGCAGGACGCGTCCGGCGCTGGGCCGCAGGTGCCGGTAGACGGTGCGCAGCAGGCTGGACTTGCCGCTGCCGTTGGGTCCGACGAGTCCGGCGATCTCGCCCTCCTCGGCGACGAGGTGCACTCCGGCGACGACCCGGCGTCCGGCCAGGGTGACGCTCAGGTCCTCGAGGGCGATCCTCACGCGCGCTCCAGTCGTCGGTCGAGCAGGTAGAGCAGGGTGGGGGCGCCGAGGACGGCGGTGACGACGCCGATGGGCAGTTCCTGGCCGTCGAGGACGGTGCGGGCGGCCGTGTCGACGACGACGAGCAGGAGGGCGCCGGTGAGGGCGGACAGGGGCAGCAGGCGCCGGTGGTCGCCGCCGACGAGCAGCCGGCACACGTGCGGCACCATCAGGCCGACGAAGCCGATCGCTCCGGAGACGGCGACGAGTACACCGGTGAGGACGCTGGTGACGACGAAGACCTCGCGGCGCAGCCGGGTGACGTCCACGCCGAGTCCGGCGGCGGTCTCGTCGCCCATGAGGGCGGCGTTGAGGCCCCGGGCGCGGGCCTGGAGGAGGCCGAGACCGAGTGCCACCGCGACGGCGGGGACGGCGAGTTGGGCCCAGACGGCGCCGCCGAGGCTGCCCATGAGCCAGAACAGGACGCCTCTGGTCTGCTGTTCGTCGCGGGTCTGGAGGACGAGGTAGCTGGTGAGGCCGCCGAGGAACTGGGCGATGCCGATGCCCGCGAGGACCAGGCGCAGCGGGTTGAAGCCTCCGCCGCGCCGGGCGACCAGCCAGACGAGGGTGAACGCGCCGAGGGCGCCGGCGAAGGCGGCGAGGGAGACGGTGAGGCCGAGGGCGCTGCCGAAGGAGAGTTGCAGGCCGAGGGTGGTGCCGAGGACGATCGCGGCGACGGCGCCGAGGGAGGCGCCGGAGGAGACGCCGAGGAGGTAGGGGTCGGCGAGCGGGTTGCGGACGAGGGCCTGGACGGCGGTGCCGACGAGGCCGAGTCCGGCGCCGACGAGGGCGGCCAACAGGGCGCGGGGTACGCGCAGTTGCCAGACGATGAGGTCGCGGGTGCCGGGTTCGGGGGCCTGTCCGGTGAGGCGGCGGGCGATGACGGACCACACCTCGGCGGGCGGGATGTCGACGGCGCCGAGGCTGACGGCGGCGGTGAGGGCGAGCGTCAGGGCGGCGGCGAGGGCGAGGGCCAGCGGCCCGGCCCGCAGGGTGCGGGCCGGGCGGGCGGTGTCCCGCGCCGACGGGACGGTGGTCGAAGTCACCTTCTACTGACCGCTCTTGACGAGGTCGGGGTGCAGGGCGGCGGCGATCTGCCGGACGGCGTCGGCGTTGCGCACGCCCGCGATGGTGGTGGCCTCGGAGCCGAGCCGGATGAAGTGGCCCTGCTGGACGGCCTTGAGCCCCTGGGTGGCGGGGAAGCCGCGCAGGAACGCCTCGGCCTCGTCGTACGCCTTGCGGGTGGCCTCCTCGCTGCCCCGGTTGCGGACGGCGAGCTGTATCCAGTCCGGGTTCTTGGCGACGACGTCCTCCCAGCTGCCGGGCTTGAAGTCGGCGTCGCAGTCGGCGAACACGTTGCGCGCGCCGGCGAGGGTGATGACCGCGTTGGCGACCTGGCGCCCGCAGACCGTGACGGGCTGCTTGGTGCCGCCGTCGAAGTCGAAGAGGAAGTAGCTGGGCCGCTGCTCCGCGGGCACCCCGGCGAGCGCGCTGCGGACCTCGCCGGTGCGCCGTTCCATGCCGGTGACGAGTTCCTCGGCGCGGGCGGAGGTGCCGGTGACGGCGCCGAGGCGGCGGATGTCCTCCTCGACGCCGGAGAGGTCGGTGCGGGGCCCCTTGGCGGCCTTCGGGGTGCCGGCGCAGGCGGTGGAGAGCAGGTAGACGTGCTGGATGCCGGCCGCCGCGTACTCCTCCTCGCTGGGCCCGGCGGCGCCGCCCATCATCGGCATGGCGCCGAAGGTGTCGACGTAGAGGTCGGCGCCGGAGCCGAGCAGCTTCTCCTTGGGGATGGCCTTGTCGCCCAACACCGGGACCTTGGCGCCCTGTTCGGCGACCTCGGCGGGCAGGGTGCCCTTGCCGGGCGGGAAGCCGGTGCCGATCACCCGGTCGCCGGCGCCGAGGCGCAGCAGCATCTCGAGGCTGGAGGCGTTGCTGGTGACGATCCTCGTCGGCGCCTTGGCGACGGTCGTCTCCTTGCCCGCGCAGTCGGCGACCTTGACGGGGAAGCCGTCGGCGACGGCGGTGATGCTCGCGCCCGACCCGGCGCTGCCGCCGCTCGCGCCGCCGCCGCCCGCGCAAGCGGTGGCGAGCAGGGCGACGGCGGCCGCCAGGCCGGAGGCGACCGCCTGACGGGTGCTCGGACGGGTAAGTGGGCGGCGAACGCGGGGGCGCATGGCGGCTCTCCTGGTCGGTGTCGGTACGGGGCCCGTGCTGCGGGCCCGGACCAGGTAGTCGGGCGCGGGGGCGGGCGGGTTCCCGGAGATCCTCCGGCTTTCCCGGGCTTCCCAGGGCTTCCCAGGCGTCCCGGGCTCTCCCGGTGGGCCGTGCGCGCATAGGGTGGCCGGATGGCCGACCCCACCGTGCTGCGCGACGACCTCGACCTGCCCGTTCCGCTCGGGCCGCGCCCGCCGCGCCGGGTGGTCTCGCTGGTCCCCTCCCTGACCGAGGCGCTCGCCGCCACCGCCCCCGGCCTGCTGGTCGGCGCCACGAACTGGTGCAGTCACCCCGCCGACCTGGCCGTGGCCCGGATCGGCGGAACGAAGAACCCGGACGTGCCAGCGATCCTCGCCCTCGAGCCCGACCTCGTCCTCGCCAACGACGAGGAGAACCGCCGCCCGGACCTGGAGGCGCTGCGCGCGGCCGGGGTGCCGGTCTGGGTCACCGATGTGCGCACCCTGGACGGCGCGTTCCGCTCGCTGGACCGGATGCTGACCCTCGCCTGCGCCCAGCCGCGCCCGTCCTGGCTCGACGAGGCCGAGGCGTCGTGGCGGCGGATCGTCCCCGTGCCGCGGGCCCTGCGGACCGTCGTGCCGATCTGGCGCCGCCCGTGGATGGTGATCGGCCGCGACACCTTCGCCGGTGACCTGCTGCGCCGCCTGGGCCTGCACCTGGTCCACGCGGACCACGCCGAGCGCTACCCGACCATTGCGCTGCCGCAACTGAAGCTGGACGGGCCGGAGTTGGTGGTGCTGCCGGACGAGCCGTACCGCTTCACCGCCGAGGACGGGCCGGAGGCGTTCCCCGGGACGCCGGTCGCGCTGGTCAGCGGGCGGCACCTGACCTGGTACGGGCCGTCCCTGGTGTCCGCTCCCGAGGTGCTGGCCCGGGCGATCGCGAGGGCGACCGGCCACCCGTTCGCACGGGACGGTTCGGGCACATCGTAGGATGACCGCCATTCACCGGGCCCGCCGGTGGACGAGTGGGGGGAACGCGCAGTTGAACGTGAACACGAGCACCACCGCCAGACGAGCTCTCGTCCTGGTGTCGGCCGTGGCCGTGTCGACGGCCGTCCTGACCGGCTGTGGCAGCAAGGGTTCGGACACCCACCAGGACGCCGCGGCCAGCACCACCACCGCCGCCGGGACGCCCTCGCCGACCGCCAGCCCGAGCGCGACGGCGAGCGCCACCGCCTCGGCCACGCCGAGCGCCACGCCCACCCCGAGCGCGAGCACCAGCACCTCCGCGAAGGCCGGCGCGAGCGCCCAGCCCGGCAACGCCAAGCCGGGCGGCCCGGCCACCCAGCCGCCCGTCGCCAAGCCCGCCATCGCGGCGCCCGTCCCGGTCGCCAAGCCCGGCCCGGTCGCGCCCCCGCCGCCGCCCGCACCGGCCACCCCGCACGTGCCGCCGCTGCAGAGCAGCTGCAAGCCCAGCCACCCGCAGCCCGACGAGCCGAAGGAGGCCGTGGGGGCGGCACTCACCTCGGCCGCCGGACAGTCCCGCACGCTCAACCTCAGCAACGGCGGCACCGACAAGCTCCCGCCGCTGCCCACCAACCTCGTCAAGGCCATCGCCTGGCAGGAGAGCGGCTGGCAGTCCGGCATCCTCGCCTGCGACGGCGGGATCGGCACGATGCAGATCATGCCGAACACCGTCGACTGGATGAACACCAAGTTCGCGACGAAGTCCGACCCGAAGACGCTCTCCGGGAACGTCCAGCTCGGCAGCCAACTGCTGGACTGGCTGGTCGCCTACTACGGCGACTCCTCCTTCGGCGGCACGTACGACCTCTCCGCCGACGCGTCCGGCAAGACGCCGCTGCTCGACCTGGTCATCTCCGCGTACAACGCGGGCGCGGGGAACGTGCACTACAACACGGTGACCGACCCGACCTCGGGCCAGGTCGTCGGCAGCCTGGTCATCCCGAACCCGTCGTACGTGGCCAACGTGAAGGCGCTGATGTCCAGCCAGCCCTGGAACAAGGCCGGCTGAGGCAGCCACCACGCTCGAATGCGACGGGGCCCGGGACGCGATGATCGCGTCCCGGGCCCCTCGGCGTCGCTGCCGCCCGGACTGCCGTCAGCCGCGCGCGGCGGTGACGGCGGCGCCCAGCGCCTCCTTGATGCGCGGGCCCAGGCGGGCGAAGCCCAGCTCCTTCATGCCGGCGCGCAGAAGCTCCTCGTCGGTGCGCTCGACGCCGTCGCCGTCGATCCAGCGGACGATGGCGAGCAGTTCCTCGGCGGAGTAGGCGGTCACGGGGCGACCGGGGGTGAAGTCCGGCTTCGCGGACCGGGCACCGGCATCCTCGGCGGGCGTCGCCTCGGTGGCGGGGGCTTCCTCGACGGCCTCGGCCTCGACCTCAGCAGCCTCCTCGACGGGGGCCTCGACCTCCTCGGCCACCGGCTCGGCCTCAACCACCGGCTCCGGCGCGGCAGTCGGCTCCTCGACCTCAACAGCGGCCTCGGGCTGGGCAGTCGGCTCCTCGACGGCCTCCGGCTCCACCTCGGTCCCGGCGGCCTCCAGCTCGGTCTCGACGGCGGCGGGCGCCTCCGGCTCCTCCGTCACGACCTCGGCAACGGCCTCGACCTCGACGGCCTCGGGCTCGGTCTCGACCTCAGCCTCGGGCTCGATCTCGACCGGAGCGGCGGGCTCCTCGTCCACCACAACGGTCTCCGCCGTGGCGGCGGTGACGGCGGCGGCCACCAGGTCGTCGGCTGCCGGGGACGGCGCCGGGAGGGAGACCGAAGCGGCCGGGGTCTCCTCGATCTCGATCTCGGTCTCGGTCTCGATCTCCGCGAGCGGCTCGTCGTCGACGGCGTCCGTCTCCTCGGTCGCGGTCGCCTCAGGCTCACGCTCAGCCTCGACGGTGTCGACGGCCTCAGCCTCGGGCTCCGCCGGAGTCTTCTCCGTCAGCTCGGCGTCAGCCTCCGCCTCGACGTCAACGTCGGCGGCGGCGACATCGGCCTCGGCCTCGGCCTCGACCACCGTCTCAGCCTCAGCCTGCCCGTCCCGCTGCCCACCCGCGAGCGCCTGCCGCGCGGCGGCCTCCGCGTCAGCCGCGGCCTCGACCTCGGCCTCGACCTCCGCCTCGACCACCGGCTCAGCCTCCGCCAGCCCGTCGCGCTGCCCACCCGCGAGCGCCTGCCGCGCCGCGTACGCGGCTTCGGCGGCGCGGCGGTCGGCGCGGGCGGCGGTGAGTTCGGCGAGGAGGTCGCCGAGGCCCGCCTCCTCCAGGGTGGCGCGCAGGCCCCGGATGGTGGGCAGGCGGTAGAGGGTGCCCTCGTCGGCGGCCAGGCGCTCGACGAGCTCGATGAGGTCGGCGAAGGCGATCCCGTCGAGGTCGTGGCCGGGCAGGAGGCGGGCGAGTTCGGCGATGCCCGCGCCGAGGGCCTCGAACGCCTGGGCCGTGGTGTCGACCAGGGCGCCGTCCGCGGGCACCGCGGGGAGGGTGCCTGCGGGGGCGAGGAGGGCCCAGGCGCGGCGCTCGACGAGCGCGGAGGCGAGGGCCTCGTGCAGGTCCTCGCGGCGGATGCGGCGGTCGTGGGCGAGGGCGGCGGCCTGCTTGCGCAGCGAACGGCCGCGCAGCCAGGAGAGCTTGACGTCCCGCTCCTTGCGCCAGGCGCTGTCGGCGGTGGCGGCGACGAGGGGGCCCAGGTCGGTGTCGTACGCGGCGGGGGTGAGGGTGGCGGAGGTGGTGCGCACCCGCTGGAGGGTCTCGACGAGGGCCGCGGTCGTGGCGACGGTGGCCGGCTCGTCGATCTTGACCTCGGCGACGAGGGCGGTGACGGTCTCCCAGAGCTGCTGGAGGTCACGGCCGCGCAGTTCGGCGAGGACGGTGGAGGCGGCGCGGGCGTCCTCGGGGGTGGCGACGGTGTCGACGGCCGCGTACCAGGCGTGGGTGTCGGCGCTGAGCGTGAAGGCTCCGAGTTCGGCGTAGCGACCGAGGTCCTCGCGGAGGTCGGGCTCGGCGGCGTCCTGGGAGTCCTTGACGTCTGCGGCGGCGTCGGCGGCGGCGACGTCCGCCGGGTCGGCGGCGTCGGCGTTGCGCGAGTGAAGCACTGTCATGTGAGGTCCGGTTCTGGGCGACGACGGCGGGGCTGGCGGCGAGGGGGCGGCGGACCGTTCGCGCGGGCTGCCCCTGGGCGGGGCCGGGGGGTGCGCGGTCGGGCCGCCGGGTGTGGACGCCCAGAATACGGGTGCCCGTTCGAGCCTTGCACGCACCCACCCGCCATGGGGCCGGTGTGGCGTGCCGTACCGCCCGCCTGGCCGCTACCCGGGAGGTCCGTCCGGGTGGTGGGGCGTTGGTCCGTGCGGGTGGTCGGTGGGTCCGTCCGGGTGGCGCCGCCCCGGGTGGGGTGGGTGTCCGGGCCGCCGCCGCAGTCCGTCCAGGGGCACCTTGCGCACGGACGACACCGGCGGCACCGGCGGTACGGGCCGTGCGGGGCGGCCGAGGGGTGGGCGGTATCCGGCGCGGCCGAGGGCGTGCAGGTCGACGGGCGTGAGGTACTCGTGCAGCGCCGTGCGGTGCCACCAGGCGCCGGTTTCGCGCAGTTCGCGCCATGTGGTGAACCGGTAGAGGTGGAGGGTCGCCCGGACGTGGGTCGGCGGGGTGTCGGGGAAGGGGTTGTGGCGCAGCAGCCGCAGGGTGTCCCGGTCCCCGGCGAGCAGGCGGGCGACGAAGGGCAGGAACCAGGGGCGGGCGTAGGCGGGCGAGATGCCCGCGAACCACATGAGCCAGTCCAGCCGCAGGTGGTAGGGGGCGTACTGACGGGGCAGGCGGCGCACGTCGCCGGGCTTGCCCTTGAACTCGTAGGCGCGCCAGACGGTGTGCGGGGTGAGCACGGCCTCGTCGGTGCCCTCGACGAGGATCTCCTGGCGCAGGCGGTTGACGCTGCCGAAGGCGCCGTAGGTGTTGACGAGGTGGAGGCGGTTGAAGGAGCGGTTCATGACCTGGCGGCGGGAGAGGAGGTTGCGGGCGGGCTGGTAGCTGAGCACGGCGACGGCGGCGGTGAGGGCCACCACCAGCACCTCGTACCAGGGCGGGGCGGCCGGGTAGGTGCGGGGGTGTACGGGCAGGCCGAGGCGGGCGGGGTCGACGGCGGCGAGCGCGAGGGCGACGGTCAGCCAGTTGAGCCAGGCGAAGTTGCCGGAGGCGATGAGCCACAGCTGGGTGGCGAGGATCGCGCAGGCGGCCCAGCTCGCGACCGGCTGGGGCAGGAACAGGCCGATCGGGACGAGGAGTTGGACGAGGTGGTTGGCGGCGGCCTCGACGCGGTGCAGCGGGGCGGGCAGGTGGTGGAAGAACCAGCTCAGCGGGCCGGGCATGGGCTGGGTCTCGTGGTGGTAGCGCAGGCAGGTCAGGTCGCGCCAGCAGCGGTCGCCGCGCAGTTTGATCAGTCCGGCGCCGAACTCGACGCGGAAGACCAGCCAGCGCATCAGCCACAGCACGAGGGCGGGCGGGGCGGTGTCGGCGTTGCCGAGGAAGGCGGCGAGGAATCCGGCCTCGAGGAGCAGGGACTCCCAGCCGAAGGAGTACCAGGTCTGTCCGACGTTGACGATGGAGAGGTAGAGCGCCCACAGCACGGCCCACAGGGCGATCGACGCCCCGAGGGGGACGGCGTCGCCGAGTCCGGCGGCCACGGCGGCGGAGAGTGCGGCGCCGCTCCAGGAGACGGCGGCGAAGAAGCGGTCGCTGTAGTGGGCGTGGAAGAGGCTCGGCGACTGCCGGAAGGGGACGCGGGCGGTGAAGCGCGGCACGGGGAGCATGCCGTCCGCGCCGATGAGGGCGCGGAACTGGGCGGCGGCGGCGAGGAATCCGATCAGGTAGAGGACGGCGAGCAGACGTTGGACGAGCAGGCGGCTCAGCCAGTAGTCGGGTGCGGCGAACCAGGCGGACCAGTCCATGCGGCCCATGCCTACCACCGGCGGGCGGCGCAGCGGGCACGACCGGGGCGGGGCGGGCCCGGTGGGGCGGGTGGTTCACCCGCCCGGGTGCCGCCGGCGGTTCCGGGCCCTCCGCGCTCCTCACCCCGTCCCGCTCCTCAGCCCTCCCCGCTCCTCACCCCTTCCCCGCCCAGGCGGCGGCGCACAGCGCCGTGGCCAGGGCCTCGGTGTAGCAGGCGGCCGCCAACCAGGCGGTGGCGAAGCCGTCGTGGTCGTCGGGGACCACCCGGCCGAACACGTCGCGGCGCTGGTTCGCCGACTCGGCCCGCAGGCTGTCGAGCAGTTCGGCGGCCGTGGCCAGCCCGGCGGTGCCCAGCAGGCGGCGGTCTGCCGCCGCTCCGGCCTCGCCCGGGGCGAGGGCGTGGCGACCGGTGGTGACCGTCTGCGCGACCCGGCGGGCGAGCACGTGCACGGGCGGTGCGGCGGACGGTGCGGCGGGGGCGGGCCGGGGCTCCTCTGGCGCTGCGGGGGTCGCGGGGGCGGGCAGGTCGGCGGTCTGGAGGCGTTCGAGGCCCAGGCTCATCCGTCCGGCCCGGTCGGCGGGGAGGGTGGGGCCTTCGCCCTCCCCGAGCGGGGGTGTGCCGAGGGCGAGCAGGCGCAGCTCGGGTCGGTCGGAGCGCTCCAGGCGGCCGATGACCCGCAGCCGCAGGCCGGGTGCGGTGGCGAGCAGGGCGAGGTTCTCCCGGTACGGCAGGCCCGGGTGCTCGTGACCGGCGGTCAGCGCGACCACCAGGGCGTCCCCGGCCGGTACCTGTTCGGCTGATACGTGCTCGGTCGGGCCGTGCTCGGCTGCTTCTCGCGCGGCCGGTTCGTGCTCGGCCGGGCCGTCGCAGCGGGCGAGCAGCTGCGGGGCGCCGTCCGGGCCGGTGGGGGCCGCGCCGAGCAGGGTGACGTCCAGGAAGAGCAGGTCGGAGCCGGCCGGGCGGGTCTCGTACGGCGCCTCCTGCGCCTCGAGCGCCCGGGCGACCTGCTCGGCCACGGGTACGGACCAGAGCCGGGCCGCCGGTTCGGCCGTCCACGCCGCGCCCGAGGCGCGCACGGCCCGTACGGAGGCGCCCGCGCCGAGGCGGCCGGCGGCGGACCTGGTCGCCCCCTGTACGGACAGGCCCGCGCGGCTGAACTCGCGGTGGCTGAGCGAGGCGTCGCCGAGGCGCACCGGCCGGTTGCCCGCGCCGACCGCCTGGCCGGGGGCGGCGGCCGCGTCGGTGTGCGGCATGACCTCGGCGATGGTGCTCAGTCGGCCGTCCGCGTCCACCGCCCAGCTGACGGCTCCGGCGTGGGTGGCGGTCAGCACCGGCTCGACGAACAGGCCGTGGAGGCGCAGCCCGCCCTCCGGCTCGTACGTCTGGCGGGCGGTGCCGCGCAGGTCGGCGAGCGGGGCGTGGGGGGCGTCGGAGGTCAGGGCCTTGGTGAGGCCGAGCAACTCCCGTAGGGCGGTGACGAGATCGGCGAGCCGGTGCTCCGGCGCGCCGGAGCGGGCGGCGCGCAGCCGGCCGACCACGGCGACCGCCGCCGCGCCCGGGCGGTGCAGGCCCGCCAGCCGGGCGCCGTGGGCGGCGCGCAGCAGCTCGGCCTGGGCGACGGCCCCGGCCGCGCTGACCCCGGCGGCCAGCACGGCGCCGGCGGCGCGGTGGAGGTGGCGGGCGGCGGCGAGTTCGGCCGGGGTGAGGGTGGGCGCCTCCGGCTGGGGGTCCTCGGCCGAGTCCGCAGCCGCAGCCGGGGCCGGGGTCGCGGTGTCCGGTGACGGCTCGAGGGGCTCGAGGGGCTCGAGCGGCTCGGGGGGCTCGTCGGCGAGGGGGCAGAGGGTGACGGCCGCGGCGCGGTGCACGCAGGCCGGGGCGAGCAGGCAGCCGCAGCGCACGTCGTCCGAGGTGGCGACCACCCCGCCGGGGGCGTGCAGGACGAGGAGCGTCTCCTCGTCGACCTCGACCCGCCACTGCTCGTCGGCCTTCGCCACCGGGCACTGCGCCAGTTTCGCCGCCGCGCCGTCCAGCCGCTTCTGCAGCCGGGCGCTCAGCCCGGACACCACCTCGGCGACCACCTCGGGCCGCACCGCCGGCCAGCCGGCGGCGTTCGTCGTCTCGCTCATCGCACCTTCTCCCCCACCCAGCGGGCCAGTTCCAGCGGGCTCAGCGCCGCCACGGGCATGCCGGCCGCGACCAGTTGGCCCGCGACCGCCTTCGAATAGCGGGCCGTGCCGGTGTCGTCCAGCGAGGCGCAGCCGAGCAGCTGCACCCCGGAGTCCACCAGCGCCCGGGTCTGGGCCAGCAGGGGGCCCAGCGGGCCGCCCTCCTCGAAGTCGCTGATCACGGCGACCAGCGTGCGCGAGGGCACCGTCACCAGCTCGCGGGCGTAGCGCAGGCCGGTCGCGATGCTGGTGCCACCGCCGACCCGCACCTCGAGGAGCAGGCTGAGCGGGTCGGCCACGCGCTCGGTCAGGTCGACGACCTCGGTGGAGAACGCCACGAAGTGGGTGCTCAGCGAGGGCACCCCGGCCAGGATGGCGGCCGTCAGCGCCGCCCAGACCGTCGACGCCTCCATCGAGCCCGAGACGTCGACGACGAGGACCAGCCGCCAGTCGTTGGCCTGCCGCGCCCTGGTCCGGAAGACCGGGCGCTCGGGCACGATCAGGGTGCCGCCGTCCGGGCCGGGACGGGCGGTGGCGAGGTTGGCGCGGATGGTGCGGTCGAGGTCCAGCCCGCCGCCCGGCCTGCGGGACGGGCGCGGCACCGCGATCCCGGTCAGGGCCGGGCGCAGCCTGGTCGCCAGTTCGCGGCTCAGCTCGTCCACCAGGCGGCGCACCAGCGGGCGCAGCTTGGCCAGGCGCGCCTCCGGCAGGCCCCCGGCGTGGTCGAGCACCGTGCGCAGCAGGTCGACGGACGGCTGTACGGCGGCCGGGTCGATCGCCTCGATGACGTCGGTGCGGCCCCGGGCGACGGCGGCGGCGAGCACCTCCTCCCGCACGCCCGGGCCGAACAGCGACTCCAACTCCTCGGCCCACTCGCGGACTCCGGGGAAGGGCGCCTCGCGGCCTCCGCGGTTGCCCCCGCGGCTGTCCAGGCCCGGGCCGGAGCCCTCACCGTGGCCGGAGCCGTACAACTCGTCGAGCGCGGCGGCGAGTCGGGCGCCCCGGCCCTGCGGGGCGGCGCTGCCGGGTCGGCCGAGCAGCAGGCGCCAGCGTTCGGCGGGGGCCAGGGTGTTGGCATGGGCGGGGGCGTTGGCGAGGGCATTGGTGGGAGCGGGGGCGTTGGTGGGAGCGGGGGGCGTGGTCGGGGCGTTCGGCCTCGGGGGCTGCGCGGGCCGGGTCTCGGGCGAGGTGTGCTCCCGCTGCGGGAGCAGGCCCCGGCGGGAGAGGGCGGCGCGGGCGGCCAGGTCGGCGCGGACCCAGCCGGCGACCACGGCCGGGTCCACGTCCTCGGGCAGGGCGGTGAGGCGGGTGCCCAGCTGCTCCTCGACCAGGGTCAGCAGCCGGTCCCGGGCCGCGGGGCTGAGCGTGTCGAAGCCGCCGCGCAGGGCGGGCAGGCGTGCCAGGAAGGCGTCGTCGGCCAGCGAGCCGACGCGCTCCAGCAGCGGCTCCAGCGCCTCGGGCGCGCTGTCGAAGAGGCCCTCGGCGGCGGTGAGCAGGCCGACCAGGCTCCGTCCGAGCACGCGGCGGGCCTGCGGCCCGGTCGCGCCGTCGACCCAGGAGGCGGCCCGCCCGCCGAGCACCTCGGCCCGCTCCTGCCCGAGCAGCACCCGTACGGCACCGGCCGCGCCCCGCACCAACGGGCTGCCCCGGTCGGCGAGTTCGGCCAGCACGTGCGCCAGCCGGACCCCGCCCCGCAGGTCGGCCCGCCGCGCCAGCTCCACCAGCGCCCGGGCGTCCCCGGGCTCGTCCGACCCGGCCACCCCCTCCACCTGCCGCACGGCGGCCACCGTCAGCACCTCGACGGCGGCGGCCAGCGGCCCGCCTGGTGCGGAGGTGTCCGGCGCGGTGCCAGGCACGGTGCCAGGCACGGTGCCAGGCACGGTGTCCGTCGGGGCGAAGGCGGCGGGGTCGAGGGGCAGGTGGGAGGCGGTGAGGCGGTCGAGGAGGGTGAGGGCGGCGAGGAGGTCGGGGAGGGTGGCGGTGGCGGGAAGGGTGGTGGTGAGTTGGGTGAGGCGGGTGGCGGCGAGGGCGGGGAGGGCGCAGGAGGCGGCGGCGGTGAGGCCCTCGATGATCTCGCGCGGGGTGGGCTGGTCGGTGAGGCGGGCGCGCAGGGCGCCTTCGGCGGCCTGGGCGGGGGTGACGCCGCGGGTGGAGGCGACGGTGAGCATGGCGGCGGCGGCCGGGGTCCAGTGGAGGCGCCAGCGGGTGCCGAGGGTTTCGAGGCCCCCGGCGCCGGTGGTGGGGACGGGGTCGGCGTAGGGGACGGCGCAGGCGGTGAGGCGGTGGAGGAGGATCTCGCGGCGGCGGTCGAGGGGGCTGCGCCGGGAGTCCAGGCGCAGTTCGCGGGGGCCGGGGTCGTCGGGGCCGGGGAGGCCGAGTTCGGCGAGGTGGGCTTCGACGGCGGGGGCGAGTCCGCTGCGCGGGGCGGCGGCGGTGGGACGGCCGGTGCGGGTGCCGATGAGGACGCGTTCGAGGGCGCGGGCGACGGCCCGGCCCCGGCCGAGGGGTTCGCCCTGGGCGAGGACGGTCTGGACAGCTTCGATGAGTTCGCCGCGTCCGGGGGCGGCGTGGCCGCGCAGGCGGGCGAGGTCGCCGGTGAGGCGGACGATCTCGCGGGCGTCGGCGGGGCCGCTGGGGTGGTCGTCGGCGCGCAGGGCGGCGCAGATGCGGACGGCGGTGGCGGTGAGGGCGTCGTGGAGGCGCTGCGGGTCGGCGGCGGCGTCGAGGACGGTGTGCTGCCATTCGGGGTCGCGGATTCCGGCCGGGTAGCCGGAGCGGGCGTCGAGCAGCGGGTAGGTGTAGGGGATCAGGGACAGGACGTGCCCCGGCGCGCCCTGGCCCGCGGCCTCGGGCGCCTGTTCCTTCGCGACGGGGCCCTCGAGGAGGGCGGGGGCGTGGAAGGCGCCGATGACGACGGCCGCGCGGCGCCCGCCCGCGGTGGCCTCCTGGATGCGGGCGCGCATCCAGGCTTCGCGCTGTTCGTCGTACGGGTCGACGCCGGGGCCGTTCTCGGCGTCGTGGCGCATGGCCCAGCCGACGAGCAGGGCGGCGCGGCGCACGGCTTCGGGGGTGGAGCCGGGGGCGGCGGTCTCGACGAGGCGGTCCCACAGGTCGTCGTCACCGGCGCGGCCGGTGAGGCGGCGGCGCAGCGCGTCGCCGAGGCCGGGGCCGGGGCGGGGGCCGGGGCCGGAGCGGGGGTCCGCGCCGGGCCCGGGGGTGCGCGCGGCGCGGTGGGCGAGGGGCAGGTCGCAGGCGACGGCGGGGACGCCGTTGCGCCGGGCCCAGCGCAGGGCGACCAGTTCCGGGGAGAAGTCGGCGAACGGGTAGAAGGCGGGCCCCGCGGCCTCGTCCCCGGAGGCCGGGGCGGCGGCGAGGGCGACGGGGGCGGTGGTCCCTTCGTCGGCGAGGTGGTCGAGCCAGGGCTGGAACTCGGCGGGGAGTTCGATCAGCACCGTCTCGGGCCGGGAAGCCTCGAGCAGCGCGGGCAGGACCGCGCTGAGGGACGGCGCGTGGTGGCGCACGCCGATCAGGTAGGGTCCGGGCCGGCCGGAGCCGGAGGCGGCCAGCCGGTCGGTGGCCGCCGTGACGGCGGCCTGGTCGGCGCCGTCGGCCCCGCCCGTCGGGGCGGGCGGGGGCGTCACCGCGCTGCTCGAGACCGTCATCTGCTCACGCCTCCAGTGCCGGGCGAAGGTCCCACAGGGTGCGCCAGGTGGCGGCGCCCTGTTCGGCGCGGCGGCGCACCGGGCCGTCCCAGTAGCCGAGGAGCCGGGCGGCGTCGGCCGGGTCGTCCTTGCGGACGACGCCGAGGAGTTGGCCGGGCAGGCGGCCGAGGAGGTCGCCGCCGTCGGGCAGGTAGGCGGCGGTGACGCCGAGGGCGGTGGCCACGGAGACGGCTTCGGCGGTGCTCATCACGGTGGAGGGGCGCTCGACGTCCCAGCCTTCGGTGGAACGGCCGGTGCGCAGGTCGCGGAAGGCGGTGACGAGGGCTTCGAGGATGGCGTCGTCCACCGCGTAGGCGGCGCCGGCGCGGGCGACGGCGGTGGTGGACTGGCGGCGCACCAGCTCGACCTCGGCGGCGAGGCTGCCGATGGGGCCGACCGTCTCGAAGTTGAAGCGCCGCTTGAGGGCGGCGGACATCTCGCTGACGCCCTTGTCGCGCAGGTTGGCGGTGGCGATCAGGGTGAAGCCGGCGGCGGCGTGGAGCTGCCCGTCCGGGGTGCCGGCCAGTTCGGGGACGGCGATGCGCCGTTCGGAGAGCAGGGAGACGAGCGCGTCCTGCACCTCGGGCAGGCAGCGGGTGACCTCCTCGACGCGGGCGACGGCCCCGGCGGTCATGGCGGTGAGCACCGGGGAGGGGACGAGGGCCTCGCGGCTGGGGCCCTTGGCGAGCAGCAGGGCGTAGTTCCAGCCGTACTTGAGCTGGTCCTCGGTGGTGCCGGCGGTGCCCTGGACGGTGAGCGCGCTGGTGCCGCAGACGGCGGCGGCGAGCAGTTCGGAGAGCATGGACTTGGCGGTGCCGGGCTCGCCGACGAGCAGCAGGCCGCGCTCTCCGGCGAGGGTGACGACGCAGCGTTCGACGAGGGCGCGCTCGCCGACGAACTTCTGCTCGATGGCGAGGCTCCTGCGACCGGCCTTGAGCTTCTCGCCGTCGCTGCCCATGACGAAGGTGACGACGGCGCGCGGGGTGAGCCGCCAACCGGGCGGGCGGGGGCCGGAGTCGTGGGCGGCGAGGAACTCCAGCTCGGCGGCGTACTTCTCCTCGGGCGGGACGATCTGCCGCTCGGCGGTCACGGGTGTCGTGGTGGTGGTCATCGGGTGGCCTTCCTGCGCTTGCCGGTCCGGAGCTCTTCGTAGCCGGGGACGTCGCCGTCGAGGGTCCGCTGCCAGGCGAGGGCGAACAGCTCGGGGACGGACCGGTGCGGCAGCGCCGGCTGGTGGGTGCTGGTGGGGTACAGGGCGGACTTCCAGGTCTCGACGGGCAGGGCGGGGCTCTTGGCCTCCTGCCAGCCGCAGGGCAGGAAGAGGCTGCGCCCGGCCCGGGAGCGCTTGGCCTCCAGCACCAGGCTGGTGGCGGCGAGTTCGGCGCGGGCCTTCTTGAGCCGGGCGGGCTTCCAGCCCGTCCAGCGGGCGACGTTGCGGTCGGTGGGGTCGGGCAGGGCGAGGAGCTGGAGGTAGAGGGCGGCGGCGTCCTCGCCGAGGCCGTGGGTGCGGGCCGCCTCGGCGACCAGCTCGGGTACGGAGTGCTGCGGGTTCTGCAGCCACAGGGCCCCGGGGGCGCTGTCGGCGCCCGCCTGCGGCGCGGTGCCCGAGGAGGCGGTGCCCGAGGCGGCGGTGCCCGAGGAGGCGGTGGCCAGTCGCTCGAGCTCGCCGCCGATCACCGCGGCGACGGCGAGCTGGTCGCTGCCGTACCAGGTGGAGCCGCGCAGCCCGTCGATCAGGACGAGCAGCGGGTCGTCCGCGCCGGTGAGCCCGGACGGGCGCACCCACACCCATTCGACCTCGCTGCTGTACGGGCTGAGGACGATGGCGGGCCCGCAGCGCACGAGGCCGTCCTTGTCGGCGCCGCCCTCGGCCGGCAGGCCGTGGTGGGCGCGCAGGACGGGGGACATCGGGCCGCCCTTGGCGGTGTAGATGAGGTGCAGGTCGAGCAGGAGCTCCGGGTCGGCGAGGCGGGTGCGCAGCGCCTCGGCGGCCTGGGGCAGGAGGGCGCGAAGCGGGCTGTCGGCGGGCAGGTGGTAGGCGAGCCAGCGCAGGGCCTGGACGGCCTGGTGGAGGTCGCCGTGGCCGGGGACGGCGGCGGAGTCCTCGGGTTCGAGGCGGGAGTGGCCGTCGGTGGTGAGCCGGTAGCGGGTGGTGCCGGTCATCCAGGGGGTGTGGCCGGGGTTGAGGACGGCCTCGATGTGCTCGATGGAGGCGCCCTTGACGGTGGGGTGGAGCTCCTCGGGGAGGGTGACGAGCCGTCCGAAGCGGCCGATCCACGCCTCGGCCGCGGCGGCGAGGTCGGGACCCTGCGTCCACAGGGTCTTGGGGTCCTCGGGCAGGAGGGCGGCCCAGATGTCGGTGATCGCCTCGTGGTCGTGGCGGCGCAGCCATTCCTTGGCGGCC
The DNA here is from genome assembly GCF_000720635.1 of Streptomyces sp. NRRL WC-3742. GTDB lineage: Bacteria > Actinomycetota > Actinomycetes > Streptomycetales > Streptomycetaceae > Kitasatospora. The sequence goes on along the minus strand of NZ_JOCF01000004.1, from coordinate 43,991 downwards.
ACGGCCTCGCCGGACTTGAGGCCGAGTTCGGCGATCCGCTCGTCGGGCAGGTTGAGGCCGCTCCAGTGGAGGAGGGCGGGCGGCGGGCAGAGCAGCAGGGTGGCGCGGGCGCGGCCGATGCCGGTGAGTTCGGCGAAGGCTTCGGCCCGGGCCCGGTCGAAGGGGACGCTGCCGTGCAGGGCGGCGACGCGCCGGAACTTCTCGATCCAGGCGGTGCCGACGCGTTCGCGGGTGTCGCGCTCGGCGGTGGTGGTGAAGTGGGCGACGGGGCCGAAGACGCCGCTGGGGTCGTGGTCGACGGCGAGCCATTCGACGGTGCCGTGCTGCTGCTGGTGGTTGCGGCAGCCGAGGATGACGACGGTGCGGTCGCCGTGGCGCAGCACCTGGCCCTGGCGCTGGGTGGCCGGTTCGGCGCCCGTGGAGCGCGGGCCGGTCTCGCGCAGGGTGATCTCGCGCAGGGTGGCTCCGCGGTCGGCGAGCACGCCCTTGTTCAGGTCGCCGAGGAGTTGGACGAGCGAGGAGCGCTGGGCGGGCGTGGTGAGCGGGTTGGCGATGCCCTGGGCGAGGACGTGGAGGCGGCCGAGGACGTGCAGCCAGCCGTGGTGGTGGAAGCCGCCGAGCAGGTGGAGGGTGGCGGGGGTGGACCAGCCCTCGCCCTGGGCGGGCGGCGGGTCGGCGAGGACGGCGGTGACGGTGCGCAGGTTGTTGAGCGTCCACCAGCGGCCGGAGGAGCCCCGGCCGCCGCCGAAGCCGCCGACGTTGGGCAGCACGGAGGTGACGGCCTCGCTCAGCTGCTGGTCGTCGCCGTGGTCGGGCCGGTACTCGGCGGCCTGGGCCTTGGTGGGCCTGCTGGCCTCGGGCTGGGGCACGTACCGGGCGATGCGGTCGAGCAGGCTCGCGGCGTGGCGGGCGAGGCCCGCGACTCCGGCGAGCAGCAGGGGGTGGCCGATCGCGGGCAGCAGGGCGCCGACGGCGGTGACGGGCAGGGTGTGGCGGCTGGGCTCGCCCTGGTGGGCGACGCGGCGGCGCACGCCCTGGACGGTGAGCCAGCGCTGCTCGTCCTCGGGGACGGGCCGGGTGTCCACGGGCCAGGCGGTGTCGATCAGCTCGGCGGCGAGCGCCCTGTCGACGCCGCGCAGGGCGCGGGAGCCGGCTTCGTCGCGGGGGCGCAGGCTGTGCCAGTGCTCCAGCGGCGGGACGAGGGCCGTGCCGGCGGCGAAGAGGTGTCCGGCCCGGCAGGGCAGGAGGTCGGCGGTGCGGTCGCCCGGCGCGGTGAGGTCGGGCAGGGTGAGGGCCAGGGTGTCGCAGGTGTTCAGGCCGCTGGTGCCGAGGACGACGGGGCTGCCCTCGCCGGGCAGGGCGAGCCGGCCGACGGCGACGTTGTCGGGGCGTTCGCCGGTGATCGGCAGGACGATGCGCTGCCCGTCGGCGGTGACGGTGGTGGCGGCGCGGCGGGCGGCGATGCGGACCCAGTGGCCGAGGACAGTGCCGTCGGTGCCGAGCGGGGTGCCTTCCAGGCCGGGCTGCAGGGGCAGCAGCCGGGTGCTCTCCCAGGCGGGCCGGCCGTCCTGGGCGTTGGCGGCGATGACGGGCGGTTCGCCGGCGCGGCCCACCGCGCCGGTCTTCGCGTCGAGTTCGTACGGACCGTAGGCGCCGTTGTGGTGGCGCAGCGTCCAGTGGCCGGTGCCGTCGCCGAGGAGGCGGTACTCCTCGGGCAGGCGGGTGTCTCCCGGGTGCAGGGGGCGTTCGCCGAAGCTGCGGCCACCGCCGGGCAGCGGGAGGGACGCCTTGTCGGGGTGCACGTCGCCGTAGTGGTAGCCGGCGATGGCGGCGCCGCCGATCTCGATCCGCTCGTCGGGGCGGCCGGACCAGTAGCCGACCTGCTTGTTGTCCTGCTGCCAGGTGACGAGGAGTTCGCCGTCGACGAAGCGCATGCGGGGGCGGTTCCAGTGCCCGTCGAGCTTGGGCACGCGGAGGGTGTGGTCGAGGACGAGGCCCTGGGGGCCGACGACCAGGGCGCGGCCCTTGCGGCTGAGGACGAGGTGGGGCCAGGCGTCCTCGATGGTCAGGCCGGTGAGGACGAGGCTTCCGAAGCCGGGGGTCTTGGCGGCGCCGGTGCTCTCGGTGTTTCCGGTGCTCGCGGCGTTCCCGGTGCTCGCGGCGCTCGCGGCGGCGGGTTCGGCGGGGCCGGCGAGGGTGGCCAGGGCCTCTTCGAGGGCGGGCCAGCCGAGTTCGTCGAGGATGCCCGCGGTGAGGGCGCCGGCGAGCAGCCCGGCGACGTCGAGGGAGGCGATCCGCTCTCCGGCGGCCGGGGCGATGGTGCTGATGGTGGTGCGGTGGGCGTCGAGGGAGCGTACGAGGTCGGCGGCGGCGGCCAGGCCCCGGGTGGCCTCGAGCGCGTCGGCGCGCTCCTCGGCCCATTCGACGAACAGCTCGCGCAGCAGCGGCACGGCGGGCGACCTGCGCGCGACGGCGATCTCCCACGCGGCCGGGGCGGCGGCGCGCAGCAGCGGCCGGTAGCGCGGGTCGGCGGCGATGGCGGTGAGGGGGGCTCCGGTGTCGTCGCCCTTCTCGGCCCAGTACTTGACGCCCAGGCCGAGGTCGGTGGGCGGGTCGGTGACGGGCACGCCGGCGGCGAGCAGGGCGTCGAGCAGGTCGAGGTGGTGGAAGTCGCCGCGCAGGCCGAGGAACAGGTCGACGGGGGTGGCATCGTCGAGCAGGCGCTGCGTCATCCGGCCGACGAGGGCGAGGGTGGCGGGGCAGCCGGTGCGCGTCGGCCAGCCGCGGCGCACGTGGCGGCACCAGCCGGCGAGCCAGACGGCGGCGGGCTCGGCGCCTTCGGCGCGGGGGCCGGTGAGGTGGGCCTCGGCGCCGGTCTCGGCGAGCAGGGCGAGCCAGGCGGCGTCGCGCTCGGCGGCGTTGCCGCCGTCGGATTCGGGCAGCAGCTCCAGCAGGCGGGCGCGCACGGCCGGTTCGCGCCGGCCGAGTTCGACGAGTTGGCCGTGCCAGGACCTCCAGAACGCGGCGGGCGCCCGGTTGACGGCCGGGGAGTCCAGCAGTTCGGCGAGCAGGGCCTGTTCGTTCTCGGTGCGGTCGATGCCGGCGGCGCGGATGAGCGAGCGGGCGTCCTCGGCGACTCCGGCGTAGGGGGCCATGCCGGCGGCGGATCGCTCGGTGCACAGCTGGCGGAAGCGCTGCCAGGCGGTGAGCGGGTCGAGGCGCTTGGAGAGCTCCTTGACGTACTGGCGCAGGGCCTTGACGGTGAGGGCGCCGGCGAGGGCGAACTCGAGGAAGACGGTGCGCAGCCGCTCCTCGTCGACGGCGAGGCCGTGGGTGCGCTCGGCCTCGCGGGCCTTGCCGAACCAGGCGGCGGCGTAGGTCTGGTTGCCCTGGGCGAGGAAGATCCGGCCGACCTCCTCGCAGTAGGTGGGCAGGAAGTGCGGCACGGCGCGGCCCAGGCGGGTGGCGAGCGCGCCGAAGCCGTCCTTGGCGGCGCCGGGCTTGGACTTCACCTGGCGGGCGAGACGCTCCATCTCCTTGACCAGGGCGAGGGCGTGGTGGCCGTTGGCCGGGTCGTTGACGAGTGCCCAGGCGGGGAAGCCGAGGGCCTCCTGGCGGACCTGGCCGACCTCGGCGGGCGCCTGCTCGGGGGTGAGGCCGAGGAAGTCGAGGGCGGCGTCCTCGGCCTGGCCGAGCGCGCCGGGGACGAGCCGGACGATGCGGCGGCCGTCCAGCGCGGGGTGGGCGTAGGTGCGGGCGGTGAGCACGTCGGCGGCGGAGTCGGGGCGGCCGGCGTCGGGCAGGGTGCCGGAGGGCAGCACGGCTCCGGCGTCGAGCAGGGCGGCCGCGGTGACGGCGCTCCGGTCGGTGGTGGCGTTCAGGACGGTGGTGGTCAGGACGGTGGCGGTCATTCGGCTTCCTCCCCGGTGATCGTGCGGCCCGCGTACAGTGCGGCGGCCATGCGCATGCCCTCGGACCAGGCGACGGGGCCGACCTCGGACAGGGGCAAGGGGCGGCCGTCCGGGCCCGCCCAGCTGAGCGTGCCGGTCTCGCAGGCGTCGTACTCGTAGTAGTCGCCGACCCAGACGCGGGCCTCGACGGTGCGGCCGCCCTCGGTGACGGACTGCACGGCGTAGCCGCCGCGCACCCGGCAGCCCAGCCGGTTGCAGCGGCCGACCAGCTCGCGCAGCTCCCGGTAGCGGCCGCCGGCGTAGTCGTCGACGAAGGTGTCCGCGGGCAGGTCGGCGGGCTTGTGCCAGACCTCGCGGTAGAGCTGCTGGACGCGCTGGGAGACGCCGAGTTCGACGGCGAACTCGCGCAGCTCCTCCAGGTCGGGCAGCAGGACGGGGTGGGGTATGAGGACCTCGGCGTCGGTGAGCCGCACGGTGTCCCCGTCGAGGTCGACCAGGCCGAGGCCCCGCTCGGCGTCGGCCCCGCGCAGGAAGCCGCTGACGGAGCCGTCCGCGCCGGTGACCACCAGGTCGCGCAGGACGGCCTGCCAGGCTTCGTCGGCCCAGACGGCGGTGAGCACGGCCGCGGGCACCGGCAGCGAGCGGACCATCCAGCGCTCGGCGTCGTCCAGGCAGCGCCGCTCGTGGCCCGAGAGCCACTCGGCGAGCTGCTTGAGCTGGGTGACCACCGGGTCGTCGTTGAGCTTCGACGGGAGGGACTTCAGGTCACGCCCGGCCGCGTTGCGGCACAGCACCCTTCCCTCCTCGTCGAGCGTGACGCGGTAGCCCCCCGCGCCCGTCTCCACCCATGCCACAGCCGTACTCCTCCCACCCGGAAAACGGGGTTCTGGTCGCCTTTGATCCGAAGGTGATCGGCGATGCGAGGAACGTAGCGAGGCCCACTGACAACTCGACGGGCGGGTCCCCCCTACTCCTTGACCTGCGGAGTTCAAACCGCTCGCACGAGTGAACGAGGGCCAAGGATCCGACGGGGCCCGGCGGTTGGCAGGGGGCGTCGGACGGCAGGGGACGTCAGACGGCCGGGGTGTCAGGCAGGAGTGTCATGCTGCAGGGCGTCAGGGCGCGGGGTGTCAGGCCGCGGGGGCCCGGGGCACGATCACCGGCGCCCCGTCGTCCGGCGCGGAGAGCACCTGGCTGTCGATGTCGTACAGCGCCCGCACCAGCGCCGCGTCCACGACCTCGCGCGGCGGACCACAGGCCACCACCGCGCCGTCGCGCAGCGCGACGACCAGGTCCGCGTACCGGGCCGCCGCCGCGAGGTCGTGCAGCACCATGACGACGGTGCGCCCGCCCGCCGCGACCTGCCGCACCAGCTCCAGCACCTCGACGGCGTGCCCGAGGTCCAGCGCGCTGGTCGGCTCGTCGAGCAGGACGACGGGCGTGTCCTGGGCGAGCACCATGGCCAGCCAGCAGCGCTGGCGCTGGCCGCCGGAGAGCCGGTCCAGGCGCCGGTCCGCCAGATCCTCGACGCCGGTGGCGCGCAGGGCCTCGGCGGTGAGCCGCTCGTCCTCGGGCGACCACTGCCGGAACAGCCCCTGGTGAGGGTGACGGCCGTAGCGGACCAGGGCGGCGACGGTGACGGCCTCGGGCGCCTGCGGGCTCTGCGGCAGCAGCGCGATGCGGTGCGCGGCCTGGCGCGGGCGCAGCCGCCACACGTCCTCGCCGCCGACCAGGACCCGCCCGCCCTCGGGCCTGTGCAGCCGGGCGACGGCCCGCAGCAGGGTGGACTTGCCGCAGCCGTTGGGGCCGACCACGGCCACCACCTGCCCGGCGGGGACGGCGAGGTCCACCCCGGCGAGCACCGGGCGCCCCGGGCCGTAGCCGGCGGTGAGCCCTTCGATCGTCAACTCCATGCCGTCCCCCGGGGATCGTCGTCGTGCGGTGGAAAGGTGGAAAGGTGGCCGTAGTGCCACTACTTCCGTAGTGCGACTACGGAAGTAGTGGCACTACGGAAGTAGTTCCGACGGATCAGGAGGCCGAGCCGAGCGCCTTGCCGATGTCGCCGATCACGGCCTCCGCCGCGAGCGGGCCACCGCGGGTGGACCACACGGAGCCGTCGACCGTGACGGCGTGGTTGTTCTTCACGGCGCCCAGTTCCTGGTAGGCGGGCTTGGACTGGACGTCCTTCAGCGCGGACCTGCCGTCGTCGGTGAGGGTGGACAGGAACAGCCAGTCCCCGTCGATCTCGTTGAGCTTCTCCAGGCTGAGCGCCGGGCTGTGCGCGTTGCCGTCCTTGTCCTGGGCGGCCGGGCGGGCCAGTCCCATGTCGAGGGCGACGCCGCTGGCGAACTGCTTCTTCTCCATCCAGCTCGGGCCGGTCGGGTTCCAGCGGACGATGGAGACGGCCGCGCCCTTGTTCCTGCCGAGCTCGCCGCCGGCCTTGGTGGCCTTGCCCTCGTACTCGGTGATGACCTTGTTGGCCTGGTCGAGCTTGTTGACGGCGTTGCCGATGCCCCGGAAGGCGAGCTTCCAGTCGTCGGTGGGCGCCATGGTGACGAGCGTGGCGGGGGTGATCTCGCGCAGTTGCTTGAGCATCTGCTCGTCCTGCATGTCGCCGGCCAGGATCAGGTCGGGCTTGGCGGCGATGACCTTGTCCATCACCGGCTGCAGCAGGTTGCCGACCACCGGGACGCCCTTGACCTTGTCCTTGAGGTACGCGGGCGGCTCGGCCAGGCCCTGGCCGTTGGTGATGCCGACCGGCTTGAGGCCGAGGGCGAGCACCGCGTCGAGGTCCTCCTGGGTGAGGGTGACGATGCGCTTGGGCTCGGCGGGGATCTCGACGGCCTTGCCGGTGGCGTCCTTGACGGTCCGCTTGCCGCCGCCGGCCGCCTCGGCCGCCGGGGAGCCGGAGACTGAGGAGCCCGAGGAGGAGCCCGAGGACGAGGAGGAGCCCGAGGAGCCGCAGCCCGTGAGCAGCAGGGCGACCGCCCCGGTGGCGGCCAGCGCCTGGGCCGCGCGACGGCGGGCGGGGCTGAGCGGGCGACGGGCGAACGGCATGGGTGCCTCCGGGCAACGGTGGTACGGGTGTTGAGCGGCGCGCCGGGACGGTCCGGGCCGCGGCACGGGGAGAGCGCCCCACCAGGGACGCTTCGAACGTTAGGTTAGCCTTACCTTATGACATTGTCGCAACCGGGCGTCCACGCACCGTCCGTACCACCGCCTCCGGACGCCCCGTCCGGCGCACCCGACGGAACGCCGCCGCGCCCTGCCGCCGAACGCCGGTGGACCGGCCGGCCGCTCGCCCTCGGCGCGGTGCTGCTCCTGCTGGCCCTGGCCGCGCTGTCCCTGTCCGTCGGCGCCGGCGAGATCGGCCCCGACCGCGTCCTGGACTACCTGCTCGACCGCGGCGGCGCCCGCGCCGACAGCCGCCTCGCCCTCGTCGTCGGCGACCTGCGCCTACCGCGCACCGTCACCGCCCTGCTCGTCGGCGCCGCACTCGGCGTCGCGGGCGCCCAGTTGCAGACCGTCACCCGCAACCCCCTCGCCGAGACGGGCCTGCTCGGCGTCAACGCCGGCGCCTCCCTCGGCGTGGTCCTCGGCATCGCCGTCCTCGGCGTGCAGACCTCCTACGGCTACCTCGCCTTCGCGTTCGGCGGGGCCGTGCTCGCCAGCGCCCTGGTGATGCTCGTCGCCAACAGCCGCGGCGCGGGCTCGCCGATGCGCCTGGTGCTCGGCGGCTCCGCCGTCGCCGCGATCTTCCGCGGCCTCACCGACGTGCTGGTCGTCAACTCCCCCGAGGCGTACGAGCGCTACCGCGTCTGGGTGCTCGGCTCCCTCGCCGGGGTCGAGGGCTGGACGACGCTGCGCCAGCTCGCCCCCGTCCTCGGCGCCGGCTTCCTGCTCGCCGCCCTGACCGTCCGGCCGCTCACCGCCCTCGCCCTCGGCGACGACCTCGCCCGGGGCCTCGGCCACCGGCCAGGCGCCACCCGCGCCACCGCCGCCTTCGCCGTCACCCTGCTGACCGCCTCCGCCGTCGCCCTCGCCGGGCCCGTCGCCTTCCTCGGCCTGCTCTCCGGCTTCCTCGCCCGCACCGTCGCCGGTCACCGGGTCGGCCGACTCACCCTGCTCGCCGCCCTGTTCGGCGCCGCCGTCCTCACCGCCTCCGACGTGCTGGCCCGGGTCGTGGCCCGGCCGTTCGAGGCGCCGGTGTCCGTGATCGTCGCGCTGATCGGCGCCCCGACGCTCATCGCCATCGTCCGCTCCCGCCGCTCCGCCGCCCTCGCCCTCAGCGACCCCGCCGCCGACGCCTCGCCACCCGCCCGGCGCTCCGAACCCGCCGCCCCCAGGGCCGACCTGTTGTTGCGCGGTGGCGCCTGGTCGCTGCTGCTGCCCCGCCGCGCGCTGCTCGCCTCCGTCGGACTGGCGGGCGCCCTGCTCGCCGCCGTCGTCGTCTCCGCGCATGCCGGACAGAGCGAACTCGACCTCGGCCACACCTTCCAGGCCGTGTTCGGCTACGGCGACCGGCTCGACGTGCTGCTGGTGCAGAGGTTCCGCCTCGGCCGGATCGTCGCCGGGCTCGCCGCGGGCGCGGCCCTGGGCCTGGCCGGCTGCCTCACCCAGACCCTCGCCCGCAACCGCCTCGCCACCCCCGAACTCCTCGGCGTCAACGACGGCGCCACCGCCGCCGTGCTCATCTCCGTCGGCGCCGCCGGCACCTTCGGCGCCTGGTGGGCCGGGCCGTTGGGCGCGCTCGCCGCCGCCCTGGTCGTCGCCCTCGCCTCCGGCGGGCTCGGCGCCCGCGGCTACCGGGTGCTCGTCGTCGGCCTCGCGATGTCCGCGCTCGCCTCGGCCGTCATCCAGGTCGCCATGGCCCGGCGCTCGCTCGACTCGGCGGGCTCGCTGTACGTCTGGACCTCCGGCAGCCTCAACGGCCGGGACTACGAGGTCGCCACGCCCGTCCTCATCGGGCTCGCCGTCCTGGTGCCGCTCGCGCTCGTCGCGGCCCGGCGCCTCGCGGTGCTGCGCTTCGACGACAGCGTGGCCTCCTCCCTCGGCGTCGACCCCGGGCGGGTGCGCCTCGCCTGCCTGCTGCTGTCCGTGGCCCTGGCCGGACTGGCCGTCGGGGTCTGCGGCCCGGTCGGCTTCGTCGCGCTCGCCGCACCCGTGATCGCCGGCCGCCTCGCCGGGCCCGCCCGGGTGCCGATCCTCGGCTCGGCCCTCACCGGCGCCCTGCTCGTCGTGCTCGCCGACACCCTCGGACGGGTGCTCATCGGCGGGGTGGAGATCCCCGTCGGCATCGTCACCACGGTGCTCGGCGGCCCCTTCCTGCTGTGGGTGCTGCTCGGGCGTGGACGCAACAGCATCAACTGACGCAAGGAGTAACGGACTTGAAGACCACGTTCCCGATCGTCGCGCCCGATCCGGACGACCCGGCCTACCGGCTCGTCACCTTCGGGTACGTCGGCCGCGACGGCGACACCTGCGACGGGGTGCTCGCACTGCTGCACACCGTCACCGACAAGGACCGCCACTCCGGCGACCTGACACCCCATCTGATGGACCGTCAGGACGACGGCTCCTGGTCGATCACCTACCGGCTGCGCGCCGACCACCGGGCCTCTTACCAGCTCCACCCCTTCCGGGGCCCGGTACCCGGCACCACCCGCGCCGACTGGCTGCACGTCCTCGACCATGCCGTCCCCGACACCGACACCGACACCGACCGCCTCCCCGCCCGCGACGGCCGCCACCCCTCCTCGGTGCTCAGCCTGCCCGACGCGCCCGCCCAGCCGTACGTACGGCGCCGCGAGGGCGTCCCGCGCGGGCGGCTGACCGCCCACGAGGTCGCGGGGCGGCGCATCGACGTCCATCTCCCGGACGGTGAGGGCCCGTTGGGGGCGGTGGCCGTGCTGCTCGACGGGGAGATGTGGGGCGAGGTGCTGTCCGTCGGCGACACCCTCGACAACCTGACGGCCGACGGGGCGATCCCCCGCACCGCCACCCTGCTCGTCCACACCCTGGGCCCCGCCCGGCCCGAGGACCTGAGCTGCAACCTCGCCTTCGTCGACCTCCTCGCCGACCGCCTCCTCCCCTGGGCCCAGCGCGAGTTCGGCGCCCCCCTCGACCCCTCGCGGACGGTCATCGCCGGCCAGAGCGCGGGCGGCCTCACCGCCGCCTTCGCCGCGTTCCACCGCCCCGACCGCTTCGGCAACGCGCTCAGCCAGTCCGGCTCCTTCTGGTGGCCGGACGGCACCGAGTTCGACACGGGCTCCGAGTGGCTCACCCGCCGGTTCGCGGCCGGCGACCGGCGCCCGGCCCGCTTCTACCTGGAGGTCGGCCTCCAGGAGTGGATGCTGCTCCCCCAGAACCGCCACCTGCGCGACGTCCTGCTCGCCCGCGAATACGCCGTCGAGTACCGCGAGTTCAACGGCGGCCACGACTACGCCTGCTGGCGCGGCGGCCTCGCCGACGGCCTCGCCCACCTCCTGGGCCCGTCGGCCTAGCCGACCTCGCGGAGGCGGTCCTTCCCGATGGTGCGCACGCGCCGCGTCCGGCGGCGTCGCCCCCCCGATCCACGGTCTGACCTGCGAGGACGCTACCGTACGCGCATGAGACTCATCGGCGCCGGCGTCCGCGTACTCGCCAGGGCGATCACCGACGGCGACCCGCTGGTGCCAGCGGTCACGATCTTCCTGGCGTCCATCGCGATCGCCTTCGTCGTGGCCGCCGTCCGGTACTCGCGCAGGTAGGAGATGCGGTCGCCTTCGGCTGCCTCTTCGGCATCCGCCATCACGCGGCTCCGAGTCCTGGCACGGCGCGCCGGGCGTGCTAGCGTCCCGGTGGCGGCGCCGCACTGGTGTTCGCCCCGGACGAGATGTGCGCCGTACCCGGCCTGCCAGGACGACGCACGTGGAGGCGTCATGGCTGGTGCACCGGTGGCTCGTCCGTTGGGTGTGAGGTGGATCCACGGGTCGCCGTCCGCGAAGCACAACGGGGATCCGGAGATCCAGATCCACGAGTACGACGAGAACACCGTCATCCTCCGGCAGAACAAGGCGGTCAACTACGAGGCGCCGTTCCTGTTCCTGTTGTTCGGGGCGGAGCGGGCGGTGCTGATCGACACCGGGGCGACGGCGGAGGCCGCGTACTTCCCGCTGCGCGGGACGGTGGACGCGCTGGTGAAGCGGTGGCTGGGGCGCAACCCCCGGGTGCCGAAGGGGGATTACGGGCTGCTGGTGCTGCACACCCATCCGCACGGGGACCATGTCGCGGGGGACGGGCAGTTCGCCGGGCGGGCCGGGACGACGGTGGTGGGGGCCGAACTGGGCAGCGCCTGGCCGTACTTCGGGTTCGACCGTGACGCGGAGGCGGTGGCCCGGGTGGACCTGGGGGGCGGACGGGTGCTGGAGTGCCTGGCCACGCCCGGGCACCACGAGGCGGCGGTGACGTACTACGACCCGTGGACGGGGTTCCTGCTCACCGGCGACACGGTCTACCCCGGGCGGCTGTACATCGACGACTGGCCCGCCTTCGGCCGCACGATCGACCGGCTGATCGCCTTCACCGAGAGCCACCCGGTCACGTACGTCCTCGGCTGCCACATTGAGATGACCCGCACCCCGGGCGTGGACTACCCGATCCGCACCACCTACCAGCCCGACGAGCCCCCGCTCCAGCTCAGCGTCGCCCACCTCCACCGCATCCGCGCCGCCGTCACCGAACTCGGCGACCGGCCGCGGCACTTCCCGCTGGACGACCTGATCCTCCACCCCAACCCGTAGCCGCCGCTCAGTCCCGGTACGGGACCAGGCGGGACAGGTCCAGGTCGAAGTCGAACGGCGCCGGGAGGCGGATCGTCTCGCCGAACTCCCGTTCCGTGCGAGTGTGGTAGCGGTCACGGTTGGGGTCGGAGAAGAGGGTGACGGTCTTCTGCCGGGGGTCGACGATCAGGTAGAGCGGGAAGCCCATGCGCGGGTAGTCGCGGACCTTGCCGGTCCAGTCGTTCTCCGGGTTGGACGGTGAGACGATCTCGACGGCGATCAGCGCCAGTTCGGCGGGGATGTTGTGTCCCGCCAGGTCGATGACGTCCTCGGGGATGTAGGTCAGGTCGGGGTTGCGGACGGCGCCCGCCTCGGGCGAGGCCAGGTCGCTGTTGCCGCTGGGGAAGTAGCCGGGCGGGCAGTGGACGTCGAACTGCCGCTGCACGATCGACAGATTCAGCTGATGGATCGAGGATGGTGACGCTTGCATGACAATTACATCACCGGACAACTCGACCTTGTAGCCATCCGGAAGGCTGTGCCTGGCCTCCTCCAGGAGGCGGTAGTGCTCAGGGTTCATCGGGTCTCCTCTGTCGCTTGCCACACGGTACAACGGGAGGCGCCGTAGGCTCGGCGGGGCGCTGGTGCGGACGGGGAGGGTTCTTCATGGTGGGGCATGTGGTGGTGACCGGGGCGGCGGGGCTGGTCGGGGGTGCGGTGGTGCGGCGGTTGAAGGTGGCCGGGTGGGGGGTGGTGGGGGTGGACCGGGAGCCGGGGCCGGACGTGGGGGTGGTGGCGACGCTGCGGGACGAGCGGGAGTGGCGGCGGCCGCTGGTCGGGGCGGTGGCGGTGGTACACGCGGCGCACGTGGAGGCGCGGCCGGTCGGGGAGAACGTGGAGGCGACGCGGGTACTGCTGGAGGCGGCCGAGGAGGCCGGGGTGCAGCGGTTCGTCTACACCTCCTCGACCTCCGTCTACGGGCATGCACTGGTGCCGCAGGACGAGGCGGCGGTGTGGGTGACCGAGGAGACGGCCTGCCGCCCGCGCCTGGTGTACGACGAGGCGAAGCTGGCCACCGAACGGCAGGTCCTGGACGCCGCGGGGCAGATGGGCACGGTGTGCCTGCGCGTCGGCCGGTGCGTGAGCGAGCCCGCGGAGAACCTGGCCCGGCACCGGCTGCACCGGGGGGTGGACGTGGCGGACGTGGCGCGGGCGCACGAGCTGGCGGTGGAGACCACGGAGGCCGACGGGGTGATGAACGTCGCCGGCCCGTACCCGTGGACGGAGGAGGACCGGGAGCGGCTGTGGCGGGAGCCGGAGGCGCTGGTGGCGGAGCGGCTGCCGGAGGTGGCGGCCGGGTTCGAGCGGTGCGGGTGGGAGCTTCCGCCGGTGATCGACCGGGTGTACGTCTCCGAGCGGGCGAGCGCCGTGCTGGGTTATCAGCCGTACTACGGGGCGGCCGAGTTGCTGCACGAAGCGGCAGGTCACCCCAGATTCGTCGGATGATCATCGCGGGCGTGGTGGTCGTCCGTCCCGGGACGGCGCCGCGAACCGGGCGGACGACCACCTGACCAGGACGACAACCTGGCCAAGACGACCGCCTGACCAAGACGACCACCTGACCGACCTGACGTCCTGAGGTCAGTCCCCCGGCGGAGCCGGAGGAGGACCGGGCGCCTCGGCCGGCATCCGCGCCGCGAGCAGCGCGCCCGCCGCGACGAGCGCGGCCGTCAGCCCCAGCGCCGCCCGGTACGGCCCGGCGCTCGCGCCCTCCCCGGCCGCCCCGATCAGCGCGGCCGCGCCGGCGATGCCGAGCGCCCCGCCGAGGGTGCGCACGACGGTGAACAGGCCCATGGCCCGGCTCATCCCGGGCGGCGGCACGTCCGCGAAACCGGCGATCTGGACGGTCAGCACGGCGGTGCCCAGCACCAGACCGACCGCGAACATCAACGCCCGTACGGCCCAGGGGTTTTCGGCGAAGGCGAGCCCGCCGAGCACCCCGGCGGCCAGCAGCAGCGCGGGCAGGGCGAGGCGGCGCGGGCCGAGGCGGGGCAGCAGCCGGTCGACGACCTGGGAGGCGCCCATCAGGCCGATCGCCTCCGGGAAGACGCTCAGCCCGGCGTCGAGCGCGGTGGCTCCGAAGGCGGCCTGGTGCAGCAGCGGGATCACGAACAGCGCGCCCATCAGACCGGCGGAGGTGAGCAGGGCGAGCCAGGTGGCGGCGCCGAAGGTCCGGTCGGCGAGCAGTCGGAGGCCCAGCAGCGGTTCGGGGGCGCGCAGTTGGTGCCGTACGGCGAGGGCCAGCAACGCCGGGCCGAGCAGCCCGGAGAGGACCACACCCGGGGAGGACCAGCCGTGGGCCGGGCCGAAGCCCAGGGCGTAGGTGAGCAGGCCCAGGCCAGGGGTGGCGAGCAGGAAGCCGGTGGTGTCGAAGCGCCCGGCGGGCGGCTCCTCCTCGGACCGCAGTGCGGCCGCGCCGAGCAGGACGGCCGCGACGCCGATCGGCACGTTCACGAGGAACAGCCAGTGCCAGCTGAGGTGTTCGGTGAGGAAGCCGCCGAGCGGCGGCCCGAGGGCGGGCATCAGGGCGGTCGGCACGATGAGGACGCGGCCCAGCCCGGCGCGTTCGTGCGGGGCGAAGGCGCGGAACAGCAGCGTCATGCCGACCGGGGTGAGCAGGCCCCCGGCCACGCCCTGGAGGGCGCGGGCGGCGGCCAGCCAGCCGAGGCCGGGTGCGGCGGCGCTGAGGGCGGAGGCGAGGGTGAAACCGGCGAGGGCGGAGAGGAAGACGCGTTTGACGCCGTACCGGTCGCCGAGCCAGCCCGCCACCGGCAGGCCCAGGGCGAGGCCGACCAGGAAGGCGGTCTCGACGGCGTTGGCGGCGGACAGGGGGCGGCCGAAGTCCTCGGCGATGCTGAACAGGGCGGGGTTGACGATCGTCGAGTCCAGGCCGTTCATGCACATCGCGGCGGTGTAGACGACGACCACCGCGGCGCGCCCCGCGAGCAGGGGGCGCGCCGCGGTGTCCGCGGCGGGCTGGGTCACAGGTCGGTCCAGTGCGCGGTGATCCAGTCGAGGGCGTCGGCGCGGGCGCAGGGGCCGTGGGCGACGCCCCAGCCGGCGGGGACGGCGGCGAAGACGGGCCAGAGGGAGTGCTGGCCCTGGGAGTTGACGAGGGCGAGGAACTCGCCGTCCGCGTCGAAGGGGTTGATCGGGGCGTCGCTCACGGGGTGCGCTCCAGGCGGTCGGCGATCACGCTCGCGATGTGCGCGATCGGTTCGGGCAGGGTCATGTCCTTGTGCGAGCAGGCGACGTCGGTGTTGTCGATCCGCCCGGTGACGTAGGGCGCCCAGAGTTCGGGTACCAGGGTGTCGTCGATGGTGTCGACGGTGGCGCGGAAGAACTGCACGTCGCCGTCGAAGGGCCGGTGGTCGTGGCCGCGCACGAGGTGGTCGGTGTGCAGGTAGATGCGGTTGAGCGCCTCGACGGTGGCCTCGTCGAGCCCGGCGAGGGGGCTGCCCGCGCCGCGCAACAGCTCGCTGACGGCGGGGAGTTCGAGCGCTCGGCCGTCGAGGTCCTCGGGGCCGAAGCCGCCCATGGTGAGCAGCGCCTCGAGGGCTTCGGCCTGGTCGGGGACGGGCAGCTCGCGGAAGCCCTCGGCGGGGTAGGCGTCGAGGACGGCGAGCAACTCGACCTGCTCGCCCAGGTCCTGGAGCCGGACGGCGAGCGCGTGGGCGATGATCCCGCCGGTGGACCAGCCGAGCAGCCGGTACGGGCCCTCGGGCTGGACCTCGCGCAGCCGGTCGGCGTAGTGCGCGGCGAGCTCGTCCAGCGTTGCGGGCAGCGGGAGTTCGGCGGTGGCGGCGCCGACGCCCCGGGCCTGGAGGCCGTAGATCGGTATGTCGGCGCCCAGGTGGCGGATGAGGCCCGTGTAGCACCAGCTCAGGCCGCCGGCCGGGTGGACGGCGAACAGCGGGCGCTGCCGGCCGGGGGCGGCGGGGCGCAGCGGTAGCAGCACGTCGAGGGCGTCGACGGCGTCGGCGGCGCCGCTCAGGGCGGTCTCGAGTCCGGCGGGGGTGGGGGCCTGGAAGAGGGTGCCGATGCCGATCTCGAGGCCGAGGACCTCGCGGATGCGCCCGGCGAGGCGTACGGCGAGCAGGGAGTGGCCGCCGAGGGCGAAGAAGTCGTCGTCGACGCCGACGGCTCGCCGGCCGAGGGCTTCGGCGAAGAGTTCGCAGAGTTGCTGTTCGCGGGGGCTGCGCGGCGGGCGGCCCGCGCCGGTGGGGGCGGGCGTGGTGGGGGCGGGCAGGGCGCGGCGGTCGAGCTTGCCGTTGGCGGTGAGCGGCAGGCGTTCCAGGGGGACGACGGTGGAGGGCACCATGTGGGCGGGCAGTTCGGCGGCGGCGTGGGCGCGCAGGTCGTCGGGTGTGGCGGTTGTGGCGGTCGTGGCGGTGGTGACGGCGTAGCCGATGAGGCGCCTGTCCCCCGGGGTGTCCTCGCGGACGACGACGGCGGCGTCGGCGACGGCCGGGTGGGCGGCCAGGACGGCCTCGATCTCGCCGAGTTCGATGCGGAAGCCGCGCAGTTTGACCTGCTGGTCGGCGCGGCCGAAGTACTCCAGGACGCCGTCGCGGCGGCGGCGGGCGAGGTCGCCGGAGCGGTACATCCGGGTGCCGCTCTCGCCGAAGAGGTGGGCGTGGGGGTCGGCGACGAAGCGGGTGGCGGTGAGTTCGGGGCGGCCGAGGTAGCCGCGGGCCAGGCCCGCGCCGGCCACGTACATCTCGCCGGTGACGCCGGGCGGGAGGGGCTGGAGGTGCTCGTCGAGGACGTAGACGCGCAGGTCGGGGATGTTGACGCCGATGGTGCTGCTGCCGGTGGCGGCGGCGCTCGCCCGGTCGAGGGCGAGGTGGGTGACGTGCACGGTGGTCTCGGTGATGCCGTACATGTTGACGAGGGTGGGCGCGTGCTCGTCGTGGCGGCTGTACCAGTCGTCGAGGCGGGCGAGTTCGAGGGCCTCGCCGCCGAACACGACGTAGCGCAGGGCGAGTTCGGTGCCGGGCCGGTCGCGGTCGGCGGCGGCGAGCTGGTAGAAGGCGGACGGGGTCTGGTTGAGGACGGTGACGCGTTCGCGGGCGAGCAGGTCGAGGAAGGCGGCCGGGTCGCGGCTGATCAGGTGGGGGACGACGACGAGTCGGCCGCCGTGGAGGAGGGCGCCCCAGAGTTCCCAGACGGAGAAGTCGAAGGCGTAGGAGTGGAAGAGCGTCCAGACGTCGTGGGCGCCGAAGCGGAACCAGTGGTCGGTGGCGCCGAACAGACGCACGACGTTGCGGTGGGTGACGGGCACGCCCTTGGGGCGGCCGGTGGAGCCGGAGGTGTAGATGACGTACGCGGTGTCCTCGGCGCGCAGTTCGCGGGTGCGCTCGTGGGCGGCGAAGGGGGTTTGCGACTCACGGGCGGTGTCCGGTCGGTCGACGAGGAGGGTGAGGAGGTCCTCGTGCGCGGGCAGCCGGGGTGCGGTGGCGGCGTCGGTGAGCAGGGCGGCGGGGGCGGCGTCGGCCAGCATGTAGGCGAGGCGCTCGGCCGGGTAGTCGGGGTCGAGCGGCAGGTAGGCGGCGCCGGACTTGGCCACTGCGAGGAGGGCGACGACGAGTTGGACGGAGCGCGGCAGGGCGAGGGCGACGATCGTCCCGGGGCCGATGCCGTCGGCCGCGAGCCGGCGGGCCAACCGGTCGGCGCGGGCGGAGAGTTCGGCGTAGGTGAGCCGGTCGTCCCCACAACTGACGGCGACGGAGGCCGGGTTGGCGGTGGCTGCGGCCTCGAAGAGCTCGGGCAGGGTGGCGCCGTCGTGTACGTGCGTGCCGGCGTGGGTGCCGGGCTGCACGGGAGAGCCGTTGAACTCGACCAGGGCGCAGTGGCGTTCCTCCTCGCCGATGATCGGGAGGCGGCCGATGGCGGTGTCGGGGGCGGCGGCTGCGGCGGTGAGCAGCCGGGTGAGGCGGTCCGACAGGGCGGCGGCGCTCTCGGCGTCGAAGAGGTCGGTGCGGTACTCGAGGAAGCCGCCGAGGCCCCCGCCGGGCAGTTCGCCGGCGTTGAGGGTGAGGTCGAACTTGGCGGTGCCGCTGGGGACGGCGGTGATCTCGGCGGTGAGTCCGCCGCCGAGGTCGAGGGGCTCGTCGGGGCGGCTCTGCCAGGCCAGCATCACCTGGAAGAGGGGGTGGCGGGCGAGGGAGCGGGCCGGGTTGAGTTCCTCGACGAGGCGGTCGAAGGGCAGGTCGGCGTGGTCGTGGGCGGCGAGCACGGTGGTGCGCGCCCGGGCGAGGAGTTCGCGGAAGGCCGGATCACCGGAAGTGTCGGTGCGCAGGACGACGGAGTTGACGAAGTAGCCCACGAGGGCGGCCGTTCGTTCGTCCTCGCGGCCGGCGACGGGGGTGCCGACGGGGATGTCGGTGCCGCAGCCGTGCCGGGTGAGCAGGGCGGCGAGGCCCGCCTGGACGGCCGTGAAGACGGTGGTGCCGGTGGCGCGGGCGAGTTGGGCGAGGGCCGCGTGGGCGGGGACGTCGAGGGTGAAGGGCACGGTGGCGCCGTGGTGGGCGGCGACGGCCGGGCGGGGGCGGTCGGCGGGCAGTTCGAGCTGGTCGGGCAGGCCCGCGAGGGTTTCGCGCCAGTGGGCGATCTGCCGGGCGGCGAGCGGGGTGGGCCGTTCGGTGGTGCCGAGCAGGGCGTGCTGGCGGGCGGCGTGGTCGGCGAACTGGACGTCCGGTCGGGGAAGTTCGGGGGCGTGTCCGTCGAGGCGGGCGGTGTAGGCGGCGGCGAGGTCCTGGCTGAGCGGCGTGGTGGAGGCGCCGTCGCCCGCGATGTGGTGCAGCAGCAGGAGCAGGGTGTGGCGCTCGGGCCCGTGCGCGAACAGGGTGGCGCGCAGCGGCGGTTCGGCCGCCAGATCGAAGGCGTGGCGGACGGCTTCGTCCAACTCGCCGCTGCTGACGTGGAGTTCGAAGGGCGCGGGGTGGAGGATCCGCTGGTACGGCGTGCCGTCCGGCTGCTCGCCGTAGACGGTGCGCAGGATCTCGTGCCGTGCGGCGAGGTCGCCGAGGGCGAGGGTGAGCGCCCGGCGGTCGAGCGGGCCGGCGAGGGTGAGGGCGAGGGGGATGTTGTAGGTGGGGCTGGGGCCTTCGAGGCGGTGCAGGAACCACAGGCCCCGCTGGGCGGGTGACAGTGGCATGCGTTCGGTGCGGGGCACGGGGACCAGCGCGGGGCGGGCCTCGGCGGCCGTGGGGGCCGCGGCGCCCAGGTGGGCGGCGAGCGCGGCCGGGGTGGGGTGGCGGAAGACGTCGGCGAAGCCGACGGGCGTGGCGAAGGCGTCGCGCAGGCGGGCGGCGAGGCGGCCGGCGAGCAGGGAGTGGCCGCCGAGGTCGAAGAACGAGGCGTCACGGCCGGGGGGTTCGGGCAGGGCGAGGAGTTCGGCGTACAGGGCGCAGACCGCCTGCTCCTGCTCGGTGGCGGCCGCCTCGCCCCGGGGTTCGGCGGCGGGCTCGGGCAGGGCGCGGTGGTCGAGCTTGTCGTGGGCGGTGCGCGGGAGTTCGTCGAGCAGTGTGACGGCGGCGGGCACGAGGTGGGCGGGCAGCCGCGCGGCGAGGGCGGCGCGCAGGGCGTCGGCGTCGGGCGTGGCGCCGGGGGCGGGGACGGCGTAGCCGAGCAGCCGCTTGCCGTGCGGGCCGGGGCGGGCGATCACCACGGCCTGGGCGACGCCGGGCAGTTGGGCCAGAGCTGCGGTGACCTCGGCGGGTTCGACGCGGAAACCGCGGATCTTGACCTGGTCGTCGGCGCGGCCGAGGAACTCGAGGGTGCCGTCGGCCGCGCGGCGGGCGAGGTCGCCGGTGCGGTACATCCGGCTTCCGGGCGGGCCGTACGGGTCGGCGAGGAAGCGTTCGGCGGTGAGGTCGGGGCGGCCCAGGTAGCCGAGGGCCAGGCAGGCGCCGGCGACGTACAGTTCGCCGGCGACGCCCTCGGGGGCGGGGCGAAGGGAGGTGTCGAGGACGTAGGCGCGCGAGCCGCGCACGACGCGTCCCCGGGGGGCGCCGTCGGCCCCCGGGGTCCAGGCGTAGGCGTCGACGGTGGTCTCGGTGGGGCCGTACAGGTCGATCGGGTGCAGGCCGGGGGTGGCGGCGAGGCGGCGCCACAGGGCGGGCGGGGTGGCTTCGCCGCCGACCGCGATGACGCGGGGGTGGTGGCGGCCCTCGTCCAACAGGCCCTCGGCGAGGAGGACTTCGAGGTAGGAGGGGGTGAGGTCGAGGTAGTCGACGCGTTCGCGGTGCAGGTGCTCGGCGAGGGCGGCCGGGTCGCGGTAGGTGGCGTCGTCGAGGAGGTGCAGCTCGTGGCCGTGGACCATCCACAGCACCGGGTCCCAGGAGGCGTCGAAGGCGAAGGAGGCGCTGTGGGCGACGCGCAGGCGTTCGCGGCCTACGCGGGCGACGGCGGGGGCGATGTGGTCCTCGCCGTGGCCGGCGTGCAGGTTGGCGAGGGAGGCGTGGGTGACGACGACGCCCTTGGGGCGGCCGGTAGAGCCGGAGGTGTGCAGGATGTACGCGGCGTCGCCCGGGCGCGGGGCGGGGAGCCGGGGGGTGGGGAGCCGGGGGGCGGGGAGCTCGACGGCCGTACGTCCGTCGGCGTCGCCGGGCCGTACGGTGACGGCGCCCTCGGGCAGGTGGAGGGCGGCGAGGGCCTCGTCGGTGCCGATGACGCAGGCCGGGCGGGCGTCGGCGAGGACGGCGGCCAGGCGCTGCGGCGGGTGGGCGAGGTCGAGGCTGACGCAGGCGCCGCCGGCCTTGAGGACGGCGAGCATGGCGACGAGGGTGTCGGTGCCGCGCGGCAGGGCGATGGCGACGGGCGCGCCGGCGCGCACGCCGTGGCCCACGAGGACGACGGCCAGGCGGTCGGCGGCGGCGTCGAGTTCGGCGAAGGTGAGGGCGGTGTCGCCGCTGCGGACGGCGACGGCCTGCGGGGTGCGGGCGGCCCGGTCGGCGAACAGCTCGGGCAGGGTGCGGGTGACGGGCGGCTCCTCGCGGCCACGGACGGCGCGGTGCAGGGCGTCGGCGTCGAGCAGGTCGATCCGGCCGATCGGGGTGTCGGGGGCGGTGAGCAGCAGCTCGGCGAGGGCGTCGAGGTAGCGCAGCAGGCCGTCACGGTGGGCGGCGAGGGAGTCGGCGCCGTGGCGGGCGGGATCGGCGTCGAGGGTCAGGCGCAGGGTGCCGTCCGGGCCGGGTGAGACGTTGAGGGCGAGGTCGTCGACGGGGCCGGCGGCGAGGTTGCGCACGACGCCGGGCAGGCCCGCCAGGTCGAGGTCGGTCTCGAACGCCTTGATGTTGACCATCGGGCCGAACAGGGCGCGGCGTTCGCCGGTGAGGCCGAGGTCGCGGCGCAGGTCCTCCAGCGGGTAGCGCTGGTGGCGGCGGGCGGCGCGCAGTTCGCGCACGACCTGGCGCAGCAGGGCTTCGGCGGTGTCGGCGGGGCGCACGCTCAGGCGCAGCGGCAGGACGTTGGCGAGGGCGACGGGGGTGCGCAGGGCGGTGGGGCCGCGGCGGTTGGCGAGCGGGAGGCCGAGGACGGGGGCCTCGGTGCCGGTGAGGCGGTGGAGGTAGCCGGCGGTGGCGGCGAGGAGGAGTTCGGCCCAGGTGGCGCGGGCGGCGGTGGCGGCGTCCTGGAGGCGTTCGCGGGTGCCGGCGGGCAGTTCGGCGTTCAGGCGCAGCGGGGTGCCGGGGTGGGGCTCCGTCGACGGGGTGCCGGGCAGGGTGGCGGCGTCGGCGTCGGCGTCGGCGTCGGCGTGACGGGACCAGTGGGCGCGGTCGGCCTCGTACTCCTCGCCGGCGCGGTAAGCGGCTTCCTCGGCGGCGGTCTCGGCGAGGCTCGCGAAGGGGGTGGGCGCGGGCTCGGTGCCGGTGGCGTGGGCGGTGTAGAGGGCGGCGACGCGTTCGCCGAACAGGTTGAGGGCGTAGGCGTCGACGGCGAGGTGGTGGATGCGCCGGTACCAGAGGCGTCGGTCCTCGCCGAGGCGGATGAGGGCGTGGGTGAACAGCGGGCCCCCGTCCGCCTCGGTGAGGCCGGCGGGTCGGGTGAGGCCGGCGGGGCGGGCGAGGCCGGCGGGGCGGGCGAGGTCGGCGCGCATCCAGGTCTCGGCCTCGGCGTCGGGGTCGGCGGCGCTGCGCAGGTCGAGGTGGTGCAGGGGCCAGCGCAGGCCGGGGCGGGGACGCTGGCGGGGGGTGCCGTCGGGGCCGGCGACGACGGCGACGCCGAGGGCCTCGGCCTCGTCGACGGCCTGGCGCAGGGCGCGTTCGAACTGCTCCTCGTCGAGCGGGCCGGTGATCTCGACGGCGTCGCCGGTGTTGTAGACCGGGCTGGCGGGGTCGAGGGCCTGGGCGTACCAGATGGCGGCCTGGGCGGACAACAGCGGGACGTCGGCGGCCTGGGTGTCGACGGCGGGCATGGTTCGGGGTGCTCCTCAAGGGGGTCCGAGGTTACTTAGGTTAGCCTAATCTAACTTCATCTGATCTGGTCAACGGCCTGCCGACGGCCTGGCCCTGACACTCCGGAGACCGCCGCCCATGACCGCTGCCCCGCCCGCGGATGCCCTCAAGCAGGCCGTCCGCGACCGCGTCCTCGCCCACCGGGGCGAGCTGCTCGCGCTCAGCCGCCGCCTCCACGACCATCCCGAGACGGCCTTCGAGGAGCACCGGGCGGCCGCCTGGTGCACCAAAGCCCTGCGCGGGCACGGATTCACCGTCACCGCGCCCGCGTACGGACTGGAAACGGCCTTCGACGCCCGCCTCGGGGACGGGCCGCTGACCGTCGCCCTGGTCTGCGAGTACGACGCGCTGCCCGGCCTCGGCCATGCCTGCGGGCACAACCTCATCGCCGCCGCCGGGATCGGCTCCGCGCTGGGGCTGGCCCCGTACGCCGATCAACTCGGGCTCACCGTCCGGGTGATCGGCGCGCCGGCGGAGGAGCGCGGGGCGGGCAAGGCGCTGCTGCTGGAGGCGGGGGCCTTCGACGCGGTGGACGCGGCGATGATGGTCCACCCCTGCCCGGTGGAGGTCGCGGACTTCCGGTCCTTCGCGCTCGGCACGCTGTCCGTGCGCTACACCGGGCGCGCCGCCCACCCCAGCCTCAACCCGCACGAAGGACGCAACGCGGCCGACGCGCTCACCGTCGCCCAGGTGGCGATCGGGCTGCTGCGCCAGCACCTCCCGCCGCAGTGGCGGGTGCACGGCATCACCACGGCGGCCGGGACGGCGCCGAACGTGATCCCCGACAGCGCCGGCGCGGAGTACGAGATCCGCGCCTCGGCCGCCGAGGACCTCGCCGAGCTGCGGGCGAGGGTCGAGGACTGCTTCCGCGCCGGGGCGCTGGCCACCGGCTGCGAGGTGACGCTCACCCGGCCCGAGCCGGACTACCTCGACATGCGCTCCGACGCCCGGCTCCTCGCCCTGTGGCGGGCCAACGCGGCCGCGCTCGGCCGGCCGGAGCCGGTGGAGAGCGGGCCCTTCGCCTGTACGGACATGGGGAACGTGTCGCACCTGGTGCCCTCGATCCATCCGGTGCTGGACATCACGGGCGGTGCCTGCGCTCCGCACGAGGCCGAGTTCGCCGAGGCTGCGGTGGGGCCTCGGGCGGAGCGGGCGCTGCTCGACGGGGCGGTGGGGATGGCGTGGACGGCGGTGGACCTGGCGGTGGGCGGCTGACGGCTGACGGCGAACAGATGACAGCTGACACGTGACGGTCGACGGATTTCAGCGAACAGATGTCAGCGAACGCCCGCTGACATCTGTTCGCTGAAATCCGTCCGTTGAACTCCGTCAGCCGTTCGCCGTCAGCCGTCAGCCGTCAGCCGTCAGCCGTCCAGCAGCACCCCGGGCGCCACCCGGATCGCCGTCACGCCCAGCTCCCGCACCAGCGCCCCCACCTCCCCCGGCCGCCGCGGGTCGGCCAGCGCCACCGCGGCGCCCGCCCGCAGCGGCCACAGGAACTCCCACAGCGGCAGGCCCAGTTGCAGCACCCGGTCTCCCGGGCCCAGCGGGTGGGCGGCCTGGAGGTCGCGCACCCGCCGGTCCGCCTCCGCGTGGGTCAGCCGGACGGCCTGCGGGCGCCCGCCCGGGCCGAGGCCCACGCAGAACGGGTGCTGCGGGGTGAGCGCCCGGGGCGGGTCGGTGGCGAGCGCGCCGTCCGCCGGGAGGCCGTCCACCCCCGCCTCCCCCAGCACGAACACCGGCTCGTGCTCCGCGAGCAGCCGCTCCAGGCGCCCGGGCGCGTCCGTCGGGTCCAGCGGCAGGTAGGCCGCGCCCGACTTGGCGACCGCCAGCAGCGCCGTGACCAGTTCGGCCGGGGCCCGTCCGCCCGTGAGGCCGACCACCGCCCCGGGCCGGGCACCACGCGCCGTCAGAGCCCGGGCGAGCCGGTTGGCCGAGGCGTTCAGCTCCCGGTAGGTGACGGCCCCGCCGCCCGCGAGCACCAGCGCGGGCGCCGACGGCGTACGGGCCGCCTGCGCCTCGACCGGGCCGACCATGGTGGTCGGCGGGTACCGTCGCCGCCCGCTCTCGGACGGGTGCAAGGCCGCCTCCGGGGCGAGGGCCGTCATCAGGACGCGCCCAGCAGCTCGGCCCAGGCTTCGACGGCCGGCCGCTCCGCGAGCTGGACGAACGCCACCTCGGCGCCCTCCGCCCGCCACCGCTCGGCGAGTGTCATCAGCCGGATCGAGTCCAGGCCCCAGTCGACCAGGTTCTCGTCCGGGGGGATGTCCGCCGGGTCCTCGCCGAGCAGGTCGGCGACCTCGGCCCGGATGCGCTCCACCGTGAACCCGCTCACCGCTCCTCCCCCGCAAGCTCCCCGAGCACCCGCGCCGTCGTGGTGACCACGCCGCAGCGCCCGGCCACCCAGGCGAGCGCCGCCCGGTGCTCCTGCGGCCCGAAGTCCGCGACGGCGTCCGCCACTACGAAGGCCGGCAGGTCCCGCATCCAGGCGTCGCAGGCCGTGGCCTGCACGCCGATGTGCGCGTACACCCCGGTGATCACCAGCTGGTCGCGGCCCTGCTCCTCCAGCAGCCGCGCCAACTCGGTGCGCACGAAGGCGCTGTACTTCCACTTGGTGAGCAGGGTGTCGCCCGGCTCGGGGGCCACGGCCGCGGCGACCGCGACGGCGCGCGGGTCGTCCGGGAGGCCCGGGCCCCAGAAGTCCTGCTGGAGCCCGCGCTCGGCCGGGCTCTGCCCGCCCACCTGCGCCGAGTACACCACGGGCACCCCGGCGGCGCGCGCGGCCCGCGCCAACTCGGCGACGTTGCCGAGGAGTTCGGGTACGGGCGCGGCCTCGGCGGCGAACGCGTCCAGGAAGTGGTTCTGCAGGTCGTGCACGAGCAGCACGGCCCGCGCCGGGTCCACCGTCCAGGAGACCCGGTTCTCGGGCAGCTCCTCGGCGGCGGGCAGGGGATAGGAGGGGATGCGGGGCAGGCCCACGGCGGTGATTCCTTAGGGTGGGAAGCGTCAGACGGTGGTGTCGGCGGCGGCGGCCGCGACGGCGGCCCGCAGGTCCTTCTTGCTGACCTTGCCGATGCCGGTGGCGGGGAACTCCTCGACGAACTCGACCCGGTCCGGCACCTTGTAGTCGGCCAGCCCGCGCCCGCGCACGAAGCGCTTCAACTCGACGGCCTTCGGCGGCCGTTCGCGGTGCTCCCCGCGCAGCACGACGTAGGCGCAGGTGCGTTCGCCCAGGTACGGGTCGGGCATCGAGACCACGGCCGCGTCGTGCACGGCGGGGTGGGCCAGGAGGTGGTTCTCGATCTCCTCGGCTGCGACCTTCTCACCGCCCCGGTTGATCTGGTCCTTGGCCCGGCCCTCGACGACCAGGTGGCCGCCGGGCAGTCGGCGCACGAGGTCGCCGGTGCGGTAGAACCCGTCCGGGGTGAAGGAGTTCGCGTTGTGCTCGGGCGCGTTCCAGTAGCCGCGGATGGTGTACGGGCCGCGGGTGAGCAGGTGCCCGGTGACGCCGTCCGGCAGGTCAGCGTCCTGGTCGTCGACCACCCGCACCTCGTCGTCCGGCGAGATCGGCCGGCCCTGGGTGGTGGTGATCAGCTCCTGCGGGTCGTCCAGGCGGGTGTAGTTGACCAGCCCCTCGGCCATCCCGAAGACCTGCTGGAGCAGGCAGCCCAGCACCGGTCCCACCCGGCGGGCCGCCTCCTCGCTGAACTTGGCGCCGCCGACGAGCAGCACGTCCAGGCTCTCGTACCCGCGCGCGCCGCGCTCGGCGGCGTCCAGCCAGAGCAGGGCCAGCGGCGGCACGAGCCCGGTGATCGTCACGCCCTCGCGCTCGATCAGCGGGAAGGCCGTCTCCGGTCCGGGCTGCGGGCAGAGCACGACCCGGCCGCCCGCGTACAGCGTGCCCAGCGAACCGGGCGAGCTGAGCGGGAAGTTGTGCGCGGCGGGCAGCACGCACAGGTAGACGCCGTGCTCGTCCAGGCCGCACAGCTCGACGGAGCCGCGCAGCGAGTAGATGTAGTCGTCGTGGGTGCGCGGGATCAGCTTGGGCACGCCGGTGCTGCCGCCGGAGAGCTGGAGGAACGCGACGTCCTGCGGCTCGGGTTCGCGCTCGGGGCCGGGGCCGTCGCAGGGCACGTCGGCCAGCCGCTCGTGCTCGCCCGGGTCCTCTCCGGCGACCAGCACCAGGCGCAGCGACGGGCTCTGCTCCCGTACCTGGGAGGCGAGTTCGCGGTAGTCGAAGCCGCCGGCCGTGTCGGGCACGATGTAGGCGGCGGCGCCGGTGAAGGCGCAGAAGTGGCCGATCTCGGCGCGGCGGTGGGCGGGCAGGGCGAAGACGGGCAGCGCACCGATGCGGAACAGCGCGAAGACGACCTCGAAGAACTCGGCCACGTTGGGCAGTTGGACCACCACGCGGTCGCCGCTGCCGATGCCCCGGGCGAGCAGCCCGGCGGCCATCCGGTCGGCGCGGCGGTCGAGTTCGGCGTAGGACCAGCGGCGCTCCTGCGGGGAGGCGCCGTGGCCGCCGGGGTCGACGACGGCGATCCGCTCGCCGTGTGCGGCGGCGCGCTCGCGCAGCATCCGGCCGAAGGTCTCGCCGCGCCAGTACCCGGCGGCGCGGTAGCGCTCGGCGAACTCGGCGGGGTAGGGGGTGAATCCGTCCAGAACGGCCTGCATGGGCGGCGTCGGGTTCGTCATCGGGGCACTCCCGCCGCGTCGAGGAAGGTGCGGAACTTGGCGCTGGTCTCGGCGAGTTCGTCCTCCGGCCGGGAGCGGTCGACGACGCCCGCGCCGGCGTAGACCCGCAGGGTGCGGCCCTCGGCCTCGGCGCAGCGGATGGTCACCACCCACTCGCCGTCGCCGCTCGCGTCCTGCCAGCCGACCATGCCGGTGTACAGGCCCCGGTCGAAGGGCTCGACCTCGCCGATGACCCGGCGGGCGAGGCCCGTGGGCGTGCCGCAGACGGCCGGGGTGGGGTGCAGGGCGGTGGCCAACTCGAGGGCACCGACGGCTGGTTCGGCCAGTTCACCGCTGATGGTGGTGGCCAGGTGCCACATCGCGGCGGTGCGCACCAGGGTGGGCCGCGCGGGCACGTCGAGGGTGCGGCAGTACGGCGCGAGCGCGGCGCGGATGGCGTCGACGACGACGGCGTGCTCGTGCAGGTCCTTGGGCGACTCGAGCAGCGCGGCGGCGCGGCGGACGTCCTCGCCGAGGTCGGCGCTGCGCGGCACCGAGCCGGCGAGCGGGTTGGCGAGCACGGCGGTGCCGCGCCGGGAGAGCAGCAGTTCGGGGCTGGCGCCGATCAGGGTGCGGCCCTCTCCGGCGGGGAGGGCGAAGGTGTAGCCGCCGGGGTCGCGGCGGGCCAGCCGCTGGAGGACGGCGGGCAGGTCGAGCGGGCGGTCGGCGGTGAGCTCCAGGGTTCGGGCGAGCACGACCTTGCTCAACTCCCCTGCGCGCAGCCGCTCGACGGCCTCGGCGACGCCGGCGCCGTACGCCTCGGGCGCGGGGACGGGGCGCACCTGCCAGTCCACCCGGTCGGCGGCGGGGGCGGGTAGGGCGATCAGCGGGTCGTCGCGCAGCGCGCCGGCGGTGCGGACCCGGTCGGGGACGGCGAGTTCGGCCCGGCTGTCGTGGTCGAAGGCCACCGCGCCGATGACCAGCGGGAGTTCGGCACCGCCGCGAGAAGCCTCGGCGAGGGTCTCGGTGACCCGCCGGGGCAGCGGGCGCCCGTCCTGCGGCACCCGGGTGCGCACGCCGGAGGCGAGAAGGGTGCGGGTCGGGGTGGCGAGGAAGGCTTCGTCGGAGGCGGCCCGGTACTGGCCGAGCAGTCCGCTGGCGGCGCCGATGACGGCGGGCTCGGACACTGCATGGCCGGGATGGCCGGAGTCAGGATGGGCGGGCGTCCCCGCCGGGGCGTGGTGCACCGTGGTCACGGTGGTCTCTCCAGTCTGGGACTGTCTGGGACGGAACTGGGTGGATCCGGTGGGATCCGGCTGGATCCGAGGTCGTGCGGCGGGACGGGGGGTGTCGCCCGGTCAGGCGCGCAGGGTGGCGCCGCCGTCGACGTACAGGTCGTGCATGGTGATGTGCCGGGCCCGGTCGGAGGCGAGGAAGACGACGGCCTCGGCGATGTCGGCGGGCGCGGCGATGCGCCCCAGCGGGATGCCGACCCGCCACGCGGCCGGGTCGCCGTCGATGACCCGCCGTTCGGAAGCCTCGGCGTCGGCGCCCCAGAGGGCGCGCTGCATCTCGGTGTCGGTGGAGCCGGGCGAGACGATGTTGCAGCGCACGCCGGAGCGGGCCAGCTCCAGCCCGAGGCAGCGGGTGAGCATGGTGGCGGCGGCCTTGGAGGCCGCGTAGGCGGCCATTCCGGCGCGCGGCACCCCGGCGGCGTTGGAGCCGACGGTGACGATGCTGCCCCGACCCCGGGCCGCCATCCTCCGGCCGACCGCGCGGCCGGTGTTGAAGACTCCGGTGGCGTTGACGGCGAAGGTCTGCGCCCAGTCCTCGTCGGCGAGTTCGACGACCGGGGCGGTGCGCAGGACGCCGGCGACGTTCACCAGGACGTCGATGGGCCCGAGTTGACGCTCGATCAACTTAACGACCTCGTCGACTGCTTGGGGATCGGAGACGTCCAGGAGGTACGGGTGCACATTCTCGCATTCGGCGGCGACGGCGCCGAGCGGGCCGCCGTTGCGGTCGACGGCTGCGACCACGGCGCCCTCGGCGGCCAGTGCCCGGGCGACGGCCGCCCCGATGCCCTGTCCGGCGCCGGTGACCATCGCGACGGCACCGGCGAATTCGGATCTGTGCACGGGACATCCCCTCCGACCAGCGCGATTAGGTAAGGCTAACCTAACACACCTGTTCGCCTACGCCGCTAGTCCGTTCGATCCCCGCACAGCGCCACTGCGGGGCCCGTGCGGGGGGGGCTGTGCGGGCGTCAACTCCCCCGCGAGGAACGCCTGAGGGGCCGGGCGCCGGAGGAGGGCAACAAAAAAGGGCGAGGCGGATCGCCTCGCCCATCGACCGTCCGTCGGCTACCCGCTCACCTCGCGGCAGGAGCGCCCGGAGCAGCAGGCGCCGGTGAGAGGCCGGTGCAGCCGCGCAGCCCGTCCCGCCGCTTGAGGGCGTTGGCGGCCGTGGCGCCGCTGACCGGCTGGGGTATCCCCTTGTCGTCGATCGTCGCCGGGGTGAACGTCTCGCCGGTGACCTTCCCGTCCTTGGTGAGGGTCAGTGTGGTGACACCGGTCTCGTTGGAGTTGGCGTAGTTGGAGGTGCCGTACCAGAGGAAGTTGCCGAAGCCGTACCCGACGTAGGTGTTGCCGAGCATCCCCGAGCCGACCATGGTGTGCGCGTGGGTGCCGACCACGGCGGTGGCGCCGACGCCCGCGAGCTTCTTGGCGACCGCCTGCTGAGCGGCCGTCGGGCAGGCTTTGCCCTCCTCGCCCCAGTGCAGGTACACGATCACCACCGGCGCCTGCTGCTTGGCGTTCTCCACGGCCTTGGTCAGCGCGGGCACGTCCAGGGCCGAGGCGATGCCGGGCTTGTCGGCGCCGGCCCGCCACTTCTGGTTGGTGATGTCCTCGACCTGGCTGGCGGCGACGACCGCCACCTTCACCCCGCGCACCGTCGTCACGTAGGGGGCGTACGCCTCCTTGGCGTTGTGGCCGACGCCGACCACCGGGATCGGCGAGGAGTCCTTGGCGGCGAGGGTGTCCGTCAGGCCGTCCGGGCCGAAGTCCACGGCGTGGTTGTTGGCCATCGAGACCACGTCCACGCCCGAGTCCTTGAGCACCGACAGCGCCTTGGGCGTGGTGCGGAAGGTGTACGTCTTCGGCTCCGGCGCGCCGCGCCCGGTGATCGCGGTCTCCAGGTTGAGCACGGACAGATCGGCCTCGCCGAGGGTGCGGGCGATCGGGCCGAGCGCCGTGTCGGGGGCCGTGACGGACAGGCGCGGCTCGGTGCGGCCCTCGAAGTGCACGTCCCCGGCGAAGGCGACGGTGATGTTGCCGTCCGGCCGGGGCGCGCCGCCCTTGGTGGGCATCGGGGCCGGGGCCGTACCGGAGGGGTCCGCCGAGCCGGGGGCCGTGGAGCCGGCCGCCTCGGGCGCGGCCTGCTTGGAGTTCGCCGGGGCGGGGTCGTCCGGCCCGCAGGCGGCGACGGTCGTCAGCCCGACGAACAGCGCGACGGCGGCCGCGGCACGGCGCATGAGTGCTTCCCCCCGAATTCGATACAAGGCGGTCAGCCTACGCCACCGTTTCGCCACCTCCCGGGCCTGGCTCCGAAACAGTCCGGACACAAGGTGCCGGAAACGTGCACGGAGGGAAACCGGACCGATCGTCCCGGTCCGCCCGGCCTCCTGGCCACGGAGTCCCTGGCGCGGGAGCCGCAGGGGCGCGCAGCGTGGAGGGGAGAGTTCCCAGGAGACGGCCACCCGGAGGTGGTGCGCGATGGACACCGGACGACCCTCCCCCGGCCTGCCGCGCCGGATCGTGGTCGGCATCGACGGCTCCGCCCCCTCGAAGGCGGCGCTGCGCTGGGCGGTCGGCCAGGCCGTGCTCACCGGGGCGACCGTCCACGCGGTGGCGGCCTGGGAGTACCCGTCCCTGTACGGCTGGTTCGCGCCGATGGTCGACGACGGATTCGAGGACACCGCCCGCCGCACCCTGACCGCCGAGGTCGAGGCCGTGATCGGCCGGGAGAGCCCGGTGTCCGTGCGTACGGACCTGGTGCTCGGGCACGCCGCCGAGGTGCTGCTGGAGGCGTCCGAGGGCGCGGACCTGCTGGTGCTCGGCAGCCGGGGCCGGGGCACCTTCGCCCGCACCCTGCTGGGCTCGGTCAGCACCCGCTGCGCGGTGCACGGGGTCTGCCCGGTGGTGATCGTCCGCGCGGACGGAACCGCTG
Source organism: Streptomyces sp. NRRL WC-3742 (assembly GCF_000720635.1). Classification (GTDB taxonomy): domain Bacteria; phylum Actinomycetota; class Actinomycetes; order Streptomycetales; family Streptomycetaceae; genus Kitasatospora. Next base: position 12,899 of record NZ_JOCF01000004.1, on the reverse strand, counting down.
CGGCCGCCCCGCCTACCCCGGCCCCCGAAAGCGGGGAGGCCGCCGTCCGGACGAAGGACTGGCGGCTCACCCTGCACGTCGTCGAGGAGGAGGACACCACCCGGGTGCACGCCGTCCTCGACGCCGACGGGGACGTGCTGCACAGCGACGCCCTCGCCCGCCGCAACCCCCGCGACACGCCCGCCCCGCGGGTCGGGGACGAGTTCGCGGTCGGCCGGGCGCTGGTCGACCTCGGCCACCAGCTCCTGAGGGCCGGCGTGCACGACGCCACCGGTCCTGCGGAGGAGTAGCCCAGGCGCGGGGGAACTACGGAAGTAGTGCCACTACTTCCGTAGTCCCCCGGCGCGAGAAGTGGGGCACTACGCGAGTAGTGGCACTACGGGAGTAGTTGGACTACGGGAGTAGTGGCCCTACAGCCGCTCGGGAACCGGGTTGCCCACCGCCTCGATGGCGCGGCGCACCGGTACCCGGGCCAGCACCGCGAAGCCGATCACGAAGAACACCAGCAGCGAGATGATCGCCGAGCGGTAGCTGCCGGTGAGCTGGTAGGCCAGGCCGAAGACCAGCGGCCCCATCCAGCTGGTGCCCCGGTCGCTGATCTTGTAGAGGCTGAAGTACTCGGCCTCGCGGCCCGCCGGGATGAGGTGCGAGAACAGCGAGCGGGACAGCGCCTGGCTGCCGCCGAGCACCAGCCCGATCATGCAGGCGAGGGCGTAGAACCAGGCCGGCTGGTGGGCGGGCATGAAGTACCCGAGGGCCAGGGTGACCACCCAGCCGACCAGCGAGCCGAGGATGGTCCGCTTGGCGCCGTGGCGGTGGGCGATCCGGCCGAGCAGCAGCGCGCCGCCGATCGCCACGACCTGCACCAGCAGCACGGCGGTGACCAGCGAGGTCTGGTCCATGCCCAGTTCCTCGCTGCCGTACAGCGACGCCTGGGAGACCACGGTCTGGATGCCGTCGTTGTAGCAGAGGAAGGCGCCCAGGTAGAGCAGCGTCAGCGGGTGCTTGCGCATGCTGCGCAGGGTGCGGCCGAGCTCGCGCAGGCTGCTGCCGGCGGCGGGCCGCTCGGCGGACTCGTCCGGGGTGGGGGCGACGCCGGCGCGCGAGGGCAGGCGCGTCAGCGGGACGAGGGTGAACAGCGCCCACCACAGGCCCGCCGAGGCGAGGCAGATCCGCACGGCGGTGCCGGAGGAGAGGCCGAGGGCCTCGTGGCCCTGGAAGAGCGCCAGGTTGGCGATCAGCAGCAGTCCGCCGCCGGCGTAGCCGTACGCCCAGCCCTTGGAGGAGACGGCGTCGCGCTGGTCGGGGGTGGCCAGGCCCGGCAGGTAGGCGTAGGACAGGGCCACCGAGACCGCGTACGAGATGTTGGCGACGACCAGCAGGCCGCCGCCGAGGAGGTAGCGGTCGCCGTCGAGGAAGAACATCCCCATGGTGGCGAGCGCGCCGACGAACGCGAAGCCGCACATCAGTTCCTTGTGCCGCCCGGTGCGGTCCGCGACCGTGCCGGTGAACAGCATGGCCGCGACCGAGATCAGCACGGAGAAGGAGACCGTGTACGGGAAGAACGATCCTGCACGGATCGCCAGGCCCAGCGGGTGGACGTCCCCGTTGGCGTCGGCCGCCCGCTTGGCGACCTCCGTCAGGTACGGCCCGAGGAAGACGGTGAGGACCGTCGCCGAGAAGGCGGCGTTGGCCCAGTCGTTGATGTACCACCCGAACTGCATCCGGCGCAGGACGCGGCCGTCGTCGGCGGCGATCGCCTGACGCGCCTCCGGCAGGTGGTCGGGCACGTGGTCCGTGGTGCTCATGGGGCTCCTATGCGCTGCCGGCTGCCCAGCAGCCGCGCTCGCCGAGGACGTCGCGCAGGACGTCGATGCGATCCGCCATGATGCCATCCACACCGAGGTCGAGGAGAGCCCGGATGCGTGTGGGATCGTCCACAGTCCACACGTGTACCTGCAGGCCCAGCCGGTGGGCGGCCCGCACGAAGGCCCGGTCGACCACCCGCACGCCCTTGTGCCGCTCGGGCACCTGGGCGCAGATCCCGGCGTACGGGGCGCCGCCGCCCAGCAGTCCGCCCAGCAGCGCGCCGCGCCGCCCGCCGACCAGTCCGCCCGTCAGCGAGCTCAGCCGCAGGCGGGCCACCTCGCGCGGCCCCAGCGAGGTCGCCAGGCGGGGCCCGGCGGCGGCGCGGACGGCGGCGAGGCGGGAGTCGGAGAAGCCGCCGACGCAGACCCGGTCCCAGGCGTCGGTGCGGCGGATCGCCTCCACCAGGGGGCCGATCGCGGGTGCGGCCTTGACGTCGATGTTGAACCGGGCCCCGGGGAACGCCCCGAGCAGGTCCTCCAGCAGCGGCACCGGCTCGGTCCCGCCGATCCGGGCCCGGCGCACCGTCTCCCAGGGCAGTTCGGCCACCGCGCCGGCGCGGTCGGTGACGCGGTCGAGCCGGGTGTCGTGGAAGGCGACGAGCACGCCGTCGGCGGTGGCGTGGACGTCGGTCTCGAGGTAGCGGTAGCCGAGCGCGACGGCGGCCTCGAAGGCGGCGAGCGAGTTCTCGGGGTGACCGAGATCACCGCCCCGGTGCGCGAAGGCGAGCGGCCCGGGGTGGTCGAGGAAGGGGTGCATGCGGGCTCCGAGCTGCTGGAAGAGGGGCCGCGGGCGGGCCTCCTGAGCGCGTTACAGTATTACGCACTCCGTCAAGCGGTAACGGTGGCGGCCGGCGGGGGTCCGGTACGCCATGCTGGGGTCCGTCGCGCGGCGAACGATGCGCGGCGAACGATGCGCGGCGAACGATGCGCGACGCACCCGACCACGACGGGGGACCGATGGACGCGACCTTGGACGTGCCTGCCGACGACTTCGCACCCGACGACTTCACACCCGCCGAGCGAGCCCGGGGCCGGGCGCTGCGCCGGGCGCAGGTCCCCTGGGTGCTCGCCGCCCGGGTGGCGGGTCTGGCGCTGACGCTGGTGCTCGGCCTCACCCCCGCCGGGGCGGGACTGGTGAGCGCCGTCGGCGGCTTGCTGGGCGGCACCTGGGCCGCCGAGGTGCTGGGCGGGGCCGCCGCCCTCGTCCTGCTCGGCCAGGCGGTGCGACTGCCGTTCGCGGCGGGGACGCGAACGGTCCGGGCCCGCTTCGGCCTGGTGACGCAGGGCTGGGGCGGCTGGGCCGTGGACGCCCTGCGGGGCCTGGGGCTCACCCTCGCGCTGGCCCTGCCGCTGACCCTCGCCCTGTTCGCGCTCACAGGCCACTCCCCTCGCTACTGGTGGCTCCCGGCGGCGGGCGCGGCCGCGCTGCTGACGGTCGCCCTCTCCTTCCTCCACCCGCTGCTCATCGAGCCGGTGTTCAACCGCTTCTCCCCCATGCCCGGGGGCGAGCTGCGCACCGCGCTCCTGGACCTGGCCGAGCGCGACGGCGTCCGCGTCCGGGACGTCCTGGTGGCCGACGCGTCCCGCCGCACCACGGCGCTGAACGCGTACGTCTCGGGTTTCGGCGCGACCCGCCGGATCGTCGCCTACGACACGCTGCTGTCGACGGCCACCCCGCGCGAGGTGGAGCTGGTGGTCGCGCACGAGCTGGGGCACGTCAAGCACCGGGACGTGCCGGTGGGCACCGCCCTCGGGGCCCTCGGCGCGGCCGTGGCGGTCGCGCTCCTCGGCCTGCTCGGCACCTGGCACCCCCTGCTGGAGGCTGCCGGGGCGGCGGACGCGGCGGACCCCCGCGCACTGCCGCTGCTGGCGGCGCTCGCGAGCGCACTGGGGGCGCTCTCCGGGCCGGCGCAGTGCGCCGTGAGCCGGCGGATCGAGGCGCGGGCGGACCGGCACGCGCTCGAACTGACCGGGGACGCCGAGCAGTTCGTGGCGATGCAGCGCAGACTGGCGGTGGCGAACGTGGCCGATGTCGACCCGCCCAGGGTGCTTGAGCTACTGTTCGCCACTCATCCGAGTGCCACCCGCCGGATCGCCGCCGCCCGCGCGTGGCGGATCGCGCGGGATTCCGTTGTATAGTGCAACAAATCCCGAGGACGTAGGAGCACCGTGCCCGGCCGTCAGTCGTCCATCGACACCATCCAGCGCGAGCTGACCGCCTTCGCCCGTCGCGCCCGGCACAAGGCGTCCCAGCTGCACCCCGACCTCTCCCTGGTCACGTACAGCGTCCTCGACCTGATCACCGAGCGCGGCGGCTGCCGGGCCGCCGACGTCGCCGCGCACTTCATGCTCGACAAGTCGACGGTCAGCCGGCAGGTCGGCGCCCTGGAGAAGCTCGGGCTGCTGGCCCGCGAGGCCGACCCGGACGACCAGCGCGGCCAGATCCTGCGCGCCACCGAGGCCGGGCTGACCCTGCTGCGCGACGCCAACGAGCAGCGCCGCCACGCCTTCACCACCCGCTTCAACGACTGGTCCGACGAGGACGTGGCCCGCTTCGCCGACTACCTGGCCCGGTACGGCGCCGAGGGCTGAGCCGCCGGGCAGCGCCGCCGCCCCCGAGGGCCGAGCCGCCGGGCATCGTCGGCGCGGTCGGTGACGCGGTCGGTGACGCGGTCGGTGACGCGGTCGAGCCTCCGCCCTCCGGGTCCGGCACCACTCGCACGGCGTACGGACACGGTGTACAGAGGAGAGGTGCCCCTCCGGCAGCGCCCCGGCGCCCACCTCCCCCGCCGCACCTGGCTTCCCGACCGCCATGTGCTGACGGCGCTCGTCCTGATGCTGATCGTGCTGATCACCACCGTGGACATCCTCGCCCCGCCGCACATCCACCTCGGCCCGCTGCTGATCGTCGCCCCCGCGCTCACCGCCTCCTTCGCCGGGGCGCGCGGCACCGCCGCCGTCGCACTGCTGGCGATCGCCGCGCTCACCGTGATCGGCCTGGCCCGCGACGGGCTCACCACCGCCAACCACCAGACCCAGCTGGGCGCGCAGGCCGTCGTCTCGGCACTGATCGTCGGCCTGCGGGTGCTGCGCGACCGCCACGAGCGCGAGCTGGCCCGGGTCCGCACGGTCTCCGAGGCCGCGCAGCGCGTCCTGCTGCGCCCGCTGCCGGAGCGGATCGGGCCGCTGCGCCTGGCCTCCGTGTACCTGGCCGCCGAGGCGGAGGCGCAGGTCGGCGGCGACCTCTACGCGGCCGCCCGTACGGCCACCGGCACCCGGCTGCTGGTCGGCGACGTGCGCGGCAAGGGCCTGTCCTCCCTCGGTGACGCGGCGCTGCTGCTGGGCGCCTTCCGTGCCGCCGCGCACCTGCACGCCGAGCTGCCCGACCTGGCCGCCTATCTGGACGGCAGCGTCAGCTGGGACCTCGCCCAGCTCGCGGAGCAGAAACGTATCTCCTCGGGGGGCGGCGGCGAGGAGGCCGGCGAGTCGTTCATCACCGCCGTCCTGCTCGACATCCCCGACGACGGCACCGAGGTCCGCCTGATCGACTGCGGCCACCCTCCCCCACTGCGATTGTGCCCCGGCGGGCCCGTGGCACTGACCGCCCGCCGCCCGGCCCCGCCCCTGGGCCTGGGCGAACTCGCCCCGGCGCGCTACGAGGTGGAGGCTTACCCGTTCGGCCCCGGCGACCGGCTGCTGATCTACACGGACGGCGTCATCGAGGCCCGGGACGCCCAGCGCCGCTTCTACCCCCTCAGCGAGCGCATCGCCGCCTGGTACGGCGAACAGCCCGCCGCCCTCCTCCAGCACCTGCGCGTCGACCTGCTGAACCACGTCGGCGGGCACCTGGACGACGACGCGGCGATGGTCGTGGTGGACCGGTGCCCGTAGGCCCCGTCCGAGTGGTTCTGCCGGGACAGTGCCCGGCAGGACAGGGCCCGGCGAGACAGGGCCCGGCAGGACAGGGCCCGGCGCTCACGGGCGGTAGGGCAGCTGGGGAACGTCGAAGCAGGTGGTCGTCATGGACGGCACCTGGGTGACCCAGCCGCCCCTGCCGTCCTGGGCCGCGTCCTGCCAGCGGGCCGCGTCGAGGCAGGCGCGGGTCGGGCCGGTGGGCGGGGGCTGCGGGGTGAAGGAGGCGGGCAGGATCAGGCCGTGCGCGTCGTAGGGCTCGGCGCGGTTCATGAAGCCCTCGACGCAGGCGCGGGTGAGCGCGGCGCCGCAGGAGTCCATGGCGTCGGTGAGCCACTGGGCGCCCGCCCAGCCCTCCAGCGCCCAGGCGGACAAGCGGCCCGCGCGGTCCGGGAAGTAGCGGGACATCGCGGTGCGGAACTCGTGCACGGCCGGGTACCGCTCGTCCTCGTAGTTCAGGCTGGCGGAGGTCGCCCAGAGCGCGTTGCGGCAGTCCGGCGAGGCGGCGTAGTCGGTGCGCACCGACTCCGACCAGTTCTGCACGTTGGTCACCTTCGCCGCCACCCGCACCCCCGACTCGTCCAGCGCCCGGCACAGCGCGGCGTTGCCCCGGGTGTCCATCGCGTCGAACAGCAGCTGCGAGCCGTCCGCCCGGACGGCGGCGGCCACCGCCTGGAAGTTCGGCAGCGCGAAGTCCACCGTCTGGAGCAGCACCCGGTAGCCCTCCGCCTCCAGGCCGGCCTTCACCTGCCCGGCGTAACGGGCCGAGTCGGCCTGGTTGTAGGCGACCACGGCGGCGCTGGTCGCTCCCAAGCGCTGCTTGAGGAAGCGGAACACCTCGGTGCTCTGGTACAGCGTGCCGTTCCAGCCGACCGCCCGTCCGTCGCGCGGGGCGGCGCTGCCGTAGATCCCGTAGAGGTGCGGCCAGCGGTCGTACGCCGTGCCGATCGGCTGGCCGCCGACGTCCGGCACCGCCTTCGCGCTCACGTACGCCGCTCCCGCGTAGTCGAGGACGCTGCCGCTCGCGAAGGCGAAGACGTGCGCCTGGTCGATCAGGCGGTGCACGCAGTCCTGGTTGCCGATGCCGCTGCCACCGTCGTCGCAGGTGACGAGCCTGACGGTGCGCCCGTGCAGGCCACCGCGGTCGTTGAGGGCCTGGAAGAACGCCTGCGCGCCGTAGCGCGGGCCGCTGAACACCTCGCTGCCGACCGGGCTGGTGAGGGAGGTGACGATGCCGATGCGGATCTCGCCGGGGGTGACGCCGGTGTCGGAGGCGGGGTTGCCGCCCGCCGTCGGCGACTCGGTGGGGCGGGCGCGGGCGGTGAAGGCGGTGTCCGGCAGCCGGGTGCCGCAGCCGGTGAGGGCCAGTGTCATCGCCAGCGCCAGCGCCAGCGCCAGCGGGACGGGGACCCGCGCGGGCCGCCGACGCGCGGGGGCGTCGGCGGCCCGGGGGTTCCGGGAGCCGGTCAGCTGCATCCGGGGATCGGGGTGGCGCTGGCGCCGCCGGCCTGGGTGAGCAGGCCGCAGAGGGTGGAGCGGGAGACCTTCCAGGTGCCGTTCTCGAGGACGGACTGACCGGTCGCGCTCGGCTGGACGACCTGGCCCTGGAGGGAGAGCGCGTAGGTGACCGTGGCGTCGGTGGCGTCGGTGAACGCCACGTCCGAGACCTTGGCCTGCACCTGACCGACCCTCGGGTCCTGGGAGAAGCCCTGGAGGACGGGGAGCAGCACGTCGCCGCCCTGGAGCAGCTTGGCCTTGTCGGGGATGGGGGTGGCGGGGTCGAAGAACTTCTCCCAGTTGGCGGTGATCTCGGCCTTCGCGGCGGCCGGGTCGGCGGGGGCGGTGCCACTCGCGGTCGCGCTCGCGGTCGCGGTGGTGCTCGCGGTGGTGCTCGGGGCCGCCGGGGAGGAGGACGCCGAGGAGGTGGACTTGCTGCTGCTGCACGCGGCCGCCGTGCCCGCCAGCATCAGGGCGAGCAGTGCGCTCGCCGTCCGCAGGGCGCGGGCGCCTTTCGGGGTGCCGCTTCGCGTCACGTGCATGGTGTCTGTGCCCTCTCGGCTGCGCGTCCCGGATGCTGTTCCGGGCCGATCCTGGAAACGTCTCAGGTGACACCATGAAGGCGGATACATGGATGAATCGCAATCCGGCGGAGGAATCCCCCCGAATGCGGCGAAGACTTCCCCCTCCCGGGGCGACGGGCGGGGCGGGGGTCGGGGTGGAGGCCGATTCGGGGCCGGGGTTCGGGGCGGGCGGGAGTGGGCCGGGTGGGTGTTGCTCGCGGTCGGTGCGGTGCTGTGCGTCCTCGGCTGGTACGGGGTCTCCGGCGAGCGGTTCGTCGAGCAGCAGGTGCCCTACCTGGCCTCCTCCACCGTGCCGGGGGCGGCGCTGATCGTCTCCGGGACGCTGCTGCTCGCCCTGCGTCCGTCCGGGGGCGTGGGGGACGGGGGCGGGGGTCGCGATGCGACCGACCGGCGGGTGGAGCGGCTGTACGACCTGCTCGTCGAACCGGTGGACGCCTCCGGCGGGCCGGACCCCGTCGCGGCCGCCGTGGGAACGGGCCGGCTCGCCCTGCCGGAGGCCACCCGCTACCACCGGCCGGACTGCCCGCTGATCGGCGGCAAGACCCGGGCCGTCCCCGTGGACGAGCGGGCCGTACAGGAGCGGGGGCTGACGCCCTGCCCGCTGTGCGGGCCCGAGGACGGGGCCAAGGACCGGCCCAAGGACCGGCCCGGGAATGGGCCCGGGAATGGGCCCGGGAATGGGCCCGGGGAGCGTGGCGAGGAGCCCGGGGTGGGGCGCGGTGAAGGACCCGGGGAGGGGCCCGGCCGCCGCCCGGGCGAATCCGATCCGGCGGACGGCTGAGCGGTGGAACGGACGGACACCCGATGAGCACCCTCCCCCTCACCGTCGACCTCGCGCTCGCCGGGCTCACCGTCGGCAGCGCAGCGGCCCTCAGCGGCATCGGCCTGGTGGTGTGCCACCGCGCCACCGGCGTGCTCAACATCGCCCAGGGCGCCCAGGCGATGGCCGTCGCCTACCTGCTGCGCGACCTCGTGGTGGTGCGGCACTGGCCGGTCTGGCCGGCGGTGGCGGTGTGCCTGCTCCTCGTCGCCCCGGCGCTGGGCGTGCTGCTGGACGTGCTGGTGTACCGGCCGCTGCAACGGCGCGGCGCCGGACCGGCCGAGACCATGGTCGCCGGGCTCGGGGTGTTCGTGCTGCTGATCGGCGTGGCCGTACTGCTGTGGGGCGCGGCGCCGCTGGCGGGCGCCCCCTCGCCGCTGGGCGGCGCCCCGTTCCGGCTGCCCGGCGGGCACACCCTGCGGCCCGACACCGTCGCCCAGCTCGCCGCCGTCCTCGTCCTCGGCCTGACCGTCGCCGCCGTCACCCGCTGGACCGCCTTCGGGCTGCGGCTGCGCGCGGTCGTCGACGACCGCCGCCTCGCCGCCCTCTCCGGGGTCGACGCGGACCGCGTCTCCGCCGCCGGCTGGGCCTTCGGCACCTTCACCGCCGGGCTGGTCGGCGTCGCCCTCGCCCCGTACCTGCTGCTCGACCCGTACGGGCTGCCGCTGCTGGTGATGGAGACCATCGCCGTGGCCGTCGCGGCCCGGCTGCGCAGCATCCCGGTCGCCGTCGCGACGGGCCTCGGGCTCGGTGTCGCCCAGGCCGAGCTCACCCGGCTGCGCCCGTCCGGTCAGCTGCTGCCGCTGGTCGAGGCGGTGCAGTCCAACCTGTTCGTGGTCGCGCTGCTGGCCACCGCGCTGCTGGCCGGGCCGCGCATCACCGGGGAGGAGCGGGGCGCGCCGCTCGCCGTGCGGCGCGGTGGTGGTCTGGGCGGCGGCCGGGGTGAGGGCCGGGGCGGCGGGAAGGTCGGCGGTGTGGTCTGCCTGGTGCTGCTCCTCCTCCCCTTGGGGTTCCGGGGCAACGACCTGCGCAGCGCGCTGCTGGTGCCCGCGCTGGCGCTCGTGCTGCTCTCCATCGTCGTGGTGACCGGCTACGGCGGGCAGATCTCCCTCGGGCAGGCCGGGTACGCGGGCCTCGGCGCGCTCGGCACCGCGCTGCTGATGTCCGGCCGCATCCCCGGCGTCCCCGCGCTGCCGGCCGCGCCCGCGCTGCTCCTCTCCGTGCTCGCCACCGCCCCGCTCGGACTGCTCACCGGACGGCCCGCCATCCGCCGGCGCGGACTCGCCCTGGCCCTGGTCACCTTCGCCGTCGGCACGGCCATGAGCCGCTTCGTCTTCGAGCAGCCGTACGCCACCACCGGGCTCACCCTCGAACGTCCCTCCTTCCTCGACGGCGACCGCGCCTTCTACCTCGCCGAACTGCTGCTCCTGGGCCTCGGACTCCTCGCCGTGCGCGGCCTGCACCGCGGCCGGCTCGGCCGCGCCCTGACCGCCATGCGCGACCACGAGGCCGGGGCCCTCGCGGCGGGGGTGGACGTGCCGGGGCTGAAGCTCTTCGCCTTCGTCGTCGGCGCGGCCCTCGCCGCGCTCGGCGGCGGGCTGATGGGGCTCGCCGGACGCGCCTTCGACTCCGCCTCCTTCGACCCCGTCCGCGGCCTGCTCTGGTTCGCGGCCGTGGTCGTCTTCGGCGCCGACAGCGCGCTCGGCGCCGTCCTCGCCGCCGCCCTCCTCATCGGCCTCGACGCCGGGACCGTCCCGGGCGTCTCCGCCGTCGCGGTGGGCGTGCTGGCCGCGGCCATCGGCCGCCTCCCCGGCGGCCTGGCCGCCCTCCGCCGCACGCGGCCCCCGCCCCTGGCTGCGGCCGTGCCCGCCGTGCACCTCACCCCGGTGGGGCGGCGGCTGCGGGACGCCGTGGCGGGGCGACTCGCCCAGGAGCGCCGACCGTGAGCACCGCGCGCCTGACCGCGCGGGGCATTGTCCGGCGCTACGGCGGTATCGAGGCGGTCGGCGGGATCGACCTCGTCGCGCCGCCCGGCCGGATCACCGCGCTCATCGGGCCGAACGGGGCTGGGAAGAGCACCCTCTTCGACTGCCTCGCCGGCACCGCCCGCCCCGACGCCGGCCGGGTACTCCTCGGCGGCCGCGACATCACCCGCCTCCCCACCCACCGCCGCGTCCGGCTCGGCCTGGCCCGCACCTTCCAGCAGATCGCCGTCTTCCCCACCCTCTCCGTCGCCGACAACGTCCGCGTCGCCGCCGAACACCGCCACGGCCGCGCCGACCCCCGGACCGTCACCGAGTGGACGGCCCGCGCCCTCGCCCTCCTCGGCCTCTCCGACCTCGCCGCCGAACCCGCGGACGCCCAGCCCACCGGCGTCCTCCGCCTGGTCGAACTCGCCCGCGCCCTCGCCGGCGACCCCCGTGTCCTCCTCCTCGACGAACCCGCCGCCGGCCTCGACACCGCCCAGACCACCCGCCTCGTCACCGTCCTCCACGACCTCGCCGCCCGCGGCCTCGCCCTCCTCCTCGTCGAACACGACCCCGACCTGGTCGCCGAACTGGCCGACACCGTCTACGCCATGTCCCAGGGCCACCTCCTCACCTCCGGCACCACCCGCACCGTCCTCACCGACCCCCGCGTCGCCCGGTCCTGGGGCGCCCCGCCCTGACCCGCGACCACCACCGGGCCAGCGGGCGGACGAGACTCCCCCACGGAGGCCGCAGCGCGACGCGGCTCCGGCGGTCGGCCGTACCGCACCCGCCCGACCCCGAGGCGGCGGGCGGTTGGGCCTGCTCGCCTGCTGCGCCCGCACTGCTCGTGCGGGCGCAGCAGGGTGAACGGGTCGACCTCCCGCCGCCTCGGGACCGGTCAGCGGCAGCCCGACCGACGCCGGCTACCGCCCCGCGCGGGCCCGCCTACCCGACCCCACCTCAGGCGCCGGGCGAAGCAGCGGGCCCCGGCGGGAACCGGACCTCGGGAGGAACCGGCCCCTGCCCGGGTGGCGGAGGCCCGGCCCCGGTCCGCCTGCCCTGCCTCAGTTCAGGTGCCGGCTCACTTCAGGTGCCGGGCGAAGAACTGGGCCGCGGCGTCTCCAGCGGACTGCGGGACGCCGGTGTGCCCGCCCATGTTGGCGTGCAGGGACTTCTCCTTGGAGCCGAAGGCGTCGAACAGGTCCAGGGCCGCCTGCCGGTCGTTCCCCTCGTCGTCCCACTGCAGCAGGACGTGCAGCGGAATGGTGACCTGGCGGGCCTCCTCGAACGTGGTGCGAGGTATGAAACTCCCGGCGAAGAGGCCGGCGGCCACGATGCGCGGTTCGACCACCGCCAGCCGGACCCCGATGGAGATCACTCCCCCCGAGTACCCGACCGGGCCGCCGATCCCGTGCAGCGCGAGGAGGGCGTCCAGGGCGGCCCGCCATTCCGGGACCGCCTTGTCGACAAGCGGGAGGGTGACGGCGTCGATGATCTCGTCGGTGACCGGCTCGCCGGCCTCCATCGCCCGGCGCAGCTCGGCGCGGGCCTGCTCGGCGGCGGGCCAACGGGGTCGGTCGCCGTTGCCGGGGAGCTCGATGGTGGCCGTGGCGAAGCCGTCCGCCGCAGCCTGCCGGGCCCGCGCCAGCAGTCGGGGGTACACCCTGCCCAGTCCGAGCGGCGGGGGGCCGAGCAGGATCAGCGGCACCGGTGCGGATGGGGTGGCGGAGGCGGGCGTCCACAGGATGCCGGGGATCTCGCCGAGGGTGAACTCGCGCTCGATGACGTCGTCGTCGAAACGCTGCTCAGAGGTGATGTGCACGGTCGTGCCTTTCGGGAGTGCTCGGATGGCGCTCCCGGACGACGACCTACCGCCCGACCGTGACCCCGGAGGGGAGCACCCATGTCGATACTGCGTTCACGGGTACCACCTCCTCGTTCTACTGCACGGCCTCCGGAAAGGTAGCAGCGATCTCGGTGGTCCGCCAAGCAGGCTCCGTGGCCGCCGAAGTGGCACCGCCGGAGGCGCGGCACGAGGGTGGGAGGGAGGAGGTGGAGCCCGGGATGGCGGTCGAGGTGGAGGTTCGCTCCGCGCGGGTGCGGTACGGGGCGTTGGAGGCGCTGCACGGGGTGGACCTCGCGTTTCCTGCGGGGGCGGTGACGGTGTTGGTGGGGCGGAACGGGGCGGGGCGGACGAGTGTGCTGCACGCCGTGGCGGGGGTGGTGCGGCTGGCTCAGGGGCGGGTGG
>NZ_JOCF01000003.1 GCF_000720635.1 Streptomyces sp. NRRL WC-3742 | reverse complement strand
GCCCCCCCCCCCGAGTACGGCCCCCGCCACGCCCTCAGCAGCTGCCCCCAGCCTCACCTCGTCATCGATCCCCGGCATCAACGGCCACGACGACCCGGCACAGGTCAAGGGCTCCGAGGCGGACACCAGTTGGCTGGGCAACGACGCCGCCTGCTCCGCCTGGCTCGACGACAACGGCTCCGGCGCGCTCGCGGGCGTGCTCAACACCTCCCTGAACCAGACCTGCGTGGCCGAGCTCAACCGTAGCGACGGCATCACCTACACCTTCCGCGCCTCCTGGGGCGCCGCGAAGACGAGCTTCGTCCCGGCCGGCGGTTACACCATGTGGATCTGCGTCCGGAACGCCGACAACCGATCCGGCGAGCAGTGCTCCGCCCGCTTCGGCATGAACGGCACCACCCCGGTCCGCCGGTGAAGGCCCCGCTCGCGCGGGGCCGGGTCGTTGGCGAACCGTCAGCAGACGTAGTCGGGAGCGGTGGTCCAGTAGTCGAGCGCCGCCCAGGTGTTCGGCCCGACGCTGGCGTCGACGGTGAGGCCGGCGCACTGCTGGAACCGCACGACGTCAGCCTCCGTCGCAGGGCCGAAGCTGCCGTCGCGGGTCAGGTTGCTGCCGCTCATCGCGTAGTGGAGCTCGCACTGGAGCTGCTTGACGGCGATGCCGCTGGAACCCCGGTGCAGCACCGGCTCGCTGTTGGTGTAGTTGCACAGGCTGGAGCTCTGCGCGGAGGCAGCGGGCGCGGCGGCGACGCCGAGCGAGAGCGCGAGTGCGGCGACGCCGAGCGCGGCAGTGATCTTCTTCATGGTGCCGTCCCCCTTCAGGGATCATCACGGAGCCGGGTGCACGACGAGGCATCCGGCGGGTCAGACCGACCAGGAGCCGGCCCGACACCGGACGGGACGGCCGTCCGAAGACCTCCCCTGTCGGCCTCCGACCGGCGCGTCCCCGTCCCGGCGCTCCCATCGTGCCGAGGGTTGCGGGACGGTGTCGCCGTGCTTCGGCGTGGGCCGAAAAAGGACACCCGAGTCAGCGGCCGAGGGGGTCGAAGGCGGCGCTGCGGCCGCGGCGGAGACCGTCTACCAGGCCCTGAGCGACAACGAGGCATCCGCGACGCTGCAGTGACAGCCCGAGGCCGCTTCGTCGACTCGGGCAGCCGGCCCCGCCTGCGCGCCCGCACGGGGCAGGGTCACCCGCCCGGCCGTCCACGTCATCACCGAGACCTGACGACCCGGCACACCGCGCTCGAAAGCGCCCCGAGAATTTGCGGTCCGGCACGGGGACAGCCTGTCGTGCCACTGTCATGATGTTCTCCGGGACGCCGCCTACCAGTTGGTAACACGCGTCCTGCGACGGACCGTCAGGAATTCACGAACCTCGGGGGAATCATGCGCACGTCCACGTCCAGGCTGCTCGCCGCCGCCGTCACCGCCGCCCTGGCCGCCACCGCGACGGCCGTCACGGCCGGCCCGGCCTCGGCGGCCGTGCGCTCCACGGCGAGCCCCGCCGCCGCGAGCGACCCGTTCTACTCCTACGACGGCGGCACGCCGCTGGCCTCGCTCGCGCCGGGCACCGTGCTCAAGACCCGGACCCTGCCGTACCACGTCCTGGGCCTGCCCACCCCGGTGACGGCGATCCAGCTGCTCTACCGCACCACCGACGTGCAGGGCCGCCCGGCGGCCAACGTCACCACCGTGGTGCGCAGCCTGACCGGGGACAGCGGCAGAGCCGTCTCCTACCAGTCCTTCTACGACTCGCTCGACCCGGCGGACAGCCCCTCCCGGGCGGTGGCCGGTGACCTCAGCCTCGGCGGGGTAATCCCGAACGCCGAGGCGCTCTTCCTGGTGCCGCTGCTCGCCCAGGGCTACAACGTGGTGATCCCGGACACCGAGGGCCAGAACGCCGACTTCGCGGCCGGGCCGGAGTACGGGACCAACACCCTGGACTCGATCCGTGCCGCAACCGCCTCCCCGGCGACCGGCCTGGACTCCGGCACCCGCTTCGGGCTGATGGGCTACTCCGGGGGCGCCGTCGCCACCGCCTGGGCAGCCGCGCTCGCGCCGAGCTACGCGCCCGAGGTGAACGCCGAACTGGTCGGCTACACCGAGGGCGGGCTGCTGGTGGACCCGGCGCACAACCTCAGGTACGTGGACGGCTCGCTGGTGTGGAGCGGGATCACGCCGATGGCGCTGATCGGGGTCTCACGCTCCTTCGGCATCGACCTCATGCCCTACCTGAACGACTACGGCCGCTCGGTCTACCAGCAGTTGGAGCACGCCTCGATCGTCGACGTCCTGGGCCACTACCCCGGACTGACCTGGAAGGCGATGGCCAAGCCCCAGTACGCCGACCCCAACTCGGTGGCGGACTTCGTCACGGCGGTCAACCGCAACAACCTCGGCTCGGCCCCGACCCCGACCGTGCCCGGCCACATCGCCCAGGGCGCCGGCGGCATCCTCGAGGGCACCTTCAACAACCCGCCCGGCATCGGCACGGGCGACGGCGTGATGGTCGCCGGGGACGTGCGGGCGCTCGCCCGGCAGTACTGCGCGACCGGCGCCGGCCCGGTCGCGTACCAGCAGTACGACGCCCTCAGCCACTTCGCCGTCCCCGTCGTCTGGGCCCCGCAGGCCCTCGCCTGGCTGAACGACCGCTTCGCCGGCCGCCCCGCCCCCTCCGACTGCGGCCGCATCCCGGCCGGCAACTCCCTCACCCCGGAACAGCCCACGCCGGCCCGTTGATCTGCACCGGGGCCCGGCCCGAGCCGGCCGGGCCCCGGCCGAGCCCCGATCGCGCGTCAGCCGTCAGGCGTCAGGCGTCTGCGACGGCTTCCAGCGGGCTCAGCGCGGCGGCCCTCCGGGCCGGGACCGCCGCGGCGGCGACGCCGATGGCGAGGGATGTCAGGCAGACGAGGAGCAGTGTCCCCCAGGGCAGGGTCAGGGTGTACTGCTTGATCGCGCCGTTGGCCAGCGCGCTGAGGGCCCACGCGCTGAACAGGCCGCCGACCAGGCCCAGGAGGGTGCCGAACGCGGCGACGGTCAGCGCTTCCAGGCGGATCGTCCGGCGGATGCCGGCCCGGTCCATGCCGATGGCGCGCAGGACGCCGATCTCGCGGCTGCGCTCGGTGACCGACATGGCCACGGTGTTCACGATGCCGAGCGCCGAGATGACGGCGCCGAGGCCCAGCAGCCCGTACATCAGGGTGAGCAGGTTGCTCACCGTACCGCCGGCCTCGTGCACGAGGCCGGCGCGGTCCTGCACCTTGAGCAGGGGGTTGCTGCCCACGGCGGTGCGCAGGTCGTGCTCGCCCGCGCCGTCGGCGCGCACCAGGATCCGCTGGACGGAGCCCTGCAGGCGGCTCTTCTGCTGGACCTCGCCCCGCGAGGCGAGGACGTCATGGGCGGCGGGGTTGTCCTGGTAAACGCCGACGACGGTGTACTCGGTGAAGCCCTGCGCGCGTCCGATCCGGGCGTTGACCCGGCTGCCCGTGGTCAGACCGGCGCCCTTGGCGATGCCGGCGGACAGAGCGATCCTGCCGGGCCCGAGGTCCTTGGCGGAGCCGCTGAGGAAGTCGAGCTTCATGACGTCGTGCACGGTGTCCGGGTCGATGCCGGAGACGGTCCGGACGCTGCCGCCGATGACCAGGGTGGAGTCGGCGACAGCGCTGGCGGTGCGTACGCCGGGGGTGTGGGCCACCCGCTGCACGGCCGCCGGATCGATGCCGCTCATGATGGCGTTGGTGCTGATCACGTAGTCGGCGCCGAGCCCGGCCGCGGCCTGGTCGGCGAGGGTCCGGCCGGTGGAGTCGCCGATGACGGCGAGACCGGTGACCAACGCGGTACTGATCAACAGCGTGGCGGCGGTCGCGGCGGTTCGGCGCGGGTCACGCAGCGCGTTCTGCCGGGCGAGCCGGCCGACGATGCCGGAGCGGCGGGTGCAACGGCCGACCAGCCGGAGCACCGGGGAGACGAGCACGGGGGCGACCGCGATCAGGCCGACGACGAGGAGGCCGCAGCCGAGTACCCCGGTGTTGAGATTGTCCTGGGCCGCGTCCTTCGCGGTGGCGGCGAGGTAGGTCAGCTGGCCGGCGCCGACCGCGAGCAGGGCCGCTCCGGCGAGCGGGCGCAGCCGGGAGCGCGAAGCGGGCTGCTCGGCAGCGCGCAGGGCCTCGATCGGGGCGATCCTCGCGGCCCTGCGGGCGGGCAGCCAGGCGGCGAGCACGGTGACGCCGACCCCGACGAGCACGGCCGCCGCGACCGGGCGTGGGCCGATCACCAGCGCGCCGGTGGGCAGGTCACTGCTCAGCAGGCCCGGCAGCGCCTTCGCGATGCCGAGGCCCGCGACGAACCCGGCCGCCGAGGCGGCGAGGCCGACCAGCAGGGCTTCGGTGAGGAGCGAGCGCACCACCTGACGGCGCGTCGCGCCGATCGCCCGCAGCAGCGCGATCTCCCGGGTGCGCCGGGCGACGAGCATGGTGAAGGTGTTGATGATCAGGAACGAGCCGATGAACAGGGCGACGGCGGCGAACACCAGCGGCAGCTTCGCGTACCCACGGGTCAGTGTCCCGACGTAGACCGCCTGCTGGTCGGCCAGCGCCTGGCCGGTGGTCGCCTCGGCCCCGGCCGGGAGCTCCGCGGTGACCTGCTGCGCCAGCGCGTACTGGCTGACGCCGGGCGCGGCGGCGAGGTCGATGCCGGTGTAGTGGCCGGGAGCGGCGAACAGCTGCTGGGCGGTGGCCCGGTCGAACAGGACCAGGGTGCCGGCGGCGCTCACCCGGGTGTCCCCGGTGGTGACGATGCCGACCAGGCGCTTGGTCATGGCCGGGCCGTCGGTGGCCAGGGTGATGGTGTCGCCGAGGTGGAAGTGGCCTGCGGCGGCGGTGCCTCGGTCCACGGCGATCTCGTCGCTGCCGGTCGGGGCGCGGCCGTCCGCGAGCGGGTGGCGGGGGTCCTTGCCGTCCTTACCGGGAAGGTAGGCGGCGCCCAGGTTGGAGCCGGGGTGGACGCGCAACGGGGTGCCGTCGGCCGCGTTCACGGTGGTGGAGCCGTCGGCGGAGGGCCGAACTGCGGCGACACCGGGGACGTCGGCCAGTTTCCGCGCGAGCGCGTCGGTGAGCGCGTCCGGTCGGCTCGCGGTGACGCGGACGGCGGTGTCGGCGAAGTCCCTCGTCGCGGCCGCCCGGTAGGCATCTGCCGTGGAGTCCGCGAAGACGAGGGCGCCGGAGACGAACGCGACCCCCAGACAGACTGCGAGGACGGTCATCAGCAGCCGGGCCTTGTGCGCCAGGACGTTGCGCAGGGCTGTACTCAGCATGGTCGACTCTCAGGATCGGATGGAGACGGTGGCCGGTGCGGTCGGGGTCTACCGGCTCCCACCGCTCAGCCGCAGCATGGCGTCGAGCACCCGGTCCGGGGTGGGGTGCGCCATCTCGTCGACGAGGCGGCCGTCGGCGAGGAAGACCACCCGGTCGGCATACCCGGCCGCGACCGGGTCGTGGGTGACCATGACGACCGTCTGCCCCAACTCCCTTACGCTGTCCCGCAGAAAGCCGAGGACCTCGGCCCCGGCGCGGGAGTCGAGGTTGCCGGTGGGCTCGTCGCCGAAGACGATCGCGGGCCGGGAGGCCAGGGCGCGGGCGACAGCGACGCGCTGCTGCTGCCCGCCGGACAGCTCGGCGGGCCGGTGTCCCAGGCGCTCGGAGAGGCCGACCATGGCGACCACCCGGTCCAGCCACTGCTGGTCGGGCTTGCGTCCGGCCAGGGCGAGCGGCAGCGTGATGTTCTCCGACGCGGTCAGCGTGGGCAGCAGGTTGAACGCCTGGAAGATGAAGCCGATCCGGTCCCGTCGCAGTTGGGTGAGCTGCCGGTCGCCCAGGCCGTTCAGTTCGGTGGTGCCGACACGTACGGAGCCGGAGGTGGGGGTGTCGAGCCCGGCGGCGCAGTGCAGGAGGGTGGACTTGCCGCAGCCGGAGGGGCCCATGATCGCGGTGAACTCGCCCTCTCGGAAGCCGACGCTGACCTGGTCCAGTGCGGTGACGCGGGTGTCGCCGCTGCCGTAGACCTTGGTCAGGTCGGTGGTGGCGGCCGCGATGCCGGGCATCGTGTGGGGTTGGTACGGGAACTGGGGGGCGACGGTCACGGGTCTCCTCTTCGGGTGCGGAAGCGTGCACCTCGAAGACTGCCGCGCCTACGTATCCGGCCCTGGGCCGTCGTGTATCAGCGGACGCGCCGCCGTGTATCGGTTGTGCAGCAGCGGGGCCGCGGGTCAGACCGGCAGGCGCAGGGTGGCGACCGCACCGCCGTCAGCAGCGTTGGCCAACTGCAGCTCCGCTCGCAGCAGTTGAGCCTGACCGAGGGCGATGGTCAGGCCCAGTCCGTGGCCCGAACCGCGCTCCGCCGTGCCCGTCTGGAAGCGGCGCGGGCCGTGCCGCAGCAACTCGACGGGGAAGCCGGGGCCGTGGTCGCGCACGACGACCGTGCGGCCCTCGACGGAGACCTCCACCGGGGCGCCCCCGTGCCGGTGGGCGTTGACCACCAGGTTGCCGACGATCCGCTCCAGGCGGCGCGGATCGGTCTCCACCACCTGCCCGGCGGACGTGTCGACCTCGGCGTCGAGACCGGTCCGCGCCACGGCCTCGGCCACCACGGCGCCGAGCGGCACCCGGGAGCGGACCGCCTCCTCGGCCCCGGCGTCGAGGCGGGAGATCTCCAGCAGGTCCTCGACCAGGGCCCGCAGATCACGTACCCGGTCGCGGAGCAGGTCCTCCGTCTCGCCGGGCGGCAGCAGGTCGACGGCGGCCAGCAGACCACCGACGGGCGTGCGCAGTTCGTGGGCCACGTCGGCGGTGAACCGCCGTTCGGTCTGCAGCCGACTGCTCAGGCTGTCGGCCATCAGGTCGACCGTCGCGGCGATGTCGGCGACCTCGTCCCGTCCCTCGGTCGGCCCGGTACGGGCGTCCAGGTCCCCGGCGGAGATCCTCCGCGCGGTCTCGGAGACCAGCCGCAGCCGCCGCGCCAGCAGCCCGGCCGCGTAGACCGCCAGCGGCGCGGCCACCGCGAGCGCGACCAGCGAGGCCACCGCCATCGCCGCGTCCAGCCGGGGCAGGCCGGAGAGCTCCGGACCCATGTTGACCTCGAACGCGAGCACCGGACTCCCCGGACCACCGGTCCGCTGCGCCGCCCAGACCATCGGCCCGGCCACAACCACGTGCCGGTCGCCGTCGGCCGGATCGCGCAGGGCGGCGGGCAGGCCGGCCGGGTCGAGCATCGCCCCGTCCGCCAGAGTTCCGGTACGGCGGTACGTCTCCATGGCCGAGTACACGGAGTTGAAGGCCCGCGCCTGCGCCCGGTCCCGGATGTCCTGGTCCGTCCACAGGTGCACCAGCACGCCGACCGCCACCGCGACCAGGCAGGCGGTGGCCGCGGCCAGCGCCGCGATCTTCCAGCGCAGGGACGCGCGGACCGGCCGCAGCCGGTGCAGCGGTCGCATCGCCTCAGCGCCTGAGCTTGTAGCCGAAGCCGCGCACCGTCTCGATCCGCTCCCGCCCGAGCTTGCGGCGCAGCCGCTGCACGCACAGGTCCACGACCCGGCTGTCGCCGTCCCAGCCGTAGTCCCAGACGTTGCGCAGCAGGGTGTGCCGCTCCAGCACGATCCCGGGACGGGCGGCGAACTCCAGCAGCAGCTTCAACTCGGTCGGGGTCAGCGCCACCGGGCTTCCGGAGACGGACACCTCCAGTGCGGCCGTATCGATCACCAGGTCTCCGAAGGCCAGGACGTCCCCCTGCGCGGACTGCTCCCCGCCCGCCACCGGACCGGACGCGCCGGCAGGTGCATAGGCCGCCCGCCGCAACAGCGAACGGATGCGCGCCACGAGCACGAAGGTGTCCACCGGTTTGACCACGTAGTCGTCCGCCCCGGCCTCCAGACCCGCGACGACGTCGAGCCCGTCACCCCGCGCCGACATCATCAGCACCGGCACCAGGCTGGTCTCCCGCACCCGGCGACACAGGCCGATCCCGTCCAGGCCGGGCAGCATCACATCCAGGATCAGCAGGTCGAATTCCTCGTCACGGAACAGCTCCAGCCCGGAGAGCCCGTCCGCCGCGACCCTCACCTCGTACCCGTACCGCCCCAACGCGACCGCGAAGGACCGCCGCATCAGCTCGTCGTCCTCCACCAACAGCACGCGAACCGGAGACGAAGCCACCGGGTTGGACGAGGACACGGACGGACAGCCCCTCTCGGACGTTCAGGTGCGACGCGGCACGGCCCCGCCTGCTCACGGCGTCGGCGAACCGGAAGGAACGATACGGCACACACCGGGCACAACAACCACGCCCGAAACCCGAACGGGGATAGTCGCCTCCACGGAGCCTCTCCACCTGGTGGCCGGGCAGGCCGAGGCGATCCTGAACAGCCTCGGCCTGCCCGGCCAGTCCCAGATCGACGTCGTGACCGTACCGACATGGCAGTCCGCTCCGCCGTCTCCCCCGGGCGGGGCGTACCACTCCAGCCTCTCCTTCGGGAATGCCGACGAGCCGCCACCGGACCCTGGCGTGTACGTCACGGCCAGGCACGGTGACGACTGGACCTAGTGCCGCGTCAGGCAACCTTTGCCCTCCCCCAGCCTCCGGCCGGGAGGTGCCCCCAGGCAGCGGCGTCCGGTGCGTGCTCTCGGCGTGCCGGCCGGAAGCCCTCGTACTGGACGTACTCGGGCTTTCGGCCGGTGCGGCGAGAGTGCGTGCCGGGCGTCGCGATGGGGCGAAGGTTGCCTGACGCGGCACTAGATTCAGCTGCCGGCCGACATGCAACCCGCCGACACTCTGGCCCGATTGGCCGACGGCCTTCAGGACTGGGTCATCGACCTGACGCACGGCGCCGCCCGCCCGCAGTGCCCCGAGCATCCGCACCCGATGCGTGCGGGAGTGGTCGACGGCAGGGCGACGTGGACCCGTCCGAGGCAGCCGGGGCGCGCTGTCTCCTCGATCGTCTGACCGCTCGGCATGTCGCCCTCGCCCCGACCTCACCGCTCCAACTCATCTCTGCGCAGCGTGAGTTGACGCCAAGGAAGGCCGCAGGCGAAACGACACCCGCGAACGCCTCATCAAATCCTCACATTCTCTGGGGGAAGCTCTGCGAACACGCGAGCAAGGCGGGGGCGGGCGGGGATTGCCGGGTGCCCCACGCCGTTCGTGATCCGGAGACGATCGAAGAACGAATGAGGATGTTCATGCAGCTCTATGCCCCGTTCCGGCGGACCGTCGTGGTGGGGGCCACGGTCCTCGCCCTCATGCCTGTCGCCGCCGCACCGGCCCTTGCGGGCACCGCGGACAGCGGGGACGGCACGGTCGCCGCCGCAGGGAGCCTCTCCGAGTTCACGGGCGTGGAACGTCTCACCGACGACACGGATCCTGCTGCCGACCAGGCCGTCCAGGACTCCTGGACACCCGAAGCGATGCAGGCCGCGAGGCCCGTGGAAGCCGTGACGGACCAGCCGCAAGCGGCAGTCGGCGACGACGTCCCCACAGCTCCCGTGAGCGAGCCGTCAGGTCCGCTGGACCAGGGCTCGGCCGAACCGGCCGACCCCGCCGAGCCCCTGGGGGCCCCGACCACCGGGCTCGCGGCCCCCAGGGGCTCCTGGCCTTCCAACGGAGTGCCCTCCGTCGGCGCCTTCTTCTTCGACATCGGTCCCGTCAAGTGGCGTTGCACGGGAACGGTGATCAACACCGGGTCCAGGAACATCGTCGCGACGGCCGGCCACTGCATCTTCAACCACTTCCCATCGCCCAACGGCGTCTTCGTTCCCGGCTACCACGACGGTCAGGCGCCGTTCGGCAAGTGGTCGGTGAAGTCCCGCTACATCCCGACTCAGTGGCGCAACAAGCGAAACCCGGACTTCGACTACGGCTTCGTCGTCCTCAAGGACCTGAACCGCCGCAGGATCCAGGACGTGACCGGCGCGAACGGCTGGCGGACCAATGCGGGGTACAACAACTACGTCGAGATCACCGGCTACCCGGGCAACCGGGACACGCCGCTCCAGTGCATCACCGCCACACACCGGCTCAGGAACTACACCTGGCACGTAGAGTTCCCGTGCGACGGCTTCGCGGACGGGGTGTCGGGCTCCCTGCTGATGGAGAACTTCAACAACAGCACCAGCCGCGGCACCGCCATCGCCTCCCTCGGCGGGGTCGACGGCGGTGGCAGGAGCGACAACGTCTCCTCAGCCGTCCTCTGGAACAGCGGCACCGCTGCCATGATCAACGCCGCGGTGCGCGGCCAGTGACGCGCTGACCTACCCAGGATCCCCGACGCTCATCGATTCCGCGCCGGGGATCCTGCCAACTCCCCGAGGGAGCACATGTGAACGAGAAGTCAGCCGAGAACTCAGCCTGGCGGCGCTCGGCCGCCCCTGCGGTGGCGACCACCGTCCTGATCGGTTGCACCGTGGCGTCCTGGTCGCTCTTCCACCGGGAACAGACCTGCTGGAACAAGGGAGGGGGACGGGCCATGGCGGCAATCGCCGCGTCCGGTCTCGGGATCCTCGGCCTGCTGGCAGTGCTGGCGTCCTGGGCCCTGGCCCGCTGGTCCGAGTCCCGAGGGGGGGCGGTGGTCGCCGTGCTGCTGGCAGCCTTCGCGGTTCTCGCCGGGGTCGGTGTGGTCCAACTCGCGGAGCCGTTCTGCGACTGACCCGCCCCGTCCTTCGAGAGACGGCGAGGCGAACCCAGCTGGCTGACCCAAACCCTTCCGCTCCTGGCCGAGTTCGTCGAGGTAGAGCGCCGCGGTGGTCCACCGGCGGAGGGCCGCGTCATCATCGAGGTCGTCGTGTCCTTCGTACGCCCTGACCGTGATGGCCGAACAGGGCATCCGCCGGATTGCCCTGACCTCCTCCCAGGGCGCCGGTGACGACTGGGCCCGGCTCATCCCGCTGGTCAAGGCGTTCATCAACCTGTCGAACATCAAAGCCGGCTTCACCGACCACACCGGCGTCGACCAGGTCGTCCGCGCCTCCGACACCGATTGGACCCTCACCCGGGGCGTCGCCCTGACCGACAAGCCCGCCACCGGCCCCCTGCGCGCCGCCGACCCCGGCACCACCGCGCCCGGGCGCTGGATCAACCGGGCCAACCTCGCCCGCTTCCTCCTCGACGCCGTCGACGAGGACACCTGGATCCGCAGCGCTTCGCTGGTGTGGAACGCCCGCGGCTGACCCATCGCGACCCGCTGTTGATCAGGCCGCATCGACGTCATCGAGTACGGGCCGATCAGCGGCGAGCAGAGCTTTGCCCCCGCCACCAAGCTGGACGCCGCCACCCTGACCAAGGACATCCCGCTCCTCCTGCTCACCCCGGTCGAGCCTGTCCCGCGCGGTCCTGCCCGAGTGGGCCGAGCGCGGCGACGGCGCGCTCCTGATGACCACCGGCCACACCGCCGTCGCGCCGCGGCCGTACATGAGCGGCGTCGGCCCGCTCGTGTCCGCCGCCCGCAACTGGCTGTACTCCCTCAACGGCGAGCTCGCCGGCATCGGCGCCTACGCGGGCACCCTGTCCATCGCGGCCTTCATCGCCCGCAGCGAGATGGGCGAGCTGGCCACCTCCGCGATGCCCGACCAGGTCGGCCCGCTCGTCGACCCGGACGACCGCGCCGAGCACTACTGGGGCTTGTACACCAAGCGCGACCGCATCGAGCAGATCCACCCCCAGCCGGACGCCGGGTAACCCCAGCCCGGGCCCCCCGCCACCACGGCCCGGGTCATCCCTCGGCGACGAGCACCCTGCGTACAGGCCAGTCCTCCGGTGGTGTGTCCAACTGGCCGTCCGTGCGGACCGCCCACCAGCGGGGAACCCGCGGCCGTACGCGGGGAGGGGATCTTGGCCGCTGTCATCACCACGACTGAAGCCCGTGCCTGCCCGATCATCATCGCCCATCCCCGCCGGCCTGGGCCGACTCGCCACCGGCCGCCCTGCCGAGCCAGGAAAACACTCGCAGCTGCTGGACTGCCTCGCGACCGTGCCCGATCCACGTAGGGCCAAGGGGCGCCGCCACCCCCTCGCCTTCGTCCTCGCACTCGCCGCGTGCGCGGTACTGGCCGGCGCGAAATCCCTGACTGCGATCGCGGAATGGGCCGCTGACGCCCCGGCCGCCGTGCTCACCGTCCTCGGCGGCCCGAGCCGCGAACCCGCCGGGCCCACCGCCCCGACCGAAGCCACCGTACGCCGGATCCTTCAGCGCGTGGATGGCGACGCCCTCGACGCGGCGATCGGCGCCTGGCTCGCTGCCCGCTCCCCCGACCGCCCGCCACCCGACCAGGACCTCGGCAGACACGCCTGCCGCTCGCTGGCCGTGGACGGCAAGACCGTTCGCGGCGCGCGCCGCACCGACGGCACCCAGGTCCACCTGCCGGCCGCGATGACCGGGACCGGCCTGGTCACCGCCCAGCGCGAGGTCGGCTCCAAGACCAACGAAATCACCGTCTTCAAGCCCATGCTCGCGCCGCTCGACCTGACCGACACGGTGGTCACGTTCGACGCCCTGCACTCCCAGAGCGGCCATGCCCGCTTCCTGATCGAGGAGAAGAACACCCACTACATCGCCGTGATCAAGGGGAATCAGCCGTTGCTGCACCAGCAGCTGAAGCAACTGCCCTGGCGGGACGTTCCGCTGCTGGACGAGACCCGCGCCACCGAACACGGCCGGGACGAGATTTGCCGAGTCAAGACCTGCACCAAGACCCGCGGCCTCGGCTTCCCCACGCCGTCCAGGCGGTGCAGATCGTGCGCCGCCGCCGGACAGTCAACTGCTCGGCGTGGCGGGCCCGCAGGGCGCTCGCCTGGTCGAGCAACTGCTCGACGAGCCACCGCGAGCGGATGCCTGGTCACAGAAGTGGAAGTCGTCGAGCAGCAGGACGGTGCCGACGGCGTCCCGGCCGCGGTCACGCAGGGCCCGCACCACGTCGTGCCCGGATTCGGTGTCCCAGGGAACGGCGTCGGGGCCGTCCGCAGCGGCCCGGGCCGCCCAGGCATCCCGGAAGACCTGGTAGGGCTTGGCGTGCTGGCTCTCCGCTCGGGCGCGCAGGACGGTTGCGCCGCGTCCTGCGGCCGGCCGGGCGAGGAGTTGCAGCAGGGCGGTCTTGCCCCACTCCGAACCGAAGCTCCGCAGGCTCTACCCCTTCACGAGCCACTGGGCGTTGAGCTTCTCCAACACGCCCAACTACCCGTTCTTCCCACCCTTCGTGTCGCTTGACTCACCCCGGGGAACCGGCGACTACACCATCAGAGAGTGGTGGAACGGCCCCATCCTGCACCACGTCACCACAGCCGCCGAAGCGATCGCCATCGCCGTCAGCCGGATCCCCGCCGACCTGCTACAGGCACCTTCTGAGTACCCTGCACGAAACTCCTGAGAGCGACACCAGCGGCCCAAAAGGTGGTCAGGACGCCAGCAGGACTCTCTTCCGCAACAGGCCGAAGCCGGCCCGGCCATACGTTTGGCGCTTGATCATTTCGATCCGGTTGACGTGACCTACGATGCCGGAGCTCCAGGGCAGTGTCAGGCCCGCGGTGACGGCCTGGTCGCCGAGGCTGACGAGTTCCGGGTGCTCGTCCAGCCAGGTGCCGCCGCCATCGGGCTGGGGAACGCCGACGTAGGGGGCGTGGTGGGACCCGGGGACAATCCAGGTGCAGCCGGTGTCGACCGTAGCATCCTCGATGTACAGGACGGCGGTGAGCAGGCCGCGGGTGGGCTGGAGGATGTCGCGGTGCAGCCGCACCTCCTGGGTGCCGGGGGAGTTGATGGACCCCTGGTTGTGCCGGTTGAGGACGTAGACGATGTTGGGGCCGAGCAACGCGGTGAGCGGGCCGGTGAGGGCGGGGTGGGCGACGAGGCGGTGCATCAGGCCGGGGTCGTGCTGGTACAGCCGGTATGCCTTGGCCTGCCCGGCGGGCAGGCGGGCGGCGCGGGCGCGGACCAAGGTGGCGACATCGTCGAGGAGGTCGTGGGACAGGCCGGGGGCGGGCAGGCGCAGGTAGCCCTGGTCTCGGAAGTGGCGGGTCTGCTGCTCGGTCAGCGCGGCCGGGGTGGCGGGCACGGTGCTGTTCTCCTTCCTCAGGCGGCGGTGCGGCCGAAGGCGGCGAGGCGCTCGGGGGTGCCGAGGTCCGGAGCGGGGGCGCGGAGGTCGTAGGCGCCTACAGTGTGGCCCTGGCTGATCGCCCAGGGCATGAACTGCCGGTACAGGTCGGCCTCGCCAGGGCCGGCGAGGCGCTGGGCGTACTCCTCGAACAGGGCGCAGAACCGGCCGGGGGTGATGATGACGGCGCCGGCGCTGGTGGCCTGTCGCAGGTTCTGCCGGGTGCCGGCGGGCAGGGTGGCGTTGACGCCCTCCAGCGCGTGGACGACCTGCTCGCCGCCGGGGGACAGGAAGAGGCGGCCGGTGTTCTGAGCCCCGGGCCCCGGGCTGGTGGTGACGGTCCAGGTGACGGCGGCCGGGCGGGCGCGGTGTGCGGCGACGGCGGCGGGCAGCAAGGCGACCGGGATGAGGGTGTCGGCGGGCAGGAGCACGGCCAGTGGGGTGTCGGGAAGGTTGGCCAGGGCGGCGTAGGCGGCTCCGGCGGTACCGAGAGGCTGGTGCTCGCGGTGGATGGTCAGCTCCACCTGCCGGGCGCAGTGGGTGTGGGCGTACGCCTCGACGTCCTGGGCGCCGGTGGCGGGGTCGGAGCTGGTGAGCACCGCGATGCGGCGCACGCCGATGGCGATGAGCTGGGTCAGGGCGTGGCCGAGCATCGGCATCGGACCGTTGGTGGTGTCGATCGGCACGAGGACCTTCGGCGTGGACCGCAGCTCGGGGTCGTGGGCGGCGCGCAGCCGGGTGCCTCGGCCGCCGGCCAGGACCAGGGCGACGGCGCGCTCGGGCAGGCGGATCAGGGTGCTGGTGTAGTACTGGACGGTGGTGGGGGTGGTGCTCCGTTCGGTCACGGGGGTCCTCCCGGGTGGCGGGTGGGCGTGGTGTGGTCGGCCCGACCCCCATGCCGCTGCTCTCCGGCTACAGGAGCTGGAGGTGGTCGAGGGCGAGGTAGGCCGCGGCGGCGTCGGTCATCGCTCCCTGGCGCAGCACGCGGTCGCGGAACTCGGCCAGGGGGAGGGTGACGACGTCGATGAACTCGGTGCGTTCCGGAGTGGGTTCGGTGACGCGCACGCAGTCGGTGGCGAGGAAGGCGAAGCGGCGGACAGTGGAGTAGGCGTCGTGCCAGTAGGAGCCGATCTCGGTGATCGTGCCCTGGTAGCCGGTCTCCTCCAGCAGTTCCCGGGCGATGGCGGCTGCGGCCTGCTCGCCCGGCTCGATGAAGCCGCCGGGGAGTTCGTGCAGGACACGCTCGGGGCCAGGCCGGTATTGGCGGGCGAGGATGACGTGCCGGTCGGGGGTGAGGGCGAGCACGGCGCCTGCCGGTCGCTCGCACTTGAGGTAGAACTGCTCCTTCCGTCCATCGGGCATCTCGAAGTCGACCTGGTCGACGGATCGCCCGAACTTGCTGAACACGGTGGTGCGTTCGATCTCGCGCCACGGCGCGGTGGTGTCGGTCATGCGAGGACTGTACGGGCCCGCTGCGGTGCGGCGCGGAGGTCCGGCGAGGTCCGCTGGACGGCGCCAGGTGGCCGGGTGGGGCATCTCCAGGAGACCACCTGATCGGGTGACCGCGGCAGGGCATTTCAGTGGGCAGTCCTCAGCCCGGCCGATACGCTGGATCCTCGCCCTGCGACAGAGGTTGGGGGTGGGGTGCAGTGACGAACATGCTGTTCAGGAACGCACGCCGCGCACTGGGCCTGACACAGCGACAGGTCGCCGAGCGTATGAGATTCCACGTCGAAGGGCTGACCGGACGAGATTCCGCGTTTGACGGCAGCTACGTTTCGCGCCTAGAACGGGGCCGCATCACGTGGCCGCACGAGCCCTACCGCCAGGCCGTCTGCCAGGTCCTGGGTGCGGGCTCACCGGCCGAACTGGGCCTGCTGCCTAGGCAGTTCCTCCCCGATCACCCCGATGAGGTGAGTACCTCGCTCCGCCGAGACGTACTGACGGCCGCCATGGCGGCGCTGTTGCCCGCCGGCCACACGCCGACCCGCCTGCGCGCGGGCGACATCGCCAAGCTCCAGCAGCGAACCGCCCTGCTGGAGCGCGCCGACCGCCGCGAAGGAGGAAGAGCCGTTCACGGCCTCGCACTTCGCGAGCTGCGCCAGGCAGTCGAACTCACGGAGGCATCGACCACCCCGGAGGTTCGCACGGCGCTCCTCGGAGCCATCGCCCGCCTGGCCAACCTCACCGCCTGGGCCGCCTTCGACGCTGGCCGGTTCGCCCAGGCCCGTCCGCTGTTCCGCCTCGGCCTGGCCACCGCCCGCGAGCACGGCGACACGGGGCTGCTGTGCCACGTGGCGACCAACGCGGCCCGCCAGGAGATCCACCTGCGCCGCTCCGCGGAGGCTCTGGAGCTCGCCGCCCAAGCAGGCGGGCGGCTGCCCGCGGCAGCGCGGGCGATGCTCGCCTCCGTCCGCGCCCAGGCGTACGCCGTGGACGGCGACGAGCAGCAGATGGCGCGACACCTGCTGGTCGCTGAACGTGCTTACGGGCGCGTCGGCGACCCCGCCTCGGGACCGGCCTGGACGAACACCATCACCCCCGCCAAGATCGGCAGCGACGGCGGCTTCGCCCTCTACCTGCTCTCCGCCTCCACCGGCCGCTACGACCCCCAGGTCGTCACCGACCTGCGCCGCGCTGCCGAGGCCGACACCGCCCAGGTCCGCGTGCGGGCCATGGCCACGGCCAGGCTGGCCACAGTGCTCTACCGGCAGGGCAACCGCGCCGAAGCCGATCACCATGCAGCCCTGGCAACCCGGCTCGCCCCTTCCGTGGGCTCCGCACGTCTGGACTCCGCCCTCACCGAGATGCGTACCGCCGCTGGATCCCCCATCGGAGCGCACTGAATCGCGCCCGACGCAGCGCGGTCGCGGCCCGCACCCGGACCGCGCGGCCGCCGGTACCGGGGCCGAGCTGGTCGAGCCAGACGCGGGAATCGGTCGGACACAGCTGACTCGAACGAAGCAGCCGGTCCGCTCCTGCTGGCCCTCCTCGGCCTTGCTCACGATGTGACCGCTTGTCATTTTACGGATGGTGCAGGGATGGAGAAGGTGACGCCACCCATCCCACCACCCCGTCCGAGGGGACCTTCATGTTGTTGAACGCCATCACGGACGGCTTCTTCCGGTCCGGCCCGCAGCGGGACCAGCCCGGCCCGGACCCGGCCGGGGAACGGATCGGCGAGAGCCTGTGCGAGCACGGCGTCACTGGCGGGCCCCGGCGCGGACGGGGGCAACAGAGGCACGTCGTCAGCGCCGTCTCTGCCGGTGGCGGCTTTGCGGGGAGGGCCGCCGGTCTGCCTATGCTCAGGCCCATGGCACTGGAATGGGAACAAATCATGGTCGACTCCGCCGACCCGATCGCTCTCGGGCATTGGTGGGCCGAGGCTCTCGGCTGGGTTGTGGTGGACGAAACCGAGGAGATCATCGAGATCCGGCCTGAGCCGGACCGGATGCCGGGCCTGCTCTTCGTGACCGTCCCCGAGGGCAAGACGTCGAAGAACCGGCTCCACCCCGACTTCCGCCCCGACGACCAGGAGGCCGAGGTCGCCCGGCTGCTCTCCCTCGGTGCCCGGCGCGTCGACACCGTGCAGGACGGGCAGCACTGGGTGACACTCCTCGACCCGGAGGGCAACGAGTTCTGCGTCCTGAGTGCTCCCAGGAGCTGAGCGGGGACCAGGGCATCGCGACACCGCGGCGCACTGCAGCGGCTTCTGCGCCGGGCCGGGTCGAGCTCCGTGACGAGGCGCTGCTCGACC
The DNA here is from genome assembly GCF_000720635.1 of Streptomyces sp. NRRL WC-3742. GTDB lineage: Bacteria > Actinomycetota > Actinomycetes > Streptomycetales > Streptomycetaceae > Kitasatospora. Next base: position 264,573 of record NZ_JOCF01000003.1, on the reverse strand, counting down.
TGGTCCGGCACACGCCGGGACCGGATAACCCCGGTCGGCCGGTATGACAGAATTCCCGGCTGTGACCATTCGGCTACTGCTCGCGGACGACCAGGAGATGGTCCGTCGCGGCATGCGGCGGATCCTCGAGCACCAGCCGGACATGGAGGTCGTCGGCGAAGCTGCGGACGGCGTCGCCGCCGTGGAAGCGGCGCGCCGGCTCCGGCCCGATGTGGCGCTGGTGGACATCCGGATGCCGCGCATGGACGGTCTGGAGGTGGTCCGCCTGATCGCCGGCCCGTCGGCGGCGAACCCGATCAAGGTCGTCGTCGTCACCACCTTCGATCTCGACGAGTACGTGTACCCGGCGCTGCGCCACGGCGCCTCCGGATTCCTGCTCAAGCGCTCGGGTCCGGCGCTGCTGGTCGAGGCGGTCCGGGCCGCGGTGGCGGGCGACAGTCTGATCAGTCCGTCCATCACGGTCCGGTTGCTCAAACACGTCACCGGTGCCCGGCCGGGTGGCCCGACCTTGGTCGATCCGCTCACCGACCGGGAGACGGAGATCGCCGGAAAGGTGGCCGAGGGGATGACCAACGCCGATATCGCCGGGGAGCTGTTCATCTCGGCGGGCACGGTGAAGACCCATGTGGCCAGCATTCAGCGCAAGTTGGGCGTCAGGAACCGGGTCGGAATCGCCGTGCGCGCCTTCGAGATGGGATATGCGACCGGTCGATTGGCCGAGTGAGGGACTCCTTCGGCCCGTGGCGGGGGTGCCGACCGGCCGTCGTGCCGTGCGGACACGTCCGAGGATCTACCGAACGGCAGATGCCTGATCGACGGTCATCTGCCCGGGGGCGTACCGGTTCTGCGCCGTGCGTAGGCTCGGCCCCGTGCAGACCGAACTGATGCCTGACTCGCGTCGCCGCCGCACGGTGTGCGCGACGGCGGCGATCCTGGTCGCGGCTCCGGCGGCGATCGCCCCACCGAGTGTGTGGATCGTGGCCCTGGTCGCCGTCCTGGCGATGACGGTCGCGATGCTGCGCCGGCCGCTGGGCCCGGCCTCCCCGGTCCTGGCGGCCGGCCTGGTCGCGGCGTTCTCGATCGCGGTCGACATCGGCTACGCCGGTCGGCAGGGGTTCGTGCTGCCGTGGCTCCCGTTCGAGTTCGCTTCCGTGCTGGTGCTGGTCGGGCGGGTGATCCGGCGGGCGGACGTCCGCCGCGCGGCGGTGGTCGGCTCGGCGCTGACCCTGACGCTGCTGGCGCTCCCCCTACGCTTCACCCTCCGGCTGCCGCAGGCGGTGCTCGCGCCTTCCGTGGTCGCCGTCGCGATGGCGATGTTCCCGGCGGCCGGCGCCGTGGGCGTCGGGCTCTACCTGCGGGCGAACGACGACCGCCGGGCCCGCGCGGTCCGGCGGGCCCGCCGAGAACAGCGGCTCGAAGTGGCGAGGGACCTCCACGACTTCGTCGCCCACGAGGTGACCGGCATCCTGCTGGAGGTGCAGGCGGCCCAGGTCGACGCGTACGACGAGGAGCAGGTCAGGGAACTGCTGGGCAGGCTGGAGGCGGCCGGCCTGCGGGCGCTGGACTCGATGGACCACACCCTGCGGACCCTGCGCGACCCGGAGACGTCGGCCGCCGCCGAACCGCCGCCGACCAAGGTCCGCGGCCTCGCCGACCTGCCGGAGCTGGTCGACCGCTTCCTGGCCTCGGGCGTCATCGGCGGCGCCCTCGACCTGGAGCCGGGCCTGGCCGGTACGGCGCCACGCGAGATCGAGGACGCGGCGTACCGGGTCGTCCTGGAGGCACTGACCAACGTCCGGCGGCACGCCCCGGGCACCGACCGGCTGGAGGTGGAGGTGGTCCGTACCCCCGGCCCCGCCCTTCGAGTGACCGTCACCGACAGCGGACGCCAGGACGGCTCCGGCGGCCTCGCGGCCCGCCGCCCCGGTGGCGGCGGCACCGGCCTGGCCGGCCTGACCGAGCGGATCACCGCCCTCGGCGGCGACCTGACCGCCGGCCCGCACGCCGGGGGCTGGCGCGTCCGGGGCGTGCTGCCGCTGCGTCCCGACCTGACGGACCGGAAGGACTGGACCTGACCTAGCCAGCGAGTCAACGGGTCAGGCCCGAACTCGGGCCGCAATATCTGCCGAACGGCAGATGGCAGCTGGGCGTGGATCGGCGAATCTTTCAAGCATTCCCGATCCCAACTTCCCGGAGGAACCGGTGCTCTCGCGCAAGAAAGCCGCACCCGCCCTGCTCGCCCTCGCCCTCGCCGCTCTGGTCCCGCTCACCGCCTGCGCCAAGGCCGGGGACGCCACGCCCGAGGACAGGACCTTCGAGTTCAGTGGCAAGAGCCTGAACGTCAAGTCGCACGGCATCCCCACCGACCTCGTCCCGGCCGACCGCAAGGACGTCAAGGTCACCCGCTGGTTCGACGTCGGCCCCAAGGTCGGCACCACCAAGGAACTCTGGCAACTGGAGGACGGCACGCTCGAGCTCCGCGCGGGGTGCAACGGACTGGCCAACTGCGACGCCAAGTTCCGGGTGGAGGTGCCGCGCGGAGTCGCCGTGACGCGCGACGGCAAAGCGACGGATCTGAAGGGCTGAGGCCGACCGGCCCGACGGGGAAGAGGGGGAAGAAGACGACAATGCTCGAACTGATCGACATCACCAAGGTGTACAAGGGCGGCAAGGGCGGCAAGGGTGGCAAGCGCGCCGTCGACGGCATGACGATGCACCTGAACCCGGGCCTGCTGGGCCTGCTGGGGCCCAACGGCGCCGGCAAGTCCTCGCTCATGAGGATCATGTCCACGGTCACCAGGCCCACCAGCGGCCAGGTCCGCTACCAGGGCACCGACGTGCTCGCCGACCCGGACCGCCTTCGTCGCGAACTCGGCTACCTGCCACAGGACTTCGGGGCCTACCCGAACCTGACCTCGCGGGAGTTCCTCTCCTACCTGGCGGCCGCCAAGGGCCTGTCCGCACGCTCCGCCAAGGCCCGGATCGACGAGCTGCTCCAGTTGGTCAACCTGACCGAGGCGGTCAAGCGCCCGCTCGGCACGTACTCCGGCGGCATGCTCCGCCGGGTCGGCATCGCCCAGGCCCTGCTGGCCGACCCCAAGGTGATCGTGGTCGACGAGCCGACGGCCGGTCTGGACCCGGAGGAGCGGGTGCGCTTCCGCAACCTGCTCAGCGACCTCGCGGCCGACCGGGTCGTGATGCTCTCCACCCACATCGTCTCGGACGTCGAGTCGGTCGCCTCCGACATCGCCGTGGTCGCCCAGGGGCGGCTGCTGCGCCGCGGAGCCCCCGACGACCTGCTCCGCGAGGTCGACGGGCAGGTCTGGGAGGTCATGGTCGCCCCCGCCGAGGTCCCGGCCGTCCAGGCCCGGCACGTGGTCAGCCGCACGATGCGGACCGCGAACGGGGTACGGCTGCGGCTGCTCGCCCCCGCCCCGCCGACCCGGGACGCCGCCCGGGTCCCGCCCGACCTCGAGGACGCCTACCTGGGCATCGTCCACCGGTCCGCCGCGCGGACTCCCGCCTCGCAACAGGCGGTGGGACGGTGACAGTGCGCACGCTCGCCGGGCTGGCGGTCGGCGACTTCCGCGACCGGATGCGTCGACCGGCGTACGCGGTGACCCTGCTGGCCGCGATCGGGCTCGGCTACCTGGCCGTCCCCGACGTGGACAGCACATGGGTGATCATGGACGTCGGCGGCAACCGGGGCATCTACAACAGCGCCTACGTCGGCGCGGTCACCGCCCTGGCAGGGGCGCTCTGGCTCACCTTCGGCGGCTTCTACGTGGTGCGCGGCGGCATCGCGCGGGACGAGACCGGCCGGGTCGGCCAGATCCTCGCCGCCACCCCGCTGCGCACCTCCGGCTACCTGACCGCCAAGTTCCTGAGCAACCTGCTGGTGCTCGCCTCGATGATCGGCGTGCTGGCGGTCACCGCACTGCTGATGCAGCTGGCCCGCGGGGAGAACCGCTCGGTCGACCCGGTCGCCCTGGCCGAGCCGTTCCTGCTCCTCTCGCTGCCGGTGATGGCGCTGACCGCCGCGGCCGCGATCCTGTTCGAGACGGTGCCGCTGCTACGGGCCGGCTTCGGGAACGTGGTCTGGTTCGTGCTGGCCGTGGTGATCTCGATCGGCGGCCAGTCGGGCTCCGCGCCCTTCGGCGGCCTCGGTGTGCACCACGTCGCGCAGTCGATGAACACGGCGATGGGCAATCAGCACCTGCAGTCCGGCGAGGACGGATTCAGCCTCGGCCTCACCAAGGTGAGCAAGCCGCTGGGCACCTTCCTCTGGGACGGCTTCGACCTGTCCGCAGGGTTCGTCCTCGCCCGGGTGGTGCTGGTCCTGCTGGCCTTCGCGATGGCGCTGCTCCCGGCGCTCTGGTTCCCCCGCTTCGACCCGGCCCGCGCTGCCGGTTCCCTACCCCCGGCCAAGTCGTCGGCGGCAAAGGACTCATCCACCGCCACGGCGGCCGAGCCGTTCGGCACCGATGCGCCGGCGCCTGCTCCCGGCTCCACCTGGTCCACCTGGTCCACCTGGTCCACCGCCCCGGGCGCGCTGCCGCGGACCGAGCCGACCCGGGCCGGGGCCTTCGGCCGGCTGCTGGTCGGCGAGGTCCGGATCCTGCTGCAGGGGATCTCCCCCTGGTGGTGGGCGGTCGCCGACGCGCTCACCGTGGCCGGCTTCGCCCTGCCGATCGGCACCGTGACCGGACTGCTGCTGCCCTGCGTATGGCTCTGGCCGGTGCTGATCTGGTCGCGACTGGGCAGCCAGCAGGTCGAGAACGACCTGGAGGTCCTGCTCGGCGCCTATCCGACGGCCCGACGCAGGCTGCTGGCCGAGTGGGCGTCCGGGCTGGTGCTCACCGCGGTGACGGGCATCTCCCCGCTGCTGCGGATGCTGGCCGCCGGTGACGGTGCGGGCGTGGCCTGCTGGTTCGGGGGCGTGCTGTTCATCCCCTCGCTCGCCATGTCCCTGGGCGTGGTCAGCCGCACCCACCGGGTCTTCCAGGCGGTCTACCTGCCCATCTGGTACGTCCTCGTCAACCACGTCGCGGCCCTGGACTTCATGGGCGCGGTCCGGGCGAACGGCAAGCCGGCCGGTCCCGCTCCGCTGCTGATCGCGGCGCTGTCCGCGGCGATGCTCGCGGTGGTGTTCCTGACGGGTTCGGCCCGGCGAAACGTCAAGGGATAGCCGGACCACCGATCTCCGCTGCTTGATACGGTGCAGGTCCACGTCGTAGCCGGTGACGCGGTGGCCCACCCCGGCGGCGCGTACGACGAGTTCATGACTACTCCGATCTGGATAAGGGAGCGTACCGCTGTGCCCCTGGTTTCCGTGGTGATGCCGGTCCACAACTCGGCGGCCACCCTCGGCGCGTCGGTGCGCTCCGTGCTCGCGCAGACCCACCCCGACGTGGAACTGCTGATCACCGACGACGCGTCCACGGACGGCTCCATGGACCTGCTGCAGGATCTGGCCCGCCAGGACGAGCGCGTGCGCCCGCAGGCGGCGGCCGAGCAGGGCGGCGCGGCCAGGGCCCGCAACCTCGCCATGGCACGGGCGCGCGGGGAGTACGTGGCGTTCCTGGACAGCGACGACATGTGGCTCCCGGAGAAGCTGGAGCGGCAACTCGCCTTCGCCGAGGCCGGGGACGCCCCGCTGACGTTCACCTCCTACTACAAGGTCGACGGCGACCACACGGGCGAGGCGGCCGCCTTCACCCCGAACGGGCGGGTGGTCGTGGCCCGGCCACGGGTCACGTACCGGGACATGCTGGTGCAGGACCACATCGGTGCCCTGACCGCGATGTACGACCGGGCGAAGCTGGGCCTGCGGCTGATGCCGGACATGCCCAAGCGCCAGGACTACGCCCTGTGGCTGGCGATCATGAGGGACGGTCACGCCGCCCGGGGCCTGCAGGAGCCGCTGGCGGTCTACAGGGCCGGCCGGGCGGGGTCGCTGTCGTCCAACAAACTGTCGTTGGTGGAGCACAACTGGGCGCTGTACCGCCGACACGAGCGGCTGTCACTGATGCGGTCGACGTTGGCGCTGGCCGGGGCGGCGGTGCACTCGGTGCGGAAGTCGCGCATCTAGGTGCTCGCTCACGGGACGGGGAGCTGGTGCGTGATCGCTGCCCGATGGTGCCCGACGCGGTCCCGAGCGGTGGCCGCGCCCTGAGCTTCGACCCCAGGGCGGACACCGGCCTGTCGGCGATCTCTGCGCATGCCCGTAGCCGTGCCATCATGTCGCATTCCAGGGACATTGGCCGAGATTCGTCGGAATCGCCCGGTAATGAATTCATGCGGTGTGGCGCCTCAAATTCCGCCGCATAATCCCGGCGGGCTCCGCATTCTGGATGAATCCGGATATGGCCCGCAGGTCGGAGGTGCCGCGACGGTGCCGCCAGTGGAGGAGGCGCAGCCTGTTCCGGGGTCGGGTGACCGTGGGACGGTCCAGGTCAGGGCCTGCCGGTGTGCGCGGCGCGTAGCGGTTTGCGTCGAAGGGATTCGCGTCCTCCCCTCGCGGTCCGGCCTCAGGGGCAGGTGAAATGCGCAGGCCGGACGTTTGTCGCCGCCAGCGGGTGGCCGAAATGCGGGGCGTGCGGCCGATATCGGGGGCTTGACCGTCGTCAGGGGTGGTCGACAGGCTGGGCGCCCAGGCGTGCGTCTACGTGAACGGGAACCAGGTGACTCCGTCCGTTCGCGTGACCAGCAACGGGTACCACGGCGTCTTCGTGAGCGGCGTGCTGAACGTCAACGGCGTGATCCAGGACGCATACAACGGCGGTCTGGTGACCGGTGCGGGCTGGAGCCATGAGTGGTTCGGTCCGACCGTCACCGTCGCGCTGAACGGTTCCACCTGGGTTCAGGGCCAGGGCACCATCTACATCGACAACCACCTGTACGGCGGTGTCTTCTCGAAGTCCATCTACGCGGGCTGAACCGCTACAGGCACGAAGCAGATCCGCGCAGCCATCCACCACGGCTGCGCGGATCTCGCGTTCGAGCTCCCCTGTGGATGGCCGGTTCCGCCAGGGCCCGGAAGCGGCCACGGGCAGAGCCAGGTCGCCGATCCGCGAACGCCCGCTCCGCCGGGTGCGGCGCGATTGTCAGCCCCCTGTGACACACTCCCCGGTTCGCCCTCAATCCCCCTGCTGGTTCGCCGAGTTGGGGACGTTCACCGGATCGTGTGGCTTCCGGGCCGACACGCCGACGCGGCCCGGCCGGGGCGCTTACGGTGAAGCACCTGCCCGAGCACCCGCATACGACGGCCGATCACCCGTGTGATCGCAGCCTCGCCATGCCCGAACCGGCCGTCCCGCACGGCCCCGGCGAACAAGGAGCACCTCCGGTGATCGACTTCCGTGTGCTGATCAGGCTGGCCGCCGACGAGGGCATCGAGCGCATCGCCGTCGGTGTGGTGGTCCGCGACGCCTCCGGGCAGGTGCTGATGATCCGCCGGGCCCCGCACGACGTGCTGCCCGGCCTGTGGGAGTACCCCGGCGGCTCCCTGGAGGACGGTGAGCCCGTACCGGCCGGCGCGGCCCGGGAGTTGGCCGAGGAGACCGGGCTCACCGGGGTGCTCGACTACGTGCGGCACCTGGACTTCACCGACCAGAACGGGCGGCAGGTACGGCAGTTCGTCTTCACCACCGAGGTACCGGACGGCACCCCGCTCGCCCTCTCCCCCGACCACGACGCCCCCCAGTGGGCCGACCCCGGCCGGCTGCCGCCGACCAGCGACGGGCAGCGATCGGTGATCGAGTGGCTCACCGGCCGCCTCGCCATCCCCGGGTGGCGGCCGGTCGGCGGCTACCTCACCACCATCGCCCGCCCCAGCGTCTACGGCAGCTTCCTCGTCACCGACCCACAGGGCCGCGTCCTCGGGATGCGCTCCGCCATCAACCCGGACGTGTGGAACTTCCCCGGCGGCAACGTCGAGCACGGCGAGACCCCCTTCACCACCGCCCTGCGCGAGGCGGAGGAGGAGATCGGCCTCGACCTCGCCGCCGAGAACCCCGAGGTCATCGCCCGCCGCCGCCTCGTCGCCGTCCTCCACCAGCAGGCCGGAACCGAGCACTACCCCGTCCCCGTCTGCAGCTATGTCTTCGACGGCGGCACCCTCACCCCCGACCAGCAGGCCCGCATCCGCCTCGACCCCGCCGAGCACACCGAGTGGCGCTTCGAGACGGCCCACAACTGGCGCGCCCACATGGACCCGGACCGCTACCGACGACTCCTGCAGATCCTGCGCGCCCACCGCTGCGGCCACCCGCTCTACCTCGAACGCCCGCAGCCCGCCGACGACTTCGAGGGCATCCTGGTCCTGGTCACCGACCCGGCCGGACGCCTGCTCATGCACCACCGCGACGACAAGCCCGGCATCGCCTGGCCCGGCCATTGGACCCCGATCGGCGGCTGGCGCGAGTCCGACGAGACGCCCGAGGAGACCGCCGCCCGCGAGGTCCGCGAGGAAGCGGGCATCGAGATCACCCGGGTACGGCCGGTACCCGGCCCCCAGCACGACCAGGTCTCCCCGTTCACCCGCGTCCTGCGCGCCCACTGGGACGGCCCCGACAGCGACCTTCGCCTCGGCGACGAGGGCCAGGCCGTACGCATGGTCCCCCTCGACGAAGTCCTCGCCCTCAAGGTCCCGCCCTACCTGCACCACTATCTGCCGCTGCTCGGGCACCGCCCGTCCGCCAGCGGAGGGCCCGCATGAACACCGCGAACCGGCCCGCCGCCGGGGCACCCACGGGCAGCTCGCAGACCCGGCTCGTGGTCGTCCGCGGCAACTCGGCATCGGGCAAGTCGTCGGTGGCCGCGGGCATCCGGGACCGGTTCGGCCGGGGCCTGGCCGTCGTCGCGCAGGACAACCTGCGCCGTACCGTGCTGCGCGAGCGGGACCGGCCCGGCGCGACCAACATCGGCCTGATCGACACCGTGGCCCGCTACTCCCTCGACCACGGCTACCACGTCGTCGTCGAAGGCATCCTGTACGCCGAGCACTACGGCGCGATGCTCGAACACCTGGTGGACGATCACCTCGGCGTCACCCGCCGCTACTACCTCGCCGTCCCGTTCGAGGAGACGCTGGTCCGGCACGCCTCGAAGGCCGACCCCGGACTGCCGGCTGCCGTCACCGAGCGGGAACTGCGCACCTGGTACCGCGAACTCGACGTCCTACCGGGCGGCATCGAGACCGTCATCGGCAGCGACAGCACCCTCCACGACACGGTCGAGCGCATCATGCGCGACACCGAACTCTCGCAACTTCCCGCGCACGACAACTAGGAGCTGTCCGGCCGATCATTGATGGCGTTCATCTGGCTGCTACTTGAGGAGCCTGCGGCGGCCTGAAGTTGATTGCCAGAGATCTGCCGCTGCGCGACCATCGTCGGATGGATACGGATGAGGGTCGGAAGCTGATTCGGGTCGTGCAGACGTGTTCTGCCTGCCCGTCGCACCGGCGAAAAACCCGGGTGATCATCTTTCCGATGAGCCGTAGGGTGGCCCGGTTCGGAAGGTTCAAGTACCGGAGGTCGGATGCGGGTCACGGAGTTCCTCGGCTGGAAGCGGGACCTCCCGCTGCGCTACCTGCTCGTCGAGGACAATTCCAGCCTGGAGGACACCGAACGCGTCGCGCTCCTCGCGCGCTGCGTCGACGTCGAGGGGCTGTACGTGGCGCCGGTACCGCCGCCCCGGGAGGTCGTCACTCTGCGCGGCTGCCCCCGTGACAGCCGGCTCGTCGCACTCGCCACCCGACCCGCTGCGGAGGACCGGCTGCTCGGTGACCTGGTCGTGGACGTCCTCGACGCGGACGACAGGACATCGCCGACGGACGTCGACCTCGTCGACGTTTCCGTCATCACCCACAGCCCCACGCCCGGTGACCCAGAGCGGATCGACCTGGTCCTGGGCGCCGGTGTCGCGAACACCATGTACAGGGCCCTGGCCGTGCCAGAGGCCCCGACTTCCTACCGCTTCAAAATCCGGTCGGCGCATCGATGGGGCGACGAACCGCTCGGCACATGCCTCGAAGCGCGGGGGCTGTACCCGCAGCGCCCCCCGCGGCCGGAGCCGATCCACCTGATCGGATGCGAGCCCACCGACGTGCTGCTGGAGCGGCTGAAGGACCCGCACCCCCGGCCTTGGGAGTGCGTGTGGCTGGTGACGTTGGACCGCAAAGGTCGGGTCATGTACCACCGCGGCGTCGACGTCGACATCGCCGACGTGCGGCCCTCCGTCGTGGGCAGCTCCCTGCTGGACCTCACGCTCGCGGACCGTCGCGACGACCGCCCGCCCCTGGAGGCCCGCGCGATTCACGAGACCTGGTACGACGGCGAACCGAGCCGGCCCAACCTCTGGGCACCGCTCACCACCCGGGGCCGTTACGCGTGGCTGCGGCTGACGACCAGTGGCCCGTACGGCCCCGGCATCGGCCGTTCCGGTGGCGAGTACCACCTCGACGGCCGCTTCGCCACCGACGTACCGGGCCTTCACCTGGCCATCGGCGAGGCCGTCCTCGGCCCCGGCCGGGAACTGGGCGGAGACCTCTTCTGGCTCCGGGACCGCCTCGGCGGCGGGCCAGCGGTCATTCCCCCGTTCACTTTGGTCTGGCACGATTCCGACATCGCCCGTCGTGCCTTCGCCGACCAGGCCGTCGAGTGCGGCGCGAGCAGCTCCTACTTCGACCGAGTCCTGGAGATCCTCGACGAGCGCGGTGTGACGGTCGTCCTGGACTAGGAGCTGTCCGGCCGATCATGTGACTGTCGACTGGTCGGATCGTTGTCCCGTACATGAGGCGGGGAGAACGCGGCGATCTGTCGGATGCGGAATGGGAGCCGCTGCGGCCGTTCCTGCCGGTGAGCAACGGTCGGTGCGGGCGATGGCGTGATCATCGGCAGGTGATCGACGGGATTCTGCATCGGGTACGGACCGGGGTGCACTGGCGTGATCTACCGGAGCGGTTCGGGCCATGGAAGACCGTTTATGAACGCCATCGGTTGTGGTCGGCGGACGGCACCTGGGAACGATTGCTGCAGCGAGTCCAGGCCGCGGCCGACGCGGCGGGCGAGGTCGACTGGGACATCTCGGTGGACTCCACCATCGTCCGCGCGCACCAGCACGCGGCCGGCGCCCGCACCAACCCACCGCCGGCTCCCGCCACCCCAAAGGGGGGCGAGGAACTGGAACACCAGGACGAAACCCCGTGGCAGCGCCTCGTCGGCCGGCTGGCGGACGTGGTGCAGGAGGCGAGGGACTGGGCCGCTCGCGCGGCGGCTTCACCAGCAAAATCCACCTGAGCGCGGACGGCCTCTGCCGCCCGCTGTCCCTGATCGTCACACCGGGGCAGCGGGCCGACTGCACCCAGTTCGTGCCGGTACTGGAGAAGATCCGGGTCCCCCGGCTCGGGCTGGGCAGGCCCCGCAAGAAGCCCGGCAGCGTGGCGGCCGATAAGGCATACAGCAACGGCCCGTGCCGTCAGTACCTGCGGCGCCGCGGCATCCGACACACGATCCCGGAGAAGGCCGACAGCCAGGCCGCCCGCCTGCGCAAAGGATCGCGAGGCGGACGGCCACCGGGCTTCAACGCGGAGCGGTACAAAAAGCGCAACACCGTCGAGAGAGCCATCAACAAGCTGAAGAACCCCCGCGCCGTCGCGACTCGCTATGACAAGCGTGGCTACGTGTTCCTCGGCACGGTCACTGCGGCCGCGCTCGTCATCTGGCTGCGGTCCTGACGAGCACCGAGCCTGGTCACCATCCCAGATCGGCGGGGCGCTGGTGCCCGCACGGCACGATGCTGCCGTTCTTGTCGACGACCTCAGCGTCGTTGGCCGAGTTCACCCACACCGTGATGCCCTGGGCATGGACAACGACGTTGAACGGTGACTCCTCGGGTTCCAGTTCCGTCACCACAGTGAACTCCTCACCGGGGCGCATCCAGTGATCAGTTCCCCAGGGCTCCACCCACAGGCAGAGCATGGTCTCGGTCTCGTTGCTCACGCTGGTCTTCGACACACCGGAACCCTAACGAGCAGCATGATCGGCCGGACAGCTCCTAGACGGTCTCGCCCGACCGCCGTGTCCCACTTCCCCCTGGAGCCCCCTGATGCACGAGACGAGCAGGCTGTCGGTCGGCGTCATCGTCCACGACCCGGCCACCGACCGCATCGCCACCGTCCACTACGCCCAGCGCAGTTGGAGCCCCGGCCCCGCCTGGACGATCCCCGGTGGGAAGGCCGAGCCGGGTGGGGAGCTCCCCGACGCCGCCGTCCGGGAGCTGCGCGAGGAATCCGGGCTCATCGCCCGGCCCCGTGATCTGCGCCTGGTGCACACCATCCAGGCCAGGCAGGGCTGGGACGGGCTCGGCGGATTCCTGCTGTTCGTGTTCGCCACCAGCGAGTTCACGGGCGAGCTGGTCAACGCCGAACCGGACAAGCACCTGGACGTGCGCTGGCACCCCGTCGGGCCGCGGACTGTCGGTGCATGGTGCAGGGGATGCGATGCCGGAGTTCGCCGGCGGAGGGGCCGAACCCCCGCGGGCCCCGCCCGCCCTGGCGGATCAGGCGGCCTGGAGGAGGGCTTTGAAGTCCGCGTACATCTCGGTGACCGCCGCATTGACCGAGGGCACGACGGTGTCGAAGTTGAGGAACCCGTGAACCAGGCCGGGATACATGTGCTTCCGGACCGGGACTCCGGCGGCAGCCAGGAGGTCGGCGTAGGCCAGCCCTTGGTCGCGCAGCGGGTCGTGCTCGCCGACGCCGACGACCACCGGGGCGAGGCCGCGGTGGTCGTCGGCCCGCAGGGGGGAGGCGGGGAACGTCGCCGCCGCGCCGGGGTTGTCGCCGAGGTAGAGCCGGACGTTGTTCTCGCATTCGGCGGTGGTCAGGAGGTAGCCGGTGGCGTTCTCGGTCGCGGACGGGTACTCGCGCGGGCTGAGGAGGTCGGTGGCGGGATAGGCCAGGAGCTGGGCCGCGACCGGTGTGCCCCCGTCCCGCAGCGCGAGGGCCACGGAGGCGGCGAGGTTGGCCCCGGCGCTGTCCCCGGCGAGGGCGAGCACGCCGCCGCCGAACTTCCCGCTGTCGCGGGCGACATGCCGGGCGACGGCGAGGCAGTCCTCGTAGCCGGCGGGGAAGGGGTGTTCGGGGGCGAGCCGGTAGCCGACGCTGACGACGACCGCGTCGAGGTCCCGGCACATCCGCCGGCAGACATTGTCGTGGGTGTCCAGGTCCCCGACGATGAACCCGCCGCCGTGGCAGAACACGACAGCCGGGGAAGTGCCGCCCGCCTCGGGTCGGTACACCCGCACCGGCACACCCTCCAGCGTGTCGTCACCGACCGACCCGACCGTGAGCGGCGGGCTGGGAGCCACCGCGAGGGACAGTTGCCGGTTGCCGACACGCATCTCGGCGACGGTGGGCGGGGTGGTGGGTGGCGGACCGTCCACGCCGAACCGGTGCAGGAGTGCCGCGATGTCAGGGTCGAGAGCCATGGCCGACGTTTCCTTCCGATCATCCCCCACGCCGCGACGGGAACGCACGCACGACCATCGTCATCGCTGCCAGGAGTGCACCGCAGCGCGGACGGCCCGTAAAGGTGAACCTGCTGGTCGGGACTTTGACGCGCCACGCCGGCCCCGGGCCGCTCCGCCACTGACCCTCCCGGCAGGATCACCTCCTTACGACCGGCGGGCGCGATCCGCCCGTGTTGGAATCCGTCACTCCCGGCGGTGCTGTCCGAAGTGCTTCACATCTGCTGCTCGAACTCGTGAACGAAGCCACCCACCCGACGGCCGAGGACGGCGGGCAGCCTCTCGCACGCCGGCGGCACCGTGCCGGGTACCGGGGCCAGGTGCGGGGTGGCGGCGAACGGTGCAGGATGGACTCCGAGCCAAGCGGAGGCACGGATGATCGAGATCGCCGACCTGCGGGAGTGGCGGGAGCACGACGTCGTCGACGAGGACGGGAAGAAGATCGGCACGCTGGAGTCCGTCTACGTGGACACCGCCACCGACGAACCCTCCTTCGGGACGGTCACCGTCGGTGTACTCGCCCGGCGCCGACTGGTGTTCGTCCCCCTGGAGGGCGCGGTCGCCGGGCCCGGGTACCTGAAGGTCGCCTTCCCCAGGAGCCTGGTCAAGGACGCCCCGTCCATCGGCACCGACGACGTGCTGCCTGCCGAGGACGAACCGGCGGTCTTCGCCCACTACCAGCTGGCCTACGCGACCGGCGCCGGCGGCGAACGCCGCCTGGCCCGGCGCTGACGGTGCGGAGAGCAGCACGGTTCGGGGATCGGCCTGAACCCGGGGCGCTCTGCCTCGCGGGGCGCTGACGAGCGTTGCGCTCGCGGATGCCGGGGCCTTCCGGTCAGACGGCGACGCGCAGCGTGACGTCGACGTTTCCGCGGATCGCCCGCGAGTACGGGCAGCGCCCGTGGGCGTCCCTGGCCAGCGACTCGGCGTCCGCCTGCGACAGCCCGGGCAGCACCACGGACAGGTCGACGTCGAGCAGGAACCCGGCCTCGTCCCGGGCGAGACCCACCCGCGCGACGACCGTGTCGCCGGACAGTGTGACCTTGCGTTCCCGGGCGACCAGCCGGAGCGCGCTGTGGAAGCAGGCCGAGTAGCCCGCGCCGAACAACTGCTCGGGGTTGGTCGCCGCGCCGGAGCCGCCGGCTTCCTTGGGGAGCGCAAGTGCGGTGTCCAGCAGGCCGTCGCTGGAGCGGACCCTGCCGTTGCGGCCGTCGCCGCTGGAGGTCACTTCGGTGGTGTAGAGGGTCTGCACGGTCACTGTCCTTCCTGGACGGAGTGGGCGAACCAGTCGACGGTCTTGGCGAGCGCTTCGCGCATCGGGGTGGCGCGGACACCGAAAGTGCTGGTGTAGAGCGAGTCGTCCATGACGAACGGCTCGGTGTGCCAGTAGAAGAGTTCGCGGTACTCGGCCATGAACTCCTCGTCGTACGGGCCGAACGGCTCCGCCTCGCGCTGCACCGTGATCTGCGTCGGCTCGCCGGTGAGGTCGCCGATGATGCCGTGAATCTGCCGGGTCGTGTACGGGCCGTCGACGGGCAGGTGCCACAGCCTGCCGAGCGCGCGCTCGTCGGAGCCGAGCACGGCGAGCCCGGCGGCGAGGTCAGGCACGTAGGTGTAGCTCCTCGGCAGGTCGATGTCGCCCAGCCCGAGCCTGGTCGCGCCGGCCAGCGCGGCCGGGAACACCGCCGCGCCCAGCGAGGACAGCAGAACGCGCGGGCCGAAGAAGTCGGCCGCCATGCCGAGGGCGACGCGGACGTCCCCGCGCTCGTGCGCGGCCAGGTACCGCTCGGTGATCGCGGCGCGCGTCCTGCCCTTGGGGCCAGGCGCGGCGAGCGGCGTCCGCTCGGTCATCGGCACCCCGCCGGTCGGGCCGTACTGGTTGAGCGTCTCGACGGTGACCAGCTTCGCGCCGCTGCGGCCGACCACGTCGAGCAGCGCGTCCTGGATCACGGGCAGCACCTGCGGCTGCAGCCGGTACGGCACGTGCGTGCAGTTGTAGACGACCTCGGCGCCCTCGACGATCTCGGCGAGCTTGGCCCGGTCGGTCACGTCGGCGGCGACCCGCACCGAACCGGCGATCTGCTCCCCACCGCCGGACCGGTTCACCGTGCGCACCCGGTGGCCCTGGGCGACGAGCCGCTCGGCGAGGGTCAGGCCGACGGGTCCGGTGCCGAGGACGACGTGCAGTTCCTGGGTCATGACTTCTCCTCCAAAAATTGAGTGGTTAACCACTCACATTTGGGTCAAAAGAAAGGCCGCGTGACGCGGCCGTTCTCGCAGCGAAAACTCGGTTGGTGGCGGAACTCAGTAGTGGCGCAGGCCCGCCGAGAGCGTGTTCGCCCATGGCGCGTCGACCTCGGTGGCGCCGATCGCCACCACCAGGTGACACAACGCCCCCCTGGCCATGAAGTGCTGGACCGCGTCGGCGTCCGCGCCGGAAACGCTGCGCACGTACTCGACGGTCCTGGCGTAGCTACGCCGCACCACCTCGCGCACCGCGGGCTCGGACGCCGCGGCCGCCTGGGCATGCACCTGGACCAGCAGCAGGTCCTGGTCGGCGATGAGCCGGGCGTACTCGTCGCCCATCGCCATCAGCACCTCGTGCGGCTCGCTGCCGCGCGCCTTGGCCGCCCCCCTGGCGAAGCTGTCCCGCACGAGGTCGAAACAGTGCTCGACGACCGCGACGAACAACGCCTCCTTGTTGGGGAACAGGCGGTAGACATACGCCTGCGAGATGCCCGCCCTCTTCGCCACCTCGGTGGTGTTGGTGCCGTAGTAGCCACGGGCCGCGAAGCTGCTGACCGCGGTACTGAGCACCACTTCCCTGCGTTCCTCCGCGGTGCTGAGCACCCGTCCCGTCGTCGCCATATGAGTAATAAACCACTCACACTTTCCCGCGTCAACCCTTCCACGCTTCCCGCCAGGCCGCCGACCCGCGCGGCCAACGACCACTGCGGTGGGGGCACCTCCCAGCCGCCAGGCTGGGGGACATTGGTGACCGACGAGAAGCCGGCGAGGTGCGTGCCCCGGCGGCGGCCGCCCGGCGTGAGCCGGAAGGCACGGCCCAGGCCCGGCGGCCGGGTCCGGGGTCAGGCCGGCCGTTTGCCCCTGGCGCCCGCCAGCGCGAGCGCGACCAGCTCCCGGCGGCTGCGGACGCCGAGCCGGTCGAAGACGGCCGTGAGGTGCTCCTGCACGGTGTTCGCCGAGATGCACAGCTCGGCCGAGATCTCGCGGGTCGAGCAGCCGCGCAGGACCAGGGTGGCGACCCTGTTCTGCGCCAGGCTCAGCCCGTACGCGCTGAGCAGGAGCGTGGAGCGCTGCTGGGGCGGGGCGGGTTCGACGGTCACCGCGGTCTGGGCCCCGGGCGGCCCGGTGAGCCGGGTGGCGTGCACGCTCCACCACTCGCCGAAGCGGTCGCACACCCGGACCGAGGGCGGCGGCGCGCGGCGGGGCCGTGGTGGAACCGGCCAGGCCGAGGGCGACCGAGCGCCGGATCCCCTCGGCGAGGTGCGGGGCGACGGCCCGCAGCACGGCGAGGTCCTCGTCGGCGAACCCGGCGTCCGCGTGCTCCCGGTGCAGGCACAGGACGCCCCAGCAGCAGCCGCCGAGGCGCAGCGCCATCCGGAGTTCGTCGCCGAGTCCGAGCGGCGCCATGATCTCCCGGTAGCGGGGACTGGCCGCGCGGTCGCCCCGGGTCGCCCGGTCGAGGGTGGCCACCGGATCGGCGGACCGCGCCAGGTCGGCGAACTTGTTGACGTCGGCCCGGCCGAACTCGTTCTCCAGGAAGCGGGCGGTCTCACCGGCCAGCGGGTCCTCCGTCGCGGCGGAGGTGAACAGCAGGGAGGCGGGGTCGACGGTGGCGAAGAACACGGCGGCGGTGGGGACCAGCCGCCGCAGGCGCGGCAGCACGTCCGCCCGCAGCCGGGCCGGGTCCGACCCGGCGTAGCAGCGGGCGACGAGTCCGGCCGTGCGGCGTTCCACCGGCGATGCCGCCATGGGACCGACGTTACTCCTGAGCCAGGCCGAGCTGCCGGAGCAGCCCGAGCTCGTCGAGGCGGCCCCACCGCTCGACGATCCGCCCGTCGCGGAGCCGGAAGATGTTGATCCCGGGCAGCGTCAGCGGTCGGCCGCTGGGGGCCACGCCGAGCAGCTCGCCTCGGTGCGTACCGCTCGCGGTGAAGTGCTCGACCACCAGGTCGCCCTCCCCGACGACCAGGTCCTGGTCGCTGTGCCAGTCGGGGCAGGCGGCCCGGAACAGCGCTCCGGCCCGGCGCATCCCCTCGCGATCGGCGCTGCCGCCGAACGGCGGGTCGTGGTTGACGAAGTCCTCGGCGAGGTACTCGTCGACGGCCCCCAGGTCACCCTTGCTGAAGAGCGCGTCGATGAACGCGGTGACCGTGCTCTTGTTCTGTTCGATGGTGTCCATACCGGCAGTCTTCGACTCTCCCGATCCGTGCGGTACCCCAGAACTCTGGGGTTCTGCGACACGGACTCCCCGTTCCCCGCTCGAGAGGGCCCCGTCACGTGCGGTGGGCGGGCTCCGGCGGCCATGCGTCCGCCGCGAGGACGCCGTACGCGTAGGCCCGGGCCACCAGGGCGGTGCGGTTGGGGACGTGCCAGCGGCGGCTGAGGCGGGTGAGGTGGTAGTTGACGCCGTCCGTGGTCAGGCCGATCTCCTTGGCGATGCGGGCGGTGGTGGCACCCCGGGCGGCGGCGGCCAGGATCCGGGCCTCGGTGGGGCTCACCTCGGCGCGGGGTGCGGGCGGCGGCACGGGTGGTGGGGCCTGGGGCTCGGGGTGGGTGCGGAGGGAGAGCAGGAGGTTCGGCTGTTCCTCGGGGGTGTCGCTGACGAGGGCGACGTTCATCTCGCCGTGGCGCTCGATGTTGCCGGCGGCCGTCCAGGAGACCCGGGCGTCGTACTGGGAGCGGCGGTGGAGCCGGACGGCTTCGGCGAGCACGGGCAGGGTGGCGCTGTCGCGGAGGGTGAACAGGTCGAGGATCTTCCGGTGCTGCAACTGCCCGGTCATCAGGCCGAATTCGGCTGCCATCGCGCGGTTGGCGAGGATGATGCGGCCGCCGTACTCACAGACCGCGATCGGCACCGGTACGTGGTCGAGCAGGCGCAGCGTGCGGTTGCGCCAGATGACGGCGCGGTCGTACCAGCTCTCGGCGCCGGTTCCGCAGTCGATCAGTTGCATGCCGGTTCCCCTCCAGGCACATCTGACGGCTCGTTCGCAAGCCGCTCATCGCTCTCCGTACTACATCATCATGTAGTCAGGGGGCCTGGGCGGCACACCCCGTGGGCGCACAGTGGTTCTCAGAGCCGTCGACGTCCTGCCCGCACCTGCCACGGAACCTGCCACGGAAGGCGACCCCACCCATGACCGAGACCCTGGCCTCCGCGCCGGCCTCCTCCGACGTCCCCGTCGTGGACATCTCGGAGTTGCCGCCCGCCTCCGTCCCGCTCCTGCGGACCCTGGACCTGGTCCGCCAGCACGGCCCGGCCTTCGTCCAGCGGCTCCACGGCCGGGACATCCTGATGATCAGCAGCCTGGACCTCGTCGAGGAACTGGCCGACGAGGAGCGGTTCGCCAAGTCGATCGGCCCCGGCCTGGAGAACGTCCGGCAGTTCACCGGCGACGGCCTGTTCACCGCGTACAACGAGGAGCCCAACTGGGCCCGGGCGCACGACATCCTGATGCCCGCCTTCGCCCTCGGCTCGATGCGCACCTACCACCCGGTGATGCTCCGCGTCGCCCGCCGCCTGATCGACTCGTGGGACCGCGCCCGCGACGCCGGGACGTCGGTGGACGTGCCCGGCGACATGACCCGGATGACGCTGGACACGATCGGCCTGGCCGGTTTCGGCTTCGACTTCGGCTCCTTCGAGCGGGACGAGCCGCACCCGTTCATCGAGGCCATGGTCAACTGCCTGGAGTGGGCGATGACCAAGCTCTCCCGCTCGCCCGACCTCGACCACAGCGTGCGCGACGCGGCGTTCCGGGCGGACGCCGACTATCTGGCCCGCGTCGTCGACGAGGTCATCGCCGGCCGCGCCGCCGGCCCGCAGCAGGGCCCCGCCGAGGACCTGCTCGGCCTGATGCTCGGCGCCGTCCACCCCGGTGACGGCGGCAGACTCGACGCCGAGAACATCCGCAACCAGGTGATCACCTTCCTGATCGCCGGCCACGAGACCACCTCCGGCGCGCTCTCCTTCGCCCTCCACTACCTCACCAAGAACCCGGCCGTCCTCCGCGAGGTCCAGCGCGAGGTGGACGCCCTCTGGGGCGACCGGGCCGACCCCGAGCCGTCCTTCGAGGACGTCGGCCTCCTGCGCCACACCCGCCAGGTGCTCAACGAGGCGCTGCGACTGTGGCCGACGGCCCCCGCGTTCAGCCGCGAGGCCCGCGCGGAGACCCTGCTCGGCGGCCGGATCCCGCTGCGCCCCGGGCAGACCGTCATGGTCTTCACCCCGATGCTGCACCGGGACCCGGTGTGGGGCGACAACCCGGAGCTGTTCGACCCGTCCCGGTTCGACCCCGAGGTGGAGGCGGCCCGCTCCCCGCACGCCTACAAGCCCTTCGGCACCGGCGAACGCGCCTGCATCGGGCGGCAGTTCGCCCTGCACGAGGCGACCATGCTGCTCGGCATGCTGGTCCACCGCTACCGGCTGATCGACCACGCAGACTACCGGCTGAAGCTCAAGCAGACGCTCACCATCAAGCCGGACGGGTTCACGCTCACCCTCGCCCCGCGCACCCCCGCCCTTGCCCCTCTGACCGCCGCCGAGCCGGCCCGGACCGCCGCCGCCGACCTGCCCGGGCGGGTGCGGCAGGGCACCGGGGTGCTGTTCCTGCACGGCTCCAACTACGGCGCCTCGCGCGACTTCGCCCGGCAACTCGCCGAGACGGCGGCCGACCTGGGCTGCGAGACCGCCGTCGCCCCGCTCGACGCGTACGCGGACGGGCTGCCGCTCGACCGCCCGGTGGTGATCACCGCCGCCTCCTACAACGGCCAGCCGACCGACGACGCGGCGCTCTTCGTCCGACGCCTGCGGGAGGCGGAGGACGGCGACCTGGCCCGGGGCGTCGAGTACGCGGTGCTCGGCATCGGCGACCGCACCTACGCCGCCACGTACCAGCACATCCCGACCCTCATCGACGAGCGGCTCGCCGCCCTCGGCGGCACCCGGCTGCTCGCCCGCGGCGAGGCCGACGCCTCGGGCGACCTCGCGGGCGGGGTCCGGGCGTTCACGACGGCGCTGCGCACCCTGCTGCTGGAGCGCTACGGCGACGCGGGCGCGCCGGCCGCCGCCGCGCCCGAGGCCGCCTACACGGTGACGGAGGTGACCGGCGGCCCGCTGCACGCCCTCGCCGCGCGGCACGACCTGACGGCCTTCACCGTCACGGCCGTCGACAGCCTCACCGCCCCGGACTACCCGCGCGTCAAGCGGCTCGTCCGGCTGGCCCTGCCCGAGGGCGTCACCTACCGCACCGCCGACCACCTCGCCGTGCTGCCCGCCAACGACCCGGCACTCGTCGAGCGGGCGGCGAAGCTGTTCGGCGCGGACCCGGACACCGTGCTCAACATCGTCGCCCACCGGCGCGGCGGCCTCGCCGTGGACCGGCCGCTGACGGTACGCGAACTCCTCACCCGGCACGTGGAGTTGCAGGACTGCCCGACTGCCGAGCAGCGCGCGACGCTGGCCGCGCTCAACCCGTGCCCGCCCGAGCAGGCCGCGCTGCGGGCCCTGGCCGAGGACGACCCGCGCACCCTGCTGGACCTGGTCGAGGACCACCCCGCGCTCCGGGAGGTCCTGACCTGGCCGGTGCTGCTGGACCTGCTGCCGCCGATCCGGGCCCGGCACTACTCCATCTCCTCCGCGCCCGGATCCAGCCCCGCCCACGTCGACCTGATGGTGTCGGTGCTCGACGCCCCGGCCCGCTCCGGGCGGGGCACCTACCGCGGCACCGGCTCCGGCCACCTGGCCCGGGCCGCCGTCGGGGACACCGTGCTCGCACGGGTGCAGCCCTGCCGGGACGCCTTCCGGATCGACCACCGGGCCGCCCCCGTGATCATGATCTCGGCGGGCACGGGCCTGGCCCCCTTCCGCGGTGCGGTGGCCGAGCGCCGCGGCCTGGCCGCCGCCGACCTGGCCCCGGCCCTCCTCTACTTCGGCTGCGACGCCCCCGAGGCCGACTACCTGCACCGCGCGGAACTGGAGGCCGCCGAGCAGGGCGGCGCGGTCTCGCTGCGCCCGGCCTTCAGTGAGCAGCCGGTGGCGGGCGCACGCTTCGTCCAGGACCGCATCGCGGCGGAGGGCGAGGAGGTCTGGTCCCTGCTCGGAGCCGGGGCCCGGGTCTACGTCTGCGGCGACGGCGCCCGCATGGCGCCCGGCGTACGGGCCGCGTTCCGCGCCCTCTACCTGGGCCGCACGCCCGGCGCGCGGGAGGACGACGCCGAGGCGTGGCTCCAGTCCCTGATCGACGCCGGCCGGTACGTCCAGGACGTGTACGCCGCTCGCTGAGGCACGAGGCCCTTGCGGCACCCGCGCTGCGGCACCCGCGCCGCCCGGATGTGATCCGGGCGGCGCGTCGCGCGTCGTGAGTCGCGCGTCGTGAGTCGTGAGTCGCGCGTCGTGAGTCGCGCGTCGTGAGTTGCGCGTCCTACGCCGAGCGACAGAACGACGACTCAGGGGGCGAACGGCTCGATCTCCCCCGCGAAGACGATGATCTGGTCGATGAGGCTCCGTCGCAGATGGACGACGTCCGTTCCCGCCAGGCGGGGGCCTCCGTCGGGCGTGGTGAAGACCCACTGGTACCGGGCCCATTCGCCGGGCATGTCCACCGCGGAGCACCGCACCATCGTGCCGGTCCCCGCCGGGTGGCGTCGGATGTCCAGCACGAACCGCTCGACCGCCTCGATTCCTTCGCTGCGACCCAACGGCCCCCAGAAGACCACGTCCGAGGTCAGCGCCCGGGAGAGCAGGGCCGTCACATAGCTGTCGTCCGAGGCGTTGAACGCGGAGATGAACGTGTCGATCGCGGAGCTTGCGGTCTCTTCCTGCATCCCCCAGTAATACCAGCAGTTTCGTACGGGGCCACGACGGTCCGCCGTGTCCGGATGGAGTCGGCCCGCCAGAGCGTGTTGGAGGCGACGCCGGTCGGACGTCAGCCGGTCGGGCCCGGGACGGGCTGCGGCGATGTGGCGTACCGGCGGGAGTGGCCGGCCAGGGCGATCATGACGGCGGGGATGACGAGGTCGTAGACGAGGACGCCGCCGGTGTTGCCGGGGGCGTGGTCGCCGTGGGCGAACCACTGGTAGAGGTGGCCGGCCACGGCTCCCCAGAGGAACATTCCGGCGCCGAGCCCGATCGTGGCGCGCTCGCGGGCGCCGGCACGGGCGGCGCGCAGGCCCATGACCGCCAGGCCCAGGTTGGCGAAGGCGATCTCGAACTCGAACGGCGTACGGCCGAACCCGATCGCCTCGGCCATCCCGTCGGGGACGGCCAGGAACGAGACGGCCATCCACAGGCTGCCGCAGCCGAGGGCGCCGACCGCCCACCAGCGCTGCCAGATCTCCAGGGCCTCCTGCCGCGTGCGGGCCCGGCGGGCGCGCACCGAGGCGCCGAGGGTGGGAACCAGGAGCCAGGTCAGGGGGAAGGCGGTTTTCGCGAGGTATTCGAAGCTGTCCATGCCTTCAATCTTGCATGGTTAATATTAACGCGTCAACACTTGGGTATGCTGGGATCATGGACGACGGACTCGCGGATCTGCTGCACCGAGTGGTCATGCTGCTCGGCGAGGCCACACGGAAGCGCGCCGAAGGGCACGACGGACTGACGTACAGTCAACTCCGGCTGCTGGGAACGCTGGAGGAGATCCAGCCGACGACACAGCACCGGCTGGCCCAGGCACTGTCGATCTCCGACCCGGCCGTCAGCCGGGCACTGCGGCCGCTCGAGGCGGACGGCCTGGTGCGGATCGAGACCGACCCCGACCACGCGCGCCGCCGCCTGGTCATGCTCACCGACACCGGCCGGGCAGCCTTCCACGACACCGGACGGCCCCTCTACGACGAGCTCCGCGAGGGCCTCCTCGCAGCCGGCTTCCCCTACGAGCGCTACCTCGCGGACACCGCCCGGCTCGCCGAGATCCTGGCATCCGACTGAGCCTGCCGAACGGCCGCCGGGACGGAACGGGACGCGGGCCGGTACGAGGGCGATGCTCGCCGTCCGGGCGGAGGGCCGTAGCGTAAGGGCCCGGGAAGGTGGACAATACGGGTCACCCGAGGGCGGGCGAAGGGGCGATGCACGGATGAGCGAGTCGGAGACGGCCGGGACGGAAGGGCCGAGTCGGCCCGATCCCGAAGCGGAACGGCTCGGGCGCCGGCTCGAGTACCTGTTCACGTACGTGCAGCCGTTCGGCCGGCGCTACACCCTGAACGAGGTGGTGGACGGGATCCGCGCGGCGGCCCGACCCGGAGACCCGACGCTCTCGACCGGGCGGCTCTGGGCGCTGGTCAAGGGCCGGGCGGGCAACCCCACGGTCGGCACGCTGCGCGCACTGGGCGACTTCTTCGGCGTCCCGCAGGCGTACTTCATCGATGACGAGGTGGCCGACCGGGTCACCGCGCAGCTCGCGCTGGTGGCCGCGATGCGGGCCAACGACGTCCGGTCGGTGGCACTGCGGGCCGCCGCCGTGGCGACCATGTCGACGCACGGCGTGGACACCGTACGGTCGTTGATCGAGCGCAGCGGGCTGATCGAGCACGGACCGATGGAGAACGGGCCGATCGGGAACGGGCTTCCGGGCGCGGGCCCGCAGCCGGAGGAGCCGGGCTCCGCACACGGATGATCGTCCGTCTAGACTCCGGTGCAGGGCGTGTGGTCGGCGGACCACGCGGCGGGGGCCGAGCGCGGGGGCGCGTGTGGAGCAGGAGGAGTGGCGCAGGTTCAGTGCGCGCTGCGACGAGCTGATCGGGCAGTTGGACGTCCCGAGGCCGTTCACGATCGAGAACCTGGCCGAGGCGGTGGCCCGGCGGCGCGGGCGGCGCCTGCGGCTGATCCCGCTGTCCGGCCGGGACACCGGCGGTTCGGGGGTCTGCGGGGTGTGGATCGCCTTCGGCGACGTCGACCACGTTCACTACGCGAGCGGGACCAGCCCGGCCCACCAGGCCCACATCATCCTTCACGAGCTCGCGCACATCCTGCTCGACCATCACCAGAGCGGGGAGCCCGACCTCGAAGGGCTGCGGCGGCTCTTCCCCGACCTGGACCCGGCGATGGCCGCCCGGTTGTTGATGCGGGGGCGCACGAGGGCGACCACCGATCAGGAGCAGGAGACCGAACTGCTCGCCTCACTGATGTGGCAGCACTTCGCGAGCACGCCGGCCGCACTGCCCCGGGCGCCGCGCGAGTGCGCGGACGCGCTCGACCTGGTGATGGCGACCTTCTCCGACGCCTACGAGTGGGAGCACACGGATGCGGCCGATTGATCTGGGACTCCTGCCCGTGGTGTGGATCCCCACCCTGTGGAGCCTGCGGAAACTGCGGGGCGCGCCGCGGCGCACCCGGCTGCTGTGGGGCGTGTGGGCCAGCTGGGCGGTGTCGATGACGGTCGGGGTCCCGGCGATCCGCCGGCTCATCGACGCTGCGACCGGTGTCGCCAGCGGGACCAACCTGCTGGTCCACGTGTCCGGGCTGGTCGCCACCGCGATCATGCTCGAGTTCGTCCGGGAGATGACGGGCCGTTCGCAGGGACGGGCCTCGCGGCTCAACCTCGCGGGGCTCGCGGTCGCCGCGGTGGCCCTGACCGTGACCTTCGCCGTGATGCCGCGGCCGGACGGTGAGGTCGTCCTCCTGACGTACGGCGAGCGCTCCTTGGCCGGCTACCTGTACTGGATGGTGCTCACGGTCGACACGGCGATCGGTCTGACCGCCTCGGCCGTCCTGTGCTGGGTCCACGGTCGGCACGCCTCGCCCGGTCCGGTGCGCACCGCGCTGTGGCTGATGCGGGCTTCCTCCGCGATCGGGATGGCGTACCTGGCTCACCGCGCCTACTTCCTGACGGTGCGTCACATCGGGTGGAAGGTCGGAGAGCCGGCCGCCGTGGCGGGAACGACGCAGGTCCTGATGGTGCTCACCATGCTGCTGTTCGCCCTCGCGGTGGTCTGGCCTTCACTGGCCGAACACCGGGAGAAGCGCGCGGCCGCGCGGCGCGTCCGGCGGATCCACCCTCTCTGGCAGCTGCTCCAGGCCGCGACACCGGAGGTGGTTCTCCCGCTGCCCGACGAGCTGCGGCGGAACAACCCCGGGCTGCGGCTCTACCGTCAGGTGATAGAGATCAGGGACAGCATGCTCGCCCTGGACCGACACCTCGGCCCCGCCCACACGGCTGCCGCCGAGGAGCACCTGCGCGCTGCGGGGCTGTCCGGCGAGCGGCTGGCCGTGGCCGCGGAAGCGGTGCTGCTGAAGCATGCGGTGGCGGCCGAACTGGCCGGTTGCAGCGCGGAGTTCAGCGGGCAGCAGTGGCGGTTGCGGGCGGACGGCCTGGATCTGGACGCCGAGATCGCGTGGTTCGCCAAGGTCGCCGCGAAGGTCGCCGCACCGGAGGTGGACGCCGCGGCCGAGCACCTGTGGTCCTCGCCCGGCGCTCCCGCGGTGGGGGCGCCGGGCGAGGACCTCGTCGGCTGACCGTACGGTCCGGTTACCGGGGGTACGGCCCAGTTACCAGGGGTACGGCCTAGTTACCTGGGCTGGCCCCAGTCGAGGACGACGAGGCCGCCGTCGTCGTTGCGCAGGTGGAACTGGCCCGTCGAGGGGCGCCAGATGCCGATGTTGTCGGGGCCCGCACCGTCGAAGTTCGCGGAGACCGGGATGTCACCCGCCTGGCCCCAGTCGACGATGTGCAGGCTGCCGTCATCGAAGCGCAGGTGGAACTGACCGGTCGAGGGGCGGAAGACGCCCACGTTGCCCGCCGGACCGCCGTCCCAGTTCCCGGAGACCGGGATGTCGCCCGCCTGGCCCCAGTCGACGATGTGGAGGCTGCCGTCGTTGAAACGCAGGTGGAACTGGCCGGTCGAGGGCCGCCAGATACCGACGTTGGTGGCCGCGCCGCCGTCCCAGTTGCCCGCGACAGGGATGTCACCGGCCTCGCCCCAGTTGATGACCGCGAGACTGCCGTCGTCGTTGCGCAGGTGGAACTGACCCGTCGAGTCGAAGCGCAGGTGGAACTGGCCCGTCGAGGGACGGAAGACACCCACGTTCCCGGCCGGACCGCCGTCCCAGTTCCCCGCCACCGGCTGGTCACCGGAGGCGCTGGAGAGGAGCGCGTTGGCGATCGTCTCGCCGTCGGAAGCCTGGGGCTGGTAGCGGTAGGGGAAGCCGGACCTCTGGACGGCCTGGCAGACCTCGCCGATCGGCCTGGTCTGCCAGTCGCGCACGGTGAGCAGCTCGTTGAGGAAGGCGTTCGTCGACCAGGTCGGGTCCATCCGCTGGTTGAAGGTGCCCCAGCTGTCGCGCTGTTGGAAGAGGCCGACGCTGTCGAGGTCCCCGCCGGGGATGTTGCTCAGGTCGCTCTCGACGATGGCCGTGGTGACCGCGAGGACGGCGGCCCGCTGGGGCAGACCGCGGGACTGCACGGTGTTGACGATCGCCCGGGCGCAGGAGATCCGGTAGGCGGTGAGGGAGTTGCGCTCGTTTCCGGTCAGTACGGGGTTGAGCTGCGCGGCGATGGCACCGTCGCTGCCGCTGATCGGTCCGCAGGAGTAGTTGGCGGCGAGGGGTTTCATGACCGGGCCGGTGGCGGGGATCCCCTCGGCACGGGCGGCCGGCGCGGCGGTGAGGACGGCGGCGGCGAGAGCGGTGGCGACGGCGAGGGTGGTGAGATGGGGGTGCGCGATGCGGTTCACGATGTCGGTGTCCCTGGTTCCGTTCGGCTGTCGGTCGTTGACGGATGGTCCGGTGATCCTTCCGGGCGTGGCGGTCCGCCACGCCCCCGGGAGACGGGTCACCGGGGCTGGCCCCAGTCGAAGCGCAGGTGGAACTGGCCCGTCGAGGGACGGAAGACACCCACGTTCCCGGCCGGACCGCCGTCCCAGTTCCCCGCCACCGGCTGGTCACCGGAGTCGTCGACGATGCCGTTGTTGCGGACCGGCTTGAAGGTGCCGTAGCCCGAGAAGTAGGGGTAGGGGATGGTCCGGTGGTGGACACCGCTGCCGGTGAACTCGTAGGCGTCGTAGGAGGAGTGAGAGGAGTCCGCCCAGCCCGCGAAGAGGGCGATGTGCCCGGAGGAGCCCGCCGCGTCGTTGAGCAGGGCGTCGCCCGGCTTCAGGTCCTCCTTGCCGATCCAGGAAGCGACACCGTTCGGGACGAAGCTGGTGGTGTCCAGTCCTCCCATGTACGTGGAGAGCTTCCAGGCCATCGAGGCGTAGCCGGAGCAGTCCTTGCGATAACCCTGGTAGGTCTGCCCGGTGTGGGTGTACTCAAGGCCCAGGCCGACCCACGAGGCGGCGCGGTTGATCACCTCGCTGCGGGAGATCTGGGGGCCGGCGGCCAGCAGGGCGGGCGCGGCGGACGGGCCGGCGCCGCCCTGGCCGGCGCCGCCCTTGTCGTTGTCGACGACGACGGCGGCCGCGGACGGTGACGCGGAGGAGTCGGCGGCGAAGGCCGGGGCGGCGGCGAGGATGCCGGCGACCAGGCATGAAGCGGCCGTGACGGCCAGGGCTCGGGAGAGGACGTGCGTGTTCGACATAAAGGGTGCCCCCCTTGGGCGATGGATGGGTGAATGGCCGCCAGCCGCGTGTTCGACAGGCGGCCCGTGACCTGCGTTCGGCGTTGCCGTCCGGCCCCCAGTACCGATTCGGACGGCCGGTCACGGGTCCCGATCATTCACTCAGCACACAAAGGGAGTCAATGTTTAGTGAAAATGATCAACGCGGAGCGTGGCCTGATCCATCGCTGCCAACTCGCCTAGTTTTGCCGACTTTTCCGTACATGGAAGCGGAAGCCGCAGCTGACCGGCTGGTCCGCTGCGGCTTCCTTATGGCTGAAACATCTTCAGTTTGTAGCTAGTGGACGCAGAACTCGTTGCCCTCGGCAGCAGCGCGCCGGGCTCGGGTGCGAGGCCGGAGCCGGCCAGTTCCGGGATTCGCCGACGAGTTGGGACCGGCGGCGGTAGCCTCTCGCGGACAGAGCGGGGGCTACTCGGGCACCGAGGAGGACGTACGTGGTCGCGGTCATCTCATCCGCCTCGCCCTCCGGTGCGGGCCTGCGCTTCGATCCGGTCCTCGCCGATCGCGTCATCGAGGCGGTTCTGCTGGCGGGGCTGCCCGTCGCCTTCGGCGGTCACGGCCCCGGCGTCCAACTGCGGCCGGCCGAGCCCCTGGACGACCGCGACCGGTGTGCCGGTCTGATCGCCCTTCACTGGGAGCCGTCGGCGCGCCTGGCCTCCGCAGCCGCCATGGAGCAGCCGCAGCAGCCCGCTTTCCGGGCGCGCCAGGTCGTGTCCGCCAGCATGGTCAACGCACTGGGCGAGTTCCTTCCGGCCCTGGGCATCACCGTGGAGCGCAGCAAGCCGGGTTGGGAGACCCGGGTGCACGGCACCAGCGGCCCAGGCCCGGCGGCCAACTCGAGGGCGCTCCCCCGCAGTTCGCCCGGACGGATACCGCCCGGCCTCGAGTTCAGCCCCGGCCTCGTCACCTCCCTCCGGCGCAGCGCCGCGCTCGCCGCCCTACCGGTCGCCGCCCTGCCCGGGGAGCCCGGCATCACGCTCGGCCCGTGCTCGTCGGCCGATCTCGAGGACAGTCTCGAGGGCGGCCTCGAACACGGCCTCGAGGACGACAGGATCACCGTCGCCAGCGTTGGCTGGAATCCGTCCCGTCGGCTGTCCGCCCTCGCGGACAGCGACACTCCGACCGCCGCGTCGGCGGTGAAGTCCCGTACGGCCGTCCGGAACGCGATGCTCCACGCCCTCGGAGCGGTCCTCGGCGCCTGCGGAACGAGCGCCCTCTGGCACCGGCGCCGGCAGCCCTACCAACTGCGCGTCACGGGCGCGAGCGGTCAACCGCCGATCCGGTACTGACAGGCGCCGACCGGGCCCTACTGCGGGTGCCGGGTGAGGCCGAACAGGGCGCCGGTGGGATCGCGCAGGACCACGTCCCCGCCGGAGTCGTCCCGGCGGACCTCGGTCGCACCGAGGCGCCGGGCCAGCGCGGCGTCGTCCTCTGGACCGGCGCTGGCGAAGCCGACGAGCCAGAGGGCTCGCTGCGCCGTCGGGCTCCCCGGTCGCGGGCCGGTGGTGGCAAGGGTGTTGTCCGGCAGCCGGAACCCGGTGTGCGCGGGATCGGGGTTCCAGTGCAGGGCCGGTCGGTAGAAGGCGGCGGCCCGCTCGGGTCGGTCGGTGAGAAGGCTGAGGCCGGCGAAGGTGCCCGGTTCGTGGGTCAGTTCCATGCCGGTGTGGGTGCCGGGTTGCCAGAGTGAGAGCGGTGCGCCCACGGGGTCGAGGGTGACGGCGGCGTGGCCGAGCGTCCCGACCCTGGTGGGTTCCACGACGATCCGGGCTCCCAGGCGCGCGAAGCGGGTGACGGCGGCCCGGATGTCCGCCACGGTGACGTTGATCGTCCAGTAGGGCGCACCGGGGTCCTCGGCGGGCCCCAGGGCGGCGACGAGTCGTCCGCGCAGGGTGCAGAGCCGGTAGCCGTCGGCGTCCGGCGGGTGGACGGTCCAACCGAACAGCGCGGTGTAGAACGCCGCCGTCGCCTCCATGTCGGGGGTGCCGAGGTCGATCCAGCACACACTGTTCTCGGGGTACCGCGTGGTGTTCATCGCGATGACTTTCCGTCGGGCCGCCTCGCCCCAGGCCCAGGGCTCAGGGCTCAGGGCACGGGGCGAGGCGGCGTCCGGGGCCGGAGCGACCGTCAGCCGTAGTAGGGCGAGTTCAGGTCGACGCTGGCGTCCTTGACGACCTCGCCGTCGAACAGCCGGGTCGTGGCCGGGCAGCCGGCCCGGCGGGCTTCCTCGGCGAAGGGGCCCTGGGCGAAGGCCAGGGCGTTCTCGGCGCTGTCGAACTCGTAGAAGCCGCCGATGGTGTGGGTGCCGATCCCGGACAGCCAGGTCTTGCGGATGAGTCCCGGTGCGGTCTTCAAGGCCGCGTTGACCTGCTGCCAGTCGAATTGTTCGAACGGTACTGCCGCCTGGATCTCGGTGTAGAGAAACGTCTTGCCCATCACGAACCTCCGGTTCGGGGCCTGTCCGGCCCGCGCTACTAGTACGTGCGTCCTAGTGCCATGAGCATGGACTAGGATGGCCGTACTAGTCAAGGGGGTTGCGATGGCCGCAGACACGAGGAACCGCATGATCGACGCAGCGATCGGACTGCTGCAGCGCCACGGCCTGGCCGCGATGACCTTCAGCGACGTCCTGGCCGAGAGCGGTGCCGCGCGCGGGGCGATCTACCACCACTTCCCGGACGGCAAGCAGCAACTCGCGCTCGAAGCCGCTCGCCGCCACGGTGAGGACGTCCGCGGCCACCTGCACGCGCTACCGGCACAGACGCCGCGCGAGGTCGTCGAGGCGTTCCTCGGGAACGTCCGCCCCGTCGTGGAGGCGTCCGCCGGAGGCGGCGGCTGCGCGATCGCGGCGGTCACCGTCGACGGCGGTGCGGCCATCGCGGACCAGGGCGGCCTGTGCGCCGTGGCGGCCGAGGCGTTCAACGGGTGGGAGGGCGAGCTGGCCGGAAAGCTCACCCACGCGGGAATGGACCCGTCCCGGGCCGCCGATCTGGCGACCCTCATGATCACCACGCTCGAAGGCGCCCACATCCTCTGTCGCGCCGCGGGCAGTGTCGCCCCCTTCGACAGGGCCGCCGCGGCGCTGCTCTCGGCACTCCCGGGCCCCGGACTCCGCTCATGAGCGTCAGACTCCGCTCACGAGCGTCACGAGCGTCACGAGCGTCACGAGCGCAGGCCGAGGGACCGGGCGGACGACCACGGCGGCCGGGCCCCGTCAGCGACAGAGGGCCGCGTCCAGCGCGTCCGCCATGTCCTGCGCGCCCTTGGCGTCCGGGACGGCGGTGACGGCGATCGAGGCGGCACGGCCGTCGTCGGTGACGCCGCCTCGGGAGCGGTAGCCGGGGGCGGTCCCGCCGTGGCCCCAGGCCAGGCCGCCGCAGGACAGCGGCCTGCTCTGGATGCCCAGGCCGTAGCGGATCCCCGGACCCAGGAGTTCGGCGGGGACGGTGGTGCGCATCTCGGCGAGCTGGGCCGGGGGCAGGAGGCGGCCGTCGAGGACCGCGGTGAAGAAGGTGTTGAGGTCGGTGTTGGTCGAGACGATCGCCCCCGTCGCCCAGGCCATCGAGGCATCCATGTCGGTGAAGTCGACCCGAGGAGAGTCCGGGGTGCGCCGGTAGTAGCCGTGGGGGTGGGCCTCGTGGACGGTGGTGTCGCCCGAGGCGGGGAAGTAGGTGTGGCGCAGGCCGACGCGGTCGATGACGCGCTTGGTGATCTCCTCGCCGACGGGCCGGCCGGTGACCTTCTGGATGATCAGTCCGGCCAGCAGGAAGTTGGTGTTGCTGTACATCCAGCCGGTCCCCGGCGCGAAGAGGGCCTTCTGGACGAGGGCGCGGTCGAGGAGTTCGCGCGGCTCGAAGTAGCGGTACTGCACGGCGGTGAAGTCCGCGAACGCGGGGTCGTCCATGTAGTCGGGCAGTCCGCTGGTGTGCTGGAGGAGTTGGCGGACGGTGACGGTGCGTCCGTCGATGCCGTCGCCGCGCACGAGACCGGGCAGGTAGGTGTCCACGGCGGCGTCGAGGCCGATCCTTCCTTCGGCGACGAGCTGGAGGACGACGACGGCCGTGAAGGTCTTGGTGTTGCTCCCGGCGCGTATCTGGCCGTCCTTGGGTACGCGGGCGCCGGTGGCGAGGTCGCCGACACCGGCGGTGTAGGTGCGGGTACGGCCGTCGCGCGTCCTGACACTGGCGAGGGCGGCGGGCAGGCCGTCGTCCCTGACGAGGGCGTCGAGGCCGGCCTGGACGTGGTCGGTCCGAGGGGCCCCGAAGGCGGCGCCGGGTGCCAGGACTCCGGCCGTCAGGGCGGCGGTGGCCAGGGCGATGACGACGGCCGTCCCGTGCCGGCGGACGGACGGGCGACGGCTGGAGGTGAGGCTGGGTGATGCGTGCTCCCGCACGGGTCAACTCCTCTGCTGGGTACTGCCGGTGACTTCCGGCGGACTCCAGCAGACCATCCGGGACCAGGGGAATTCCTCCTCGTCCGGGACGAGACCGAGCACGGGACCGGGCTCCGGGGACGGCGGGAGCCGGGACCGTGACCCTGGTCGATGATGGGAGCCGGGTGCCGGCGACCGGCATCGGGCCGGGCCGGCGGCACTTGGCTCAGAAGTCGTTCGCCACGCGCACGCCGCCGGACGGCGTCCACTCGAGGGTGCCGTTCTGGAAGGTGCTGGACCGGTGGTCGGACGGTCCGCGCTCGTCCGTGGTCGGGTAGCCCAACGGTCCGCGCTCCCAACCGTGTTGTGACCAGTACTCGCGGATGGCCCCGTGCACCTCGTGCGCGTCGGTGTTCGGGGTCCAGTAGATCGACCCGTTCTCGAAGTGGTTGAAGCGCCCGACGCCGTCAGGCGTGCCGGTCTCGTCCGTCACCGGGTAACCGAGGAAGCCCTCGGGGCCACCGAGCTGCGCGTAGTGCACCCGGATCGCCCCGTGCACCTCGCACGCGCCGGTCTGGGGCGACCACTCGATCGTTCCGTTCTGGAAGTCGCGGGAGCGCCCCCGTCCGTCGGGGTTGGGCATCTCGTCGCTACCGCCGCCGGCGTCCACCGGAGAGCCGATCCACTGGATCGTCTGCCACTTGTCGTCGATGGGAGACATCGTCCACCTCTGATCCTGCTCAGGCCCGCGTCATTGCGCCTCGTTGCGCCGTTGGTGTGAACCGCCGATATCGCCGCCGGGCGCGGAGGCCCTCGATCCCCCTGTCCGCGCCGTGTTCGCAGAGCCCTCCAAACACCTTCCATCGCAGCACACGCCACCGGGTTCGGCAACCGCGGCACCACCCCTTACCAGCGGCTTCGCGCCCAACGCATCGGCTTCCCCGCATCGGTTCGACGGGTCCGGCCGAATTCACGAAAGGTGGCCGGCCGTGCCGGAATATCCACCTGCGGTGTGCTGGGCGGCCCGATGGATGGGCTCGGCCCGCCGGTCGGCGAGATGCTCGGGCTGGAGGTCGTCCGGATCGAGTACGTCGATGACGGCCGGCGCCACCGGGTGCGGATCGGCGACGCGATCGACATGGAGGTCCAGGGCGGACCGGGAACGGAGCCCGGAACCGTCACCGTCAGGACCTGCCCCCGTCAGGGCCTGCGCCGTCAGGGCCTGCCCCGTTCCACGATGGACCGGATCACGGCGGCGAGGTGGTGGGAGGTCTCCCAGGCGCGCCGCTGGCTCGGACCGCCGGGGCCGGCCGCGAGGCCGAACGCGCGAAGCCGGATTTCACCGTCGCCCCAGGACAGGTCTCTGTCGCTGTCGCTCCAGATGTCGGCCTGGGTGAGCCGGCGGCACAGCCGAAGCGTGTCCACGCCTGCCGCGCCGACGGCTCGGAGGACGTGCCAGTGGCGACCACTGGTGTAGCACAGGTTGGCCGGTGCGGCTCGTACCCGGGCGGGGGCGGGCGGGTCGGAGTGGGTGACGCCGTGGTCGCCGAAGTCGGGCGGTCGGCCTCCGGCCCGTCGGGCGACGTGCTCCCACAGGTCCAGGTCGTAACGGCGAAGCGCGGTCAGGACGTTGGGGGTGATCCGGCGCAGGGTCGGAGGGAAGGCCCCACCCCCGAGGGTGATGTGCCGCCAGGGCAGCGCACGCGCCCAGGCCAGGACCTCGAGTGCCCTCGGGGCGAGGACGGTGACCGTGCGGGTGTCGGGAAGGTGGCCGGCGTCGAGGAGCAGGTCGGTGCTCTCCGGTTGGAGGGCGACCGCGCCGAGGGCGCCGAGCACGTCCTGCGTCAAGTCCCGCGGGGTCGGGGGCAGGTGGCGCAGGTCGACGCGCAGGCATCCGCCTGCGCCGTGCGCGAGTTGGGTCTGGCGGATCTCGTCGAAGGATCCGGGAGGGTCGGTGGTGCGAAAGGCAGGGATGAGCGTGAGGAGCCACTGCTCGAAGGCTTCGCTGCCGGTCGGCTGCGGGGCAGCGCCGATGGTGATCAGCTGTGGCTCGGCCGGGGTCCACCGCGCGGTACCGGCCCTGCATGGCGATCGGTCTGCGCCCGTCCGTCGAGCAGCCCTTCTGGACGGACGGACCCGGAATCGACTTCCCGCTGGACGGCTGTCACGTCTGGCGGTGCCGCCGGGCGGGCATATGACCTACATCCGGCGAACGGCCCGGCTGCGACTCCCCCACGAAGCGCAACCGGGCCAGACCGGCGACCGGGCCTGGGCGTGACTCCCCCCACGGAGTAACGGCCGGGCCCGTTTACCGCTCAACCGGCGACACGCAGCGTACATGTCATCTCTACCCAGCGCTACCTCTCGCCCGCCGTCGGTCGTCCGTGCGGCGTGGGCGGGTGGCCGGATCACGTTGCTGCGCCCCACCCGCCGTACGGCACCCGGCACTTGGAGCTTCGCGCCATGGGCGCGGTCGCAGGACCCGCCAGGGCGGTTTCGCTGCCGATGGCGGCACGGAGGAGGATGGGCGGCGGGGTCGCCCATCCTCCGCCCTGGGGACCGGCTACTTCCAGTCGAACCGGTAGGCGCGGTAACTGTTCACCCCTTCGGGGAAGCGGGCGTTGAACAACAGCTCGCCGGAGCGGCTGAACTCGGAGACGTAGGGCTGCGATCCCCAGCCGACGACGAGGTCGCCGTTGCGCAGCGTCTGGGCGTTGCCCTGCGAGGAGGCGCTGAGGTCGTCGGGCTGATCGACGGAGTCCACCAGGGTCGCCTCGTGCGTCCTGAAGTCCAGACGCACGGTGACCACCCGGCTGTACGGGAGTTGGGAGACCACCCCGGTCCCGGTGTTCGCCCTGCCTGCGGCCTCGTTGTCGAAGATGCGGTAGAGGCCGTTCCCGAGCGGCTGCGGGTCGTGCTGCCAGGCGAAGATCTTTCCGGCGTCGTTCAGGACCTGGCCCGGTGCGGCGGTCAGCTTGAA
The DNA here is from genome assembly GCF_000720635.1 of Streptomyces sp. NRRL WC-3742. GTDB lineage: Bacteria > Actinomycetota > Actinomycetes > Streptomycetales > Streptomycetaceae > Kitasatospora. The sequence continues at coordinate 228,898 of NZ_JOCF01000003.1, read as the reverse complement.
CGAGCCGGCCTTGCCGCCGAGTTGCCAGAGGATCTCGCCGGTGTGCTGCGACACCTCGTAGGCGGTCCAGGTGTTGCGCGCGTCGACGAGCAACTTCCCCTTGCCGTCCGGCTTGACCGAGTTGATGTGGAACCAGTCCCACGGCGTGCTCGCCGAGGCGGGCAGCGGCTGCTCGCTCTGCGCGTACGGCACGTGGTCGGCGCTGTTCCACTCGAACAGGACCTTGCCCGTGCGGATGTCGACCTCCTGCACGATCCCGTTGATCACCTTCTGGTTCGCCGGGCCGCCGATGGAGGTGAGGTCGGCGGTGGCTTCGGCGTAGGCGAGGATGAGCGCGGTGTTGCGGGGCGTGATCAGGAACTCGTGGCCGTCGGCGGAGTAGCCGTTCCCGGCCCTGACCTCGGCGATCTTCCGGTACTGGTCGTCGTAGACGTAGTTGACGCCCTTGGCGAGCCCGCCGAGGCCCGTGCCCTGCCACCAGGTCAGCACGGGCCTGCCCCGGTAGGTCTGCTTCCGGAAATCGGCGGCCTCCTGGCCGGCCGGAACCGCGTGCGACCAGACGACCTTCCTGCCGTCGGGGCTGAGGATCTCGACGCCGCCGGCGTACTGGCCGGCGACCGAGTTCGGCGAGACGAAGATGTCCCCGCCGCCCGCCCCCGGCTCGTCGGTCAGGACGGTCAGCGGCGGAAGCGACGGCGACGGCGGCAGCGGCGGGCCGCCAGGGGCCGCCGCCGATGCGGCGCCCGTCGGCAGCGTGGCGGCGAGGGCGGCGATGACCGTGGCGGTCAGCACTCGAAGGGTCAGGATGCTCTTTCGCATGGCGATCCTCACATGGGATCCGAAGCGGATCAGGACTGTTGGCGGATGGGCCGGGCGCAGGAAGGACGCGGCGAGGGGGACGTCAACCACCGCTGCTCCAGGGCGGGTTGGAGCCACCTACGAACGCCGGGCGCTCGGGCAGATCGGGTCGTCGAGGGCGGCACTGCGGATACGGCCGACTCCCGGCACGCGCGGACGCGTCGTGGACCGCCGGGCCGGTCAGGCGGAGTGAGGCTCTCGGAAGGTGGAGGCTCTCAGCAGGCGCGACAGACAGCGGAACAGACTCGCAGGAGGTCGATGTGACCGCGAGTCGTCAGGGCAATGGGGCGTTGCTGCATGCCGTGGAAGCTAGCCGGGCCCCGCCGTCGGCGTCAACAAGTTCCCGTCTCGCGTACGGCGGTGTTCACGCAGGAGATCCCGACGAGATCCCGACGCAACGAGGGGCAACGTTCGCGCCTCGCCTGGTCGGGGCGCGGGCGACGGTGGGGCGGGTCACGCCGTACAGCTCGGCGAGCGCCGCCCCGGCGTTCGCGCAGCGCGGACCCGCGCCGGGCTACCCAAGGATCAGCCAACTCTGCGGTCCAGTCGCCGAGATGTGCGCGATCAAGGCCGCAGAAGGCAGGATGGGACAGGACCGCACGGGCCCGGTGATGCGTCACAACATCACCCAGCCGTGCGGTCCGCCGTACGTCACGATTCGCCGGCGGCCCGAGCGGCGTAGCCCTTCGCGATCAGTTCCTCCACCAGAGTGCTCTTCGCCGCCGAGTAGGCCGTCCTGCCCTCACTGTCGGCAGGGAACTGCTGCGCCAGGGCGACCTTCAACACGCTGTAGCGCTGGACTTCATCGGGCTGCTGACGCAGGTAGTCACGGAGCAGGACGTGATCAAGGTGGGGCTTTGAGCCTGCGACGACGCCGTACAGGTGATGTTCAGGAGCCACCGGAGGGGCTTGGAATGCCTCCCGCCCCCGAATCCCCAGATCGCCTTCGCGTTGGTAGCCCTGCCCGACGAGTCGGGAAATCAACTCGGGCATGACGGCCTCCTCGGACACCACGATGTCGAGGTCGATGATCGGTTTGGCGGCGCACCCGGGCACGGCCGTACTGCCGACGTGCTCGATGGACACGGCCAGATCCGCGACGTGGGGTGCCAGTCGCTGCCGCAGGTGCTCGAACTGCTCGGGCCATCGGGGGTCGTAGTCGCTGACCACGATCGTGCGCGTCACCTCGGCAGTCTCCCAGGGTGTCGCGGCCCACCGAACCAACTGGGGAACCTGGCTACCGCGCACCAAGTCGTTGGTGATCGCCCCGCTCAGGTGCCGGTGGGCCGGTCGAGGTGGCGGGATGTCAGGAGGTGGGAGAAGCCCATGATGGTCTCCTGTGGGCTGATGCCGGTGGCGCCGGGGAGGACGCTCGCGTCGCAGAGGTGGAGGTTGGTGAAGCCGTGGGGGCGGCCCTGGGTGTCGCAGACTCCGCCGTGGGTGGGTGGGCCCATGCGGCAGGAGGCCATGGCGTGGACGGAGATCAGGTCCCAGGTCTCGGGGCGGCTGTGGAGGGCGAAGTCGGCTGCCTGTGCGGCCGTGGTCAGGCGGGCGGGTGCGGGTGGGAGGAGTTCGACGGCGCCGGCGGCGAGGAGGAGGTCGGCGGTGTGCCGGAAGGCGGTGCCGAGGAGGTCGCGGTCGGTGTCGGTCAGGCGGTGGCGCAGGAGTGCGCCGAGGCCGGGTACTGCCAGGAGCCGTGCGGTGCCCTGGACGCTCACCTGGGTGGTGTAGACCGCGATGCGGTCCAGTTGGGCCAGCGTCCGGTCGACGGTTCCGGCGGGGTGGGCGGCCAGTGCGGCGGCGAGCGAGCCCGGGGTGAGGTTTCCTGGCATCACCCGCACGCCCCGGTCGGCGAACTCCTGCAGTTGGGCGGTGAAGATGGTGCCCTCGGTGGCGCGGACGGGCTCGCTGAAGCGCGCTACCGTACGGAAGTTGACGTGGAACGCGATGGCGCGGCCCGGGCCCCGGCCGCCGATGGCGCTGCGTCGTAGCAGCAGTGGGCTGCCGATGGGGCCTGCCGCCAGGAAGACGGTCTGCGGGAGGTAGCGCAGTCGTCGGCCGTGGCGCAGGGCGTGCACGGCCGTGACCCGGGTGCCGTCGTGTTCGAGCCGGACGACCCGGGTGTCGGGCTCGATGACCGCGGCGAGCCGTTCGGCGGCGGGCAGGTAGGTCACCAGCATGCTCTGCTTGGCGCCGGTGGGGCAGCCGGTGACGCAGCGGTTGGCGTGCCGGCAGCCCCGCACCGCCCGGCGGGCCGGTGCCCAGCGCCAGCCGAGTCGGTCGGCGGCCTGGGCGAGCAGGACCGAGTCGCGGTTTCCCCGGCCGGGCGGTTGGTCGAGGACGCCGAGGCGCCGTTCGGCCTCGGCCAGGTGGTGGGCGAGGTGGTGGGCCCGGAAGCCGTCGACGCCGGCGGACGCCCAGGAGTCCAGCAGGCGTTCGGGAGGGCGCCAGAACAGCCCTCCGTTGACCACGGTGGTTCCGCCGACGCAACGGCCCTCCCCGAAGGGGATGGTGGGCGCGCCGTGGATGGGGACCAGACCGCCCTGGCGGTAGAGCAGGCGCAGGTTCTCCGCCGGGGAGGCTCGGGTGATCCGCTCCTGCGGGACGAGCGGGCCCTCCTCCAGGACGCGGACCTCTCGGCCCGCTCCGGCGAGTTCCAGGGCCGCGGTGCTGCCTCCGGCTCCCGAGCCGATCACCAGGGCGTCGCAGTGGATGGTGTGGGAGGGTCCGGTCATCGGAGCTCCTGACGCGGCGCGCCGGAGGGTCCGTCCAGGGGTCCGTCCAGGGCGCCGTGCAGGGGTCCGTCCAGGGCACCGTGCAGGGCCAGTGCGAGGCTCACCCTGAGCAGTTCGGCGAAGCCGGGCACCGTGGACAGCCGGTCGGCGACCCGTCGCGTACGGGCCCGGTCCGAGGTGCCCCGGAGCGGGCCCGTCGGGTCGGCGAGGACGACGGCGACCGGGAGCACCCGCATCAGCAGGGCGAACACCAGGCGGTACGGCGCCGGTAGCGCGGCCAGGGTGGCGGCCGTGTGGCGGACGGCGGCGGCCTGGCGGGACGGTTCGCCCAGGGCCGTGCAGCGGCCCGCCCAGAGCGCTGGGAGCCCCGCGGAGCGTACGCGCCGTTCCCAGGCCCGTGGACGGCGGTGCTCCTCGGCGGGTGGACGGGCCCTCATGCGGTGGCCTTCTCCTTGACCAGGCCCGCCAGGAGTCGGGGCATGCCCTTGGCCAGCACCGCGTCCAGGGCCTCCAGGAAGACGTCGATGTCGGCGTCCTCGGCCACCAGCGGAGGCGCGGCGATCAGGGGCAGGTCCTGGTTGGAGCCGTAGTAGGTGAGCACCCCGTGGTCGCGGTAGAGGGCGGCGACCACGGCGGCGGTGGCGAGCTTGGCCCCGGCCTGCGGGTCGCGGGCGAAGGAGGACGGCAGCAGGTGCAGCGCGCGCTCGAGGGCGGCCGGGCCGTGGCGCAGGACGACGCCCTGGAGGGCGCCGGTGCCGCGCACCTCCGTGATCAGGTGCGGGTGGCCGGCGGCGAGGGCGGTGAGGCCGCGGTGCAGCCGCTCGCCGAGGTGGCGGGCTCTGGCGGGGTAGTCGTCCTCGACGGCGATCGCCACGGCCTCCAGCGCGGTGACCGTCTCCTCGCCGAATCCGTAATAGGTGGTGCTGTGCAGGGTGGCGTCGGGGAGCGAGTCGTAGGCCCTGCGGAAGACGGGCTCCCTGGCCACGTAGCCGGAGATGGACGCCTTGCCGCCGCCGAAGGACTTGGAGGTGGTCACCACGTCCGGGACGAGGCCGGGGTGGCGCATGAAGTGGAAGAGCGAACCGGTCCTGCCCCAGGAGGTGTAGACCTCGTCGAAGATCAGGACGATGTCGTGCCGGGTGCACAGCCGGCGCGCCTCGCGCAGGAACTCCTCCGAGCACTCGCGGAGGCTGGAGGCGCTGAAGGGTTCCAGGACCAGCGCGTAGACGTCGCTCCCGCCCTCGGGCGTGCTGTGCCGCTCCAGGGCCAGCTCCAGGGAGGCGAGGTCGTCGAAGGCGAAACCGTCCGTACCGGGGATCCGCGGGAAGGTGAAGTGCACCTCCGGCGAGGCGGTCAGGCTTCCGGCGCCGAGGAGCTTGCCGTGGAAGGCGATGTCGGAGTGCAGGACGGTGCCGCGATGGCCGCGGTGGTACTTGTAGGCCATCTTGAGGGCGCCCTCGACGGCCTCCGCGCCCGAGTTGGGGAAGTAGCTGACATCGAGGTCCCCGGGCAGCAGCTGGGCCAGGTTGTGCCCGAGCGCGGCGACGTACGGCGAGAAGTAGTTCTTGTGCACCTCCATGCGCCGCAGCTCCTGGAAGCGCCGGCGGGCGGCCAGGATGCGGGGGTGGTTGTGGCCGTGGTTCAGCACGCCGATCCCGCCGGTGAAGTCCAGGACCCGGCGCCCGTCGCGCAGGGTGATCCAGCAGCCCGAGGCGCTGTCCACGGCGTCGCGGCCGAATCCGAAGGCGGAGAGCAGCGTCACCTGGCTCCGGCTGACGTGGCGGCGGTAGAGCTCGTGCACCCGCTCGATGGGCATCCGCTCGCAATCCTCGGTGCTGATCAGGGAGTTCATGGCGTCCACTCCTCGGGGGCGGCGCTGCGGGCGGCCACGCATCGGGCGGTCCGTATCCGGTCGGCGATCAAGCGGCCGACGTGCCGTCCCTGCCGTACGGCGTAGTTGGTGCCCCGGTCCTGGGGGTAGACCTGGGCCATGCTCGCCAGGTAGAGCCCCGGCACGTCGGTCTCCATCGCCGGGATGCGGTCGGAGTAGTGCGGGGTGATGACCGGCTGGGCGTGGTCGGCCCGCCAGACGTGGTGGGCCCGGACCCAGTCGCGCCGGAACTGCGGGAACATCCGGCTCAGGTGCGGAAGGCTGGCGTGGAACACCGCCTCGTCGTCCATCCGGTACAGCTCGGCGCCGGTCGGGAGGTAGGCGGACAGGTAGACCAGGTGACGCCCGGCGTAGGCGTCGGAATCCTCCAGGTTGGTGTGCTCGATGACGCCGACGAAGGGGAACGACGGGTCGGTGACGTTGAGCCAGTAGGTGTCCGACAGGGACCGGTCGGTCTGCAGCACCAGGCACAGATTGGCGAGGTAGGGGATCTCGGACAGGCGCCGCCGCACGGCGGGCACGTCCGGATGGGGCGGTGGTCCGGCGCGGGCGGGGGTGAGGAGGCCGGCGAGCAGGTCCGGTGCCGTGGTGGCCAGCACGCGCCGTACGGGCAGTACTCCGCCGTCGGTGCGGACCCCGCACACCCCGCGGGCGTCGGTCAGCACCTGCCGCACCGGGGTGCCCGTGCAGATCCGGACCCCCAGCTCGGAGAGGCGCGAGACCCACGCGTCCAGCAGGGCGGCGCAGCCACCGCGCAGGTAGTAGAGGACCTCGCGGCCGCTGTGCGACCGGCTGCCGCCGCGCAGGTGGAGCTTGGTCCACATCCAGGTGGCGCCGACCTCGGTCGCGTACTGGCCGAACTTGCCCTCCAGCAGCGGGCGCCAGACCGTCTCGTAGACCTGCGGCCCGCTCAGCTCCAGCAGCCACTCCCGGGCCGTGAGGTCCTCCAGGTCCCGCCAGTGCTTCACCTGGTGGGCGCGCACCGCGGACCAGCCCAGCCGGACCCGGTCGGGCAGCGGGAGGGGCGCGAAGCGCAGCACGTCCCACGGGCTCGACAACCGGTACACCGAGTTCGCGTAGTAGACGCCCGTCCGGGTCCGATGCGGCTCGAGCAGGTGGGAGCAGCCGAGTTCCGCGCACAGCGCCCGGACCTCCAGATCGGAGGAGAACCAGTGGTGGTAGAAGCGTTCGAGCCGGGCTCCCCCGACCTCGAACGACCCTGCCAGGCCGCCGACGTACGGCTCGCGCTCCAGCACCCGGCAGGGCACCCCGGCCAGGGCCAGCTCATGGGCGGCGGCCAGACCGGTGAACCCGCCGCCGATCACCAGGACCTCGTCGCCGGGCTCCGGGGGTGCGCTGTTCTCGGACATCGCTGCTCCCCTCGATTCCTCCGGTGCGCTGTCGCGTCCGGAGGCGATGGGTACGGGAGGTACTACGGAAGGTGTGGAAGGAGCGGGGGGCGCACCGTCCCGCCGAGGGGGACACCGCCCCATGGGGAGCTCACAGGGGACCGCCGCAGGCGATTCAGGCTCCCAGAGGACCGTAGCACCGGGCCCGGCACCCGGCCTGCGGAGAGTGCTTCGGGTTGCTCCGGCCGTCGCGCGGCCGACATCATCGAGGAGGGCGATGCCGTACGAGAAGGCCCTGCGGGGACGTCATGCAGGAAGGCGACAGCCGATGGACGCCACGCCACAGCAGCCGCTGCGCTACGCCGTCGGACTGCCCAACCGGCGCGAGTACGCGGATCCCCGCCTGCTCCGCGAACTGGGAGTGCTGGCGGAGCGGTCCGGCTGGGACGGCTTCTTCCTCTGGGACGGCCAGGTCGCGGAGCACCCGGGCGAGCACCTCACCGACTCGTGGACCACCCTCGCCGCGATCGCCGCCGACACCGAGCGCCTGCGGCTCGGCGTCATGGTGAACGTGCTCGCCCTCAAGCGCCCGGCCGAAGTCGCCCGCGCCACCGTCGCGTTGGACCTTCTCAGCGGCGGACGGCTGGTCTTCGGCGCCGGACTCGGCTCCTCCGCCGCCGAGTTCCAGGCGCTGGGCGAGGATCCGGACCCACGGGTGCGGGCGGAGAAGCTGGACGAGGCGCTCCAGGTCCTCGACGGGCTGTGGACCGGCCGCCCGTTCACCTTCCACGGCCGCTGGTTCACGGTCAAGGACCTCACCTTCCAGCCGGTGAGCCCGCAGCGGCCGCGCATCCCGGTGTGGATCGCGGGTACCTGGCCCTCGCGACGCCCGATGCGGCGGGCCGCGCACTGGGACGGCGTCTTCCCCACCCGGGCGGGGGTGGGCCACACCCAGATGATGCCTCCTGTCGACCTGGCCGCCGTGGTCGCGTACGTCCGCGCCCAACAGGCCGTCCGCAACGGGTCGTTCGACGTCGTCATGGAGGGCCGGACGTCCGGGCTCCGGCAGGACGCCGACGCGACGGTCGTCACCCCGTACCGGGCGGCGGGGCTCACCTGGTGGGTGGAGAAGCTGGGCTGGTTCCGGGGCCCGGTCGACCTCGTCCGCGCCCGGATCGGCGCCGGTCCCCCGCGCCCTCTTCCCGTCGGAACCGCGTGAGCCCGCCCCGCCGGAGGCGATCCGGCGGGGCGGGCTCACGCGTTCGCGGAGGCTACCTGGCTACAGGCCCAGGCGGCTGAGCGCCGTCGTCCAGTCGCTCGCGATGGCGCTGCGGGCGGCGGACAGGGTGACGCGGCCACCGCAGACCGCGTTCTTCAGCTTGGTCTCGACGGAGTCCTTGCTCGTAGCGGTCTGGGTGCCGTAGCGCGGCTCGGGCCACAGGTTGTTGGGGTCGCGCGGGGCGCCGCCGAGCTCCAGCGGGACGAGGTGGTCCTCCTCGTAGTCCGCGGTGTTGGTGTCCGAGTAGCCGTACTGGGCGATCTGCTGCACCTTGAGGGCGTTGGTGTAGCTCGTCGGCGGGCGCACGGTGGCCGTCCAGCCGGAGACGCAGATGGTCGAGCTGATGGTCGACTGCGTGACGTCCGGGTTGTACGCGCCCGGGGTACACGTCGGGTCGGGCAGCGGGAGGTACGCCTGCGAGCAACTGGCGCTGAGCGTCGTGGCCTTGACGGGGGAAGCCTTGGCCGGGGTGGCCTGCGCGGTGCCTCCGGCGAGCCCGGCGAGGGCCAGGCCGAGGACGGTCGCCGAGGCGACGACGGTGAAACGCTGACGGTTCATCATGGTAGCGGGCTCTCCTGGGCCGGCCCGACCGGGACGCCGGGCGAATGGACCCCATCTCACCACCGGGCGGGCGGCCGGCGTCAGACCCCGGACGGTGAACGATGTGTGACAACGTGTAAATGTCAGCAGGCAGCAATCTCCACCCCGTCACGCCCGAGCCGGCGGATGCTCGCACTACAGGCCGATGACCGTGCCGGGCGGATGGTCGCGGCTGGCGGTGAGGAGGCTCTCGCCGACGGCGGTGAGTTGGTGGAGGACGGCTCTGCCCTTGCGGACGGTGGTGATCAGGCCGGCCTCGCGCAGGACTTGGGCGTGGCGGGAGGCGACGGGGCTGGTGGTGCCCAGGTGTTGGGCGAGGCCGGAGGTGGAGGTAGGCACGCGCAGGGCCCGTAGGGCGGCCGCCCTGCCGGCGCCGAGGAGGGTGGCAAGCGGGTCGCGTGCCTGCCGGCGCTCGGTCGTGCCGAGGCGGGCCGGGTAGACGAGTACGCGGCAGCCGGCCGGTGTCACGGATGCGTGGGTCCTCAGGTGCCCGAAGGCGCAGGGCATCAGGACGAGTTCGCTCGGGATGCCCGCGTTCGGCCGGGTGTCGCGGTCGACGGAGGTCAACAGGGCGAGCGGGCCGAAGTCCTCCTCCAACTGCGTGCGGTAGGCCAGGTCGTGGTGGAGGTGGTGGGCGATGCGCGGCCGCCAGTGGTCGGCCATGGTCGCGCGGAAGGTGTCGGCGATTCCGTCGACGATGCTGCGCAGCGCGCGGTCCTCGTCGTTGCGCAGGGCCTTCACCAGGCGGCTGGCCCAGTCGCAGTGGGGTGAGTGGTCAGGGCAGGTGGGTCCGCAGTCGGCGGCGAGGCGGGCGCCGAGGAAGTGGGGCGGGGCTTCGCGCAGGCGCTCCAGTTCGTGGCTCAGGGACGGTGTCCCGGCCCTGCTGAGGGTCGTCAGCGGCACGAAGACCGCGCGGTCGGGCTGGGCGCGGTTGACCAGGGCGGTGACGCGGCGCCCGGTGGTGTCCAGCTGCCCCTGGACGTCTGCCACCAGCGCTGTCGCAGGGGGGAGCGGCGGCTGCAGGGGCCGTCGTGCAGTGCGTGGATGAACTGGGCCAGCGGCGACACGACGAACGTCGGAGCCCCGGGATCGTCGGCCGCACGGTCGGGCACGGGCATGCGTTTCCCCTTCAAGCGTCCTTGTGGGGGCGGTCGTTCCTCAGTAGCACGGGGCCCGACCGGTGTCGACCCCTTACGCCGGCGGCCGGACGGCGCCGGGCGCCCGGTTCGGCCGGCGGCATCCGGGCGCAGCCGCCGCCCGCCGGGCTACCATCCGATCGGAACGTCACCTATCCAAGGGGGAACAGTCATGACCGAGTCACTGCCCGCGACCGCCGTCGTCCGCGCCTCGCGCGCCACCTTCGACCCGAGCCGGTTCGCCGAGGTCGACGCCATGAACACCAAGACCTCGGAGTACCTGGCCCCCGCCGTCCGGCAACTGCCGGGGCTCCTCCACTTCTACGCGGGCGTCTCGCCGGACGGCTCGATGCTGCAGGTCAGCATCTGGGACTCGGAGGAGCACTCGGCGCAGCTGAACCACCTCAAGGAGATGGTCGTCGTCGCGCGCGGGGAGATGGAGTCGGTCGGCGTGACGTTCACCCCGGTGGTCACCTACCCCGTCAGCTGGACCATCTGACCCGGTGCACCGCCGGGCTACAGGTCCTGGTGGTAGGCACGCTCCAGGTCGGTGATGAAGTGGTCGAAGGAGCTGGCAGCGAAGTCGGTCCAGGCGCCGATCTCGAGGATCGGGACGCGGCGCAGCTCGACCAGGATCTGCTTGCGGTCGCCGGTTGCGGGGCCGCCTTCCTGGGCGGGGGCGCCGATGTCTACCGGGTCCAGCATGCTGGCCCAGACCGGGTCCTTGCCGCTCATGATGTCCGTGACGATCTTGCGGGCGATCCGCATGGACTGCTCGTCCTCCTCCAGCTCTCCGCCGAGCTCGTCGCCCAGGTCGGTGAGCAGGCTCACCACGGCTGCCGCGTTGACCCCGGCGCCGATCACGCCGTCGTCCGCCAGGCTCTGCCAGAGGTGGCCCATGTGGGTCTTGAGCAGGACGGGCTGGTCCTTGGGGAGCTTGGTCTTGTACATCGTCTGGTGGACGACGGCCGCGGCGATGGCCTGGAGCATGCCCTGCACGCTTCCAAGCTTCTCGCCGGACGGGTCGGGCGCCATCCTGAACGCCTCGGCGAGGCGGGCGGGGTCGAGTGCCCGGATCTTCGCGGCCACCTCCCCGTTGACGGCGATCTCGTTCTTGGTCCTGGAGGACCGCCAGAACTTCTCGTTGGCGCCGTAGAGTTCGTCGAAATGCTCGTCGTCGCCGGCGGCCCGCTGGTACAGCGCGGGCAGGGAGTCCAGCGGCACGTCGGGGTTGACCTGCGGCTGGCCCTTGGTGTCGGGGCTGTGGACGGTCACGTACACGTCGCCGATCTCGAACGCCGGGGACGAGTCGGGATCGTTCCCCAGATCACGCGTGGCCACCGCGCACAGCTGTCGTGCCACCTTGGAGATCTCCTTCATGGCCGCGGCCAGCTCTTCGCCGCTGCTGAAGGGCTTGGTGACGAACTCCAGGTTCTCGCCGTCCTGGACGACGTACCAGAGGCCGCTGTCCGCGCCGTAGTGGCTGACCGCGACCTCGTACACCTCGGCGTCCGAGTCGGACTCCGTTTCCGACCCCCCGGACGTCTTGACGGTGACCTCGCTGTCCAACTGCTGGAACTCGAAGCCGATCCTGGCCGGAGTCGCGGCCCGCTGGACGAATCCCTCGGCGGCGGCACCGTGGCCCTGGCCGTCCTCGAGCGTTTCCGCCGCGCGCTGCACCGGCGCCGGGCCGGCCATCACCCTGGTCGCGTTGGCCTCGGCGGCGCGCTCGAAGGTGTCGCCGGGGTCGCTGACGCGCAGGCCGGAGCCGTTGTCCGCGCCGGCCACGGGGCCCTGGCGCTGCTGGATGACGTGGGTCAGCTCGTGGGCGAGGGTGTGCTTGTCCGCTCCCCCGGCGCCGATGACCACGTGACTGCCACTGGTGTAGGCGCGGGCGCCGACCTCCGCGGCGGAGCGCTGGGCCGTGGTGTCGTCGTGGATGCGGACGTCCCCGAAGTCCGCGCCCAGCCGGGCCTCCATCTCGGTGCGGGTGGCGGAGTCCAGGGGCCGGCCGGCGGAGCGCAGCACGTCGGGGACGGCGGAACGCTGCACGTCCGGCGGGAGGTGCCCCGCCTGGCGGAGCCTCTGCACGACCGCCGCGTTGCCGATCATGCGCTGCAGGGCGAGCAGCGACAGCGGGGCGGCCGACTCGGTGGAGTGGCGCGTCGGACGGTCGGGGGCCTCGCGGTCGGATGCCTTGTCGGGAACGTTGCTGCGCACGGGAGGCTGACCCTTCGTCGGGGAGGCAGGCGACCACTCCTGCATACCGCCGTCGTGGCCCCGACGTGAAGGGCTATTCGCGCACATCTCGCCCACGCCGGGGCACTCCTGAGGGGACAGCCGGGCAGGGCCGGTGCCGGGGCGGTCAAGCTGGCACACTCTGCCTATGAAGTTCGACGAGGAAGCCCTCATGCACCGGACCTGTGCGGAGCGACTCGGCCCGGAACCCGGACGGCAGTTCGCGGCGATGGCGCGTCGCGGCTTCCAGCTGGTCGCGGCCACCGCGGAGGCGCCCGCCGCGGGCCGGTCACGGCTCGGCGGGCCCGCGCTCCTCGAGCCGGGCACCCCTTGGCCGACGCTCGAAGGCGTCCCGCTGTCCCTGCACGCCGTGCTCGACACCGATGCGCTCGCCGGGTGGCTCGGCAACCAACTGCCGGTGCGCCCGGGCCTGCTGAACTTCTTCCACCTCGATCCCGACCTGCCGTACGAGCAGTACCGCGAGCTGGACCCGGCCGGCACCGACGCGTGGCGGGTGATCCCCGCCGATCCCTCCCGGGCGGTCACGACGGCCGCCCCCGCGCCCGCCCGCCGCTACCCGGCCCGCCCGGTGCACGCGGCCGCGGTGACGATGCTCCCGGACTGCTGGGACGTCCAGGACGACGACCTCGCCTACGACAGGGACCGGTACTGGGGCGCGGCCGGGCTCGTTCTCGAGCAGATGCACGACCACGACGGGAACACGGCCGGCGGCCACGTCGCCTTCGGCTGGCCCGACACCTCGTACACCCTGCCCGTGACCTCCCGCGACGAGGAGGGCCCCGCTGTCCACCTGCTCCAGCTCGCCGAGGACGCCGAGCTCGGATGGGGCTGGGGCGACGCCGGGACGCTGTACTTCACCATCCCCGCCGGCGCGCTCGCGGCCGGCGACTTCAGCAGGGCCGAAGCGGCCAGCCTCTGCTGCTGAACCCGGGGGGACGTCGCAGCCCGCTTCTCCTCCTCCCCCGCCACCGGGCGAGGTCGTTCCGGGTGATGAGGGCCTGGGGGTGGTCGGGGCCCTGACGTAGCAGGGCCGCCGCCGTGGCTGGGCTGCGGCTGGTCCGGACGGTCGAGCCGGGAACCGGTGGCCCCGCCGGCCGGCGGGGCCAGGGGGATCAGCTGATGACGGCGACCGGGGCGTTCCAGGCGTTCTGGTCGATGGTGAGGGAGGAACCGCCGTAGCTCTCCTGCTTGTTGACCGCGTACTGGTGGCCTCGGCGGGCGCCGCTCCACTGGTCGGCGGGGAAGGGGAAGCCGCTGGTGGTGTCGGCGGTGCCGTCGTAGAGGGCGTACCAGAGGGCGTCGGGGAGGCCGGGGGCGCCGGTGGTGGCGGCTTGGCTCATGGCGAGGGCGCTGGACTTGCTGAAGCCGTAGAAGCCGGCGAAGTAGCCGCGGGAGTGGAGGGCGGCGTCCCATGCCTGGACGTAGGTCAGGACTGCGGCGCTGCAGGCGGTGTCGGAGGCGTTGTACGCCTCCATGTCGAGGTAGATGGCGCTGCCGGCGCCCATGCCGAGGGCGGCGGCGTGGGTGACGGCGTCGGCGCCGTCGGCGGTACCGAGGGTGGCCGCGTTGGCTGCGGTGATGCGCTCGGGGTTGTTGGAGGTCTGGCAGGGGGGCTGGGCGCCGACGTAGAGGGGGATGAGCTGCCAGCCGGCGGTGTGGACGGTGCGGACCCAGGAGGGGGTCAGGTTGGGCTGGGCGCAGCCTCGGTTCTGGCCGCCGATGTAGACGGCGGCGGCGCCGTAGGGCGAGGTGCCGTGCCATGCCTGCATGGTGGCGGCGGGCGGGGCGGTGCAGGTGTCGAACGCCTTGCCGGTGAAGACGGCCGGTCCGCGGGCGGGGGCGGGGACGTTGGCGACCGGGGCGGCAGCGGGCTGGCCGGCGGCGCCGGGTGTGGGAGGGGGCGTGGTGGAGGACGCCGGGCGCGAGGGCGTCGCGGAGGCCGAGGCGGACTTGGTCGCCGTGGGTGAGGCGGACGGCGAGGCGCTCGGGGAGCCGGGGGCGCCGGAGTCGCTGGGGCTCGGCGGAGCAGTGGTGGCGGCGCTGTCTCCGCCGGCGGCCGAGGCTGCCGTGGTGGCGCTGCTCGGTGTGGAGTTCCCGGCCAGTCCGGTGACGGCGAGTGTGGTGGCACCGGCCGCGAGGATCACGCCTGCGGCGCTGAGCGCGATGGCCCTGTTGCGGCGGGTGGTGCTGCCGGTGGTGCTGCCGGGGTTGTGCTGGTGGGACACGTACCGTCCTCGGGAGGTGGCTTGGGAGAGGCGTGAAGGAAGATCACGGCGGGCCGGGCGCGACGATATCGCCTGGATCGGCCGCCGACCAATGCGGGCCCCGTTCACGTCCCCGTTCACGTCCCGTCAGGGGGCTGGGCTGCGACTTGTCGCGCACATGCGCCTATGCTGCCACGGCTGACGACCGGCGCGGTTCGCCGTCGGCCGGCCAGTACGGGACCGACAGTCGAAGGGACGAGGCGATGCGCCGATACGGACGAGGCATGCTGTGGGGCGGGGTGGCGGTGCTGCTCGCCGTGGTGGTGGCGGGGGTCGTGGCCCTGTGGCCGGACGACGAGAAGGACCCGCTGCCCGTGCGGGCGCGGGAGTACAAGCCCACGCAGGTCTGCCTGCTGACCCCGGCGAGCGGGCTGGCGGACGCGCAGTCGGCCCAGGCGTGGGCCGGTCTTCAGGACGCGTCGGCCAAGACCCACGTCCAGGTCCGCTACCTCGCGGCCGCCGGTGAGGACACTCCGGGCAATGCCGCCCCGTACCTCGCCTCGCTGGCGGTGGGCGGCTGTCAGGCCGTGGTGGTGGCCGGTGACACCGGGGTCCAGGCCGCGGTGCAGGGCGCGCACTCGTTCCCGAAGGTGCAGTTCCTGCTCCTCCAGAACGGTCAGGGCGGCCAGAACGGCCAGGCCGCCGCGCCCGCGGGTGGCAACACCAAGGGCCTGACGGTGGCGAGCCCGTCCGACGCGCGTACGCAGGTGGCCTCGGAGGTCGAGCAGCTCACGAAGAGCTGACGAACGTTCCGGGACGAACGGGTGTCTGTTCACCGGCGAACCGTCGATCTTCCGCGAATCCCCAGGTCAAGGGCCTTGACGCCCACTTGACCCCCAGTCGACAACCGTGATGCACTCCGCATGATTTTTTTCATCTGAGCGTCGGTCACGGACCGAGACTTAGGGGTTTCTCATGCGCGCGTGGAAGCCGGTTCGCCGGTTCACCGTATTCCGGAGGCGACACCGCTTCCGCCCTCTGATCAGACTGCTAGCGGTCACACTGATCGTGACCCTCTCCACCGTCGGAGGCATATCCACGGCCGGGGCCGCAGAACGCGGATTCCCGGCCTTGTCTCTGTCCTGGGACCAGGTGAAGGACTGGTTCTCGGACGATCCGGGCAGACCGGGCTTCGGCCCGACGCCCAGACAGCACTCGGGGACCGCCGCCGGGCGGGGCCACAAGGCCACGGCCGACGAGACCCGGGCCTCCGGCGGCCAGGGCCACGCCCCGGGCAAGTCCCCCTCCGAGCTCGACGACTACGCCCCCCACCAGCGCAAGCCCGACCAGGGGGCGAGCGCCACGCAGAAGACGGGGTTCGACGCGCGCAGCAGCAAGCGCAACGCGGCGAAGTCCTCCAAGACGTCTGACGCGTTCGACAACGCCGACGGTTCAGTCACCCGGAACATTTCCCAGACCCCGATCAACTACCAGGACGCCTCCGGCAACTGGCAGAAGGTCGACACCAGTCTGAAGAACGGTGCGGGCGACGGCCGTTGGCACGAGACGGCCAACTCGGTCGCGGTGGACTTCGCGCCGAAGGCCGCCGACACCTCGCTCGCGACCCTGCGGACGGGCGGCGGCCACGCCCTGAGCTACGCGCTCGAGGGCGCGGCCCCGGTCACGGGTACGGCGAACGGGTCGGACGTCAGCTACCCGGGCGTCCTGCCCGAGACCGACCTGGTGCTGACCACCACGCCGAACGGTCTCAAGGAATCGATCGTCCTGCACTCGGCGAAGGCGGGCAACACCTGGACCTTCCCGCTGAACCTGGACGGCCTGGCGCCGCACCAGCAGCAGGACGGTTCGATCAACCTGACGGACGCCGCGGGCAAGACGGTCGAGCAGATCCCGCCGGCCTACGCCTACGACTCCAAGGTCGACCCCCGCTCGGGCGACGCGGCGAGCACGAACGCCGTGCGCTACGAGCTGGTCAAGTCCGCGAACGGCGGCACCTCGCTGAAGGTGACGCTGGACGAGTCCTGGGTGCGCAGCAAGGACCGCCAGTTCCCGATCACCGTCGACCCGACCGTGACCGACGGCTGGACGACCGCCTACGCCCAGGACGGCAACAACACCGACCACTCGTACGAGCAGTTCATCAAGATCGGCTCCTACGACGGCGGCACCAACAAGGCGAACAGCTTCATCAACCACTGGTACCAGAGCTGGGACGGCTCCGGCGTCACGGTCACCTCGGCCACGCTGAAGCTGTTCGAGACCTGGGCCTCGACCTGTGCGTCCCCGCAGCGCTTCGACGTCGCGCTGGTGACCCAGCCGTGGACGCCGAGCCAGGTCCAGAACTACCCCGGCCCCAGCTTCGGCGCCTCGATCGGCAACGCCTCGCCGACGCTGACCAACGCCTGCACCAACACCACGGCGAACCCGGCCGTCGGTGACTGGGTGTCGGTGCCGCTGTCCGCCTCGGCCCTGCAGGGCTGGATGAACGGCAGCACGCCGGACTACGGCCTGGCGGTCTACGCGGCCACCAACGACACCCTGCACTGGAAGAAGTTCGGTTCCTTCATGGACCCGAACAAGGGCCCGTACATGCAGGTCACCTACACCGGCAACTCCGGCCCGCAGGTGTACTCGCAGTACCCGAGCAACAACGCCGTCGCCTACACGACCACCCCGGAGCTGACCGCCTGGTCGGCGGGGGCGAACTCGACGGGCGCCAGCAGCACGCTCAAGTACCAGTTCACCGTCTACGACAACACCAACACCAAGATCGCCGACTCCGGCCTGATCGCGGCCGGTGACTGGGTGGTGCCCGCGGGCAAGCTGTCCTGGGGCAAGACCTACTACTGGCAGGTGCAGTCCAACGACGCCAACCTCTGGTCGCCGTCCAACGGCCTGTACGCGCTGAACATCCAGGTGCCGCAGCCGCTGATCACCTCGGGGCTGTCGCAGAACAGCAGCGAGCACGGCTTCGACGCGTCGATCGGCAACTACACCACCTCCGACACGGACGCCGAGGTCTCCACGGCCGGTCCGCCGCTGTCGGTGGTCCGTGACTACAACTCGCGCGACCCGCGCTACACGGGCGCGTTCGGCACCGGGTGGTCGAGCGTCTTCGACTCCCGCGCCACCGAGCAGTACAACGCCGCGGGCGCGGTGACCGGTGTGGTCATCACCTACCCCAACGGCGCGCAGGTCGGCTTCGGCAAGAACGGCGACGGCAGCTTCAGCCCGCCGTCGGGGCGTTTCGCCACCTTCAAGTCCGTCACCGGCGGGTACTCGCTCACGGACAAGAACAGCAACGTCTACACCTTCACCCAGGGGCTGGGGGCGGGCGGCTTCGGCGTCACGGCCATCACCGACGCCAACAACCGCTCGATCAACTACACCTGGGCGAACGGTCAGATCACCGACATGACCTCCCAGGTCTCCGGGCGCGCCCTGCACCTGACCTGGGCGACCCCGTCGGGGGCGAACGCGGCCCACGTGGCCACGGTCTCCACCGACTCGCTCGGCACCCCGGGCCCGCTGACCTGGACCTACAAGTACACCGGTGACCAGCTCACCGCGATGTGCCGGCCCACCGACGCGGTGCACTGCCACTCCTACGGCTACACCTCCGGATCGCAGTACCAGAACGCGATCATGGACCTCGGCCCGCAGAACTACTGGCCGATGTCGGAGGCGGCCGGTGCCACCACGGCGGCCGACGCCGTCCTGGCCAACCAGGCCAACGGCAACGGCACGTACACCAACGTGACCCTCGGCCAGTCCGGCGGTCCGCTGGCGGGCTCCACCGCGACGGTGGCCGGGTTCAACGGCACGTCCTCGTACATGACGCTGCCGCAGAACACGGGCAACGCGGCGAACTCCGGCGCGCTGTCGCTGTGGTTCAAGACCTCCGCCGGTCCGGGCGTGCTGTACTCGTACGCCTCCACGCCGCTCTCGGCCGGCAGCGCGGCGGGCTACTACACGCCGTCGATCTACGTCGGCTCGGACGGCAAGCTGAACGCCGAGTTCTGGTACAGCGGCGGCACCGCCCCGATCACCAGCAGCGCGGCGGTCACGGACGGCAAGTGGCACCACGTCGTCCTGTCGGCGGCCGGCAACTCGCAGGCGCTGTTCCTGGACAACGCCCAGGTCGGCACCCTGTCGGGCACCGTGTCCATCCAGAGCGCGGTGGCGTTCGGCGCGAACCAGCCCTACAACTACGTCGGCGCCGGCTTCCTCGGCGGCAGCTGGCCGGACCAGCCCAACACGGGCAAGGGCACGGTCAGCTACTTCAACGGCCAGATCGCCGACGTGGGCTGGTACAACCGCCCGCTGGTGACGGCCGACGTCAACGCGCTTTACCAGTACGGCACGCACCCCGCCAGCCTGCTGAACAGCATCACCCGCCCCTCCGGCAAGGCGTTCACCGGCGTCGCCTACGACGCGGCGACCACCGCCGTCACCCAGGTGACCGACGAGAACGGCGGCGTCTGGAAGATCGGCGCCCCGACGGTGACCGGCTCCTCCCAGACGTACCGCGGTTCCGTGCTGGGCAGCGCCCCGGCCGGGTACTGGCGCCTGGGCGACGCGGCCGGATCGGCCGCGGCCACGGACGAGGTCCGCGGCGGCACCGCCACCTACAACGGCGTCACCCTCGGGTCCGCCGGTCCGTTCTCGGACAACACCGCGGCGGCGTTCAACGGCACCTCGTCCTACATCCAGCTGCCCAACACCGACCATCTGGACAGCGGACCCAACTCCGTCGAGATGTGGTTCAACATGCCGGCCGGCAACACCGGCGGCGGAACCCTCTTCGACTACGCCACCAACCCGCTCGGCAGCGGGCAGAGCTCCTGGGTCCCCTCGCTGTACGTGGGCACCGACGGCAAGCTCCGCGGAGCGTTCTGGGGCCTGCCCCAGATCACCACCGGCGCCCCGGTGAACGACGGCAAGTGGCACCACGTGCTGCTCAGCGGCAGCGCGACCACGCTGAACCTGTACCTGGACGGCCAGTCGGCCGGCAGCTCCACCGGTACGTTCCAGCCGAGCTCGTCGAACTACGTCTACGTCGGCGCGGGCTACTCGTCGCAGTGGTCCAACGCCCCGAACAACGTGTGGGGCTACTTCCCCGGCTCGATCGCCGAGGTCGCGTTCTACAACTCCGCGCTGTCCGCGCAGGAGGACGCCACCCACTTCTCGGCGGGCAAGAACTCGACCGGCCTGCTGCCGGTGAAGTCCGTGGTGGTCACCGACCCGGTGAACGCCACGGAGACCACCCGGTACGACGTGGTCAACGGCAACCGCACCCTGTCCCACACCGACGGCGTGGGCAGCACGGTCAGCTACGGCTACGACACCAGCGGGTTCCAGACCACGACCGTCGACCCGAACGGCGTCATGAGCCGCACCGGCCACGACCCGCGCGGCAACACGGTCTCCGTCAACAACTGCCAGAACCAGCAGGCCAACACGTGCTCGACGCAGTACTTCACGTACTTCCCGGACGACACGAGCGCCCAGCTGACCACGGCCGACGCCCGCAACGACGTCATGCTCACCTCGCGTGACGGCCGTTCGGCCTCGGCCACCGACAACACCTACCTGACCTCCTACACCCTCGACGCCGCCGGAAACCACACCGGCGTCACCACCGCGGCGGTGCCCGGCTTCCCGAACGGGCGCACCACCACCACGGTGATCTCGGACGGCTCCGCCACCTACCCGGCGGCGGACAGCGGCACCGTGCCCAAGGGCCTGCCGGTGTCCACCACCTCGCCCGGTGGAGCGGTCAACTCGGTCGCGTACTTCCACAACGGCGACGTGGCCTCCACCACCGACCCGACGGGCCTGGTCACCCGGTACACCTACGACCCGCTGGGCCGGGTGCTGACCAAGACCGTCGTCTCGGACACCTACCCGAACGGTCTGGCCACCTCGTACGTCTACGACGGCGACGGCCAGGTGACGCAGGAGACCAACCCCGCGCTCACCGACCGCGTCACCGGGGCGATCCACACCGCGCAGGTCAGCACCGTCTTCGACTACGACGGCAACGTCACCTCGCAGACGGTCGCCGACACCACCGGCGGTGACGCCTCCCGTACGCAGACCACCGTGTACGACGCCTACAACCACGTGCAGTCGCGCACCGACGCCAACGGCAACGTGCCCGGCGCCACCAACGGCGGCACGACGACGTACAGCTTCGACGCCATGGGCGAGATGGTGAAGGAGGTCGGCCCGACGGGCACCACGACCACCTTCCAGTACGACGCCAACGGCCACCTGCTGTCGAAGACCCTCAAGGGCTACACGGGCGACCCGGTCGCACCGTCCGCCGCCACCGACCTGGTGGAGTCCTCGCGCGCCTACGACCCGGCCGGCCGGCTGGCGTCGATCACGGACTCGATGGGCAACACCACCACCTACACCTACACGGACAACGGCCTGCCGGCCACCGTCACCAGGAAGGACCCGACCGGGCAGAGCTCCTTCCAGCTGTCGTCCAGCACCTACGACGCAGCCGGGAACCTGACCCAGAAGACCACCAACAACGGCGCCAGCGTCACCCAGTACCAGGTCGACGCCGCCTCCCGGGTGGCCAGCACGACCCTGGACCCGGCCGGCGTCAACCGCGTCACCCAGGTCTCCTACACGCCGGACGACCTGGTCGCCACCACGCGCCAGACCGACTCCTCCGGCGCGGACCGCACCATCAGCAAGACCTACGACCCGATGGGCCGTCCGCTCACCGAGACCCTCCACGGCGACGCCTCCGGCCACCCGGCCGGCTGGTGGCAGCTGAACCAGAGCTCGGGCACGACGGTCACCGACCAGTCGGGCAACGGGAACACCGCGTCCGTCTCGGGCAACGTCTCCTGGTCCGGCGGGGCCGCCGGCTTCGACGGCTCCGGTGGAACGATCTCCACCAACGGCCCGGTCCTCAACACCACCTCGTCGTACAGCGTCTCGGCGTGGGTGAACCTGACCGACAACACGGCCTACCACTCCTTCGTCACCCAGGGCGGCACCAACGTCCCGTCCTTCTACCTGCAGTACTCCAAGGCGTTCGGCGGCTGGACGTTCATCGCGAACAGCTCCGACGCGACGAGCCCGTCGGCCTACTACTCGGCCCACACGTCCTCGGCCGCGCTCAACACGTGGACCCACCTGGTCGCCACGTTCGACGCGTCCAACGGCACGATGAGCCTGTACGTCAACGGTGCCCTGGGCGCCACCGGCAACAACCCGAGTCCGTGGACCGGCACCGGCGGGCTGACCGTCGGCGCCGCCAAGACGCCCAACAACGGCACCTTCGACAAGGCCATGGGCCAGGTCGCGAACGTCCAGGTCTACCAGCGGGCCGTCAGCGCCGCCGAGGCCCAGACGCTCTACACCAACGGCCAGAACGGCGGCTCCGTCGGATCGTCCAACACGCAGACCACGCAGTGGACGTACGACAAGCGGGGCCTGCCGACCTCCGTCACCGACCCGAACTCCAACACCACCCAGTTCTCGTACGACGAGGCGGGCAACCTCGCGGTGACCACGGCCCCGGCCGTGGCGGTGGAGGCGGTCGGCGGCACCTCGGTGACGGCCCGCCCGGTGACCACCAGCGGGTTCAACACCTTCGGTGAGGCGGTGGAGGAGCTCGACCCGAACGGGAACGAGAGCTTCACCGGGTACGACGCCAACGGGCAGAAGGTCTCGCAGACGCTTCCCGTGTACACGGCGCCGGGCTCGACGACTCCGGTCAACGGCCAGAGCCTCTGGACGTACGACGCCGACGGCAACGTGCTGTCGACGACCCGACCGGGTGGAGAGAGCACCCAGTACAAGTACACGCAGCTCGGTGACGTGGCCCAGGTCACGTCGGCGGACGGCAGCACCATCCATGCGCTCTACGACACCAACGGCGAGAAGCTGTCGGTGACGGACGGCAACGGCGCGGCCAGCCAGGCCACGTACGACTGGATGGGACGGCCCGTCACCACGACGAAGCTCGAGCGCTACCCGACCAATCAGACGCTCACCAGCACCAAGTCCTACGCGGTGACGCCTGGAAGCCCCTATGGCGCGTTCGTCTCCTCCGAGACCAGTGCGACCAACGTGACCACGGCCTACGGCTACAACCGGCTCGGTGAGCAGACCCAGGTCACAGACGGGGCAAACAACACCACGACGGTCGCCTACGACTTCGTGGGTCGTCCGTACCGGACGACGGCGGCGGACGGAACGTACAGCACGGTCGACTACACGGCCGCCAACCTGCCGGCGTCCCACAAGCAGTACGACGCCAGCAACAACCTGTTGACCCAGACCTCCTCGGTCTACGACGGCAACGGCAACGCGACCTCGGTCACCGACGCCAACGGCCACACCACGCAGCTGACGTACGACGCGAGCAACATGGTGACGCAGGAGATCCAGCCGGTCTCGGCGACCTCCTCGATCACCACGTCGTTCGGCTACAACGCGGCGGGCCAGCGCACCCGGTACACCGACGGCCGCAACAACTCCTGGTACTACACGTACACCTCCCGCGGCCAGATGGCCACGGTCCAGGAGCCGGGCACCGGTACGTACAACTCGGCCGACAACACCACGACGACCTACGCGTACGACGCCAACGGCCGCACGACCTCCCAGGCCCTGCCGGGCGGGGTGTCGGTGTCCTTCGGCTACGACAAGGTCGACAACCTGCTCACGGCCTCGGGCACGGGCGCCGAAGCGGCGACCGCGACCCGATCGTTCACCTACGACAACGCGGGCCAGGTCCTGACCGCCGCCACCTCCAGTGCCGGCACCATGGGGAACCCCGACTACCAGGCGGCCACCAGCGAGACGTTCACCTACAACGACCGCGGGGCGCTGCTGACGGCCTCGGGCTCGGGCGGTGCGTCCTCGTTCGCCTACAACGGCTCGGGCCAGCTGACCTCCCGGACGGACGCGGCCGGTACAACCGGCTACGGATACGACACGGCCGGACGTCTGCAGTCTACGAACGACCCGGCCACGGGTGCCCAGCTCACCTACGGCTACAACAAGCTCAACCAGGTCTCGTCGGTCACCTACGGCTCGCTCGGCAACGTGCGGACCTACGGCTACGACGCCCTGCACCGCCTGACCTCGGACACCCTGGCCAAGGGGACGACGACCCTCGCCTCCATCGCCTACGGCTACGACAACAACAACAACCTGACCAGCAAGAGCACCACCGGAGTCACGGGAGCGGCCAACCACACCTACGGCTACGACTGGGCCAACCGCCTCACGTCGTGGAACAACGGCACCACCAACACCGCCTACGCGTACGACGCCTCGGGCAACCGCATCCAGTCCGGCTCCAACGTGTTCACCTACGACGCACGTGACCAGCTGACCTCGGACGGCGTGCACACGTACACGTACTCGGCGCGCGGCACGATGAAGAGCGACATCACCTCCGCGGGCAGCACCACGCTGGCCTCGGACGCCTACGGGCAGCAGGTGCTTGCCGGTACGCAGTCGTACACCCACGACGCGGCCGGACGGAACATCACCGACACCACCAGCGGGGCCACGACGCGCACGTTCTCGTACTCCGGTGCGGGCAACGTCGTCGCCTCCGACGGCGATTACTCCTACACCTACGACCCCGGCAACTCACTCGTCGGACTGAACCTCGCCGGGGCAATGTCGACCTCGACCGGACAGCTGGCCGTCCTCGACCAGCACAACGACGTGGTGGGCACCTTCGCGCCGACCGGTTCCGCTCTGACGACCTCCGCCACGTACGACCCACTGGGCGCCGTGACAGCGAACAGCGGTCTGCCCGGACACCTGGGCTTCCAGTCCGGCTGGACGGAGAGCTCCACCAACCTGGTGGGCACCGCCTCGCGCTGGTACAACCCGCGTACGGGTGTGTTCCTCAACAAGGACACCGTCTCGCTGAACCCGGTGCCGAACTCGGCTGCGGCGAACCCGTTCGCCTACGTCGCCGACAACCCGCTCTCCGCGGGTGACCCGTCCGGCCACTGCCCCTGGTACATGCCCGACTCGGCCTGCAAGATCGCCAACAAGGTGGTCAACGCGGTCGACAGCGGCGCCCACTGGGTGGCCGACAAGGTCGAAACCGGGGCCGCCTGGGTGGCCGACAAGGTCGAAACCGGCGCCACCTGGGTCGCCAACAAGGTCGAGGCCGCTGCCACGTACGTGGAGCACGCCGCGGTCAGCACGGCCCGGTCGGTCTACCACCACGTCAAGGACGCCTATCACCGCGCCTATCACTACGCTCAACGCGTCCATCACTGGGCGGTACGGACCGTCAGACGCGCCTACCACGCAACCGTACGGGTCGTGAAACACGCCTACCACGCCGCCAAGGCTGCCGCCAAGCGCGTCGTCCAGGTCGCTCACAAGGCCGCGGGCGTGGCGTACAAGGCCGCACGCACGGCGTACAAGGCGACGGTTCACGCGGCCAAGACCGCGGCGACCTTCGTCAAGCACCACGCCGCCGCGATCACCTCGTTCGTGGTCTCGACCGCCGTGTTCGCGGGCTGCGAGGCCCTGACCGGCGGCGTCGGCTCCATCGGCTGCGCGGCGGCCGCGGGAGCTGCGGGAAGCCTGGTCACCCAGGGCTTCAAGTGTGCGCAGAAGGGCGGATCGGCCTGCAGCGCAGGCGCGTTCGGCAAGTCCGCGCTCGAGGGCGCTGCTGAGGGCGCCGTCGGCGGGGCCCTCGGCAAGCTCGGCGGCGCGATCATCGGCAAGGTCGCTCCCAAGGCGATGGAAGCCGTGGGCGGCCTGTTCGGCAAGGGCGCGACCGAAGCCGCGGACGTCGCGGCCGAGGACGCCACCCAGGCGGCGGCCCGGCAGGCCGGGGCCAAGGGAGCCAGGTCCGCATCGGAGTCCGGTGCGAGCTGCCCGATTCCCCCTGTGCCGCACAGCTTCACCGGTGCCACTCCGGTCCTGATGGCCGACGGCAGCACCAAGAGGATCGACCAGGTCAGGACCGGCGACCAGATCACCAACGCCGTCCCCGGCCAGGACGGGACGCAGACCCACACCGTCACCAACGTCATCGTCACCACTACCGACCACGACTTCGCCAACGTCACGGTCACCCCGACCCGCACCAAGAGCAACGAGGAGCACACCAGCCCGACCCGGACCGCCGAGGCAGCCCCGGCCAAGCAGGCCGAGATCCCGCTGGGCAAGAGGATCTGGCAGCGCGCCGGCCTCGCCCTGGCCGCGTCCCTCGCCGCCGCCAGCCTGATCGGCGTCAACCACCAGCCGGCCGACACGACCGCTCCGGTCGCCTACGCGGCCTCGACCACCAGCGACACCGCTAGCACTGCTGGCACCGCTGACACCACCGACTCGGACGCCAACGCCGACGGTGGAACCATCCACACCACCTTCCACCACCCCTTCTACGACCAGACCCAGACCGCCTTCGTCGAGGCCAAGGACCTCCGCGTCGGCGACGTCCTCCAGACGCCCACCGGCACCGCCCAGGTCACCGGCGTCCGTCTCTTCCACGCTGACACCGTCACCTACGACCTCACCGTCGGCGACCTCCACACCTACTACGTGGAGGCCGGAAACACCCCGGTCCTGGTCCACAACAACAACGGGCTGCCCTGCGAGGAGACAGGGCTGGCTGCCGCCGAGCGCGCGGCAAGCGCCTTCGCAAAGCCTGGCAAGGCCACCGGCGCCCTGCACGTCCAGGGGCGCGGGTGGTTCTCGGATGCCCTTTCCTCGGGCGCCAGGAACATCAACCCGCTGGCCGCAACGCGAGCACCGGGCACCCAGATGGGGTTCGCCCACCACCTGGAATCTCAGGTTGCGGCGATGATGCACCAGGATTCGGAGATGAAGTCGGCTACCCTCTTCATCCACTTCGCCGATTCGGTGGCAGCGGAGGATCGAAAGGTCTGCTCCACCTGCTTCAAGTATCTCGAGGACATGCTTCCGACAGGCCATTCACTGAGCGTCATCTACAAGGACATCAATGGCGTCATCCAACGCCCTGCCCCGTTCATAGGAAACTAACGAACAAATGACTTGAGGCCGGACCCGCGAATTGCGGGTCCGGCCTCAAATCTTTCCTGCACCGAATCAGGTCAGCCGAGCCACTTCACATCGACCATCTCCCTGAACCTGGACAACATTCCGACCTCCGGGGCGGCAATGTCCACGTCCCATCCAGGCCCGTCGTCGCACCGGATGATCTGCATCAGAACGTCACCGCGCATGAAGGTTCGATACCCGGGGACCGGCCAGCTCCAAGCACCGAAAGCGACTTCTTCCGCAGAATCGAGGATGTATTCCATGTGCTCATCCGAAACCATTGATGCCCGCATCCTCGTGCTGGCCCCGGAAAGCACCTCCATGATCGTCCGGTGCACCAGGAATTCCGACATCGTTTCGGAATCCTGCTCCCACGGCTCGTAGATTTCGGCGTTGAAGACACTTCCCGGCATGGCCGGATCGAAGCTCCAGCACCATTCTCCGCCACAATCCGACATGAAGACCGCCTTACCGTCTTCCACCGCGATCCGTTCGGGAGGGGTCATTCTCGTAGTGAACGCAAGCTCTTCATCCCACCTCGAGATCAGCGCGTGCCAGTCACGCAATGACGCAGGGAGCCAATTGCAGCTCTCGGGAAGGGGCTTCGCCTCTGCCGCGGGAGGTCCGAACCATGTGGCCAGAAACTGGGGCAGGTCGATATGTGTGGGATCGATCATCCGCCCATCCTTCCACAGGACGGTCGGGTACCGGCGTTCCCCCGAGCAGCCGACCGCCCATGACGTCACATTCGAGATGTCAGCAGCGCAGTCAGCATGGCAAGGCCCGGATTGGGCTGCGGGGCGAGCGCGAGCAGCGCGAGGACCAGTCCGGAGAATCCGCAGATCAGCAGCGGCCAGCGGCCGACCCGGTCGACGAGCAGCACGCCTGCGACCCGCGCCCGCCAGTCCGACCAGGGCGAAGATCAGCGGGCCGACGTTTGTCTGTGCGGTGCTCGTGGTCAGTTGCTTGGCCATGGTCGGCGTGTAGAAGGTGATCCCGTAGTAGGACGTCGTGCACATGATCCAGAACCCGCAGCACAACAGGGTGAGCTTGAGCGCCGAAGGGGCGAACAGCAGCCGCCACGACCCGCTACGGGACGGGCCCGCCACCGACTCCCCTGCCGTGGACCCGAGTTCGGCGAGGGGGACGTGGAGGCGACCATCGTCGGCGCGCTCGAGGACAAACACGTACTCCTCGGAATTGCTTCGAGTACGCGCATGTGCCCCACGCGCTGCAAGCTTGTGACCGGCCTGCGCGGCATGGTGCAGACTCACGTGGGGGAATTGACGCAGACCTTCCCGAGTACACTCGGTGGAAGACCGCGATCAACAGAGAATTCAGGAACGGGGAAATAGGGTACTGATCCGAAATGCAAGGAATCACCATGCACGGTGGAGTATTCTGCCTGATCCGCATCCTTCCGCTGCTCGACGCACTTGATTCTCCGATCAAGGCTGCGACGGAAAGCGTCGTCGAGGCTTCTCTCGCCGGGCGTCCTGCGCCCGACGGGGCGCTGATCGTCCTCGACGACTATCGGCAGGCGGCAGACACCATCGACGAATACGATCCGGTCCACCTGCAGGTGGGCATCGCATCCGTGGCCATCCTGGTCAGCGAGGCCCAGTGGCCGAGGTACTACCCGCAGCCCCGGTCTCCGTACATGGAGGCGGAGGCGCTCTGGCAGAACTTCGACACCAATCTGGCGAAGGCGCGAGGAGTGCCCCCGCTCTCCCTGTCGGACTCGGCCTTCGCGCACCAGGAGCGGTCCTGGCAGGAAGCCGAGGAGCGGGTCATGGCACTCAGCGCATCGGACCCTTCGGCGTTCACCGCGCACCTCGATCTGCTGCGGGAGAACCTCGCGGCATCCCGGTCGACACTGGCCGGGCACGTCGAGGAGTTCGGCTGGAAGCCGGGCGGGCCGTGCGGCGGCACCTGCGACTGGCCGGCGTGCCGGGCGGAGAGGCCCGAATGCGTTCGGCGCCACTGGGCCCAGCAGACCCTCGCCCAGGAGCTGCGTCGGAGGCAGGGAGCGCCGGCCAAGGCGTGGTACCTGCAAACGGCGTACCCGAGCCATGGGCCCGAGGAGCCTTCCGAGATCCTCAGCGAGATCAGCGCCGAGGGAAGAGAGGTACGCAAGGTCGCGTACTACGGAGGCGGCAAGGTCGAGTGGGTCGCCGCGGACGAAGGAAGGGGCAGGATCTCCCTGAGCCCCGATCCTCTTCCTCCCTTCGCGGAGCTCGATGACCGCGATGACATCTGGGTCGAGGAGATCACGTCGGGCTTCTTCGAACAGCGATGGGCCGAGGCGAGGGAGAATCCCTCGCGGCCGTTCCTCGCGGGATGACGAGCAGGCCGGACATCGGCAGTTGACGTCACCACGTCGAAGGCCCCTTCGGAATTTCCGAAGGGGCCTTCGATCGTTTTGCGGGTGCTGGATTCTGACCGCGGCCTTCAAGCTCGACGTCGATCGGGAGCACCGGACGCGAGACGGAGTGACGCTCAGTTCGGAGCGCGTCCCCTCGTGGGCGGAGCTTGAGGCGAACAACGATCTGCACGCCGAGGAGACGTCCGCGGAATTCTCGAGAGCCGTTGGCAGCAAGGGCTCACGGGTTCCATCGGGTAGTGATAACCGAACAGGAGTGAAGTGCCCCGCCGGATTCGTTTCCGGCGGGGCACTTCACGTTGAAACGTGGAATCCCGCTGCCGGGCGGCAGGACGCCGAGGGTACACTGACGCGACACAGAGTCAGGTGAGGTGACGAGTCACCATTTCGGAGGCAGGGGATGAGGATCAAGGGGCTGGAGGTACAGTTCCAACCCGAACACACCAGAGCTCCCGGCCAGCTCTCCAGCGCGGATGACGTGGATTCTTTCATCGACGCCTTGCTGAATGGGCGCCACGACCGCAACTGCGCCGTGGTGTACTCGCTCGATCGCCCCACGCTGCCGTCGGGGTATCGAGATCACGAGTTGGCGGTCGGGGTCGACAGGATCGCCCGGACCGGTGCGCTGACCCTCGCGGACGACGAGAACCTCGTGTCGAAAGGCACAGTGGATCGCGGCATAGGCGAGTACATGCTCCTCGGGCATGTGCGGGAGTTCATGCCCGGATCGGAAATTCCCATCGAAAACGTCCGCCAGGCCGTGAAGGAATTCCTTGAGAACGGCGGCCGTCTTCCGACCTGCATCGAATGGCAGGAGGAAGAGTTCTGAGAGCCGGACAACAGGATTGAACCGGCTCGCGTGACAGCTGAGTCCGTCACCGCGGGACCCGGCCCCGGTGAGCCGGGCCAGGGCGGACGCAGACAACGGAGGCAGGAACCGTGCGGGGTGCTGAGGCGGTTTTCCAAGAGGAGCACCATGAGAAGCCCCTCGTTCTCGGTTCGGAGGACGCCGTCGATCGGCTGATCGAAGCGCTCGTTGCCGGACACCCCAGCCACAACATGGCCAGGCTGTTCTCACTGGACCGCACGCCCGTCCCGGCGGAGTTCCCGGAGCACGAGTTCCTGGTCGGGATCGACCCTGAGGAACAGGTCGGCATCGTCGCCTTCGCGGACGCGGACGGCTGGTTCGTTCCGAGTGGCACGGCCGAGAAGGAGTACGTGACCTACACGCTGGCCACGTACCCGAGGGAGTTCTGGAAGTCACCGGAGATTCCCGTCGACCTGGCTCGTCAGGCCGTGAAGGAGTTCGTGCTCTCCGGCGGCCTCCGACCGACCTGCATCGAGTGGCAGGAAGAACCGCGGTAACACCGGTTCGCGCCCAGCCATCGCGCACGACCGAGGCCCTCTCGCGGGACGTACGTCGGGGCCGCGCTGCGAGCCTGCGAGGCCGGGCGCCGTACGGGGGGCAGGGCTGTGCGAGAAGGGTTGACACGGTGTCCGGGGTGCTGGAGCCTTTCAGCCGCCGGAGTCGAGGACATGCGCCACGGGCATGTCTCTTCGATGGATTGTTAGCGCCCACAAAGGCGAAATGAGACTGACGCATACGCCGACCGGAGTTCAAGACATGCGCAAGGCAAGGCTTCTTGCCCTGCCTATCGAGATTCGATAGATTCCGATCGCAGTTCGATCGGAAGGAATGATGGGCCGTGGGTAAGTTGGCCGTACGCGCGCTGCGCGCCGTGCTGGCGGTGGTACTCGCCGGCACCGTGTTGATCCAGGCCATGATGGTGTGGGCGATGGCCACCAAACCGGCGGAGGGGGCACTCCCCCTCACCCCGCTGCGCCTGGTCACCGTCCTGGGGATGGCATCGGCCCAGGTCGCCCTGGTGTGCGTGTGGCGGCTGGTGGCGATGGTGCGACGCGGCACCGTGTTCTCCCACGCCGCCTTCCGCTACGTGGACGGCGTGATCGGCGCGATCGTCGCCGCCGCCCTCGTCTGGTTCACGGTCACCGCCATCAACGCCCCGGGCCAGCGGGACGATCCGGGCGTCACCGTCATCATGGCCGGGATCGGCGTGGCCATCCTCGGCGTCGCGCTCATCGTGCTCGTCCTGCGGATGCTCCTCTCCCAGGCCGTCGCACGCGACGTCG
The DNA here is from genome assembly GCF_000720635.1 of Streptomyces sp. NRRL WC-3742. Taxonomy (GTDB): domain Bacteria; phylum Actinomycetota; class Actinomycetes; order Streptomycetales; family Streptomycetaceae; genus Kitasatospora. Next base: position 197,990 of record NZ_JOCF01000003.1, on the reverse strand, counting down.
AAGCGGCGCAGATGAAGGCCGAGCTGGACGAGGTGATCTGATGCCCATCGTCGTCGACATCGACGTGATGCTGGCCAGGCGCAAGATGTCCGTGGGCGAACTCGCCGACCGGGTGGGCATCACCCCCGCCAACCTCGCGGTCCTCAAGAACGGCCGCGCCAAGGCGGTACGCTTCGCGACCCTCGCCGCGCTCTGCGAGGTCCTCATGTGCCAGCCTGGCGACCTCCTGCGCTGGGAGGCAGGGGGCACGGCGGGCGATGACGTGCCCCCAGGTCGGACATGAACCTCGACACGGTCGGCGCGCCCTCGGGTTCGTAGCCGAGAGCGCCCGTTGACCCCTTCCCTCCAGCCAGTCTGCTGGCTCCCTGGACAGGCCCGGCCGCGTCCACGGCCGCGAGGCGCAGGCCGGGAGCTGCGCCGGTTCCAGGCCGAGCCCTGGTTCCCGGGGACCGTGGGCATCGAGCTGGGGCACAGCCCGCAGGAGCCCGCCCTGTACGAGTACTTCGACGGCTCGGGTCGGCTGTTCTGCGTCGCGGCCGATGCCGTGCGGGGGCCACAGGTAACGCTGGACGGCTTGGAGCTGGTCGGCCGGGATCCGGCTGCACTGGACGGTTGGCTGGGCGATCTTCCCGAATCGGTCGGCAGGTTGGCGTACGGGCCGCGCGGGAACCCCGGGATCGACGACCTGGGCCTGGTCCTGCGCGTCCAGGCCACTCCGACCGGACTGGCCACGCGGCCGGTACTCGTCGGCCGCGAATGGGCCGACCGCTGCGCCGACGACCACGAAGGCTCGGTTCCGGAGTGCGAGTGGGTGGGGTACGTGTGGCCTCACCCGTCGTACCCGGATTTCTTCTGGCCGCCGGCCGGGTCGAAGCCCGCCTGGGCGGGCCGGTGGTCACCGCCGTTCTGAGACGGCGGTGACCACGCGGTCGGGGGCCGCGTCTACGATGCCGGGGATGTCGTGGTGGATGCCGAGGCCCCGCGATCATCCGTGCGAGGGAAGGAGCAGCCCGGGCAGCCAGTCGCGGGTGTGGGAGAAGGTGTAACCGAGCTGCTCGGCGCGGGAGTTGTCCATCCCGTAGTAGCGGTCGAAGGAGAACGGGGAGGCTTCCTCGCCGGACACGGGCACGGCCGTACGGTAGGGGCGGCCGTCGGCGAGCAGGTCGCAGAGGTCGGTGGCGGTCAGCTCGCCGTGGGAGCAGGCGTTGACGGGCCCGGTGAAGTCCGCACCGGCCGCCCAGCACAGGACGTCGGCCATCTCGGCGTCGTGGGTGTAGGAGGACGGCAGGTTCTCCGGGTGGACGGCCACCGGCAGCCCGGCGGCGATCCGCTCCCGGTAGGAGGCGAGCCGGCCGGTGAAGTCGTCGACTCCCAGGACGTGCCCGGCCCTGACACTGACGAAGGGGAACGCGCCGCTGCGGGTCAGTACCGCCTCCGCCTGGCGCTTGCCCTCGCCGTACGACAACTCGCCCTTCTGCGGCGCTGGTTCAGGCACCGGCCAGTGCTGCGGGTCCACGACGTGCTCGGCGAGCGGCACGCCCACGGGCCGGCGCTCACCGGTGTCGTACACCTCGATCGTGGAGGTCATCACGTACCGCCCCACCCGGCCGGCGAACGCCCGCACGGCGCCCTCGGCGTGCTGCGGGGTGTAGCAGACCTGGTCGACCACGACGTCGAAGCTCCGCCCGGCCAGGGCGGCGGCCATTGCCGCCCCGTCCTCCCGGTCGGCGACGAGGTGGGCGACCCCGGGCGGCGGGGCGACCGAGCCCCGGTTCAGCACGGTGACGCGGACACCGGAGTCGCGGAGGAGGGTCACCAGGCCCCGTCCGAAGTAGCGGTTACCGCCGATGACGAGCACGTTTTCCATGCCTCAAGTGTTACGGTGCGGGCCGACCGACTGAAGGGGAGATCGTGGGAGTTCCGGCGCTGCGACCGAAAGACCGACGGCAGAGCGGCATCTCCGCCGACGATTCCGCGGTGCGCCCCGCGAGCACCCTCGACGCGGTCGACCTGCACCTCCTGGAGCTCCTCCAGACCGAGGGCCGGATCACGCTGAGCGAACTCGGCCGCCGGGTCAACCTCAGCCCGGCCGCCGTCGGCGAACGCGTCCGCCGCCTGGAGGCCGACGGCACCGTCACCGGCTACACCGCCCAGGTCGACCCTGCCCGCCTCGGCTACGGCATCCAGGCGTTCGTCCGCGTCTCCCCGCACGCCCGCATGACCGTCAAGTACCTCCGCAGCCAGGAACTCCTCCACCGCCCGGAGATCCTCGAGGTGCACCACGTGATCGGCGAGGACTGCTGGGTCTTCAGGATCGCCGCCCGCGACACCACCCACCTGGAAGAGCTGATCGAACTCATCTCCGCCCTCGGCCGCACCACCACCTCGGTGATCCTCTCCTCCCCCGTCCAGCAACGCCCGCTGCTGCCGCCCGGGCGGTGAGGGCGCGGGAGGTCCGGCCCGCCGGAATACGAACTGTCCGTCCCCGATCGGTCTGTGGCATGGTGTCACTCGACGAAGCCGGCGCGTCCGGGGTCCGGTTCGCCACCTGGCGGTGCTGCCGGGCGGAGGACCTGCAGCACCGGCCACCGGGCAGGAGGGGGAAGCACCGTGAGTTTCCTGGGCATGTGGTGCCTGATTCCGATGCACGCCGACGTCATCGCGCAGTACTCGCCGGAGCTGGCACCGGCCGTCGAGGCCAAGGCCGCACGCCCCGGCTCCAGAGCACTGATCCGGCGATGGCAGCAGACGGGCAGCACCGAGGAGGTCATGCACGAGTTCCTCGACGAGGCCGGCCCGTCCGCGCTGGACGAGAGGATCTGCCTCGTCTACGAGGCGTGGGAGCGCGGTTGCGACAGGGATCTTCCCTATCTCACGGTCTCCGTCCGCAAGGGTTACCCGGCGGCCGCCCTGGCCTACGCTCTCGGACCGCAGCGCAGCGCCGAACTGCCCGGCTGGTTCGGAGACCTCGTCCTCAGCCCCGAGCAGGTCCTCCGGACGCTGCCCGCCGTCGAACGGGTCTTCACCTGGACCGCTGAGACACGGGCCCGGGCCGCCCTGCTCCTCGCCGAGGCCCTGGACCCGGAAGGGGACCGGCAGGACATCGACGAGCTGCTCGACGGCGTCCTCCCGGTCTGGCGCGCCGCGGCAACGGCCGGTCGTGGCCTGCTCGGTGCGAACTTCGTCCCCTGAGCGGGGGCGGCCCGGCACGGTCCCGGTCGGGGACGCCCCGAGGGGCGTCCCCGGGTGAGTAGTTACAGGTAGGCGTTGTCGGGGTTGAGGCGGTCGCCGAGGACGGGGACGCAGCGGTGCTTGCTGATGTCGAGGTTGGAGCCGTCGACGGTGTCGCGGGTGGTGCGCTGGGGGTAGACCCAGGTGTCGCCGAGGGTGTAGCGGCCGTTGATGGCGAGGCGGGGCTTGGCGGTGGGGAGCGAGGCGCGGGAGCGGTGCATGCAGCGCTCGGTGAAGATGATGTACTCGCCGGCCTTCATGGGGACGGTCTGAGTGGCGCCGGGCTCGAGCTCGAAGGGTTCGGTGACGACGGCGAGGAGGTCCTCGCAGTGGGTCTCGAGCTGGTCGAAGAGCTCGTCGAGGGTGTACTTGTCGGCGTCGACGCCCTCGAAGACGCGGCGGGTGTCGATGTCGAGGATGAGGCTGTTGTTGGCCGCGCGGGAGAGGAGTTCCTCCTTGGTGCGGACGCGGTTGCGCGGGTCGACGTAGGCGCCGGACTCGCTGAGGCGGACCATGCGCTTGGGGTACTGGGCCTGCTGGGAGCCCTTGACGAACTCCATCACGCCGTCGTCCTCGGAGACGTCGGTGAGGGCCATCCAGAGCGTCCAGTCCCACTGGCCCGAGTGGTTGAGCGGGAACAGGGCGGGCCGGTGGCCGCCGACCTCCTCGCCGTCGAAGTAGCCGTACTCCTGGTGCCAGTCGATGGCGCCGTCGCCGGGGAACTTCTCGAACAGCTTGGTGCGCCAGAGGACGAGGGAGTCGGCGCCGGTGACCTCGGCCAGGGTGGAGACGAGCTCCGGCGCGGTCATCACGTCGCGCAGGGTCTCGTTGATCAGGTGCCAGTCCCGGACGGAATAGCGTCCGTACAGGGGCTGCTCGGGCTGCCGCTCGAGCAGGTCGGCGAAGAAGGCGGCGAGTTCGGCGATCACCTCCGGGGAGGCGAACCGGGGGAACGGGCCGGCGAAGCCCTGGGTCGCGAGCGATTCGCGTGGCGTCATGGCAGTCGTACCCGTCGTACCCGTCATCTGGTGTCTCCCTGTGAGTGTGTGAAGGAACGGGACGCGAAGACCATCGCGCGGTCGGCGTTCGCCGTCGTGCCGTCCTGGCGGACGCGGACGGCGAAGCCGCGGGCCTCCAGGTCGGCGGTGATCCCGTGCAGTCGGCCGGCCGTCGCGGTGCCGGGCTCGTCGTGGACCTCGACGGCGAGTTGGCGGATCAGCGGCCAGTGCTCGTCGTCGATCCCGTGCAGGACCTCGGCCTCGGCGCGCTGGACGTCGATCTTCAGCATGTCGATCCGGGTGAGCCGCTCCTCCTCGATGACCTCGGACAGCCGACGAAGCCGGCAGTCGTAGGGCTCCTCGCGGAACCGGTAGTCGAGCATCTCGTCGAGGAAGTCGGCGGCGTCGCCGAGGCCGGGGCCGTCAGCACCGTCGGCGCTGACGACCAGGTCGCGCACGTAGGCCCGGTCCGCCGCGGTGTCGGCGAGGGCGCTGCGGGCGGACATCGTGGTGTAGCCCGGGTAGAAGGTGAACCGGGCCTCGCCCGTACGGTCGGCGAGTCCGTACGGGAAGAGCTTGACCGCTTCTCCGTGTGCGGCGAGGTTGCGCCGCAGCTTGTCGAAGATCGGCGGCAGCGGTTCGAAGGCGTAGACGGTGGCGGTGGGGCAGTGCGCCCGGACGAAGAGCGCGTACACGCCGATGTTGGCGCCGACGTCGAGGACGACGGCGTGCTCGGGCAGTTCCAGGCCCTCGGGCAGGTAGCCGCGGCGGGTCACGATCTCCTCGTACAGGAACGCCGTCTCGTGCGCGTTGAGCCCGTCCAGGCGGGCCCGGTCGACGAGCGTCCCGGGTTCACTCGGAGGCATGGATCGCGGCCCCCAGTCTGCCTGCGGCCAGGCGGTAGAGCTCCTCGGCCTCGGCGGGGCCGATGGAGGAGAACTGGTGTGCCGTCTCGAAGCCCGGGTGGCGCTCCAACTTGACGCGGTAGTCGGGGAGTTCGGCGCCGCTGTGAATCATCTCCAGCCACTGTCCGGTACCGGGGTAGGGGCTGTTGATGTTCAGGGCGACGCAGCCGTCGGGGATGCAGCCGCTGCCGTGGAGTTCGGCGATCAGGTCGAGGGTGTTCAGCCGCTGCCGTTCGGTCTCGCCGAGGCCGAACTGCAGGGAGGTGCCGACCCGGATGCCGAGGTCGCGACAGAGGTGGGCGACCTCGCGGAACCTGGTCGCCCAGTCCACCGGGGTGGCGAGCACCCGGAGTTGGCGGACCTTCTGCACGGCGACGTTGTCCGGTTCGGCGGACTCGACGCCGAAGTAGATGTAGCTGCAGCCGGCCTGCGCCATGGCGCGCAGCGTGTCCGGGGTGACGTCGTTGATGGTGGTCTGGCAGCCCCACTCGACGGGTTCGCCGCCGGTCTCCTTGCGGAGCAGTTCGAGGAACTCTGCGAGCCAGCGCGGGTTCTGGGTGAAGGTGCTGTCGTCGAAGAAGACCGCCTCGAAGCCCTGCTCGCGGCGCAGGGCGATCTCCTTGACCACGTTCTCGGGGGTGCGCTGGCGCATCTTGGGCTGGTTGTAGAGGAAGGCGTCGGCCGACTCGTGGCAGAAGCTGCAGGAGTACTTGCAGCCGATGGCGGCCATCACCTGGGCGGTCAGGCGGTTGCCGAAGATCGAGAAGCGGTTCTCGTGGGTGAGCCGGGTCAGGTCGATGAACGGGATCTCGTTGCCGTCGATCGGCGCTCCGCTCAGTTCGACGGACTCGATGCGCTCGGTGTCGCGGTCGTAGAGGAAGAGCTCTCCGGTGCCCGGGAGTCGGGCGAAGCGTTCGCGGCCCGCCAGCAGGGCCCGCTTGACGCCCTCGATGCCCTCGTCCAGGTGCTCGGCGAGCACCCGCACCACCTCGGCGAGGGCGAACGGGGCCTCACCGGCGAAGACCAGGTCGACGGTCTCGCGCTCCTCGTCCTCGGCCAGGGTCTGCAGGGCCGGGAGCCGGCCGTACTCGGCGTCCGTCAGGTCGAACTGGGCGTGCGCGGCGCGCTTCCTGCCGTCCATGCCGCCGACCCGGAGGGCGGCCGAGCGGTAGGCGCGGGCGTTGACGGCGTCCTCGTGCTGTCCGCCGAGCAGGACCAGGCTGTCCGGGGAGAACTCCTTGACCAGGCAGGCGATCCGCAGGGCGAAGTGGTGGCCCTCGGAGAGGTTGCTGATGCCGACCAGGGCCGGCCGGTGCTGCTTCAGGCATCGGATCAGCTCGGCCTCGAAGGCCGGGCTGTAGGCGAGCGGGTTCATGACGCCGACGACCTCGGGCACCCGGGCGGCCGGGAACTCGTCGATCCGCAGTTGCCGGTCGAGGACGCTGGTCGCGTAGAGCAGCGGGGTGGGGATGCCGGGGAAGGAGCCGGTGGCGCCCTCCTCGACGTGCGGGGCGCTGACGAACAGGACGGGGAAGTGCTTGCGGCGGTGCCGCGCCCCGGCCGCGTCCCCGGAGTCGGCCTGCGTGAGTTCGAGGGCCAGTTCGCGGGCCAGCGCCTGGTCCGAGACCTCGCGCGGGTCCAGGCCGTCGAAGGGGTGCAGGCGCCAGTCCTTCTCGTGCTCGTAGAGGTCGCGGGCTATGCGCTCGCGCCGGGCGGCGCGCACCAGTTCGGCCGGATGCCCGTCGGGGGCGGCTCCGTGGAGCCCGGCGCCGGTCATCGGCGCAGCGCCCGTTCGGTGAAGGCGGCCACCTCGGGGTCGGCGAGCAGCTTGGCGCCGGGCACCTCGAAGCGGGTGGTCAGTGCGGGCTCGCCCGGCCAGGGCGCGGTGTGGTCGCGGGACAGGAGGAGGCGGGGGCCGCTCGGCCGGTCGGCGCGGGAGGCGGCGAGGAGGTAGGTGAGGTAGCGGGTGAAGCGGTCGGCGAGCTGGGCCCGCAGGGTCTCGGCGACGCCGAGCCGTCCGCAGACCGTGTGCACGGCCCGGGTGTAGGTCCGGAGCAGGGCGGTGGCGTCGGGGACCAGGTCCGCGCCGGGGGCCGGGTCGGCGCCGGGAACCAGGTCGGCGCCGGGAACCAGGTCGGCGCCGGGGAGGGCGACCGGCCGGCCGAACTCCTCGAGTTCGGCGGGCGTCATCCGGCCGCGCAGCGGGGCGAGGGCGAGTTCGAACTCCGTCACCAGGGTGTCCCGGTCGACGGGCAGCGGGTCGTAGAGCAGCACCGCCGGTGATCCCGGCGCGGCCTCCTGCAGGCCCCGCGCCAGGAGTTGGGCGAGCGGGGCGGCGGCGCACATCCCGAGGACGGCGCCCACGGGGCGGCCGTGGCGCAGGACCTCGTCCAGCCAGGGCCGGACGTACTCCTCGGGCGCGCTCTCCGGCAGCAGGTCACCGGTGGCGGGCAGCGGCGCGGTCTCCCAGACGGTGTGGTCGCCGAGCCGGGCGGCGAGGTCGGAGAACCCGGCGTCACCGCGGCCGGCCTCGAAGTTCACGGCGAGGACGAGGGTGTCACCCCCACCGCCCGGACAGCGCCAGTTGGTTAATTCCATCGAAACTCCATCTGTACCTCTCGGAAGAATTTCCAGGCCACCGCATTCACGTCGGAGCAATATTCCCGCCCCCTCGACACCCGAACTGCGGCGCCCGCCAATCACAGACGGCCCCCACCTTTTCCTACCCCGGCCATCGCGCACACGTCAAGGGTGATCGAACTGGCTCACAGCCAATCCCAAGGAAGCCAGGCGAACCTGAGTTGGTGTCAGCTCTAAGGTCCGGAGCAGCCAAGAAGGGTTGACGGAGCGCCGACACGGCTGATCTACTGACGTCTCGCCTCGTTCCAGATCAGCGGCTCCAGCAAGGGGAAGCAGTGCCGAACGTTTCCGGCTCATTATGGAAGAATCGCGATTTCAAGCTATTCCTGACGATTCAAACGCTGTCTTCCCTGGGTGATTCGTTCTCCTACGTGGCGCTTCCTCTGCTGGTTCTCCACGCCACCGGATCCGTTGTCCAGATGGGTATGGTGACGGCACTCCAGGGCGCCGCCTCGATCCTCACGGGCCTGTTCGCCGGGGTGGTCGTCGACCGGGTGGACCGCCGGCTGCTGCTCCTGCTCTGCGACGTGGCGCGGGGCGTTCTCTACGCGCTGATCCCGCTGGCCTGGATCTTCTCCCCGCAGCTGTGGGTGATCTACACGGTGGTGCCGATCGCCGGCGCCTTCGCGATGCTGTTCCGGGTCGGCTACGTGGCGATGACGCCCAGCCTGGTCGAGCGCGACCAGATCACCGAGGCCAACGGCAAGCTCTACGGCTCGTTCGCGGTGGCGAGCGTCATCGGCCCGGTGGTCGCTGGCATGGTCTGCGCCGCCGTCGGCCCCGAGGTCGCCATCGGCGTCGACGCCGCGAGTTTCATCGTCTCCGCCCTCGGCGTGCTGCTGGTGCGCACCCGCGAGCGGGCACACGAGACCGAGGCCGAGCAGGCGACCGAGCTGCCGCCGACCAGCCGGCGCAAGGCGCTGCTGGCGGAGTTCCTGGCGGGCGCCAGGTTCCTCTGGGACCACCCGATCATGCGGCCGCTCACCGTGCTGCTCTCGGTGCTGACCTTCCTCAACTACGGCCTCACCGACCTGATCATCTACTACCTCAAGGAGTCGCTGGGCCACAGCGACACCACCGTCGGCTACGTGCTCGCCGTCGCGACCATCGGCACCATGGTGGCCTCCTCGCTCGTGGCCCGGATCCGCAGGAAGATCGGCTTCGGCGCCACCTGGATCGGCGCCAACGTGCTGTGCGGCGCCGCCATCGCCTGCCTGGGCCTGTCCGCGAGCGTCCCGGTGATCGCCGCGCTGGCCTGCGTGATGCTGGCCAGTACCGGTGTCGGCGGGATCAGCTCGATGTCGCTGCGCCAGGAGGTCACCCCCGACAAGCTGCTGGGCCGGGTGACCTCGGCGTTCTGGACCATCCACTCGGCGCTCGGCCCGCTCGGCGCCGGCCTGCTGACGGCGGCGGCCTCCGCGTACGGCGTCAAGGCCGTCTGCCTGCTGATCGGCATCGGGAGCCTGCTGACCGCGCTGTACGGGCTGCGCACCGCGCTGTGGCGCAGCGCTCCCGAGCGCCCGCTGACGGAGGGTGTGTGAGCATGACCGCCACCGGATCGCACCGGCCGCTGTCGCCCGCGCAGCGCCGCTTCTGGTTCCTCGACCGGCTCTCCCCCGGCAGCCCGCAGTACAACGTCTGTTCGGCCGTGCGGATCGAGGGCCCGCTCGACCACCCGGCGGTCTCCCGCAGCCTGCTGGAGGTGCAGCGCCGGCACGAGGTGCTGCGCGCCCGCTTCCCCGCCGTACAGGGCGGGCCCGTGCTGCGGATCGCCGCCGAGCCCGCCGGGCCGACCCCGCTGGTCGACCTGAGCGGCCTGCCCGAGGCGGTCCGTACGGCCGAAGGCGAGCGAATAGCACGGCAGTTGGCGGCCCGGCCCTTCGACCTCCAGGAAGGCCCGCTGCTGCGCTCGGTGCTGGTGCGCGAGTCGGCAGACCGGCACACCCTGCTGCTCAGCCTGCACCACATCGTCTCCGACGGGTGGTCCACCACGGTCCTCGTCCGCGACGTGCTGCGCTGCTACCACGCGCTCGCCGCCGGACGGCCGCACCGGCTGCCCGAACTCTCCGCCCAGTACCCCGAGGTGGCCGCCGAGCAGGAGGGATGGCGCCTGTCCCCCGGCGAGTACGACCGCCAACTCGCCTACTGGCGGCAGCGGCTGGCCGGCCTGCCCAGCACCACCGAACTGCCGCCGGACTTCCCCCGCAAGCCCCGCCGCACGGCCCCCGCGACCGCCACCAGGCTCCCCCTGGATGCTGAACTCGCCGACTCCGTACGGGCGTTGGCCCGGGCAGAGCGCAGCACCCCGTTCATCGTGCTGCTCACCGCCCTGGCCGTCACCCTCTCGCGCCACCTGGACCGCGAGGACCTGGCGATCGGCGCCCCGGCCGCGCTGCGGGACGAGCCGCAGACCCACCAGCTGATCGGCCCGTTCCTCAACACCCTGGTGCTGCGCACCGACCTGACCGGCGCCCGGACCCTGCGCGAAGCCCTGGCCCGGGTGCGCCGCGGCTGCCTGGAGGCGTACCAGCACCAGGACCTGCCCTTCGACGAGGTGCTCGCCGCCCTCGGCACCGAGCGGGACCCGTCGGTCAGCCCGCTGTTCCAGATCGCCTTCCAGCACGTGCCCGCCACCGGGCCGCTGGACCCGGACGGCTTCGACGTCCAGGTGCACGAAGTGGACGCGGGCGCGGCCAAGTTCGACCTGACCCTGGACGCGATCGACCGGGCCGACGGGATGGAGTTCCTGGCCCACTACGACACCGGGCTCTACCGCGGCGAGACCGTCGAGCGCATGCTGCGCCACTGGCGTACGGTGCTCGGCCTGCTGGTCGAGCAGCCCGACACCCCGCTGGCCGAGGTGAGCCTGACCGACCCGGCCGAGCACGCCGCCGCCCTGGCGGCCGCCGCCGGAGCCCCCGTACCGGAGCCGGAGGCGCCCACCCTGCTCGACCTGATCGAGGCGCACGCCGAGCGCTGCCCGGACGCCCCGGCCGTGGTCAGCGGCCGGGACCGGCTCAGCTACCGGCAGCTCGACCAGGCCGCCAACCGGCTCGCGCACCGGCTGCGCTCGGCGGGCGCCCGCCCCGGAGACCGGGTCGGCATCCTGATGGAGCGCTCGGCCCGTACGGCGGTGGCCGTGCTGGCGGTCTGGAAGGCCGGCGCGGCCTGCCTGCCGCTGGATCTGGAGAGCCCCGCCGCCCGCCGCCGGCTGATCCTGGACGACGCCGGGGCGCGCCTGGTCATCGCCCAGGACGACCTGGCCGACGAACTCGGCGACGCCCCGGTCGAGTTGGTCACCGCGAGCGAAGCCCCGGCGCCGAGCACCCGCCCGCCCCGGACGACCGGGCCCGCCGACCTCGCCTACGTGATCTACACCTCCGGCTCGACCGGCAGGCCCAAGGGCGTGCTGGCCGCGCACCGGGGCCTGATCACCTTCCACCTGGCCTGGCAGGGGGCCTTCGCCCTGCGCGGCCGGATCACCGCGCACCTGCAGATGGCGAACTTCTGCTTCGACGGGTTCCTCGGCGAGTTCACCCGCTGCCTGGGCTCCGGCGCGACCCTGGTGGTCTGCCCGCGCGAGGTCTCCCTGCAGCCGGAGCGGCTGCTGCGGCTGATGCGCGAGGAGGGCGTCGACGTCGCCGACTTCGTGCCCGTCGTGCTGCGGAACCTGGTCAACCACGTCGAGGCGACCGGCGAGGGCCTGGACTTCCTCAAGCTCCTCATCGTCGGCTCCGACACCTACCCGTGCGACGAACTCGCCCGCATCCAGCGGCTCGCCGGGCCGGACACCCGGGTGGTCAACTGCTACGGCGTCACCGAGGCCGCGATCGACAGCACCTACTTCACGGTCGACCCGCAGGCCGAGCACGGGCCCGAGATCCTGATCGGCACCCCGCTGCCCGGCACCGAGGCGTACGTCCTGGACGAGCAGCTGCGGCCCGTGCCGCCGGGCGTGCCCGGCACCCTGTACGTGGCCGGCCCGGGCCTCACCCACGGCTACCTCGGCAGCGCCGGCCAGACCGCCGCCGCCTTCCTGCCCCACCCGTTCAGCACCGCCCCCGGCGCACGGATCTACCGCACGGGCGACCGCGTCCGTCACCGCCCGACCCCCGGGGGCCTGCGGATCGAGTACCTCGGCCGCAGCGACCAGCAGCTGAAGATCCGCGGCTACCGGGTGGAGCTCGGCGAGATCGAGGCCGCCCTGCGCCGCACACCCGGCGTCCAGGACGCCGTGGTGGTCACCGAGGGCAGCGACCCGGCGCAGCGGCGGCTGCACGCCTACCTGGTGCCGCGTCCTGGGGCCGGGGCCGGGGCCGGGGCCACCGACTGGTACGCGGTGCTGCGCGGGAGCCTGCCGCTCTACATGACCCCGAACCGGCTGGTGCTGCTGCCCGCGCTGCCGACCACCCCGAACGGCAAGCTGGACCGCGCCGCACTGGCCTCGGCCGGCGGCACCGAGGTGGCCCCGCCCGCCCACGGGACCCCGGCCCGCACCCCGGACGAGCTGCGCCTGGCCGAGCTCTGGGAGCAGGCCCTGGGGCGCACCGGGGTCGGCGTCCACGACGACTTCTTCGCCATCGGCGGCAACTCGCTGCTCGCCCTCCAGGTGATCGCGCAGGTGCGCGAGGAGTGGGGCTCCGAGATCGCCGTCCGGACCTTCTTCAAGACCCCCACCGTGGCCGGGCTCGCCGCCGCCGTCCAACAGCAGGCCGGGCAGGCGCAGGCCGGGCAGGCCCGGCCACCGGCGGCCCGGCTGGGCCCGATCATCCCCGTCGAGCGGGAGACCATCCAACTGCCAGAGGAGGCATGGTGACGACGGAACAGCCGCCCGAGGACGCAGCCCGCTACCGGGTGGTCGTCAACCACGAGGAGCAGCACTCCATCTGGCCGGCCGACCGGCCCGCACCGGCGGGCTGGCGGGACGAGGGCACCAGCGGCACGCGGGCCGAGTGCCTGCGCCGCATCGAGGACGTCTGGACGGACATCAGGCCCCTGAGCCTGCGCGTCCGCATACAGGAGAGGCAGGCGCAGTGACCACGTACTACCGGGGCTTCCTGCTCCGCGACGTCCGCCGCTTCGCCGACTGGGCGGACTCCGCCCTGCCCGGCAGCGCCGAACTGCCCGACGAGACGGTGGTGTTCCTGCGCGAGGACCTCACGGTCGTACGGAACCCGGTGCTGGCCGACCAGGAGGTGCTGTGGGACAGCGCCACCCCGCAGTGGCGCGCGTTCTGCGAGCAGGACCTGCGCTTCGAGCTGCCCGACGACCTGCGGGCGGCCCGGGCATGAACGGGCGGCCCGACGGCGGCGCGACGCTGCCCCTGGTGATCGGCGCCGACGCGCCCACCGGCGATCTGCACGACCTCCACGACCTGCTCACCGGCAGGCGCGCCGAGCTGCGGGCCGACCTGCGCCGGCACGGGGCGATCCTGTTCCGCGGCTTCCGGGTCGGCGGCGTGGACGGCTTCGCGGAGGCGGTGCGCCGCTTCTCCGGCGAGCCGCTCGCCTACCAGGAGCGCTCCTCGCCGCGCACCACCATCAAGGGGCACGTCTACACCTCGACGGAGTACCCGGCGCACGAGGAGATCTTCTTCCACAACGAGAACTCCTACCGCAGCGCGTGGCCTATGACGCTGTTCTTCCACTGCGTGCAGGCCCCGGCCGACCGCGGCGCCACGCCGCTGGCCGACGTCCGGCAGGTGCTGCGCGCACTGGACCCGGCGGTGCTGGAGGAGTTCACCCGCCGCCGCTGGATGGTGGTGCGCAACTTCGGCTCGGACTTCGGCCTGCCCTGGCAGGAGGTGTTCGACACCGACAGCCGCGAGGACGTGGACCGCTTCTGCGCCGCCAACCGGGTCGAGGCCGAGTGGCTGCCCGGCGGCCGGCTGCGCACCCGCTCGGTGCGCGAGGCGGTGCACCGCCACCCGGAGACGGGCGAGGCGGTCTGGTTCAACCACGCCGCGATCTTCCACCTGTCCTCGCTCTCCCCCGACGTCCGGGACGGCATGCGGGAGATGTTCGACGAGGAGGACCTGCCGAACAACAGCTACTTCGGCGACGGCGGCGCCATCCCGGACGAGGTGATGGCGCACGTACGGGACTGCTACCGCGCCGCCGCCACCCGGTTCGACTACCGCGAGGACGACGTGCTGATCGTGGACAACATGCTGACCGCGCACGGGCGCGAGCCGTTCACCCCGCCGCGCCGGATCGCCGTGGCGATGGCCGAGCCGACCGCCGAGCCGAGCGCAGCGGTCGGTTCGCTGTGAACGCACGGGCCACCGCCGCCGAGGTCTCCTCGGCCCAGGCCAGGATCCACTTCCTGGACCGGACCGCGCCCTCCGGAGCCGTCTACAACATCGCCCGGAGCATCGAGCTGACCGGCGAGCTCGACCTCGGCTGCCTCACCGGGGCGGTACGGGACTGCGTGGAGCGCCACGAGAGCCTGCGGACCTGCTTCACCACGATGCAGGGCAGGCTGCTGCAGATCGTCACGGCGCAGCAGCCCGTGCTGCGCGTCATCGACCTCTCCGCGCTCTCCGCCCTTCCGCCCGCCGAGGGCGTGCCGACGGCCGGGGAACTGGTCGAGCAGTTGGCCCGGCAGGAGGCCGAGGAACCGTTCAACCTCAAGCGCGCCCCGCTGGTTCGCCTACGGCTGATCCGGCTCTCCCGGCAGCGGCACGTCCTGCTGGTGACGCTGCACCACATCATCGCCGACGCCTGGTCCCTCGACCTGTTCCTCCGGGAGCTGGCCGGGCGCTACCGGGCCCGGGTCTCCGGCCGGACCGACCCCGAGCCCGCCCCGCCGCTGCAGTACGCCGACTACGCGGCCTGGCAGCGCCGGGCCGTCGACGGCGGCGCCTTCGACCCCGCCGTCGCCTACTGGCGCGAGAAGCTGGCCGACCTCACCGAGCTGGACCTGGGCGCCGACCGGCCCCGCCCCCAGCGGCCCTCCCACCGGGGCGGGACCCACCTCGCGCCGCTCGCACCCGACCTCGCCGAGCGGCTGCGGCCACTGTGCCGCGAGGAGGGCGCCAGCCTGTTCATGGCGCTTCTGGCCGCCTTCACCGTGGTGGCCCACCGGCGCACCGGGCTGGGCGACATCGTGCTGGGCGGCACCACCTCCGGCCGTGAGCGCCCGGAGCTGCGCGAGATGATCGGCTGCTTCGTCAACATGCTGCCGCTGCGGACCGCCGTCGATCCGAAGGACTCCCTGCGCGCGGTGCTCCGCAGCACCGCCCGGACCTGCCAGGACGCGTACGAGCACCAGGAGCTGCCCTTCGAACAGCTGGTGGCGGAGGTCGGCGGCGTCCGCGAGCCCGGCCGCCACCCCGTCTTCCAGACCGTCTTCCAGCTGCTGGACGACCGCGCGCCGCAGCTCACCTTCCCCGGCCTGGACGCCCGGCTTCATGCCGTGGACCGCGAGACCTCGACCTTCGACCTGGTCTGCACGGTGCTGGACGGCGACGACCGGCTGACCGGCTCCTTCGAGTACGCCACCGACCTCTACGACGGCAGGACGGTGGCGCAGCTGGCCGACGCCTGGGCGCTGGTGCTCGAGGCCATGGCCGCCGACCCCGACCAGGGCGTGGCGGACCTGCCGCTGCCGCTGGCCCAGGTCTCCCCCGCCGCACGGCCGGCCCCCGAGCCCGCCCCGGGCCGGGCGCCGTACGCCGCGCCGGTGGGCGCCACCGAGCAGCTGCTCGCCGAGGACTGGGCCGCGCAGCTGGGCCTCGACGCGGTCGGGCGGCACGACAACTTCTTCGTCCTGGGCGGCCACTCCCTGCTGGCCACCATCCTCATCACCGGATACCAGGAGCGCTTCGGCGTCGAGCTGCCGTTGGAACGCTTCCTCGGCAGCGCCACCGTCGCCGAACTCGCCCGGGTCGTCGACGCGCTGCGCGACGGCGACCGGACGGGCGGCGGCGAGCCTGTGGCGATCCGGCCGACCGGAGGCCCGGCACACCCATGACCGACTTGACCGAACCGACGCAACCGACCGAGCACACCGGCGAGGCCGACGCGCCGCTCTCCTCCGCCCAGCGCCGGGTCCTCTTCCTCAGCGAACTCCAGCCGGACAGCGCGTTCTACCACAACCTGAACGCCTACCGGCTGACCGGCCCGCTCGAACTCCCGGTGCTGGCCCGCTGCCTCGACGAGATCACCGCCCGCCACGAGGTGCTGCGCACCGCCTTCCTGGAGGTCGCGGGCACCCCGGTGCAGCGGGTCGTGCCGCCCACGGGCGCGCCGCTGCCGGTGGTCGACCTGCGCGGGCTGCCCCGGCCCGTACGGGAGCGGGAGCACCAGCGGCTGATGCTCGCCGAGCGCTCCCGCCCGTTCGACCTGGCCGCCGGGGCCGTGGCGCGCTTCACCGTGGTGCTGCTCGGCGCGGAACAGGCCGTACTGCTGGCCTCCTTCCACCACGCGGTGATCGACGGCTGGTCCCTGGCCGTCTTCGGCCGGGAGCTCCAGGACCTGTACGAGGCGTTCCAGATGGGCCTGCCGTCCCCGCTGGAGCCGCTGCCGGTGCAGTACGCGGGGTTCAGCCGGTGGCAGCAGGAGTGGTCGCGCAGCGCGGAGGGTGCGCGGCAGCTCGAGTACTGGGTGGAGCGGCTGAGCGGCGCGCCCGCCCTGCTGCGGCTGCCGACCGACCGGCCGCGCCCGGCGGTTCAGAGCTACCGGGGTGCCACCCACCGCTTCCGGCTCTCCGCCGAACTCGGCGCGCAGCTCACCGAGTTGGGCGCCCGGTCCGGCGCGACGCCGCACATGGCCCTGCTCGCCACCTTCGCGCTGCTGCTCGCGCGCTACAGCGGCGACCGGGACCTGGTGGTCGGCGGCCCGATCGCCAACCGCCGCCGCCCCGAACTCCACGGCCTGATCGGCTTCTTCGCCAACACCCTGCTGTACCGCGTCCGGCCGGACCTCGGCGCCTCCTTCGAAGAGCTGCTGGCCCAGGTACGGCAGACCTGCCTGGAGGCGTACGAGCACCAGGACGTCCCGGTGGACGAGATCGCCCAGCGGCTCTCCCCCGAGCGCGACCTCGGCCACAACCCGCTCTACCAGGTCAACTTCACCCTGCACAACACACCGCCGCTGACCGAGTCGATGGCGGACCTGCGGGTGCAGCTGCTGGACACCGACTCCGACGCCGCGCGCTTCGACCTGGACCTCAACATCCTCCAGACGCCCGAGGGCCTGGAGTGCTTCATCGACTACGCGACGGACCTGTTCGACGCGGCGACCGTGGCGAGGTTCGCCCGCTCCTTCGAGCTGCTGCTGACCGCCGTCGCCGCCGATCCCGCGCGGCCGGCCGGGGCTTACCCCATCGTGCCGGGCGAGGAGCTGCACCGCATTCTGCGGGAGTGGAACGACACCGCCGCCCCGGTGCCCGACGCCACGCTCACCGAGCTGTTCGAGGCCCAGGCGGCCCGCACGCCCGAGGCCGTGGCCGTCAGCACCGAGAGCGCCGAGGGCGCCGAAGCCGTCGAGGCCCCCGAGCTCAGCTACCACGAGCTGGACCGCACCGCCAACCGGCTGGCCCACCACCTGCGCGCCCTGGGGGCCCGGCCGGGCGAGGTGGTCGCCGTCCTGCTCGACCCCGCGGCGGAGACGATCGCCGTCCTGCTGGGCGTCATGAAGTCCGGCGCGGCCTTCCTGCTGCTCGACCCGGCGCATCCGGACTCACGGCACGCCGCCGTGCTGGCCGACAGCGCCGCCGCGGTGCTGGTCACCCGGGGCGAGCCGCGCGTGACCTGCGCCGAGGTCGTACGGCTGGACACCGACTGGGAGGCCATCGCCTCCGGCCCGGACACCGCGCCGGTCGGCGGTGCCACGCCCCAGGACACGCTGTACCTGATGTACACCTCGGGCTCCACCGGCGCGCCCAAGGCCGCCGTGCTGGCCCACCGGCACCTCGTCAACTACCTCTCCTGGGTGACCGGCCGCTTCACCCCGGAGAACGGCGACGGCGTGCCGGTGCACTCCTCGCTCGCCTTCGACCTCACGGTGACCAGCATCTTCGCCCCGCTGCTGGTCGGCCAGCGGCTGCTGCTCCCGCCCGCCCAGGCCGCGCCGGGGACGGCCCTGCCGCTGCTGCTGGACCGGGTGGCGCCGGGCGCGGAGATGGCCTTCGTCAAGCTGACGCCCTCCCACCTGCGCCTGCTGGAGCACCGCCGACCGGCCCCCGGCGCCGGGCGGCTGCCCGCCCGTACGGTGATCATCGGCGGCGAGGGGCTGTACGAGGAGTCGATCGCCGACCTGCGCGGGCCCGGCGGCCCGGTGCTGGTCAACGAGTACGGCCCGACCGAGACCGCGGTGGCCTGCACCGCCTACCAGGTCGGCGAGGAGCGCTCCGCCTCCGGCCGGGTGCCGATCGGCACCCCGATCGCCAACGCCCGGGTCTACGTCCTGGACGACGCCATGCGGCCCGTCCCGGTCGGCGTGACCGGGGAGCTCTACGTCGGCGGGGCGGGCGTCGGCTACGGCTACTGGCGCCGGCCCGCGCTCACCGCCGAGCGGTTCGTACCGGACCCGTTCGCCGACGAGCCGGGCGCGCGGCTGTACCGGACCGGCGACTTCGCGCGCCACCTGCCCAACGGCGACCTCGAGTACCTGGGCCGCCGCGACGAGCAGGTGAAGCTGCGCGGCTACCGGATCGAGCTCGGCGAGATCGAGGCCGCGCTGACCGCGCACCCGGCCGTCCGCCAGTGCGCCGTCGACCTCGTCCCCCGCCCCTCCGGGGAGGACCAGCTCACCGCCTTCGTCCGGCTCCGGCCGCAGTCGCAGGCGGCCGACTGGCAGCACGAGCGCCTGGACGAGTGGCACCGGCTCTACGAGGACACCTACCGCGACCTGCGCGAGGACGCCGACCCGACGTTCAACCTGGCGGGCTGGAACAGCAGTTACACCGGGCGCCCGCTCGACGAGGGCGAGATGGCGGCCTGGCTGGACGACACCGTGGCCAGGATCCACGCACTGCGCCCGGAACGGGTGCTGGAGATCGGCTGCGGCACCGGCATGATCACCAGCCGGGTGGCCGGCTCCTGCGCCTCCTACCTCGGCACCGACCTGTCGCCCGCCGCCATCGCCTACCTGCGGCGCACCCTGCCCGGGACGGCCGCCGAAGGCGCCGAGCTCCTCGCGGCCCCGGCGCACCTGAGCGTGCCCGAGGGCCAGGAGTTCGACACCGTGGTGGTCAACTCGGTGGTCCAGTACTTCCCTTCGGTGGACTACCTGCTGGAGGTGATCGAGCGCGCGGTGGCCGCGATGCCCGCCGGGGGCCACGTCTTCCTCGGCGACCTGCGCAGCCTGCCGCTGCTGGAGCTCTTCCACACCTCGGTGCAGGCCCACAAGGCCCCGGCCGCCATGCGGATCGCCGAGCTGCGCTCGCGCGTCCGGCGGGCCGTCGCCAACGAGCCCGAACTCTGCCTGGACCCACGGCTGTTCGAGGAGCTCGGACGGCGCCGGCCCGGGATCCGGGAGGTCCGGGTCCTGCCGAAGCGCGGCCGCTACCGCAACGAGCTCAGCTGCTTCCGCTACGACGTGGTGCTCACCGTCGGCTCCCCCGCCGGTTCGGAACCCGACGGGCCTGGACTCGACGGGCCCGAACTCGACGGTCCTGAACTCGGCGGGCCTGAACTCGACCGGTCGGCCGAGGGGTTGGACCTCGAAGCCCTGGGCCGGCTCCTCGACGAGCACAAGCCGCCACGGCTCCGGCTGCGGAACGTCCCCAACGCCCGCCTCGCCACAGCCGACGAGCTGCACCGCCTGCTCGCCGAGCGCGACCCGGCCTCCTCGGTCGGGGAACTGCTGGGGGCCGCCACCGCCCGCGAGCCCGCCGGGGTCGACCCCGAGGACCTGTGGGCGCTGGAGGAGCGGCACGGGTACCGGGTCGAGCTGAGCTGGCACACCGGGCGGGCGGACGGCGCCTTCGACGCCGTCCTGGTGCGCGAGGACACGACGGCGGCCACGCCGTCCGCGCCCGCCGCCGAACCGCTGCCCGCCTTCGAGCCGCGCCGGTACGCCAACGACCCGCTCTGGCACCGGGCCGCCTCCGCCGCCGTACCGCAGATCTCCGAGCACCTGCGCGAGCGGCTGCCCGAACCGATGCTGCCCGCCCGGTTCGTGGTCCTCGCGGAGCTGCCGCTGACCTCCAACGGCAAGGCCGACCGGGCGATGCTGCGCCGGCTCGCCACCGACCCGGCAGCCGATACCGCCGGAGCCGAGCGCCCGGCCCTCGAGGTCGCCGCCCGCCCGCTGACCGGCACCGAGCAGGCCGTCGCCGCGATCTGGCAGGAGCTGCTCCACTGCACGGACGTCACGGCCGAGGACGACTTCTTCGGCCTGGGCGGCCACTCCCTGCTGACCCTGCAGCTGGTCTTCCGGCTCCGCCGCAGGTTCGAGGTGGAGCTCCCGGTCCGCGCCCCCTTCGAGTACCGCACACTCGGCGAACTGGCCGCCCACCTGGACGGGTTGCTGAGCGAAGCGGCGGCCCCGGACGCCTCGGCCGCCGAGCGGCCGCGCCTCGCCAGGGTGGCCCGCAGCGAGGAGATGGCGCCGTCCTTCGCCCAGGAGCGGCTCTGGATCGCCGACCAGCTCCGCCCGGGCGACGTCGAGTACAACGTCCCGGCCTTCGACCGGCTGCGCGGGCCGCTGGACCTGGCCGCGCTCCAGCGGGCGCTGAACGGGATCGTCGCCCGGCACGAGGTGCTCCGCACCGTGCTGGTCGCCCCGGAGGGGCTGCCCCTGCAGTCCGTGCGCCCGTACCGGCCGTTCGAGGCGCCGCTGATCGACCTGGGCGGCCTTCCCCCCGAGGTTCGGGAGGCCGAGCTCGAACGGCTCGCCGACCTCGAGTACCACCGGCCCTTCGACCTGGCCGAGGGGCCGATGCTGCGCACCCACCTGGTGCGGCTCGCCCCCGAGGACCACGCGCTGCTGCTGAGCTTCCACCACATCGTCCACGACGCCTGGTCGATGGGCCTGTTCATGGGTGAACTGCGCGAGCTGTACGGCGCGTTCAGCACCGGGCGGGCCCCCGCCACGCCACCGCCGGCCGTCCAGTACGCGGACTACGCGGCCTGGGAACGGCGGCTGCTGGACGAGGGACACTTCGACCAGCAGCTCGACCACTGGAAGCAACGCCTCGACGGCGTCGCCCAGTTGCCGCCGCTGCCGACCGACAACCCGCGCCCGGCGAGGCTCTCCTCGGCCGGCCGGGTGGTGCCGGTGCGCTACCCGGAGCGGACGGCTCGGGCCGTCCGCGCACTCGCCCAGGAGACGAACACCACCCCGTTCGCCGTCCTGCTGACCGCACTCGGCGCGGCGCTGCACGAGTACACCGGGCTCACGGACCTCGCGGTCGGCACCGATGTGGCGAACCGGCAGGAGCCGGAGAGCGAACGGATGATCGGCTTCTTCGTCAACCAGCTGGTGCTGCGCCTGGACGCCTCCGGGGACCCGAGCGGGCGCGGGCTGCTGCGCCGCGCCCGGGCCACCGTACTGGAGGCGCTCGCCCACCAGCAGGTGCCGTTCGACCTGGTGGTGCGCGCCCTCAACCCCCGGCGCAGCGGCAGCCACGCGCCGCTGTTCCAGGTGAAGCTGGTGCTGGACACCACGCCCGGCGGCGACGACGGCGAGGCGCTGGCGGGCCTGGAGGTGCGGCCGATGCCCTCCCGCCTGGACACCACCCGCTGCGACCTCGCGCTGATCCTGCGCGACGCCCCGGACGGCCTCAGCGGCTTCCTGGAGTACCGCGCGGAGCTCTTCGAGGAACCGACCGTGCACCGGCTGCTCGGGCGGATCTCGGCCCTGCTGGACGGACTGCTCGTGGACCCGGACCGGCCGCTGTCCCAACTCGCCGACGGGGAGGCGCCGTGGAACCGGGTCTGACCTTCACCACGATCGCCGGGCCGCCCCTCGGCCCGACCCGCCCGATCCTCGAGCTGCTGCGCCCCTGGCCCGCGCGGCGGCCCGACCGGCCCGCCGTCACCGACCCGGAGGGTTCGCTGACCTACCGTCAGCTCCACGCGCACGCCGCCCGACTGGCCGGTGAGCTGGCGGCGGCCGGGGTCCGGGCGGGAGAACCGGTGGTCGTACGGGCCCGGCCGGGCCGCTGGGCGGTGGCGGCGATGCTCGGCGTGCTCGGCGCCGGAGCGCAGTACGTGCCCGTGGACACCGGGTTCCCGGCCGCCCGGCAGCAGACCGTCCTGCGCGCCTCCGGCGCCCGGTTCCTGGTGCTCGAGGCCGGGGAGCCCGAGACGGCCGAGCACCGGGTCTTCCACGTCGGCCTGCCCGAACCGTCCTCCGCTGTGGCCAAGTTGCCCGAGCTGCCCGAGCTGCCCGAGCTGCCCGAGCTGCCCGCCGACCGTCCGGCGTACACCATGTACACCAGCGGCTCGGGCGGCACCCCGAAGGGCGTCACGGTCTCGCACGGCAACCTCGGCTACTCCACCGAGGCCCGGACGGCGTACTACGGCGAGGCACCGTCGGTCTTCCTGCTCTGCTCCTCGATCTCCTTCGACAGTTCGGTGGCCGGGATCTACTGGTCGCTGGCCACCGGCGCGCACCTGGTCGTGCCCAGTGCCAACCCGCTGGACACCGAGGCGATCGCCCGGGCGGCGGCCCGGCACCGCGCCTCGCACCTGCTGCTGCTCCCCTCGCTGTACGAGGCGCTGCTCGACGCCGGGCACGGGGAGGCGCTGGCGAGCCTGCGGTGCGTGATCGTGGCCGGGGAGAGCTGTCCGCCCGCGCTGGTCCGGGAGCACTTCGCCGAGCTGCCCGGGGCCGCGCTGCACAACGAGTACGGCCCCACCGAGTGCACCGTCTGGTCCCTGGCGCACACCTGCCGGCCCGAGGACGCGGCGGGCACGAGCGTCCCGATCGGCCGCCCGATCCCCGGCGCGGCCGTCCATCTCGCCTCCGGCACCGGCGAGTTGTGGGTCAGCGGCCCCGGCGTCGCCCTGGGGTACGCGGGCCACGGCGACGGGCCCGGACCGTTCGCCCCGGTCGAGGGGCGGCCCGGCTACCGGACCGGCGACCTGGCCCGGCTCGACGAAGCGGGCACCGTCCACTTCCTCGCCCGCGCGGACGACCAGCTGAAGCTCGCCGGGATGCGGATCGAACTCCCGGAGATCGAGCAGCTGGTGCGCGAGCACTCCGGCGCCGCCGCGGCCGCCGTCGGGGTGGTGCGCCGCCCCGGCGCGCCCGTACGGCTGGTGGCGTTCGTGGTGGCCCCCCGCCCCGGCTTCGACCCGGCCCTGCTCTACCGCGCCCTGCTCTCCGCGCTGCCGCAGGCCGCCGCGCCGCGCGCCGCCCAGGTGCTGGAGCGGCTGCCCGTCCTGCCCAACGGAAAGCTCGACCGGGCCGCCCTGAACCGGCTGGCCGCCGAGCACGCCACCGCCTCCAGGACCACCGCTGCCAGGAGAGACGCCCGATGACCAGCCCTCGCGCGGCCGCCCCGCCCCCCGGGTGCCCGGCCTTCGACCCCACCGACCCGGCCGCCCACCAGCGCCCCGACCACCCGGCCGGCTGGCACGAGCTGCGCCGGGGCGCGCCCGTCCAGCGGCTGGACTCCCCCGCCTTCGGCCCCTACTGGTCGGTGACCGGCCACGCCGCGGCGACCCAGGTGCTGAGCGCCCCCGAGCTGTTCACCTCGACCCTCGGCATGCGCCTGGGCGCGCCGGAGGCGGCGGTACGGGCCGCCGCGGGCCGGATGCTGGTGGTCTCCGACGGGCCGCAGCACCAGCGGGTGCGCGCGGCGCTGGCGCCCTGGCTCCAGCGCCGGGCGCTCGAGGGAGCCCGGGAGGTCCTGCGCCGACGGCTGGCCGAGCGGCTGGACGCCCTGGTCGGCGACCGGCCGGTGGAGATCGTCACGGGCCTGGCCGAGGTGCTGCCCACCTGGGTGGTCTGCGACCTGCTCGGCGTGCCGGAGGCCGACTGGGACCACCTGGCCGCGCTGGCCGGGACGGCCTTCCGCGAGGAGAACGCCTCCCCGGCGGCCCGCCAGGCCGCCAGCGCGGGCATCTTCGGCTACTTCGCCGAGATGCTGGAGGACCGCCGCGAGAACCCGAACGAGGATCTGATCAGCAGCCTGCTGCGCGACCAGGACGGACCGGGCGGGCTGACCGACGAGGAGATCCTGCTCAACTGCGACGGACTGGTCAACGGCGGCCTGGGCACCACCCGGCACGCCGTCTCCGGTGCCGTCCTCGCGATGGCCGAGCACCCGGACACCTGGGCCCGCCTGGCGGAGAACCCGCACCTGCTCGGGCCCGCCGTGGAGGAGGTGCTGCGCTGGACGACGCCGCCCATGCACATGATGCGCACCGCGACCCGGGACACCGAGCTCTGCGGGGCCGAACTGGCCGCCGGCGACCGGGTCGTGCTGTGGATACCGTCCTGCAACCGCGACGGGACCGTCTTCGAGCGGCCCGACGAGTTCCTGATCGACCGCCGCCCCAACCCGCACCTGAGCCTGGGCGCCGGGCCGCACTACTGCATCGGCGCCGCCCTCGCCCGGCTCGAACTGCGCACCCTGCTCCAGGTGTTGCTCGACCGGGCCGCCCGGATCGTGCCCGCGGGCGTGCCCGTCCGCTCCGCCTCCACCTTCCTGCACGGCCTCGACCGGCTGGAGGTCACCCTCGTCCCCCGCACCGACCCGCCCGGAGGCTCCGTATGACCAAGGACGCCGCATGACCAAGGACGCCGTATGACCAAGGAATCCGCCGTCCGCCACGACCTCGTCGAGGACGAACTCCTGCGGATCTTCGAGGAGTTGCTCAAGATCGAAGGCATCGGCCGGAACGAGTGCTTCTTCGAGCTCGGCGGCCACTCGCTGCTCGCCGCCCAGCTGATCGCCCGGATCAGGAAACGGCTCGGCGCCGTCCTCCCGCTCTCCGTCCTGTTCGAGGACACCCCCGAGAGCGACGGGCGCCAACCCGCCACGGCCGCCTACCTCGCCGAGCGCATCCACGAACTGCTCGACGGCCCGGCTGTCTCGGCCACGCCGGACCCGGCCGGCGCGGTGCCCCTGCGGCGCCAGGGCACCGGCGCGCCGCTGTTCTGCGTGCACCCCGCCGGAGGCGAGATCACCGGCTTCCGCGAGCTGGCCGCGCACCTCGGCGCCGACCGGCCCGTCTACGGCCTGCACGCCCTCGGGGCGGCCGACGACGCGGACACCGAGGTCGAGTCCCTGGCCACCCGGCACCTGGAGCGCATCCGCGCCGTCCAGCCGCACGGGCCGTACGCGCTGCTCGGCTGGTCGATGGGGGCCGCGATCGCCTTCGAGATGGCCGGACGGCTGCGCGAGCAGGGCGAATCCGTCGAGCTGCTGGCACTGCTCGACGGCTACCTCGGCGCCGACCTGCCCGAGTACCGGCCGCTGGCGGAGGACCGGGCGCTCCAGGGCTTCGTCCAGCGCGCCTTCGGCCTGACCGCCGCGCAGGCTTCCGGCACCGAGACGGTCGAGGACCCGCAGCTGCTCGCCCGGCTGACGCGGTTCGAGTCCCACACCCGGGCGCTGCTGCGCTACCGGCCGGCCCGTCCGGTGGAGCGCGTCCTCCTGGTCTTCGCCGCCGCCGGCGACCCGGTCTACCAGCATCAGGCGGCCGACAGCTGGCAGGAGTTCACCGAGGCGCCGGTGGAGCCCCTCCGCACCCCGGGCGACCACTTCTCGATGTTCACCGAACCTCACGTGCGGGAGCTGGCCGCGCTGGTCACCGCCGCCCTGCCCACTCCTGGGGAGTCGGCATGACCGAGCAACTGCCGCAACTGCCGCAAGTGCCGCAACTGCCCAGCGTCCAGGCGATGTTCGCCGCCCAGCGGCTCGCCACCCCCGACCTTCCGGCGGCGGAGTACCGGGGCGAGCAGCTCACGTACGAGCAGCTCGGCCGCCGGGCGGACCACCTCGCGGCCCAGCTCGCCCGGCTCTGCGGCCCCGACACGGTGGTGTGCCTGGCCACCGACCGGTCCTTCCACTTCCCGATCGCCGTCCTGGGCATCCTCCGGGCCGGCGCGGCCTACCTGCCGCTGGACCTCGGATACCCGGCCGAGCGGCTGGAGTTCATGATCCGCGACAGCGGGGCCGCCGTCCTGCTCACCCAGCGCGACGCCCTCACCCGGCTGCCCGTCCCCGCCGGTGTCCGGGTGGTCCTGCTGGACGAGCTGCTCGAGACGGCTGCGCCGGACGCGCAGACCCGCCCGGAGCGAGCCGCCGCACCCGAGCAGCTCGCCTACGTGATGTACACCTCCGGCTCCACCGGTGTCCCCAAGGGCGTCGCGATGGGCCACGGGCCGCTGTCCAACCTGATCGCCTGGCAGCGGGCCGCCTCGGACTGCGGGCCCGAGTCGCGCACCCTCCAGTTCTCGCCCGCCAGCTTCGACGCCTCCTTCCAGGAGATGTTCAGCACCTGGGCCTGCGGCGGCTGCCTGGTGCTGGTCGACGAGGAGGTCCGCCGGGACTCCAACCGGCTGCTGGCCTTCGTCGACGAGGCCCGGGTCAACCGCGTCTTCATGCCGTTCGTGGCCCTGCAGGCGCTCGCCCGGGCGGCCGACGAGCAGCGGCGGTACCCGCTGTCGCTGACCGAGATCATCACGGCGGGCGAGCAGCTCCACGTCACCCCGGCGCTGCGGCGGTTCTTCACCGAGCTGCCGGACCTGACCCTGGAGAACCAGTACGGCCCCTCGGAGACCCACATCGTCACCGCCCTGCGGCTGGACCCCGACCCGGACGGCTGGCCGGAACTGCCCTCCATCGGACGGCCGATCAGCTCCGCGCGGATGTACGTGCTGGACGAGCACGGCCGCCCGCTGCCGGACGGCGCCGAGGGCGAACTCGGCATCGGCGGCCCGGTGCTGGCCCGCGGCTACCTGAACCGGCCCGTGCTCACCGCCGAGAAGTTCGTGCCGGACCCGGCCGGCGCCCCCGGCGCCCGGCTCTACCGCACGGGCGACCTCGGCCGGATCGAGCCGGACGGCCGCGTCGTCTTCCTCGGCCGGCGCGACGACCAGGTGAAGATCCGCGGGCACCGGGTCGAGCTCGGCGAGGTCGAGACCGCGCTCAAGGCCGTCCCCGGACCGGCGGACGCCGTGGTCGTCGTCCACGAGGGCGCCGGGACGGGCCGCCGGCTGATCGCCTACCTGCTCGCCGACGACGGGCAGGCTTCCACCGTACGGGAGCAGTTGGCCGCCGCGCTGCCCGGCTACATGGTGCCGTCCGTCTTCGTCGCCCTCGACCGCTTCCCGCTGACCCCCAGCGGCAAGGTCGACCGCCGCGCCCTGGCCGAGCGGCCCGTCGTCGTCACCTCCGCCGACCGCACCGCCGCCCAGGACGAGCTCGAGCGCGAGGTCCTGCGGCTGTACGAGCAGTCGGTGGGGCTGAGCGAGGTCGGCGTGCACGAGAACTTCTTCACCCTGGGCGGCGATTCACTGATCGCGGTCACCCTGCTGAGCCAGCTGAACGCGCGCTTCGGGGTGGAACTGGAACTGGCCGCCTTCATCGAGGAGCCGACCGTCGCCGCACTGAGCGCCCGGCTGCGCGAGCGGGCGGGCACCGAGGCCCCCACCACCGGGCGAGGAGCAAGCGCATGAGAATCCTGTGGATCCGCGAGGAGCCCGGCCCGGTCCCGGCGGGGCCGCGCCGGATCGCCACCGCCGCAGCGGAGTTGGAGATCGCGGCGGACGGGGATCGGGTCCTCGCCCGGCTCGACGGCACCGTGCTGGAGCGGGTCCGGCTGGACGGCAGAGTCTCCTCCCTGGCCCTCGGGCAGGATGGTCTGGTCACCGCCACCACGTCCGTCGGCACCGCCTACGGGCTGTGCCTGCGGCTCTCCGCTCAGGCGGCCGCCGCGCTGCTGGCGGCCGAGCGGCAGCTGCCCGCACCCGAGCGGGCGGCCCGCGCCGCCGAGCTCTACCTGGGCGCCGCCTCGACGGGCTTCGCCGTCCGGCGGCTGCGGCGGCTGGCCGACGCGGGCGCGATCGAGCCGGGCGAGGCGGATCGGGAGATCACCGGGGCCGTCCGTAACGACCCGCCGGCCGGCGACCCGGAGGCGGCCTTCGAGGCGGCCTCGGCGTTCGCCCGCAGCGGCTGCTTCGAGGAGGCGGTGGGCCACTACCAGGCCGCCTTCGCCGCCGAGCACCTGCGGGCCCGGGCACTGCACGGCATGGGCGACTGCTTCCAGGCCCTCGGCGCGGCCGCCGCCGCGGACTCCGTCTACCGCCGGGCCGCCGCCTGCGGGCCCTCCGAGGAGCAGAAGCAGGCCCTCTACGACCTGGCCCGGGGCCTCGGTGAGCGCGGCCGGACGGTGGAGGCGGCGCGGCAGTTGGAGTTCCTGCTGAGCTGGGACGCGGACTACCAGGACGCCTGGGCCCACCTGCGCAAGTTCCGGTCCGGACAGCCCGCGCAGGACGCCGACCTCACGGTGCCGCCCACGGTCTCCACCGTCCGGCGGCTGGCGGCGCGCGACCTGCTGCCCTCGGTCGACCAGCGCGGCATCGACGCCTACGACTCCTCCTTCTACCACCAGTTCGACAACACAGCCGTCCAGGACACCGTCAAGAAGCGGCTGGAGATGGTGCAGCTGCTGACCGCCGTCGACCCCACCCGGATCGGCAGCTCCCTCGACATCGGCAGCGGCACCCTGCGCTACCCGCAGGTGCTGGCCGGGTACGGCGTCCGCTCGGTCGGCATCGACCTGCGCGACTCCGGGGTCCGGGCCTGCGTCGAACCGGAGTGGCTGCGCCGCTTCGTGGTCGCCGACGGGACGGCGCTGCCGTTCCGGGACGGCTCCTTCGACCTCATCACCTGCATGATGGGCACGGTCAACCACCTCTCCGACGCGCAGCGGCTGCGGCTGTTCGCCCAGGCCCGGCGAACGCTGCGCCCCGGCGGCCGGCTGGTGGTCAGCGCCTGGGACCCGCGCTGCGCGTTCCAGAGCTTCCTGTCCTTCTACTCCCCGATGGAGCTCGCCCAGCTGCGCGGGCGCCTCACCGAGCCCTCCCAACTGGCCGAGGAGCTGCGCGGGTCCGGCTTCGGCGAGGTCGCCACGACACCGTTCTGCACCTTCCCCGACGCGCAGGCGGTCGGCGTCAGCGTCCCCGACGAGGACGCCGACACCCTGGCGGCGCTGGTCGAGCTCGACCACCTGCAGACCGCCCGGGACCCGGAGCGGGCCGGTCAGCTCTTCCTGCTGACGGCCCGTGCGTAGCGTCTTGCGGAGGTTGCTGATCCGTTCGGCAACCTCCGCAAGGCGGGCACTAGTTCTCGATGCCCGCGAACGCCTCGGCCAGCGTGTCCGTGGCGAGCACCCGGACACTGCGCAGGCCGATGCCGAGCCTGCGGCAGGCCGCGGCCAGCTTCATCGCCGTGATCGAATCCCCGCCCAGGGCGAGGAAGTTGTCCGTCGGACGGACCTCCGCCACCCCCAGCACCTGGGCGCACGCCCGGTAGGCTTCGGCCAGCCGGCCACCCCCGGCCGGGGGTGCCACGTCGTCCGTTGCGGTAAGGCCGATCCGCTCGGCCTCGGCCACCAGCGCGGCCCGGTCGAGCTTGCGGTGGGCGCTGAGCGGGAGCTCGTCCAGTGCGAGCAGCCGGTGCGGCACCATGTAGGCCGGAAGCCTGCGCTGCAGGTCGGCGCGCAACTCCGGTGCGTCCAGCCGGGATTGGCCGGGGCCCACGACGAAGGCCCAGAGCGCCTCGTGCGGGCGCACGGTGCGTACCACCGCGGCGGCCCGCACGCCGTCGACGGTCCGCAGCGCGGCCTCGATCTCGCCGAGTTCGACCCGGTAGCCCCGCACCTTGACCTGGTCGTCGGCCCGGCCCAGCACCGTCAGCCGGCCGTGGCCGTCGACCACCGCCTGGTCCCCGGTGCGGTAGTACACCCGCCCGTCCGCCCCGGACCGGACGAAGCTGCTCGCGGTCAGCTCGGGCAGGTTCAGGTAGCCCCGCGCCAGGCCGAGGCCCGCGATCAGCAGCTCGCCCGCCCCGTCCGGCCCCTGCTCCACCACCAGCTCCGTGTGGGGGATCGGGCGGCCCACCGGCACCGGGTCGCCCGGCGCGTAGTCGGCGAGCCTGAACTCCTCGCTCTCGTCGAGCCGTTGGAAGCAGCGTCCGACGATCGCCTCGGCGGGCCCGTAGTGGTTGTAGAGCGAGGCCGACGGGAAGAGCGCGCGCAGCGCGGCGACCTGGTCCGCCCTCAGCACCTCCCCGCCGATCAGCAGCACCCGGGCGCCGGGCAGGTCGCGCCGCCCGTCCAGCGCGGCCCGCAGCACCTCGATGTGCGAGGGGGTGAGCCGGACCAGGTCGAGGCTCTGGTCCTGGATCGCCTCCGCCAGGCTCTCGTGCTCGAACTCGGCCGGTGCCAGCCGCAGTTCACCACCGGTGACGAGGGGCAGGAAGAGGCTCGAGAGCGAGAAGTCGAAGCCGAGCGGACTGTGCAGCAGGCTGGTCACCGGCTGCCCGGCGGAGAACTCGGCGACCAGCCACTCCACGTAGTTGAGCAGACCGGCGTGCTCCACCAGGATGCCCTTGGGGCGCCCGGTCGAGCCCGAGGTGTAGATGACGTACGCCAGGTCCCCGGGCGCGGCCGCGACCTCCACGTCCTCCGCGACCTCGTCGGCCAGGGGCTGCGCGTCGAGCGGCAGGGCGCGCCGTCCACCGAAGTCCGGCTGCCGCTCCTGCCCGCCGAGCACCAGCGCGGCGTCCGCGTCCTCGACCATGAAGCCCAGCCGCTCGGCGGGCAGCGCCGGGTCCAGGTAGAGGAAGGCGCCGCCCGCCTTCAGGACCGCCAGCAGGGCGACGACCAGCTCCGGCGAGCGCTCCGCCGACACGCCGACCACCTGCCCCGGCCGGACGCCCTCCTGCCGCAGCCGCCGGGCCAGCCGGGACACGTCACCGGCGAGCTCCGCGTAGCCGATCCGGCGCTCCGCACCGGACACCGCCACCGCCCCGGGCGTCCGGGCGCACTGGCGGTCGATCAGCTCGACCACCGAGGAGGCGGACGGCGCGATGCCCTCCAACCCCTTCAGTGAATACCGGACCCCGGCCGACAGCTCTGTCATTTCGTCCACAAAACGATTCATCGTTCCCCCTGCTGGACAGTCAACCGTGCCAGCCGATGCTACCGCCTTTTCCTTTCCCTTCGCAGAGTCCGATTCGAATTTTTCTCCCCCCTCCCTCTCCGTGGCCGAAAAGGCTCATTCCGCGGATACCCCGACCTGTATCGCCGTATCGCCGTATCGCTGTTTCGCTGTACCGCCGTATCGTCGTATCGCTGTGAAAGGCCATTCAAGGTGACGTCACACCAGCTCGTCCTCTTCTTCGTCGGCCTGGCGGTCTGCCTCGGCTTCGCCCGCCTCTGCGGCCTCGCGGCGCAACGGCTGGGCCAGCCCGCGGTGATCGGCGAGATCCTCGCGGGCATCCTCCTCGGGCCCACCCTGTTCCACGGCGCGCACACCCGGCTGCTCTTCCCCGCCGGCGAACTGCCCTTCTTCAACGCGCTGGCGAACGTCGGCGTGGCCGTCTTCATGTTCGTCGTGGGCCTGGAGTTCGACCGCGGCCTCCTGAAGGGCCGGGGCCGGGCAGCGGGCGGCGTCGCCCTCGGCTCGATGCTGCTGCCCATGGTGCTCGGCGGCGCACTCGCCTTCGTCCTGGTGCGCAACCACCCCACCCACGACATGACCGGATTCGTGCTCTTCATGGCCGCCGCCATGTCCGTCACCGCGTTCCCGGTGCTGGCCCGCATCCTCACCGACCTCCGCATGCAGGGCACCCAACTGGGCGGACTCGCCCTCACCTGCGCCGCCGCCAGCGACGTACTGGCCTGGTCGGTCCTGGCCGTGGTGGTGGCGGTGGTGGGGAACGGCGGCGCCGACCAGTGGCGGCTGGTCCTCTTCCCGCTCTACCTGCTGCTGCTCTTCACGGTGGTGGGCCCGCTGCTGCGCCGCCTCTCACTCGGCCGACGCCCCGGCAGCGCCGGCAGCCTGACCACCGTGCTCGCCGGGCTGCTGGTCTCCGGAGCCCTGACCGAGTGGATGGGCCTGCACTTCATCTTCGGCGCCTTCGTCTTCGGCCTGGTCGTGCCCCGCGACGAGTCCGGGCAGTTCCGCCGCGAGATCGAGGGGGGCCTCGGCCGGATCGGCAACCTCCTCCTGATGCCGGTCTTCTTCCTCGCCGCCGGCCTCAAGGTCGACCTGTCCGTCATCAACCCCGCCTCCATCGGCGAGTTCGCCCTCATCCTGCTCGCCGCCATCGGCGGCAAGCTCGGCGGCGCCTACCTGGCGGCCCGCGCCTGCCGCATCGCCCGCCGGGAGTCCGCGGCGCTCGCGGCGCTGATGAACACCAGGGGCCTGACCGAGCTGGTGATCCTCAGCGTGGGGCTGCAACTCGGCATGCTCGACACCTCGCTGTACTCGCTGATGGTGCTGATGGCGGTCGTCACCACCGCCATGACCAGCCCACTGCTGATGGCGGTCTACCCGCGACGGCTTTTCGACCGCGAGCTGTCCGAACCCCGGAAGCGCCAGGTCCCGGAGTCGGCCGAGGTGTGAGTGTGCCGCCGCTTCAGCAGGAAATTCAGCTGCCTTTATCTCCTACCCGCTGAATAGAAATGGCCGGCGCTGTGTGGGCCGGGCAGGGAATGTGTGATCGGGATCCACCCCTGGAGTAGTCGAGGTCCGGTTCCAGTGCGTCGACCTCGGCGCACGCCTCGTCGATCAGGGCCCGGAACTCCTGGACATCCATCACGGCCCGCGTATGCCAGGCACTTCGGGACCGGTACGAGGGTCAAGCCACCGACAGCGTTCCGGGACTGCGGTTGTCGGTCGCCAGCACGTCGCCCGGCACCTTCGAACCGGCCTGGCGCCGGAATGCGCCGATCGCCGGGTCCGAGATGGAGACGGTGAGCCGGTAGGGCGGGTCACCGATGACGGTGTTGTGCGAGTCGATCGGCGCCGTCAGGCGCTGCGCGACGGCGAAGCCGTCGAAGCCCCGGCACAGCGCCTCGACCGGGAGGGTCACCTGCACGGAGGCGCCGCCCTCCGGTCCGACGTGGACGGTGCCACCTGCGCCGGGCGGAGCGTCCTCGACGCTCGTGACCGGGAGCCCGTGGGCCCCGGCGACCAGCCCGTCCGGGCCCTCGATCTCCACCGCCACGCCCTGCGGGCCGAGCGGCGCGGACAGGTCCAGCGTGTGACCGCCGGGGCCGGCGGCGAGATTCAGGCCGAACTCGAAGTGCCCGGGGTCCTTCGCCCCGGACCGCGAGAACCCGTAGGAGCCGAGCACGAGTTGCGGTCCAGGCGGCGCGACGGGCGGCTCCGACCCGAGGGCGTAGGTGAAGGACGCGGGCGTCGGCGCGAAGTAGTGGAAGCCCTTGGCCCCGCACCTGCTGCCGTCGGAAACCCCGCCGCCGGGCAGAGCCACGTCCGCACCCGGCCGAGGGGAGGCGGGCACGGCCCCCGGACCCCCCGGGCCGTCCCAGTTCATCACCCCGTACGGATCCGACCCGACCAGGACAGCCAGCAGCACCGCGAACGCCGTACCCGCGACCACCACCGTGCGCCGCCGCCCGGCCAGAACCCACCGCCGCCGTCGCACCGCGCCGGAACCCTCCCCCGGCGCCCACCGGCGACCCCCCGGATCCACCGGCGGCTCCACCCGCCAGCGCGCAGCGAGCATCCGCGCCCGCGCGCCCGGCTCCTTGACGGCGGCGTCCTTCACGAACCGCTCGTCCAGGACGAGCCCCTCGAACGGATCGGGTACCTCCCGCCCGGGCGCCACGGGCTCCGGCTCACGGGAAGAGGGCTGGTGGGGTTCCTCGGCAGTCGACACCGCGCCAGTATGCCCGCCCCCCTCGGACAGCCCCGCCGAGCACCCCTCACCCCGGTGCCCCCGGCACGCCAGGCGCCCTCGGGAGGGTGCCTGGCGACCGCCTGGCCGGTCGGCCGACGCGGCGGGCACGCATCTCTGACGATACGTCAACTACTTATGCAGGACTGTGCTGTTGACGGCGATCCGACCCAGCCCGCCGCCTCAGTAGCCGACGGTGAACCGGCGCTGGACGAAGCGAGGCAGTTCCGCCTCGTCCACCAGGGCGACTGCGGCGTCCTCCGCCGAGATCCGGCTCAGGCCGTCGGAGTCCAGCACGGGCCGGTCGCCGCCGACCCGGAAGCGGCCGGTGCGCTCGCCGGGGGCGATCTGCTCGGCGGGGCTGAAGTAGGTCCAGAGCCGGTTCGAGAGGCGCAGGACGTTCAGCGCCTCCCGGTGGCCGCGTACGGCGGCGGCGTACTCGCGGGGCAGGCCGATTTCGTCGAGCGACGCATGGATGAGCTCGTCGTGGTCGGCGCGGACGACGCCCGGCTCGGTCTCCAGGCTGCCGGCGCCACCGATGACGATCAGCCGGGTGCGGGTGTGGCTCTCCAGGGCCTTGACGAGGGCCTGGGCGGCAGCCGCGTAGACGGTCGGGTCCGCGATCGAGCGCCGGACGGTGTCGGCGAAGTCCTTCGCCGCGTTCCCGGGCTGGAAGCCGCTGATCAGGACGTCCAGGCCGGGCAGGACGGCGGCGATGCTCGCGGCGTCCAGGACGTCGACGCTCGCCCAGTCGAGGTTCTCCCGCCGGTCGGTGATCGCGGAGGCGTCCCGACTGAACGCCGTGACGCGGTGCCCGCGCCCGAGGGCCTCGGTGACGACCCGACTGCCGATGGTGCCGGTGGCTCCGATGACGCCGATGTGCATGGTTCTCCCCTTGGTTCATGCCGTGGTTCATGCCGTGGTCATGCCGGACGGACGGCGCAAGGCGGCCAAGCGGTCTCACGCCGTGCGAAAACTATACGGCGTGAAGTTTATGCACGGCAATCAGTGCGGTGACGCTGTAGAGTGAGCCCGTGGCAGGCACCCGAAGCACCGGACGACGCGAGCGACTGCGGGCCGAGACGACCGCCGAGATCAAGCGCACAGCGTTGGAGTTGATGGGCTCGGGCGGCCCCGACGCGATCACCCTGCGGGCGATCGCCCGCGAGATGGGCATGACCGCCAACGCCATCTACGGCTACTTCGCCACCCGCGACGACCTGGTCACCGTCCTCATCGCGGACGTCTACACCGCGCTCGCCGACGCCGTCGACGCCGCCTGGACCACGTCCGCACAGGCCGCCCCGGCCGAGCGGATCCGGGCCTGGGCGCACGCCTTCCGCAACTGGGCGCTCGCCAACCCCGAGGGCTTCCGGCTGATCTACGGCGACCCCGTCCCCGGCTACCGGGCCCCGGACGGCGGCGCCGCGCCGGACGCCGCCCGGCGGGTCTGCATCGGCATCGCCGCGCTGGCGGACACGGCGTGGGGCGACGCCGAACAGGCTTACGGGGACAGCGACTTCGACTGGGCCGACTTCGACCCCGGCCTCCTCGACAAGGTCCGCCCGGCCTTCCCCGCGCTACCGCCGGCCGGGGTGGCCCTGGCGCTGCGGATCTGGGGGCACCTGCACGGCCTGGTCTCGCTGGAGATCTACGGCCACCTGCACGCCCAGACACTCTCGCCGCAGAAGCTCTTCCACGCCGAACTCACCCAGCTCGTCCGCTCGTTGAACGTCGACGACAGTAACCGAGTGTGACTCTGGCGCTCTTGCACCGGGGCCGGGGCCGGGGCCGGGTGAGAACGGCAACGGCCACCACGTGACGGCCTGAGAGCGACGGCCTTTGTGGGCCTGGCCGTCCGACCTGGGCGGAACGAACCTCGACCGAGCCCCCGTCGGTCCGGCGGCGATCGAGCGGCGCGGCAACTATCCGCCGAAGGACCACAGTTCGCCGCCGAATGGATAGCCGAAGCATGCCGCCTGCGGGAACCGTAGGAGTTCGACGGCCGCGCTCTTCGAACCGAAGCCGCTCGCCGTCGAGGCCGTTCCGAGTCGGACTGCGCCTCCTTCCCTGCGGCTCCCCGACGGCCGTCCCCTCGAGAGGAGTTCCCTCATGCATCGTCCTTCCGCCGCTGCCACCGCCCGCCTGGCCACCGCCTTCGGACTCGCACTGGCCGCCTGCGGCCTGTTCGCGTCCCCGGCCTCCGCCGCGGTCGACCTCCACCAACCCTGCTACGCCAACTGGGGCTCGAGTGTGTGCACCACGGTGACCGCCATCGCCCCGGGCTCGTACCTCGCCCAGCACAACGCGCCGGACTACGCCCACGGGGTCCAGGAGGGCGTGAAGCTCCACAACGGCGACGAGGTGCCGCTCGTCTGCTGGACCACCGGGGCCCCCGACGCGGACGGGCACGGGGACACCTACTGGTTCCAGGTCTCCGAGGCCACCGTCTACGTGAACGACTACTACCTCAACACCGGGCGGTTCGCGGACTGGTCACCGCACGTCGACCACTGCTGACGGCCCGGCAGCGGGAGTTCGGCTCCCGCATCCCGTCATCCCGCACGAGCACCGAGAACACAGAGGAGAACACCATGAAGATGCTCGGCAGGCTCCGCCGCACCCAGGCTCTGGCCCTGGCCGCCACCGCCCTGGCCGGAGCCGTGGTGAGCGTCGGCTCCGCGGCCCCCGCCCACGCCACCGGCGGGCCCTCCTGCACCACGACCGTCCACGTCTGGGCGAACGACGTGCGGGTCCACAGCCCCTGGGACGGCGGCCGGATCCTCAACCAGCCGACCATCGGCACGGTCAACGCGGGGAACTACTGCGTCGACAGCGAGTGGATCGGCGACGAGGCGTCCTACGGGGCCTACCACAACAACCGGTGGGCGTGGATCGCCTTCCCCGGCACCGACAGGTGGGGCTGGATCAGCGGGATCTTCGTCAGCGGCGGCCCCAACGGCGACAGCGACATCATCGACATCTACGGCCAACCCGTCCCGTACTTCGGGTGACCGGCCCCACGACCTGATCCTTCTCCGCCCCGGAGGGCGGCGCGCGCGTCCCCCAACCGCGCGCGCCGCCCTTCACGTGCCTCTGGGGAACGTCCTATGAGCACCATGAACCAGGCCGAGTTCGACGCCGCCTTCACCGAGGTGATGCCCCGGCTGCGCCGCCGGCTGCTGGCTATGACCGGAAACCCGTACGACGCGGACGACCTGCTCCAGGACACCTACCTGCGGCTCTCCCGCCGCGCGAGGACGCGCCCCCTCACCCTCCAGCAGCCCCCGTACGCCTACGCCTCCGCCACCGCGCTCAACCTGCTTCGGGACTCCTGGCGGCAGCCCTCGCGCCGGGAGACAGCCACCGGCCGGATGCCGGAACCGTGCTGGGACGGAGGGGTCGAGCACTGCGAAACCCGGTTCGCGGCACTGGAGTTACTCGCCCTGCTGTCCCCGAAGGAGGCCGCCGCGGTGATCCTGGTGGACCTGGAGGGGCTCACCCACGACGCGGCGGGCGAACATCTGGGCGCGCACCGGGGGACCGTCCAGCGCAACCGGATGCGCGGCCTCGCCAAAATGCGGGCCGCGCTGGCCGAGGCGCGGTAAGCAGCGAAGCGGGGGGCGGGCGCCTGGCCCCGCCCCCGTTTCGGGCTGCTCGGTCTCAGCAGGTCGCGTCGGCCGGCAGCCCCGCGTACTCGTTCCCCTTGAGGTAGACCGCGCTGGCCCACCCCTCGGTGAAGCCGATCCATACGTCGTTGGTGTAACCGTGGTCCCGGACGGTCTCGCCGTGGGTCCAGCACATGGCGTCCGTACGGGTCTCCCCGGCCCGGACCTGACCGAAGGCGCGGGAGGAAGTCGTGGGCTTCGTACGAATGTTGACGGTCTCGTACGCAGTGACGCTGTACGGGCCGAGCGTGCGCGCCCCGGCCGTCGGGGCGGTGGCCAGCAGGACGGCCGAGGCGGCGAGGACGACGACGGCGGACGTGGCGCCGCGGCGGCGGGACGGGAATCGGGGCACAGCGGTCTCCTGACGTGGAAGGCGGTGGGTGGACGGGTCAGACACAGCTGTCGGGGCCCGGGATGCCGGGCGCGGGCCGGTCGTTGTCGCCCCCGCGCACGTAAACGGCGCTGATCCAGCCGACCTGGCCGTGCGCGGCGACCTCGACCCAGTAGGCGTTCGCGTAGGTCCCGTCGACGACGCGGTCGCCGAGGGCCTGGCAGTAGGCGGAGACGTACTCGCGCCCGAGGCGCACACCGGTGGGCCGGCAGGCGTCGGACAGTTGCGGGCACGGACGCAGGTTCACGTCGCTCGCCCAGACGTACGCCTCGTAGGCGGGCAGCGGGGCTGCGGCCGCGGGCGACGCGAGCAGCGCGCCGCCCAGCGCCGCGGCGGACGCGAGGGCGGCGGCCCAGCGGCGCCGGGCGGTCGTCGGCACTTCGGACAGAGCCATGTCGTCTCCCATGGTCGGCGGGGGCATCCGGGAGACGTCGAAAGGCCGGAGCGGATATGAGCGGCAGGGCCGTGACGCACGTCACTTCGAGCAGGGACATACCGCCTCGACCCCGGAACCGTCCTCGGGATGACACACCGTCAACGGAGGAAGTGCACCGTGACCACCACCATCAGGACGCCCCGCGTCGCCGGCCGCTCGCTGGCCGCCCTCGCCGCCCTCGCCCTCTCCGTCGCCCTGCCCGCGGCGGCGCACGCCGCGCCCGAGGGCCCCGCGTCCACCCAGGCCGCCTGCGACGTCCTCGCCCCGGGCGCGTCCGCCACCGCCGAGGCTTCCGTCCGCGCCGCGTGCAGCCAGCTCGGCGTCTGGTACAGCTGGGGCGGCGGCCACGGCGCCACCCCGGGCCCGACGTACGGCTACTACGACGGCTCCGACCCCGCCAGCCTCCACGACGACGAGCGCCTGGGCTTCGACTGCTCCGGACTGGCCCGCTACGCCTACGCCCGGGCGACCGGTCGCGACCTGCTCAGCGGCACGGCCGACGACCAGTTCCACACCCCGGACGCGGCGGCCAGGTTCTCCGCCGCACAGGGCTCCGCGCCGCTGCTCCCCGGCGACCTGATGTTCTGGGGCAGCGGCCACATCCACCACGTCGCCGTCTACCTCGGCGCCGGACAGATGGTGGAGGCGTACCAGTCGGGCACCCACGTCCGGGTCACGCCGGTGCGCACCGGCGGCGACTACGCGGGCGCCGTCCGCATCGACGGCTCCGGCACGGTGCCGCCCCCGCCCGCCAACGGCGGCACCACCTTCGAGACCTGGGGCACCGACGTGCACACCCACTCCGCGCCCAGCGTCCACGCCTCCGTCACCGGCACCCTCCCCGGCCCCACCCAGGTGTCGGTGACGTGCCAGCAGCACGCCGAGACGGTCACCGCGGAGGGCTACACCAACGACCTCTGGTCCCGCCTCACCGACGGCTCCTGGCTGACCAACATCTACGTCAAGGGCCCGGCCTCACTCCCCGGCGTCCCGGACTGCGGCGGCACCCCCACCCCGCCGCCGAACGGCAGCAGCCAACCGTTCCAGACCTGGACCACCGACGTGCGCACCCACTCCCAGCCCAACGTCAACTCCCCCGCCGTGGACTACTTCCCGCAGCCCACCACCGTCAACGTGGTCTGCCAGGCCCACGCCCAGCAGGTGACCGCCGACGGCTACACCAACGACGCCTGGTCCCGCCTCACCGACGGCTCCTGGATCAGCAACATCTCCATCCAGGGCCCGGCCTGGCTCCCCGGCGTACCCACCTGCTGATCCCCGACGCACCGCCTTCCCTCCGACCGACACCGAAAGGAGAACCTCGCCATGCTCCCGAAGTCCACGACCCGCCGGCTCTCCCTGCGCGCGCTGTGCGCCACCCTGCTCGGCCTGACCGCCGCACTGGGCCTCATGTCCGCCCCCGCACAGGCGGACCCCACCACGACCACCGTCCACGTCTGGGCCAGCCAGGTCCGGGTGCGCGACTGCCTGGCCGTCACCTGCCGGCTGGCCACGCAGGAACAGGTCAGCAACACCAACGTGCAGGCGTTCTGCCAGAGATGGGGCGGCGCTGTCACCGACGGCCCCTACTACAACCACTACTGGGTCGAGATCATCACGCCCCAGCACACCCTGGGCTGGATCAGCGCCGTCTACGTCAGCGGCGGCTCCAACGACGGCCCGATCCCCGGCGTCCCGATCGAGACCGACTTCCACCCCGTGGTCTGCGAGTACCTGTAGCCCGCGGCCGCCACAGAAAACCGAAGGCCCGCATCCGATCCGACATCCGGATTCCTGCGATGAGGGCAAGGTTCTGCTCCTGCGCGACGGCCTGCACGATCCCGCTGGGATCGTGCAGGCCGTCGCCGTGTCGCGGGACACCTGCAGGACGAGGACCGGAGCACCGGCGACAAGGCGGGGGCGGCTGCGGGCCACGAGCGCACCGAGGCGGGCTTCGCGAAGCTCTTCGACCGGGCCGGCCTTCGACTCTCCCGGATCCTCCCGACGTCGACGGTGCTCTCCGTGGTCGAGGCCGTCCCGGCCTGACGGGGCCTCGCCGTCAGCTCCAGGTCATGGTGATCTCCCGCTCGAAGTTGACGTATCCGGCGCGGCGGAAGGCGTTCGCCATCGGGACGTTGCCGAGGTCCGTGGACGCCCGGATGCGGGGGACGTCCTGCCCGGCGAGGATGCGGGTGCCCTCGGCGAGGACCTCGTCGATGTACCCGTTGCCCCGGTGCGGGGGCAGGACGGCGAGGTAGGCGATGATCGGGTTGTAGCCGTTGTGGGCCGGGATGACGAACCCGATCGGCTCTCCGTCGGGCAGGGTCGCGACCCGCCACCAGTCCCTCGGGCTGGTGTAGCGCGCCAACTCGTCCTCGTAGTGCCGCAGGGCCGTCTCCTGCGGCGGCATCCGGGTCAGGTCGGCGCGGCTGTGGGCGTCCAGGGTCCCGTCCAGGGCCGAGGACATGAGGCCCACGAGCTCCTCCCCGTCGCGGACCGGCCGGAAGGCCAGCCGCCCGTCGGGCTCGGGAACGGGCGTTCCCGGACGCCACTCCAGGCGCAGCCGTTCGACGAGCGGCCGGGCACCGGTCCGCTCGAGGACGGCCATGCGGTCCTCGACGGCCCGCCTCGTCGCCGCGCTCTCGCGCCAGTCGGACGCCACGAAGCGGCTGTACTCGGGGAGCGGCGCCCCGGTCGGGAGGACGGCGGCCATCGCGGCGCGCAGAAGCCGCACCCCGACGTCCACGTGATCGCCGTCCCCGGCGGTGGGAAGGTCGGCAATGTCGGGGATGTCGGGCGCGTCGGCGACGTCGAGCACGTCCAGGATGAGCGGCGCGTCGCCGCCCGGTCGGCTCCACCAGGCCACCCTGGCGAGCAGCCGGTCGCCGCGCACGGCGACCCACATCCACTCGGGACGTCGGCGGCCGACGGCGAGGTCGTCCGCCAGCTCCCCGTTCAGGGCGTACGGCAGTTGGCAGAAGAGGTCGAGTTCTTCGCGCCCGGCGATCGGACGCATGGTCAGGTCGTACGTTTCCACGGTCAAGGCACACTCCGGTGAAGGCGCCCGTCCGCTCCGGGGTCAGACGCGGTCCGCACCCTGGGAGGAGACAAGCGCAGTGATCATGGCGTTCATGGGCTTTATCCCTCCTCTCTCCGTCGTGGCCCTCGGCCCATGTGCCGAAGTTCCAGCGGCAGGTCTATCGGACCGCCACCCTCGCCCGCAAACCCTTTTCCGGGCCGGTGCCGGCGTCAGCCCGTGATGCGGTCGATCACCAGCCGCTCGAAGAGGTCGTCCTTCAGTTCGTCCCGGTACTGCTCGACCGAACGGTGCGCGGCCGCCGGTGAGTGAGGGGTGGTGACGGCGCACTCGGCGCGACGCAAGAAGGGGGCGGGCTTCCGCTTCGCGTCGTTCGCGTCCGAGTGCGCCGCCCCCTCCACGCCAACGCGCCGTAGGCGGTACGGAGTTCGCGAGAGCCTAGGGTTTGGCCGGCGGCGCTCCCCCGGTGGTCGTGAGGGTGAAGTCGTCCTGGTCGACGACCCGTTGGGTGCGGTAGAACGCGCCGAGCAGGCTGCCGCTCCTCTTGTTCTGCCCGTCGTCGATCATGCAGACGCTGTAGCCGGTCGGGCCGGTGGCGATCGGCAGGTCCGCTACGTGGCAGTTCTCGTGGACGGTTCGGCCGGGGCCGTTCGACAGGGCCGAGCCCTGGTACGTCGAGGCGAACGGGTACTCGTCGCAGGACCGGCCGGCGAGCTGCCGGGCGGCGTACACCGGGCCCGAACGGGGGCAGGACATCTGCCGGTTGATGTCCCG
The DNA here is from genome assembly GCF_000720635.1 of Streptomyces sp. NRRL WC-3742. Taxonomy (GTDB): domain Bacteria; phylum Actinomycetota; class Actinomycetes; order Streptomycetales; family Streptomycetaceae; genus Kitasatospora. The sequence continues at coordinate 156,071 of NZ_JOCF01000003.1, read as the reverse complement.
CTTCACCTGGTCGGTCAGGCGGCTCAGCGGACGGCCGGCGCCGCCGGGCAGTCCGGAGCGGACGGCTTCCTGGACGTGCCAGGTCTGCTCCGGCACGAGGGCGGTCAGCTCGAACGTGGGCGTGGAGCCGGGCACCACGCAGCCCTGCCGGTACTTGCGGGCCATCTTGAAGGTGGAGTCGCAGCGGAAGCCGCTGTACCGGTACGTCCCGCTGTTGGAGGCGGTGACGTTGGGCGCGAGGTTGCCGAGGTTCCAGGTGATCTGGAAGCCGGGGCTCCATTGGGTGTTGTCCGGCTTGGTCTGCTGCTTCCAGGTGACCACGAAGGTCTTGACGCTGTTGGGGCTGACGGGCGATCCGCTGGCGGGGCCGTCGACGCTGTAGGCGCCGGAGCCGTAGCCGAGGTACGTCGGCTGGTACACGAAGGTGGGCTTGCCGACCTCGCCCGTGAAGTTCCCGAACTCGACCCGGAACTCCTGCTGGAGGGCGCCGGACTTGTGCGAGCTCAGGATCCCCGACTTCACGGCGTACTCCATCCTCCCGATCTCGGCGCCCTTGGTGTCGCGGACCCTGACCGCGAGATTGGACCAGGTCGCGCAGGCGTGCTTGCGCTCCACCTTCCAGCGGCTGTCGAACGGGTCCCTGGTGCACCACTCGGGGATGAACCGGCCCTGGGTGTCGGGGCCGTCCGCGATCGGCAGGTCCCGTGCGGCGCGGGGCGCGGCGGTGGCCGTCCCCTCCTCCGTGCAGGACTCGCCGGACCGGCAGGGCTCCAGACTGCCCGCCTTGTCCTGGGTGACCCTCGCGCTCACGCCGAGGCCCGCGTCCGCGGCGAAGTCCTGCCAGGTCACCGGTTCGGGCTCGTCCACGTCGGTGTCCCCGCTCTCGACGTCGGGGTCGGGGACGCCTGCGGCGACGGGGTCGGTGGGGAATCCCATGGTGCCGAACTGGAAGTCCTGGTCCCAGGAGGAGCCGCGGGGCCGCTGGTCGGCGACCGGGTAGCCGTAGGGGCCGCGTTCGTAGCCGGACAGGGTCCACTTGTCGAGCAGCCCGCCGCTGACCGGGTGGGCGCCGTAGGCGGCCGTCCAGTAGATCATCCCGTGCTCGAAGCGGGCGCCCCGTCCGATCCCGTCCGGGGTGGCGAACTCGTCGCTGACCGGGTAGCCGAGGTAGCCGGTCTCCCAGCCCGCCTCGCCCCACTTGTCGCGGATGGCGCCGCGCACCGCGTACGCCTCGTTGAGCTTCCAGTAGATCGTGGCGTGCTCGAAGTACTGCCGCCGCCCGATGTTGTCCGGGTTCACGGCCTCGTCGGAGGTGGGGTAGCCCAGCGGCCCGGCCTCGTAGCCGTTGCGGGCCCAGGCGGCGAAGAAGTGGTTCACCACCGGGTGGGCGCCGCCCTGCGGGGACCAGTAGATGGGCCCGTTGACGAACTCGGTGCGCTTGCCGTACCCGTCCGGATTGGTCAGCTCGTTCGACTTCGGGAAGGACAGGAAGCTGTTCGGGCCCCCGAGTTCGTTGTACTTGTCCCGGATCGCGCCGCACACCGCGTACGGCGCCGGCCAGTACACCTGGCACCCCGGGGCCGCGTCCCGGCGGGCCTCCAGCGTCTCGGCCCGGTCCGCCTCCGCCTTGCTGAACCCCGCGGGCACGCCCTCCCGGTCCGACCGCATCTTCCCGGCCACCACCTCGCTCCTCGGCACCGCGGTCGGACGCCAACCGGCCTCGGCCGGTACCGCGTTCGCGACCGTGGTCCCGCCGACCATCGCGACCGCCATGACCACGGGCAGCAGCAGACGCCGCATGAACACCACCGATCCCCTCCCTCCTCCAGCACGCGGCGGGACCGGTCCCGCCGCCCACGGCCAGTAGACCGCACGTGTACTGTCCATGACAGTCACTCACTCGGGTGAATCTCCACGGCCGGAGCCTCGGCACGGTCAACCGGCGAGCGGGTGACAAACGGCCAAATCGCACCGATCCCCGCAAAAGAGCGGTAAGTTGACCGCTGCCGACCGTGGGGAGAAGCGCGACATGACCATCGACCAGGCTGCCCTCGGCAGTGCCGTGAAGGCCGTCATCGCCGCGGCCGGTGGCGATGACACGGAGGCCATGTACGAGGCCGTGATGCCGCCGGCGGGTGTGGACACGCCTCCGGCGGAGGCCGCCAACTGGTTCGGGCTGCTGCTCATCCATCTGGCGCTCACCGCGGCGCGTGCCTCGCACCTGGAGCAGGGCTGCTCCAGGGAGGCCGTCGCGGGGTGGATCGGGGACGTGCTCGGCCCGCTGCCCACCCCGGCGCTGCTGCGCGGCGAGGACCCCGGCCGGATCGACCACGTCGAGGCGGTGAAGGCCGTGGAGGCGTACGCCCGGTGCCGCGACTACGCCGTCGACCTGGTCCGGATCGGCCTGACCGACCCGGAGGAGGAGCCGGACCCCCGGGGCGTCGACGCCCACTGCGCGGTGACGAACGACAAGCGGACCCGGATCACGGTGATGGCGCTCCTCGGCCGCCTCGCCGCCGACCCCGCCGCGCGGGGCTGACCGCACGCTCCCGCAGCGGGCGGGAACGGGCAGGAGCGGGCCCGCTGCGCGCTGCCCCCTTTCCCTTGCCCGCTTCCCGCTTCCCGCCGCCCGCGGTTCGGGCCGACGGGCGACCCCTGCGTGGACGACACCGTCAACGCCCACCCGGCGAGCGACGGCCTGCCGAGGACCGATCCGACCTGCGCGAAGCCGCAGTCGGTCCCCCGCACCTCGGGCGGCCGTTCACCCTCTATGCTCGGTGCCGAAACGGGGCTGCCCAGTGGCCGCCTCCGGTAGCCGGGGCGGGGTTTGTGACAGATCGTCTGCTGGTCGAGTGCGGGGTCGATGGGCTGGTGACGGTCCGGGAGTGGCCCTCGGGTGAGCTCTATCCGACGGTCGCCGCTCCGGCGGCTCCCCTGCGGTGGCCCCTCGACAAGCACGACCTGGAGGAGCTCCGCTGGTACCTGGAGCAGTACCTGAGCACCCCGTTCGGGGTCTACGGCGACCGCGGGAGCGCGGTCGAGGCCCGGCTGCCGGTCTGGGGGGCCCGCATCTTCAAAGCGGTGTTCGGTTCCGGCCCGGCCCGTGACGCCTACCTCCGGGCCCGGGCGCGGGGCGGTCCGACGGAGGTCGTGATCCTCTCCTCCAGCGCCGGGCCGCTGGGCCTGCCCTGGGAGCTGATGGCCGACCCGGAGCGGCCCACGCCGGTCGCCCTCGACCGGGTGGCGCTCTCCCGGGGCCTCCTCACGGCCCATTCGACCGAGGTGGCGCGGGTCAGCGCCTCGCGCCTGCGGGTCCTGATGGTGATCACCCGGCCGGACGGACCGCAGCCGGACGGACCGCAGGACGTGGGCTACCGGATGATCGCCCGGCCGCTGCTCCGCCGTCTGGCGCCCCTGCGCGAGACGGTCGACCTGGTCGTGCTGCGCCCGCCGACCCTCGAACGCCTCGCGGAGGTGCTGGCCGAGGCCAGGGCGGCCGGCGAGCCGTTCCAGGTCGTGCACTTCGACGGCCACGGCGTCTTCGAGCACACCCCGCGGCCCGTCGACCGCTTCTCCCCGCGCTCCTTCGACGGCTCGGGCCCGCAGGGAACGCTCGCGTTCGAACACCCCACGGGCGGGCAGGACCTGGTGCCGGCCGAGCGGGTGGCCGGGGTGCTCGCGCAGGCCCGGGTGCCGATCGTCGTGCTGAACGCCTGCCGGTCCGCGGCGGCCGGTTCCCGGGTGGAGGCCGCGGTCGCCACCCGGCTCCTCCAGGAAGGCACCGCGGCCGTGGTCGCGCTGGCCTACAGCGTCCACGCGGCGGCCGCCGCCGAGTTCATGGCGGCCTTCTACGGGCGCCTGCTGGCGGGCGACCGCGTCACGGAGGCCGTCGCGGCGGGCCGCCGGAGGCTCGCGACGGCCGACGAACGGCCCTCGCCGAAGGGGCTGTTGCCGCTGGCCGACTGGATGGTCCCCGTTCTGTACGCCCGCAGCGAGGCCGGCTTCCCCTGGCTCCGGGGGGCGGGCCCCGTACCGCCCGGGCCCGAGGAGCGCCACGACACGCACGACACGCACGAGGACCCGGACCTGGCCGCCGAGGGCGAGTTCGTCGGCCGTGACGCCCTGTTCCACACCCTGGAGTCCGCCGCGAGGCTGCACCGCGTGGTCGTCCTGCACGGACCGGCCGGCACCGGGAAGACCGAACTCGCCAAGGCGTTCGGGCGCTGGTACCGCGACACCGGCGCGGTCGACGCCCCGGAACTGGTCGTCCGGCACTCCTTCGAACCCGGCGTCGCCACCTTCGGCCTGGACGGGGTGGTCAACGCCCTCGGGCAGCGTCTGGGCGACGAGGACTTCCCGTACCTGGACCGCGCCGCACGCCGCGCCCGGGTCGAGGACTCCCTGCGCACCCGGCGGATGCTGCTGATCTGGGACAACTTCGAGGCCGCGCACACGATGCCCGACCCCGCCCGGGCGACCCCGCCGCTGTCCGGGACCGAGCGGACGGAGCTCCGCGCCTTCCTCGCCCGCGTCGCCGAGGGCGGGCGCAGCACCGTCCTCCTCACCAGCCGCACCGAGGAACAGTGGCTGGGCGACCTCCGCCGGGTCGCCGTACCCGGCCTCGAGCCGGAGGAGGCGCACGAGTACGCCGACCAGCTGCTCGCTCCCCACCCGCAGGCCCGCCGGCGCCGGGAGGCGCGCGCCTTCGGGGAGCTCATGCGCCGGCTGGACGGTCACCCGCTGAGCCTGCGGCTGGTCCTCCCCCACCTGGAGACCACGGACGCCCGGGACCTGCTCGACGCCCTGCGGGGCACCCTGCTCGACGCCCTGCGGAGCGCCGCTCCCCCGCCGGAGTCCGCCGACGGGGGCCGGACCGCCTCCCTGGGCGCGAGCATCGCGTACTCCCTCGGCCACCTGTCCGACGCCGACCAACAGGCGCTCACCGTGCTCGCACTCTTCCGGGGCGTCGCGGACAGCAGCCTGCTCGCGGCCTACTCACGCGTCCCCCGGTGCCCGGAGCCCTTCCGGTGGCGCAGCGCGCAGGAGTGGGAGGGCCTGCTCGCGCGCGCCGCCCGGGTGGGCCTGCTCACCTCCCTCGGCAGCGGCCAGTACCGCGTCCACCCCGCCCTGCCGGCCCACCTCCGGGCGCCCGGAAACCCCGTCGGGCCCGGCGCCGTCGACCCCGCCTTCCTGGAGACCTGCGGGATGTTCGGCGACTGGGTGACGCGGAAGCTGGAGAGCGGAGAGGCCGACCCCGCCCTCGGCCTGCTCCACCGCAACAGACTCACGCTCAGCGCCGCCCTGGGGCACGCCGTCGCCCACGGCTTCTGGGAGCACGCCCGGTCCGTGGCCCAGGCGCTGCACCGGTACTGGGAGCTCCGGGGCCTGTTCGCGGAGCGGCAGGCGTGGGCGGACCGCATCCGTCTGGCCGTCGAGACCGTCGACGGCGAGCCGCCCGCCGCCGGCGAGCCCGCGCGGGCGCTGTGGCAGTTCATGACCGCGTCCCGTTCCCAGGCCGGTACCGGGGGGACCACGTCGAGTCCCTGACCGTGACGACCGCCCACCACCCCGGCCACACGCCGAGGGCCACCGTCCCCCCGTGGTACCGGCGGCGCCCCCGGCTCGAAGCCGGAGGCGGAGGCGGGGACGGAGGCGGGAACGGAGGCGGGAACAGCCCTCAGCCGTGGCACCCCTGACTGAAGGAGGACGCCCCGCCGTCGTTGAAGTTGTAGCCGTTGCTGTAGTCGTGCCAGCCGGAACTCCACTCGCCCCGGCAGGTGTTGTACGTCCAGGTCACCCCGGCGGTGAACACCTCCGTCGGGTTCCCGTAGATGCTCGTGCTGGGGGACCAGTAGTCGGCGTACGAGGTGTTGTTGGGGTAGTTGTAGGCGATCAGCACGTTCTGGGCGCTGCCGTCGGCGTTCCTGCCGTTGTCGACCCAGAGGCGGACGTTCCACCCCGAGTGGCCGTTGCGGAACGAGTCGGCCACGTGGAAGTGCGAACGGGTGGCGTGGCAGCCGGGCGAGTACTGGAGGTCCACGTAGCCGACGTAGCCGTAGAGGTTCACGTCGCTGCTGCTGACGGAGTAGTAGTCGGAACAGTCGTACACGGCGGCGGCGGGCGCCGACGAGGACGACGCGGCCGACGCGGACGTCACCGAGGGCGCGGCGAGGACGGAGAGTGCGAGGGCCGCACCGACGGCCAGGGTCTTGGCGGTTCGGGCCGAGCGCATGGGCTGGTACCCCCTGTACGGAAACGACTTCTTGCTTCGGACGCACCAACGATCGACGACCCGCACCCCGGCGGCTAGGCTTTTGCACACCGACGCAAAGGTCCCGCGACGGGGGGATGCCGTTGATACGGATTCGTCTGACGCCCGACGACCTCGACCGGATACGGGTCGCCGACACGCCCGACCTCGGATACGAACTCGCCCTGGCCGGACAGTACTTGGCCTTGCCGGCACCGAACAGGCACCTCACGGCGTGGCGCCGCGACGTCGCCCGCACCTGGAACCCGCGGCACGGCAGGCTGTTCGACCTGTACACCGAGCTGTACCTGCCGGCCTTCTTCGAGGAGGCGACCCTGCCCGTACCGGCCGCGATCGATCCGCAGTCGCCGCCCGCGGTGGCCCACCTGCGGGACCTCGCCCGGTCCGGCGCCCTGACCCCCTTCACCCGGGGGCTCGCCGACGGCCACCCCCGCGCGGTCTCCGACCTGACCCGGATCCTCACCGGCCTGCGCGCCACCGCGCTGGACCCGTACCGGCGGCGCGTCACCTCCGTCGTCGCGACGGCGTCCGCCGGGGCCCTGACCCGCGCCGCCGTCGGCGGCCCCGGCGAGCTCCTCAACCGCCTGCACCCGTCGGTCCACTGGGACGGCCGGGTGCTGCGGCTGAACACCAACGTCGAGGCCGCGGAGTCCCTCGAAGGACGGCCCCTGATCCTCCAGCCCTCCGCCCTCGCCACCCGGATCAGCTTCAACCCGCTCTCCGACGAGGTGATCATCAGCTACCCGGCGGCCACAACCCCCCTCACCCGGGACCCGGAACTCCGCACCCCGCCCCAGGCCCTGGAGTGCCTCATGGGCTCGACCAGGGCGGCGGCACTGGTCGCCGTGGTCAGGACACCGGCCCTGACCACCAGCCGGCTCGCGGCCACCCTTGGCGTCTCCGTGGCAGCCGCGTCGCGCCACGCGGCCGTCCTCCGCGACTCCGGGCTCATCACCACCACCCGCAACGGCCAGTCCGTCCACCACCACCCGACCCGCCTCGGCCTCGACCTCGCCCACGGCTCCGCCCCCCAGGACCCCTCCGCCCAGAACCCCTCGCCCCCGGGCGGCGGCGGCTCCTCATGACCGGTGAGGATCTCGACGGCGCCTCGGACCAGCGCCACCGCGCCGTCAGAGGGGCAGGCCCAGGCGGTCGGCGAAGAAGGCGAGCATGTCCGCGAAGAGGTCCGTCAGGCGGGTGATCGAGCGGGCGCCGTGGCCGGCGCCGCGTTCGAGGCGGAACAGGACGGGTTGGCCGCTGCTGGTCGCGGCCTGGAGGGCGGCGCACATCTTGCGGGCGTGCAGGGGGTCGACCCGGCTGTCGCCGTCGAAGACGGCGAACAGGACGGCGGGGTAGGCGGTGTCGGGGCGGACCCGGTGGTAGGGCGAGTAGGAGAGCAGCCGGCGCAGTTGCTCGGGGTCGGAGGCGCTGCCGTACTCGCCGACCCAGCTGGGGCCGAGGCCGGAGAGTTCGTAGCGGGCCATGTCGAGCAGGGGTGCCATGCAGACGGCGGCCGCGCAGCCGTCGGGCCGTTGGGTGAGGGCCGCGCCGACGAGCAGCCCGCCGTTGGAGGCGCCCCAGATGCCGAGTCGGTCCCTGGTGGTCCAGCCGGTCGTGACCAGGTGGTCGGCGGCGGCGTGGAAGTCGTCGAAGGTGTTCTGTTTCCGGTCCAGCATGCCGGCGCGGTGCCAGTCCTCGCCCTCCTCGCCGCCGCCGCGAAGGTTGGCGACGGCGTAGACCCCGCCGGCCTGGACCCAGGCGACGGCTTCCGGGGAGTAGACAGGGGTCATCGACTGGCCGAAGCCGCCGTAGCCGGTGAGCAGGGTGGGCCGGGGGCGGTCGGGGGTGCCGGTCGGGGAGATGACGAACATCCGTACCCGGGTGCCGTCCGGGGAGGTGTAGGTGGTCTGGACGGTGCGGGTGGTCACCGCTGCGGGGCCGGTGTCCGGCTCGGTCGCCGCGGTCCAGGGGTCGAGGGCCCCGGTGCGCGCGTCGTAGCGCAGCGCCGTCGGCGGGGTGCCGAAGCCGCTGCACAGGAACCAGGCCCGGTGCGCGTCGCGGGCGGCGACCCGGAGCTTGCCGACGCTGCTGCAGGGCGGGACGGGCAGCCGGCCGAGCGGTCGTCCGTCGGCCAGGTCGTGCACGGTGACCTCGCCGACGGCGTGCCGGGTGCGGGCCACCAGCATCACCGGTCGGGCGAGCTCCGGTCCGTCGAGTACGGCAAAGTCCTCCAGGACGGCCTGCGGGTCCTCGGGGATCAGGTCGGTCCAGGTGTCGGGGGTGGGGCGGCCGGGGCTGGTGACGACCACCCGGCCGCGCGGGGCGTCCAGGTCGGTGGTGAGGTGGCAGGTGCCGTCGGGCCCGGTGCGCGGGTGGAGGACCGTCCGGGCGTCCAGTCCCTCCTGCACGGCGCGCCACCGGGGTGCTTCGGGTGGTCCGGCGGTGAGGTCGGCCAGCCAGAGGTCCCGGCGGGGTGCGGTTCCGGCGGCGGCGCTGACGGCGAGCCACCGCCCGTCGGGGCTGATCCGGACGGTGTAGTGCTGGGTCTTCTCCCGTCCCTCGCCGAAGACCACCGGGTCCTGCTCCGGGTCGGTGCCGATCCGGTGCAGCCGGACGCGCCGGTGGTACTGGCCCTCTCCCGGGTTCAGGTCGGGGTGCAGGCGGCGGACGTAGTAGAAGCCGGTGGCGTCCGGCAGCCAGGCGACCGTGCTGCGGCGGACGCGGTCGATCGGGCCGTCGAGTGGCCGTCCGGAGTCCACGTCGAGTACGAGCAGGGCCGCGTTCTCGGTGCCGCCGGGTGCCAGCTGGTAGCTGAGCAGCCGTCCGTCCCAGGACGGTTCCCACTCCTCCAGGGTGGTGGTGCCGCTCGGGTCGGCCCGCACCGGATCGACCAGCACCCGGACGGTGCCGTCGGGCTCGACCACCACCAGCTCGGGGTGGTCGGCACCCGGACGGTTCCGGGTGAGGAAGAGCCGGTCGCCTGCGGGCCGGGGGGCCGAGCGTGCGCCGAGGCGTGCGTAGAGGTCCCGCAGCCGGGCCCGCGAGCGCTCCCGGGCGGGCCAGCCGTCGGCGGCGGCCCGGTAGGAAGCCTCCTGCTTGGCCGTCCACTCCAGGACCGCCGGATCGTCGGCGTCCTCCAGCCAGCGGTAGGGGTCCGGGGGCTCCGGGGGGTCCGGGGGGCCCGAGGGATCTGACGTCATGTCAGTCATGCTCCGATCCGGTGGGTTCGACGGCGTGGGCGAGGACGGCGGATTCCGGCGCGACGGCGGGCTCCGGTGCGACGCCCCGTGGGCGGGCCGCTCGCAGGGGCAGCCAGCCGCCCGCCGTGACCGCGCCGGTCAGCAGGGCGAGCGCCGCCCAGGCGGGTGCACCGCCGAGCGACTGGTAGAGCGAGCCGGCCGCGACCGGGCCGAGTGCGGCCAGCCCGTTGAGCAGCAGGCTGGTCGCGGCGCTCACCCGGCCGACCAGGTGCCGCGGGGTCTGCCCGAGCAGCGCCTTGAAGACCACGACCCCGGCGGCCGGGGAGAGCAGCATCAGGAGGGTGAGGAGGACGGCGACCAGGGCGGGCTGGAAGGCCACCGCGAACACGGCGAGGACGGCCGTCCACACCACGCCGATGCCGAGCACGATGGCCCGCATGCTCAGCCTCCGCACCAGCCACGGGGACAGCAGGGACCCGATGATCCCGCCGGCCCCGGCACAGGACAGGATCGGCCCGATCAGCGATCCGGACGCCCCGCCAGCCCGCAGGTCCAGGATGACCGTCACGTCGATGGCGGCCGAGACCAGGTTGATGACGGCCGCGTACAGCAGGACGACCAGCAGTTCCCGCTGCGCGATCAGCCAGCGCAGCCCGGCTGTCGCCGACCGGTCCCCGGGTTCGGCGGCGTCCAGGTCGGTCGGGGCGCTCTCCACCCCGCTCGGCCGTACGGTGATCCGCCGGATCAGCAGCGCGGAGAGGGCGTAGCTGGCCGCGTCCACGGTGAAGGGCAGCAGCGGGTCCACGGCGAAGAGGGCGCCGCCGAGCGCCGGACCGGCCAGGTTGACGGCGGAGAGCATGGCCTGGTTCACGCCGAGCGCGTCCGCGAGTTCCGACGGGGCCACGATGTCCCGGGTGAGCACCGAGTTGGCCGGACCGAACAGCGCCGAGGCCGAACCCTCGATCACGGCCACCAGCAGCAGTTGCCAGTACGGCGTGGCGGACCAGAGCGCCACCAGCGGGATGGTGGCCACCGCGACGCACCGCACCAGGTCGGCGAGGAGCATCACCGTCCGCCGGTTCCAGCGGTCGACCAGGCTGCCGGCGGGCAGCCGGAGCCCGAGCCGGGTGGCGAGCGAGACGGTGGCCACCGTACCGGCCTGGACGGCGGAGCCGCCCAGGCTCAGCACGAGCAGCGGGTAGGCGAGGGTGGAGAGCGCCGAACCGAGATTGGAGGTCAGGTCGGCGAGGAAGGACCGCCGCAGGTTCGCGTTGGTCCGCAGCACGTGGTTGCGCAGGCCCGCGCCCGCTGCCGCTCTTCCGGTCACGGTCGCTCTCCCCGTCAAAGTCGTCCGCTGGCCAGCAGGTAGTCCAGGATCCGCGCGTCGACGTTGTCCTGGAACCGGTTCATCACCTCGGCGTCGGTCTGCTCGTACTCGTAGCCGCAGGTGACCCACCGGTCGGGCACGGTGTCCGGGTCCAGGTAGCCGTGGTCGATGTGGCCGACCTCCATGCCCGGCTTGCCCGCCGACTGCCAGCTGCTGAACAGGGTGCCGTCGGCGTTGACCACCGCGCCCTGGGCGCCGCCGGGGGTCGAGCAGATCTGGCAGGTGGTGCGCATCGAGGGCCGGACCAGCTGGTAGCCGCGTTCCAGGGTCTCGATCGTCCACTCCACGAAGCGGTCCTCCACCTCCCGGCCCTGCGCCAGGTCGTTGCGGTAGCCGACCCCGGAGTCGCCGACCCAGGCGAAGGTGAAGGTGCAGCGGCGCGGGTCGGTACGGCCGTCGAGCAGGCCGAACAGCTCGCCGATCCGGTCCACGTTGTGGTGCGACACGTTGACCCGGAAGTTCCAGAGCAGGCCCGTCCGTTCGGTCGCGGCGGCGACGTTGGCGAGGATGCGGTCGAAGGTCCCGCCGCCGGTGTGGGTGACCCTGGTGCCGTCGTGGTCCTCCCGGCTCCCGTCGAAGGTGATCTGTACGGTGCGCAGGCCCGCCTCGTACAGCTGGACGGCGCGCCTCGGGTGCAGCAGCACCCCGTTGCTGGTCATCGCCGCGGTCGTCGGCCCCAACGACCGGCAGCGGCGCAGCAGTTCGAGGCATCCGGCCGGATTGAGCAGCGGCTCGCCGCCGAAGAGCAGCAGGTAGAGCCGCTCCAGCCCGGCCTCGGCCATCCGCCCGGCGGCGAAGCCGACGATCCGGTCGATGGTGGCGGAGTCGAGCTGCCGCCTGTCGATCCGCGGGGGCCGGTGCCCGCCCTGCAGGTCCTGGCCGGTGTTCTGGAAGCAGTACCCGCAGCCGAGGTTGCAGGCAGTACTGGTCAGGACGGTGAGCGAGAAGGACTTCGCGGTGCGCTCGCGGTAGGCGCCCTCGCTGCGTAGGAATCCGTCGACGTCCGGCCGGAGCGAGCCGTCGGGCCTGACGTGCTCGGGCTTGAGCAGGGTCCAGGTGCGGTTGCCGATGAACCACCAGCCGCGGTCGGTCCTGATCAGCCGCGGCGAGTCGGCCTCGTCCAGCCTGGTGCCGATCATCGTTTCTCCCTCGGTCGGGGGTCCGCAGTACAGCGCGAGGGTAGGCAGCGGCGGTTTGCCGCCGGTATGCGGCAGGTTGACCGCGGGCTTCCACCGTGATCGCCCCGGATGGCGTCGACGGCATACCGGACGCAAACCGAAGCTCAACTGAGGCGCCCTAGTGTCGTGTCAGAAAGGGGGCTGATCGAGGTGACCGAGCAGACATCCGCCGATCAGACATCCGTCGATCACGCATCGGCCGAGCAGGCATCCGCCGGGCAACCCGGCGACGGCACGACGGAGCCTGCGGAGCCGATCGCCGACCCCGAGGAGCCCGAGGTGGTGCTGCACTCGGCGGAGGACGACGGCGAACGGCCCTGGTGCATAGGCGACATGTCGGCATGACCGGGGAGGCGGGAACGTGAGCTGCCCCTCGTGCGCCGTCCGGCCCCCGGCCGGGGCGCGGTTCTGCGCCCGGTGCGGCGCCCCCACGGCCGTACGTGGGGAGCAGGCCGCCGAGGAGCGCCGGATCGTCACGGTGCTCTTCTGCGACCTGGTCGGCTCGACCCGGCTCTCCGGCCTGCTGGACGTCGAACTGCTGCGCGCCATCCTGCTGCGCTACTACGCGCTGATGGAGCAGCGGATCGAGGAGCACGGCGGGATCGTGGAGAAGTTCATCGGCGACGCCGTGATGGCGGTCTTCGGCCTCACCGCCACCCGGGAGGACGACGCCCACCGGGCGCTGGCGGCGGCCCGGTCCATGCCGGCCGCACTGGACGGGCTCAACGCGGAGCTGGAGCGGGACCACGGGGTGCGGCTCGGGGTACGGATCGGGGTGCACACCGGCGAGGTGGTCACCACGGCTGATCCGACGAGCCGTCAGGCCCTGGTCTCCGGCGAGGTGGTCAACATCGCCGCCCGGCTGCAGGCGGCGGCCGACCCGGGGACGGTGCTGCTCAGCGCGCAGACCTGGCGCGCCGCCGAACCGGGCCTCACCGTCGAACGGGTCGGCCCGCTGAGGCTGAAGGGCGTGGCCCAGGAGGTGGAGGCCGGGCTGCTGGTGGACGTGGCGGAGCCGAGTCCGGGGCAGGCCCGCCGCCCGGACGTGCCCTTCGTGGGACGCGAGCGGTACCTGAGCGAACTCGACCTGGCCTGGCTGCGGGTGGTGGAGGAACGCGACGTGCACGTGCTGACCCTGCTGGGCGAGGCGGGCATCGGGAAGTCCCGGCTGGTCGAGGAGTGGCTCCGCCGCTGCGACCGCCCGGTGGGCGCGGGCCGGTGCCGGGCGCCCGGTACCGGCGGCTCGCTGCACGCCCTGGCCGAATGCCTGGACCCGCTGATCGCCGAGCTGTCGCGGGCGGAGCAGGGGGCGCTCACCAGCGGCGCCGCCGACGCGATCGGGCTGCTGCGGACGGGCCTGCTGCTGGACGGCACCCCGGCCCCGTCCGTGGACGCCACCTGCGCCGCGCTCGCCCATGTGCTGACCGAGCTCACCGCCACGCACCCGGTCCTGCTGGTGCTGGACGACCTGCACCAGGCCGAGCAGCCGCTGCTGGGCCTGCTGGAGCGGCTGGTGGAGGAGACGCGCCGGCTTCCGGTCCTGCTGCTCTGCCTGGCCCGGCCCGAGCTGATCGACAGTTGCCCCGGCTGGGGTACCGGCCGCGCCAACTCGACCACGGTCACGCTCACGGGCCTGTCCGCCGCGGACTCCACCGTGCTGGCGGCCCACCTCGTCGACCTGGCGCTGCACGACGGCGGCGCGACGGAACAGATCGTCGCCCAGGCGGACGGCAACCCGCTCTACCTGGAGCAGCTGGCCGCCACCGTCGAGGAGACCGGCGGCATCCGGGAGCTGCCGCCCACGCTCCAGTCGCTGCTGGCGGCCCGGATCGACCGGCTGGCCGAGACCGAGCGCACCGTCCTGCGGCACGCGTCCGTGGTGGGCCTCGAGTTCGACGCCGCCGACCTGGCGGAGCTGACGGAGCTGACGGCGCCGACGGAGGACGGCAAGCAGGACGGCGAGCAGGACGGTGAGCAGGGCCGCGCGGCGGTGCTGCGGACGCTGTCGCGGCGGGGGCTGGTGCGGCCGGTGCGCCGACCGTTCGGGGCGAGCGCGGCCTACTGCTTCGTCAACGGGGTCACCCGGCGGGTGGCCTACGAGGGGCTGACCAAGCTGCGACGCGGCGAACTCCACGAGCGGTACGCCGGATTCCTGGTGCGGACGGGCCGGCCGGACGCCCTGATCGGCACCCACTTCGAGCAGGCGTACCGCTACCGCAGCGCGGTCGTCCGGCTGGACGAGCACGGTCTGCGGCTGCGCGAGCGTGCCGTGCGGCACCTGGTCAGGGCGGGGTCGGGCGCGCTGGACCGGGTGGACCTGCCCTGGGCGCTGACCCTGTTCGAACGGGCCGCCGAGCTCACCGCCCCCGGCGACGAGGGCCGCCCCGAGCTCCTGCAGCGGCTGGGCGAGGTGCTGCTCACCCTGGGGCGGCCGGTTCAGGCCCGCGACCTGCTCACCCGGGCGGCCGCCGAGGCCGACACGGCAGGGGCGGCCGCCACCGCCGCCCACGCCAGGCTGCACCTGGCCGCCTCCGCCTCCGACGAGGCGGCGCTCGAGCACGCGGCGGCCGTGGCGCTTCCCGTGTTCGAGTCCGCCGGCGACCAGCTGGGCCTGGCCCGGAGCCGGCTGGTGCTCGCGGGGTGCTGCCGGCGGCGCGGCCGCCATGCCGAGGCGCTGCGGACGCTGGGCCTGGCGCTGACCCACTCGCTCGCCGTCGGGGCCGACCGGGAACTCGCCAACACCCTGGGTGCGACGGGCCTCTCGCTCTGGCGGGGCCCGGAACCCGCCGACTCCGCGGTGGCCCGCTGCCAGGCGCTGCTGGCGGCCCACGGCGCCGACCGGCCCGCCGTACGCGGCACCCTGGGCTTTCCGCTCACCGTGCTGCACGCGCTGCGGGGCCGCGACGACCTCGCGGCCGAGAGCCTGGCCGCCACCCGGCAGGCGATGGCCGCCCTGGCGCACGCCGAGGGCCGGGTGTTCGGGCCGCTGCTCGACGGGATGCTCGCCGTCCTGGCCGACCGGCGGCCCCGGGCCCGTGAGGCACTGGGCGAGGCCCTGGAGGCGGCCCGTGCGCTCCGGGCGCCGGAACTGGTCCGCACCTGCTCGCTCGAACTGGCCCGCCTCCACCTGGCGGACGGTGACTGGCCGGCCGCGGCGGCGCTGGTCGAGGACCTCGCGGTGCCCGAGGGGCAGCCGGGCGTGCAGGCCGACTCCTGCGGGGTGCGGGCCAGGATACGGGCGCTGCGCGGCGAGCACGGCGAGGCCCTGGCGCTGGCCCGCCGGGCGGTGCTGTTCGCCTACCGGACGGACTCGCCCGCCGACCGGGGCACCGCCTGCCTGGACCTGGCCTGTGCCAGGGCCGCGGCGGGGCTGCCCGAGCGGGCCCGTGGCGCGCTGGGGGTCGCCCGCCGCCAGTTCGCCGGGAAGGGGCACCTCGTGGCACTCGCGCACACCGAACGCCTGTTGGGAGATCCGGCTGTCGGGAGAGACGGCGAAGGAGCTGGCACCGACCGATGACCACCACGCCCGAAGCACCCGCCGGGAACCCCCGCGGCGGCGCCCTCACCTGGAACCTGCTGGACCGACGCCCCTCGGACATCCCGGTCGCCGCCGACGGGGCCCACCGCGTCACGCCCGCGTGGGCGTACGGCGGGGCGGACGGCAGCGGGGTCCGGGTCTGCGTGGTGGACAGCGGCGTCGAGCCCGGTCACCCGATGGTCGGCGAACTCGCCGGTAGCCACGCGGTCGTCGAGCGCGACGGCGAGCCGACGGTGGTGCCGGTGGCCGCCGCGGACGTCTGCGGGCACGGCACGGCGTGCGCCGGCATCGTGCGAGGGGTCGCGCCCGGCTGCGAGCTGTCCAGCGTGCGCATCCTCGGCGAGAACGGCGGCGGCAGCGGCCAGGCGCTGCTGACCGGACTGGCCTGGGCCATCGAGCAGGGCTTCGACGTGATCAACCTGAGCCTGTCCACCTCCCGCCCGCAGTTCAACCAGGTGCTGCGCGAACTCGCCGACCGCGCCTACTTCAGCCGGTCGGTGATCGTCGCCTCGGCCCACAACGCCCGGATCGAGAGCTTCCCCTGGCGCTTCTCCTCGGTGGTGTCGGTCGGCAGCCACGCCGAGGACGACTCCGGTCTGGTGCTCTACAACCCCTCCCCGCCCGTGGAGTTCTTCGCCCGCGGCCAGGCCGTGCCGGTCGCGGCGCTGAAGGGTGGCACCACCCGCAACACCGGCAACAGCTTCGCGGCCCCGCACGTGACCGGGCTCTGCGCGCTGATCCTCGGCAAGCACCCGTACCTGACGAGCTTCGAGCTGAAGACCATCCTGTACCTGACGGCCGCCAACGTGCGAGGAGCCTGACACCATGGACCACCCCACGGACTCCACGGCGATGGTCGCCGCGATCTCCGGAGCGCTGGCCGACCCCGGACCGGAGGACCGCGAGCTGCTCGCCTCCATCGTGCAGGTGGCGCGTTCGATCTTCGGCGCGGCCGCGAGCTCGATCTTCCTCTTCGACCGGGAGCACGACGAGCTGGTCTTCGAGGCGGTCTCCGGGGAGGGTGAGGACTTCCTGGTCGGCACCCGCTTCCCGGCCCACCGCGGCATCGCCGGCTGGGTGGCCGACACCGGCGAGCCGATGACGGTGGACCGGCTCGCCGGCGACGGGCTGTTCGCCCAGGACCTCGCCGAGCGGACCGGCTTCGTCCCCGACGCCATCATGGCCGCCCCGGTCATGCACCGCGACGAGGTGCTCGGGGTGATCCAGGTGCTCGACCCGCACCCCCAGTCCCGTTCCAGCATGTCCGACCTCGACCTCCTGACCGCCTTCGCGGCCCAGGCCGGCCTGGCGCTCTCAGGGCTGGTCCGCAGTCGGGCCGCACGCGGGGCCCTGGCCCTGGGCGGCGGGGAGTTCGCGCGGCTGGCCGGGATCGTCCGGCTGCTCGCGGAGCTGCCGGAGGACCGGCGGGCCAGCGGTCTGCGGCTGGTCGACTCGCTGCACGAGGTGCTGGCGGGCATGGTGCGCTGAGCGGGGCGATCGGCGCACCATCGGCTCAACTCCCCTTCTGCATCTGCGTGTTGCCGAGCAGCAGCGCGGCGGCGTAGCGGTGGGCCAGGGGCGGCATCCGGTAGCGGACGGCGTGGGCCGCGTGGGTCTCATGGGCCGCATGGGTCTCATGGGCCGCGTGGGCCGTCACCTCGTCCTCGTCGCCCGTGACGCTGACCAGGTTGGCCTCCATCAGCTCCTCGGCGACCCGTTCGACGGGGCCCGCCAGGCCGTCCACCCCGTCCAGCACCGCCCGCAGGCCCGCCAGGTCGAACGCGGCCCGGGGCAGCGCACCGAGGGCGTCGAAGGCGGCGCGCTGGGACGGTGTCAGGCTCCGGTGGAAGCGGCGGTAGCCGTCGTGCAGGGAGACCCCACCGACCATCAGTTCGTCCAGGGCCACCGGAAGCCGGCCCAGCCGGTCGGCGTACGCGGACAGGGACAGGTGGCCGAGCACGGTGAGCTTGGCCGCCAGCGCCCGCACCACCACGGGCGCCAGCCCGTACAGCTGCCGGATGCGGGGCAGCGCCTGCTCGTGGCCGGCGACCCGGTCGCCGCCGAGCACCCGGTTCAGCAGCTCGCCGGCCTCCGACGGCGTGAACTCGCCGAGTTCCAGGCGGTGGACGCACTCCAGCCCGCTGAGCTTGCGGGCGGTGGTCACCACCGTACGGCTGGGCCCGCGCCCCGGCAGCAGCCGCCGGATGTCCGCCTCGCCGGTGGCGTCGTCGAGGACCAGCAGGAACTGCCGCTCGGCGAGCCAGGAGCGCCACAGCGCGAGCGCGGTGGCCTCCTCGGCCGGTGGGGCGATGTCCAGGCCGGTGCTGCGCAGCAGTTCGGTGAGCACCGAGTGCCAGTGTCGCGGTGTGCCGTCCGGTTCGCTGAGAGAGACGAAGACCTGGCCGTCCTCGAAGCGGTCGGCGACCAGGTGGCCCGCGTGGACGGCCAGCGCGCTCTTGCCGACCCCGGTGGGGCCGCAGACCAGCACCACGCCGGGACAGGGGCCGTCGGCGGTCAGTGCCGCCGTCAGCGCGGCGAGCGGCTCGGAGCGGCCGACGAAGTCGGAGAGGTCGCGCGGGAGTTGGGCCGGGCGCAGGCGTGCCGCCGCCGTCGGCCGGGGCGGGGCGGGCGACTGCTCGCCGGCCAGGATCTCGCGGTAGAGCCCGCGCAGTACGGCACTCGGATCGAGGCCCAGCTCGCGGGCGATGAACTGACGGTGCGCCTCGAAGCAGGCCAGCGCCTGGCGGCGTCCGCCGACCTGTTCCAGCGCCGTCATCCGCAGCGCCACCAGCCGCTCCCGGAAGGGGTAGCGGCCTGCCAACTCGCCCAGCCGGTCCAGCAGTCCGTGCGCCCGGCCGGCCTCCACCTCCAGTTCGGCCCAGTCCTCGTAGACCTCCAGGAGGCGGTCCGCCAGCCGCTGCGACTCCCGTACGGCGAAGGGACTGTCGAGCAGGTCGACCAGGGGCCGGTCGCGCCACAGCCCCACCGCCCGGCCGAGCAGGGCGGAGGCGCCCGCCGGGTCGCCCCTGCGCTGGGCCTGCCGGCCCGCGGCGGCCAGCTGGTCGAACCGCAGCAGGTCGGACTCCTGGGCGTCCGCCAGCAGCGTGTAGCCGTAGGGCAGGCGGTCGATGTGGTCGGGCACGATCTTGCGCAGCGCGGAGACGTACACCTGGAGGTTCTTCCTCGCCGTGCGCGGCTGGTCGCCGTCCCACAGCACCTGCGTCAACTGGTCCACCGAGAGCACCGTGTTGGCGCGGCAGAGCAGCGCCGCCAGCAGCAGGCGCTGCTTGTAGGGCCCGAGTTGGAGCCGTCGGTCGGCGCAGTGGACCTGCAGCGGCCCGAGCACCGAGAACCGGAGAGGACCTGACACAGCGTTGCCCCCGCCCATACGGGACCCCCTCGTTGGCATGTGCGCGTGTCCGGTCAGCTTGCGGGACAACCCGGGGGACTGACAAGAACGTGCGCGCGATCCGTAACGGTTCGGTGGCCCTGCGTCGCCCCCGCGGACAAGCTGTCAGGAAGCCGCGCACATACCGGAGCCCAACCGCGCCCTCATAGCGTCGCCCTGGAGTCGGACGAGGTTCCGGCCCTGACGAGAGGAGTCCCCCATGACCAAGCCCGATGTGCAGGCGCACAGCGCAGGCGACGACGACGACAACCCCTCGACCTGCGGCGTCCAGCAGGGCATCGTGCCGGACGACGTCATCGCGCACAGCGCCGGCGACGAGGACGAGGACGCAGCCCCCTGTGGCATCCAGCAGGGCGCGGCCTGAGCTGACGGACCGACGGGGCGGCGCGCCCCGTCGAATCCCGGCCGGTGCGGTCACCACCGCACCGGCTTTCCCGCGCCCCGACGCCCGACCCGCCCACTCGCTCGATCGCCCGCTCGCTCGATCGCCCGCTCGATCGCTCCTGGAGGTTTCCGTGGACAGTCTGCTCCGGCTCGTGGACGACCTCCCCACGTTGCAACGCGCCTGGGAGCGCGAGCCGTTCGTCAGTGTCGGGCTCGACGACTTCGGCGACGTCTTCTCCCTGGCGGCCGCCGAACGCATGATCCACACGGGCCTGCCGCTGACCGCCGTCCGGCTGTTCAGGAACGGCGAACAACTCCCGAGCGAGCTCTACCGCCGCAACCGCGGCACCAGCCCCCGCAGCCGGGAGGGACTCGCCGACGGCGGAAGGATCACCGAGCTGGTCGCCCGGGGCGCCACCCTCGTCCTGGAGGAGCTCCAGACCCACAGCCCGGAGGTCTCCGCCTTCGCCGCCGAGGTCTCCCGCGCGACCGGCTACGAGGTCGACAGCACGGCCTTCCTCACCCCGCCCGGAGCACGCGGTGTCAAGCCGCACTTCGACCTGCTGGGAGTCTTCCTCCGCCAGCTGCACGGCTCGAAGCGCTGGCGGATCAGCCCTCCGGCGAAGCGCTGGCCCAACCGGGTGCAGCCGGTGGATCCGGCGGCCGTGGCGCAGCCGGTGCTCGACGTGGTGCTCAAGGAGGGCGAGTGCCTCTACATCCCGCACGGCTTCGTCCACGTCGGCGACACCACCGACGAGCCCTCCCTGCACCTCACGATCGGCCTGAGCGGCGTCAGCTGGGAGAAGGTGCTGCGCACCCTGGTGACCGCGGCCGCCGACCGCTTCGAGGAGCTGCGCGAGGCCCTGCCCCCCGCCTTCTCGGACCTCGACCGGGACGCCCTCTACCGCGAGCGCGTCGGCCTCCTGGCCGCCCACCTGGCGGACCTCGACTGGTCCGGCCTGCCCATCGACGCCCTGAGCCCCCGGCAACCCCCGGCTGCCCAGGTCCTGGACAGCCTCACCGCCGCCCTCGGGCGGGCCGGGCGGCCGAACGACTGAGACGCCCCACGCTGCGCTGACGGACGGTATCCCGCCATCGAACGAAGTACGGACCGGGTGCGCCGCGTCACCGTCGAACCCCTCTCGATCACAGGATGTCACCGCCCTGCCATGTGACCGAGAGGACTGACGCGTGCCATCCGCACACCCCGGAGACCGATCCTCCTCGGACGCCCGCTCAGCGCGGCCCTCGCCCTGTCGCTCGCCGCCGGACCGCTCCTGCTGTCCGCCCACGCCTGGGCGGGGCCCGCCGGGGCCGTCGAACCGAGCGTGGCGACGAGCCAGGGCGGCGCGAGCGACCAGCCACGCGACCGGACCGACCGCCCGGGCCCGTCCACCCCGCGCCAGGTCCGCCCGGCGACGGCTGCCCCGGCAACCGCAGTGGCGCCGAACTGGTCGCCAACCGGATCGGCGGCTCGGTCGAGGTCAACGGCACCACCGGCACCGGCCCGTTCCCCGAGGACGACCGGGCCGAGATCGAGCGCAACACCATCCGCGGCTCCCTCCACTGCACCGGCAACACCCCGCCTCCGACCAACGGCGGCAACCCCAACACCGTCCACGGCACCCGCGCAGGCCAGTGCGCCAACCTGTGAGCGGTTGAGGACGTGGCGAGGGGGCCCTGCGTCGCGCAGGGCCCCCTCGCCACGTCCTCTCGGGACGTCTCAGGCGGGCTGGAACTGCACGTACTCGATGATCGCGCCGCCCGGGTGCCGGAGGGTGGCGTTGCGGCCGGTGGGCACCACGTTGGGGCCGTCGAGGACGGTGCCGGTGGTGAGGACGTCGTCGAGGGAGTCGACCAGCACGGTGGCGTGGGTGTCCCGGTAGGGCGCGAGCGCCTCCGCTGTGCCGGCGATGAGCAGGAAGCCGCCGACGGTGGCCAGTTCGAGGTCGCGGTACTCGAACCGCAGCCGGGGCCCCTCGCCGACGAGGGCGGTGAAGGTGGGCAGCGCGGTGTCCAGGTCGTCCACGTACACGCGGGCGAGGGTGGCGAGTGCGGGCATGGCTGACACTCCGTTCGGCAGACGACGGCTACGGCTGATCATTTCGACTTTCCCGAAACGTCGAAACGATCGGCATACTACTGCCATGGCAGACGATCTGGAACTGGCCGCCGTCCTCCACGCCCTCGGCGACCCGGTGCGCCTCGCCCTCGTCCGCTGGATGGCCGCCGAGGGCGAGAGCGCCTGCAGCCCCGAGTGGCTCACGGTGCCCCGCTCCACCCTCTCCAACCACTGGCGCATCCTCCGCGAGGCCGGCCTCACCACCACCCGCCAGGAGGGCAAGAGCCGCATCATGGCCCTCCGCCGCCCGGAACTCGACGCCCGCTTCCCGGGCCTGCTCGCCTCCGTCCTGGCGGCGCACCGAGCCGAAGGCCATGGCGACAACCACGGGGTGACCAAGAGAACTTGAAGATCTGTCAAACTTGGTGCTCTCATCTCGGTCTTCACCCTCAGGAACGGCCTCGGCATCATCCCCTCCCCCGCGAGGGCTGAGCCCGCGACCACCGAAGGGCCCGCCTGCTCAGGCGGTCGCTTTCGCGTCGGCCAGGAGACGGTGCTCGCGCGGGGTGAGGCCGTGGGCGGCCTTGAACGCGCGGCCGAAGTCGGAGGGGTTGGGCATGCCGCAGCGCACGCCGACGGCCCGGATCGTGAGGTCCCGAAGGCCCGGGTCGGCGAGCTCGCGGTGGGCCTTCCTCATCCGCTGGGCGCGGATGAACCCGGCCACGGTCTCCCCCGGGAAGTGGCGCGCGAAGAGGCGGTGCAGATGGCTGACGGAGATGTTGTGGGCGGCGGCGACCACGGGAGGCGTCAGCCCGGGGTCGTGCAGGTTGCCACGGATGAACACCCGGACGCCCTCCACCAGGGTCCGCTGCCGGGCGTCCTCGGGCAGCGCGCACTCGGCATCGAGCTCCCCGGCGACCAGCGCCGCCACCAGGTCGACCACGACCGCGCCGAGACGGCCCGCCTCGGCCGGCCTCAGGCCGGCGCCCTGCCGGTCCAGCCCGAGCAGGAACTCGGCCAGCAGCGCACCCGTCCCCTCCCGGCCGGAGAGCCTGCGGCCGAGCAGGTCGCGAAGCCGGTGCGGCGGCACCGGCAACAGCGAGGCGGGCAGGTCGAGGCCCACAGCGGCGACCTCGGACCGTCCCCCGCCCGGGTCCTGCTCCCCGGACAGGTGCACATCGTGCGGGGTGGAGCTGTCGATGAGGGCGAGGTCCCCTGCGCCGAAGGTCTCCGCCTGGTCCCGGCCGCGCCTGAGCCCGTGCACTCCGGAGGTCAGCAGCGTCAGATGGTAGAGCTCCTGGTCCGAACGCTGGATCAGCCGCTTCGTCCGCCGGAACCGCGCCGACGGGAACGACGACCCCAGCAGCACCAACGGCCCGAGGTCGAGACGCCGTACCTGCGCCGTGAAGTCGTCCACGTGCTCACTCGTCGTCTCGGCGGCCCTGGTCCGCCCGATCAGATCCCGCCAGCGCTCAAAACGCTCCTTGCCCTGCTGCGCGGACATCCCGCCCCTTCGGACATCACCGTCCTCGCTCTGCACGCGAGGCCCTCTCCGCCGCCATTGTCACGCCGCTGTCAGGTCCGGTCCAGTCCGGCCGATCCCCGGGAGCTCTGTCGTTCGGGGCCGAACATCAGGCCCGTTCAGACCCGCCGGCGGATCAGCTCCTCGCGGCCGAGGACCCGGAATGAGCCCGGACTGAACGCGAATGAGCGCGAATGAGCGCGAATGAGCGCGAACGGCCGCTCGCCAACCACATCGTCACCCTGACGTCAGCGGCCGGGAAGCCGGCAGCCGGCGTCAGCCATCGTGGCCCGGCTGCTGCCCGGGCGCCGGTGGCGGGTAGCGGTGGCCCGGAGGTGGGGTGAGGTAGTCGGGCCGTGGGACCGACGTGCTGGGCAACGGCCGTGAGTAGCCGGTGGGTTGGGGCGGAGGAGGCAGCGGCGGCATCGGCAGGGGGAGAGCCTGGCGGCGCGGCGGGCGGGTGGCCCGGTAGAAGCGGTGGGAGCGCGGCAGCGCCAGGAGCGTGAGGGAGAGCACCGTCAGCACCAGCACGGCGGCGGCCGTGAGCTCGATCAGGCTGCGGAACCAGGAGAGCGAGCCGTAGGCGTCCGTCGTGAGGATCGCAACGGCGGCGACGGCCGACAGCCCGCCCACGATCCAGGCGAGCACTCTGGCCGGCTGCCGTCCGCGGGCCGCGAGGACGGCGAGGACCAGGATGACGGCGGCGAGCACCGCGGCCGTCGTGCCGAAGGCGACCAGGCCGGTCGCGGCGGCGCTGCCGGCCTGCGGGTCGGCAGCCTGTTCCGCTCGCCGGTCGCTGTACTCGGGGATCGCGAAGAACGCGCCGATCGCGGCCACCAGGGCCAGCGAGGCCGCCCCGGCGAGCAGGTAGCCCGCCGCGAACACGGTGCCCGGCGCGGCGGGGCGGCGGGGTCGTTCGGAAGGTGCCGCCGTCCAGGCGGTCGCCGTCATCGGGTGCTCCCCCGGGCCGCCATCCGCCGCCGACGGAGCAGCAGCACGCCGCCGACCGTCAGCCAGAGCACCAGCGGTGTGGCCGCGAGCGGGTAGAAGAGCCGGTTCGACGTCGCCTGCGGCGGGGTGGCGAACGCCTCCGCGGGCGGTACGGCGGTGGTCTGGCCGCCGAGCCAGAGCCCGCTCCCGTCGCCGCTCGGCCCGTTCAGCGCGCCCCGTGCGGCGGCCGCCAGCTCCGGGTGGTCCTTGGCGAACTTCTCGGCGCTCACCCGGTTCTGGTTGATCCGGCTGAAGTTCACGCCGCCGTAGACGTACGTGTAGGTGTAGACGGTCTCGCCGCTGGTGGTGGTGTGGGTGACCTTGAACTCGCCGTTCTTGTAGGACTGGACGTAGCGGTCGAAGACCTCGCGCGGGGACCAGGGTTCCCGGGAGGACCACTGGCTGATGTCGCCCTTGCCGACCAGGTCGGAGTACGCGGTGTGCTTGGTGGTGCTGCGCTGGCGGAACCACTCGGCGGCGACCCGGCTGGCGTAGACCCGGCGCAGGTCGGCGTACTCGGGCGCGCGGTTCACGGCGTCCTGGACCTGCGGAAGGATGGTCTGCCGGTAGACGTCCTCGTTGTGCTTGGTGACCGCCTTGTCCTGCTGGGTGCAGCCGGGTGAGCCGCCGACGCCCTGGGCCTTGACGACGTCCGACTCCATCTTGACCAGCAACGGCGCGTCCAGGATGTACAGTTCGTCGCCCGTGTCGCGGACAGTGGCGGTGTCGGGCACGATCCACTGCCGCATCGAGATGCACTTGGTGTCGCCCTGGAGGGAGTCCCAGAACTTCTGCCCGGCCGGGGTGTCGGGGTGGATGAACCTGGCGACGATCTTCTTCATCGCCAGGTCCGCCTCCAGCAGCACCCGGCCGGCGTCGGTCTTCCCGAACTTGGCGTCGATGATCCGGTCCGGCTCGTCCGGGTTGAGGTTCACGGTGAAGGCGGAGGGCGGCAGTTCGAGCCAGACGAAGAAGGAGTCGGAGGCGAGGCGGGCGTTGCGGGCTCCGCCGAAGGAGTTCTGATCGGGCTCCAGGGAGTTGGCCTTGAAGGCGTACTGCACGCCGGGGCCGTGGTGGTAGGTGTCGGAGACGTATCGCAGTTCGAGGGTGGAGAAGTCGACGCCGCCGAGGTCCTCGGCCAGTTCGGGGTGCCCGGACGCCTCTGACTCCTCCTTCTGGACGGCGCGCGCTTCCACCGCGTCCTCGGCGGTTTCCGGAGAGCCGGTGATCTCCTCCGGGGCGGCGCCGGGGGCCTGGAACTGATCAGGGGCACGCAGGGTGTCGTCGGGCACCGCGGCGCCGCCCTGCGGACCTCCGCCACTCTGCTGACCTCCGCCGCCCGGGATGACCGGCTGCTTCTTCGCGGGCACGACGAAGTACGGGATGCCCGCGCTCTGGAGGGCCGTCCTGGCCGCCTTGGTGGGCTCGCTGGGGAAGATGTAGACCAGCGTGCGCGGGTTGGGCTTCCCCCGCTCCCCTTCGACGAACGCCTTGTCGCGCGGGAACTCCGTCTTCAGGTCGATGCCCGTACCCGACTTGACCTCGTAGTAGAGGCCGAGTTCGGGGTTGGCGAGGTCGTACTGGCGGTTCACCTCCGGCACCTGCACCTCGGTCTTCCAGCCGAAGTCGGCCCCGAGCCGCAACCGCTCCGCGACGTGCAGTTGGAACGCCTTCCCCTGCGCGTCGTTGCCCTGCCTCGGGATCTGCCCGTTGAGCCAGGTCTTCCAGGGCTGCTTGCGCGAGGGGCGTTCCTTGTTCGCGGGGTCCGCGGTGTAGGCCGCCAGCTCGGCGTCCTTCCGGAGCTGGTACTCCCGCCACCTCGTGAGGATGTGCTCCCAGGTGCCGGCCTTGTCGGCGTTGTCGCTGTACCGCGCGGCCTCCACCTCGACGTCGCTCGGCTGGGCCCGGCCCCGGAACGCCTCGGCGGCGTTGGGGTACTGGTAGACCTGGACGGGGCCGGGTGAGACGGGGTGGGCGCCGCCCGGCAGGTCGGCGGCGGTGGGCGCGGCGCCGCCGAACGTGGGCAGCGGAATCGGTCTGGGCGCGGCCTCGCCGGCGCTCGGCAAACCGACCACGCCGATCAGGGCCGTGAGTATCAGCCCGAGCGACAACGGCAGGACCCGGCGGCGACCACCCATGATCCGGCTTTCCCCTCGTCAGATGCTTCGGCCCCTGACGGTAGCCGCGCCCACCGCGCTTGGGGAGGCTCAGACCAACCGGTCGTGGATGCGCCGGAGTACGCCCGGCGCACGGTCGTCGAGGGCGATCTGAAGGATCAGGAACGGCACGGCGACCTCGCCGTCGGGCAGGAGCTGGTCGAGGAACGGGCGCCCGAGGAACATGCCGTCGGCCGGATCGCCCGGGTAGTAGTTCCACTGCGCCCGAATCGCGGGCCGGAGCACCTCACCGAGGTACCAGACCGCCCCGTCCGCGAAGTCGGGATGGTCGGCCAACTCGCCGGAACTGCCCACAAGTTGACGGGACGTCTGCTCCAGTTCGCCCAGGGAGCCGGCGGAGAAGTCCCATCGCTGCGGCCGCCGCGCGTACGTGGCGAGCCAGGCCGGGTGCCGCGCGGCGCGCTCGGGCAGCCACTGGGCGAGGAACTCCCCTCCCCGGACGGTGAGATCGCGGTCCAGTCCGGGGGTGGGCTCCTTGGCCGGTTCCCATCCCGGCACCGCCGACCGCCGCTCGGCAACGGCCGCCTCCAGGCCCCGGTACGCGCGGCCGAACTCATCCCCGCCGCGCAACCGCCGTGCCCTGTCGACGATCTGCGCCGGGCAGAGCGGCGGAAGGCCGAGCGCCCGGTCCGGCGAGACGACGGGCAGGGCGAGGCGCTCGTCCCAGCGCCAGCCCCCGCCGGCCACGGTCAGCAGGGCCTCGCCCAGGAAGCCCGCGACCCGCTCCAGGAAGTCGGCGGCCGGAACGGGCCGGGCGAGCAGTTCGGCTTCCAGACGGGCCAACGAGGCCGCCCCGTAGTCCGGGAGGGCGCCCTCCTCCAGCTCGAAGTCGATCAGGCCGACGAGCCGGGGCTGCATGCCCTCCAGCCAGTCCTCCAACGGATCCATCACTCCTCCTGCCGGTCGACCCGCGGGTCCACGGGTGCGCGCCCATCGTCCGTCCGCAGGCCCGCCCGGTGCAACGGCCGACGAACGCAGGGCCGGTGGCTCAGGTGTGCGGCGGCCGGTCGCGCGCGGGTCGGTGGCGCGCAGGTCGGTGGCGCGCGGGTCGGAGCTCTCGAAGGGCGCCGGGGTCGCGGCCCCGCCCGGCCTTGGCGCAAATGGTTCAGACCATTGACGCGGGGGGAAGCCTGATCCTACGGTGTGCGCAACCGCTCTGGCGTGGGCATGCCACGCCCCTCGGGCCGGTCGTCGTGCGCACCCCCACGCGTACGCGTATGTCCCGCGCCGGGCACACACTCCATCCACCCCCACGGAGGAGCACCATGCGCAAGCGCTACCTGATCGGGGCCGCCGCGGCCGCGATCATCCTGCCGATCGCGACGGCCCTACCGGCCCAGTCGCACGGCTTCATCAACCTCCCGCCGAGCCGTTCCGCGCTCTGCGGCGCCAACGCCGTCCCGTGGGACTGCGGCGACATCCAGTGGGAGCCGCAGAGCGTCGAGGGCCCCAAGGGCTTCCCGACCCGCGGGCCGGCGGACGGCACCATCTGCGCCGGGGCCGACGGGCGGTGGGCCCCGCTCGACGACCCGCACGGTGGCGCCTGGCCGACCACCAAGGTGACGGGGGGCCAGCAGCTCACCTTCACCTGGGAGATCGAGGCCCGGCACTCCACCACGAACTTCAAGTACTACCTCACCAAGCCCGGCTACGACGCCGGCCAGCCGATCACCCGGGCCTCGCTCGACCTCAACCCGTTCCTCACCGTCCCGTACAACGGCCGCCAGCCCGCCGCGACCACCACCCACACCGCGACCCTGCCCACCGGCCGCACCGGCCACCACGTGGTCGTGTCCGTGTGGACGATCGCCGACACCGGCAACGCCTTCTACTCCTGCACCGACGTTCTGTTCTAGCCCGAGATCCACGGCCGGGCCCGGTGCGTCGTTCGCCGGGCCCGGTCCCACCGCCATACGAAGGCATGGCGGCGTGACGGACGGCCGTGCGGGGTATCCGCGAGCGCATGACGAAATTCCGCAAACCGGATCGTTCCGAGCAACTCAGTACTGAAGGAACACTGGCCGAGGGCCTGGCCGAGCTGGTCAAGGAGGCCGAGGGCCCGGCCGGGGAGTCGCCGCACGGGCGGGGTCGGGCGCTGGTGGCCAAGGGCGCACGGGCGCTGGGGCGGGGAGGCCGGGCCGCCGCCCGGGGTACGGCGATCGGCGGGCGGGCGCTGACCGAGCAGCTGGTCCGGGCCGCGCCCCGCATCCCCGTCCGCGACCTCGCCACCCTGCGCGCCCAGCACCCCGGCGCGCAGGACCCCGAGGCCCTGGCCGACCTGCTGGTCACCGGCGCCACCCGGGCCTGCGGCGCCCTCGGCGCCGGCGTCGGGGCGGCGGCGATGCTGCCGGTGCCGCCCGCGATGCCGATGGAGATCGCCGCCGAGATCCTGGCGGTGGCGGCCGTCGAGGTGAAACTCGTCGCCGAGCTGCACGAGGTCTACGGCGCCCCGGCGGCCGGCACCGCCACCCAACGGGCCGGCGCCTACCTGGCGGCCTGGGCCGACCGGCGCGGCATCGACGCCCGCC
The DNA here is from genome assembly GCF_000720635.1 of Streptomyces sp. NRRL WC-3742. GTDB lineage: Bacteria > Actinomycetota > Actinomycetes > Streptomycetales > Streptomycetaceae > Kitasatospora. The sequence continues at coordinate 127,425 of NZ_JOCF01000003.1, read as the reverse complement.
TCCTCCTCCGCCCCGCCGGCTTCGCCGCCCTCACCCTGAGCGCCGAGGTCCGCCGCCGTGTCCGCCGCCGCCTCACCCGCAGCTGGATCCGCCGCCTGCCCACCCTGACCCCGCTCCTCCTCGGCGCGGGCATCGGCGCCAACATCAACCGCCGCGACACCCGGCGGCTCGCCCAGGAGGTCCGCGCCGACCTCCGCACCCGGCCGCCCGCCGACCCCTCCTACTGGCAGGCGGCCCGCCCGGCCCCGTGAGGGGGCTTCAGGTCCACGGCTCCCGGTAGGGGTAGTCATCCAGCGGCTCAAGGGCCTGTCGTTCCCGGGCCGTCGCCGCCGGGGCGCAGCGTGCGGGTGAGCCAGGTGCGGATGGCGTCCGCCGTGGTGGCGACGTGTTCGGTGAGGAGGGAGTGGTGGTCGCCCGGGATGTCGCCGGGGCGTAGGTGGAGGGTGGGGATGGTGGTCGGGGACGGCTTCCAGTCGAGGAAGATGCGGGCGTAGGCGCCCAGGGCGGCGAGGGCGGGGGCGGCGAGGTCGATCGCGGTGCGGCCGGCCAGTTCGGTGAGGGGTTCCTCGTCGCGGACGGGGTGGGTGTCGAGGAGGACCACGGCTTCGGCGGAGACCAGGTCGGCGACGGCCTGGGCGACCAGGCCGCCGGTGGAGCGGCCCAACAGGACCACCGGGCGGGAAAGCTGCCGGATGGAGGCGGCGTGGGCGAGGGCGAGGGCGTCCACGTCCTGGGGTACGGGGCCGCCGTCGTAGCCGGGGTGCGGGGCCAGCCACAGGCCGGGCAGGTGGCGGGCGAGGGGGCCGTACTCGCCGGGTGGGGAGACGAAGGCGGGGAAGCAGACGATGGCCGGGACGTCGCCGTCGCTCAGGCGTTGGGGGGCGGTGGTGGGGAAGGCCGTCGACGTGGGCAGCGCCCAGGAGGCGGAGACGAGCAGGTGCATGGCCTCGCGGGGCCTGCCGAGCTCGCACAGCCTGCGGTGGAGGGAGGTGAGGGTGTCGGGGGCCGGGGACTGTTGCGGCTGCAGGTGCTCGGCGATTGCCCTGGGCGTGGCGGAGTCGAACACGAGCGTGACGGGCAGGCGCAGGCCCGTGCGTTCCTCCAGGCGGTTGCGCAGTTCGATCGAGGTCAGGGAGTCGAAGCCGAGGTCGGAGATCGGGGTGTCCGGCTCGACGTCGGGGTAGCTCAGCACGGCGGCCACCTCGGCGCACACCAGCTCCAACGTGCTCGCGGACCGGGTGGGCCGGTTGGGTTGGGGCCTCTCGGCCGCCTTCGCCCCGGTCCGGCGGTCGAGGGCGACGGGTACCAGGACGGGCTCGTCGGTGCCGAGCGCCGCCTCCAGCAGTGCCACGCCCTCGGCGGGTGTGAGGGGCAGCAGGCCGGGGCCTCCGGTCAGGCCGGCCGCCATCCCGATCGTCCACGGGCCCCAGGCGAGGGAGAGGGCGGGCAGGCCCAACCGCCGCCGGTGGCGGGCGAGTTCGTCGAGGTAGCTGTTGGCCGCCGCGTAGTTGGCCTGCCCGGGGTGGCCGAGCACGCCGGCCGCCGAGGAGAACAGCACGAAGGCGTCCAGGTCCCGGTGCGCGGTCAACTCGTGGAGGTGCCGCGCGGCTTCGGCCTTGGGGCGCCACACCGTGTCCATCCGCGCCGGGGTCATCGAGGCGAGGACTCCGTCGTCGAGCACCCCGGCGGTGTGGATGACGGCCCGCAGGTCCTCGATCGAGTCGAGGAGCGCGGCGAGGGCGGCCCGGTCGGTGACGTCCAGTTTCGTCTCGCCGCTGCGGCTCGCGAGGACGACGCGAGCGCCCTTACCCCGCAGGTGGTCGGCGACCGCCCGGCCCAGGGCGCCGCCTCCGGTGATCAGGACGGTCCCGCGCCAGGTGAAGGCTCCGCCGCCGGGCACGGGCGCGAGGTCCGCCCGCTCGGCCACGAACTCTGCTTCACCGTCGCCGGGTTCGGCCAGGGTGAACCGCCCGGGGTGCTCCGCCTGCGCGACCCGGACCAGGCCCGCGACGGCCGCTCCGGCGAGGTCGTCCGGCCGGACCCGTACGGTCAAGTGCTCGTGGCCGGCCTGCAGTTCGCGCAGGACCAGCGCCAGGGCGGCCTCGGGCGCCTCGCCCCGGGGTACGTCGAGGACGCGGCCCTGCGGTCGGCCGGGGACCCGCCGCCACGACGGGCGGAACAGCGTGCCCCGGCCCGTCCCCGTCGCCCGTACGGTGAGCGACTCGATGTGCGCCACCGGCAGTCCCGTCCGGTCGGTCACGTCGATCCGCCCCTCGCGGATGCGCACGCGCAGTCCCGTGGCGCCCCGCGCCAGCAGGTGGACGCCGCGCAGGGCGAAGGGCACGCCGTCGTCGAGCAGCCGGGCCGGGTGCAGGGCCGCGTCGAACAGGGCGGGGTGCAGCGCGAACCGGCCCGCGTCCGGGAACTCGCCGCGGACCTCGCCGAACAGCTCGTCGCCGCGCCGCCACATCCGGCTCAGCCCGCGGAAGGCGGGCCCGTGCCCTCGGTCGGCCTGTTCGACGTCGAGCTCCTCGGCGTCCGGCGGGGGCCAGGCGCCGAGGTCCACCTCCGGCGCGGGCCGCCCGTCACCGACCGGCGGAGCCAGGCGGCCGTCGGCGCACAGGACCCCGTTCGCGTAGACCTCGAACGGCCGCGCGCCGTCCTCGCCGGGGCGGACGACGATCTCGGCCCGGCGGGTCTGCGGCAGGGGCACCGGCGCGTGCAGGACCAGTTCGTCGATGACGGAGCAGCCGGCCCGCTCCCCGGCGTACAAGACCAGCTCCACGATCGCCGTGGCGGGCAGGACCGCCGTTCCGTCGACGAGGTGGTCGCGCAGCCAGACCGGGCTGAGGTCGGCGGTGCACACCACCTCGCCGGTGCCCGGCACGGTCACGGTCGACTCGATCAGCGGGTGCTCGGCGCCGCGGTCGAGCCAGTAGCGCTGCCGCTGGAAGGCGCGGGTGCCCCGTAGCCGGGCCATCGCCTGCTCGGGGTCCGTGGTGGGGATGACGCCCTCGACGGAACCGCCCGAGCCGAGGTCGACCACGGTGGCGCCTCCGGCCATGGCCAGCTGCTCGGCGAGGCCGCCGACCGGCTCCCCCGCCCGACGTACCCACTCCCCGACCTCCTCCGGGCGGACCCCGAGGATCGGGACGACCGGCGGGGAGTACGTCAGACCCTCCGCCACCTCGGCGAACTGCGGCCTCCCGTGGGCCCCGGCCAGCCTCGCCGCGTCCGCCAGGGACAGGACGCCGGCCACGTGCGCCGCCGCGATCCGCCCCGGGCCGCGCCCGATCAGCGCGTCGGGGCGGTGGCCCCGGGACTCCAGGAGGCGGTACAGCGCCACCTCGTGGGCGAAGTGGGCGAAGTGCGCGATGTGGGCGGGCATGTCCCCGGGCTCGAACTGCGCACGCGCCTCCTCGTACGCCTCGGCGTACTCGGGGTACCGGGCGGCTGGCCCCCGTGACGACCCCTCCCGTTCCTCGTCCCGCTCCCCCCGCAGGAGGAACGCCACCCGCAGCTGCTCGTACTCCTCGACGATCACGTGCGCGTTGGTCCCCGAGATCCCGAAGGCCGACACCCCCGCACGGCGCGGACGCCCGTGCTCGGGCCACGGCGTCCGCTCGGTGACCAGGCGCAGCGCGCCGGCCGACCAGTCGACCTGCGGGCTCGTCTCGTCGACGTGCAGCATGGCGGGCACGCTGCGGTGCCGCATCGCCATCACGCTCTTGATCACGCCCGCGACCCCGGCGGCCGCCTGGGTGTGCCCGAGGTTGGACTTGACCGTGCCGACCAGCACCGGGTCCGTCCGGTCCTGCCCGTACGTGGCGAGCAGCGCGCCCGCCTCGATCGGGTCGCCGAGCGCCGTGCCGGTCCCGTGGGCCTCGACCACGTCGACGTCGGCGCCGGTCAGCCCCGCGTCGGCCAGCGCCTGCTGGATCACGGCCGCCTGCGCCGGCCCGCTGGGCGCGGTGAGCCCGTTGGACGCCCCGTCCTGGTTGACCGCGGAGCCCCGCAGCAGGGCGAGGATCGGGTGCCCGTTGCGCAGCGCGTCGGAGACTCGCTCGAGCACGAGCAGCCCGACGCCCTCCGACCAGGCGGTCCCGTCGGCGGCGGCGGAGAACGGCTTGACCCGCCCGTCCGGGGCGAGGCCCCGCTGGCGGCTGAACACCACGAAGCTGTCGGGCGTGGCCATGACGGTGGCGCCGCCCGCCAGGGCCAGGTCGCACTGGCCGCTGCGCAGGGAGTCCGCGGCGAGGTGCATGGCGACCAGCGAGGAGGAGCAGGCCGTGTCCAGGGTGAGGGCGGGCCCGTGCAGGCCCAGGTGGTAGGCGATCCGCCCGGAGGCGACGCTGCCCGCCGCGCCCAGGGCGATCTGCGACTGGAGCTGGTGCGCGGTGCCGTGGAAGCGTCCGGCGTAGTCGTTGTACATCAGGCCGACGAAGACGCCGGTGTTGCTGCCCCGCACGGATTCGGGGGCGATGCCCGCCCGCTCGAACGCCTGCCAGGCCGTCTCCAGCAGGAGTCGCTGCTGCGGGTCGGTGGCCAGGGCCTCGCGCGGGGACATGCGGAAGAAGCCCGCGTCGAACTCGGCCGCGTCGGCGAGGAATCCGCCGTGCCTGACGTAGCTGGTGCCCACGTGGTCGGGGTCCGGGTGGTACAGCTCCTCGAGCGGCCAGCCCCGGTCGGTGGGGAAGCCGGTGATCGCGTCCTGCCCGGAGGCGACCGCCCGCCAGAGGTCCTCGGGCCCGTTGATCCCGCCGGGGTAGCGGCAGGCCATGCCGACGATCGCGATCGGGTCGGTGGCCCGGCGGACGGGCGGCGGCGGGCCGGCCGGTCCGCCGGTGAGGTGGTCGGCGACGGCGCGGGGCGTGGGGTGGTCGAAGACGAGGGACGGCGACAGGGCGAGGCCCAGCTCGGCGACCAGCCGGTCGCGCAGGCGCACGGTGCCGAGCGAGTCGAGTCCGGCCTCGGCGAACGGCTGGTCGGCGTCGGGCGGCAGGCCCGTGATCCGCCCGGTCTCGCGCTGCACCACGTCGAGCAGGTACTGGAAGCGCAGGCGCCGCCGCACCGGCTTGCCCGAGGGGGTCTGCGGGATCCGGCTGACCGTGCGGACGGCCTCCGGCACCCGGTGGGGCGGCAGTTCGCGGCGGCAGGCGGCGAGCAGCGCCGCCGGGTCCGCCTCGCCCACGACGTAGGCGACGGGCACCTCGCCGAGGACGGGGTCGGGCTCGCCCGCCACGGCCACGTCCCGGACGCCCGGGCAGCGGGCGAGGACGCGTTCGATCTCCGCGGGGTGGAGGTTCTCCCCGCCCCGGATGATCGTCTCGCTCGCCCGCCCGGTGACCACCAGCCGGCCGCCCTCCTCCCGGCCGAGGTCCCCGGTGGCGTGCCACCCATCGCTGCCGGACGTCCGCAGATGGATCTCGCCGTCGACGAACCGGGTCTCGGTCCCGGGCAGCAGGACGCCGTCGACGGCGATCTTCCCGGACGCCTCCGTGCTGCCGTAGCCGTCGTGGAGCTCGCGGCCGTACCTGCGGCGGAACCGCTCCCGCAGCCCCTCCGGCAGCGGGGCCCCGGCCGACAGGCACAGCGGCGGCAACGGCGCGTCCAGGTCCAGGAGTTGGGTGAACACCGTGGGCACGCCGCCCAGGGCGGTGAACGGCGTACGGCGCAGCAGGGCGGCGGCGCCGTCCGCCGTGAAGCGGTCCATCAGGTGGGCGCTCGCGCCCAGGGCCAGGACGCCGACCAGGCACATCGAGTGCCCGAAGGCGTGGAACAGCGGCAGCGGCCAGAGCAGCCGGTCCTCGCCGGACATGCCCAGCAGCCCCCGGTAGGCGTGCTCCGCCGACCGGAGCCACGCCTCCTGCGTGGACGGCACGCCCTTCGGGTCCCCCGTGGTGCCGGAGGTGTAGTGCAGCCAGGCGGGCGCGTCCGGCGCCAGGTCGTCGCGCGGCGGCGTACGGGTGGGGGCGAGCAGGTCCTCGACGGCGGCCACCCGGACCCCGGCCACCCGCCTGACCTGTGCGAGGTGTTCGCGGTCGGTGACGACCAGGTCGGCGCCGCTGTCCTCCAGCCGGAACCGGAGGTCCTCGTCGCCGCACCGCGGGTCCAGCGGGACGCCCACGGCGGACGCGCGGCAGACGCCCAGCGTGGCGGTGACGGCGGGCACCCCGTTGCCCAGGAACAACGCCACCCGGCCGCCTTGGTCCACGGGCAGGTTGCCCGCCACCAGGGCGGTGCGGCGGGCGAGTTCGCCGTAGTCGACCGCTTCCTCGGCGTCGGTGAAGGCGGTCTTCCCCGTGCGCTCCGCCGCGTGGCGGAGGATCAACTCGTGCACCCTGCACCCCAGTGGTTCGTCGGCGGCCCGTCCCGGCCACTCTACCGACGGCCGCGCGGCGTCAACTCCCGCTCGGAGCGCGGCGACCAGCTCCGGTAGCTCGCGCATGTCGCCGAACAGCACCCGGCCCGTCCCGGCCAGCCGGTCGGCGGAGTTGACCCCGCCGGTGCAGCCGAGGGCGGGGATGCCCGCCGCGTTCGCGGCGCTGACCCGCGTCGGAGGTTCGGCCTCGTGAGGGTCACGCCGTGGGGTGGACGCAACGACGTCACGTCCACCCCACGGCTGCGGTGAAGGCCCGCTACGCGAAGCCTCCGACCTGCAGGCCGTTGTACAGGCGCATGGTTGACGCGATGTCCGTCACGTAGAGGTTGGGCGAGCATTCCGAGCGGTTTCCGCCGAGCGGGTTCTTGCAGTTCTGGCCCTTGATGGTCGCGGACAGGATGCCCACGGCGAACTTGGTGCCCTGCGTGCCGTACGAGTAGACGGGGCCGCCGCTGTCGCCCTTTCCTGCCATGTTGTTGCCGGCGAGCTGGTCGAGCTCGGCGACCACTCGAGTGTTTCCGTCGATCTTCTTCTCCTGGCCCGTGGCGACGGCCCTTCCGCCGCAGACCTCGCCCGTGAGCGCGCCGCTCACGCAGTAGTCCATGCCGTTGTAGAGGAATCCGGGGCCGGTGAACTTCGACGGGTACTGGCTGGCCGACCTGACCGGTCCGCCGGTGTAGAACCACGGCGATGCCTTGTCGACCAGGATGAACGCACTGTCGTAGAGCGCGATCTGGTCCTTCACCTCGCCGATCACCACACCGTTGCCGCTCCTGACCGTGGTGTGCGCCGACACGCAGTGCGCGGCGGTGATCAGGTAGTACTGGTCGATTTTCGCGGGGTTGTACTCCTTGGGCCACTTGGCGCCGAAGGAGGAGGTGCAGAGCCCGGCCTTGCCGTCCTTCACGGTCTTGATGAGGGCTCCGCCGAACCAGGGGGAGTTGTCCGCCTCCCTCAGGCCCGTGTCATGGGCGGCTTCCTCCGGTGCGAGGGCGACGGGGATGCCGCGGGTGAGGCTGTCCGGGATGGCGGCCGCGTCCCCGAGGGCCTCCCGGTTCTCGCCCCTCGCCGCGAGCTGGGCGGAGTCGATGCCGATCTTCAGCGAGTTGCCGTCCTCGCTCGGTCCCGCACTGATGATCTCCGCGCCGTTGACGCGGACGTCCGAGGTGATGATCGCATGCGCCCGTTCCTTCAGCTCCTCCGCGGTGAAGCGCGAGGGAACGACCGAGACGGCCACGCCCCGGGCGCGCTGGGCCGCCACCAGATCGCGGACGTTCTTGGGGAGTTCACCCTTCCAGTAGAGGGTGTACCCCTGGTCCTTCACCGACACGGTGATGTTGCTGTACCCCGTGGCCGGGTCCAGGTGAGCCTGCCGGTTCACCTCGTCCGCCGCCGCGGCGATCCGGCTCTGGGCCTCGTAGAACGCCTCGGCGGTGGCGCCGTCCACCGGACCGGCCGGACCGGCCGACGCGGCGGAAGCCGGAACCGCCAGCAGGGGCGCGGAGAGCACGAGCGAGGCCCCGCTGAGCAGCGCGGCCAGTCGCCGCCGTACCTGGTGTGACATCAATTCACCTTCCTGATCGGACCGTTCACTCCTTCGCGTGCGCACGCTTGTTAGGTCAAACGCGCCGGCCGGGGCGGCGGGTTCAGTCGCGTTCGACGGGGACCTGGCGGCGGCACTGCCGCAGCGCCTCTCCGACAACGGGACCCCGGACCACCTCTGGCGCCCGATCTGACGCCCGCTCACCGGAAAGACCCCGGCCGGCCCGCTCCCTCGGCCTCGCCGCCCAACTGCTCATCGGAGTCACCCGCCGGCTCCACCTCGCAGGCGGCCGCCTGCACGGGACCGCGGCACCCGCGATGTGACCGGCCGGAGGGCGCCGCGCACCGACACCACCCACCCACCTGCCGCGTCGACGGACGTCAGTTCTCCCGGGCCTGCGAGGGGAGGCGCGGGAGGCGGACGGCGTCGCAGTGGGCGCGCAGGAGCATGGAGAGGTCGCGGCCGGGTTCGACGCCGAGTTCGCGGCGGGTGAGGCCGTGGTAGGTGTCGTAGGTGCGCAGCGCCTCGACGAGGTTGCCCTCCGCCAAGTGGGCCTCGATCAGGACGCGTTGGGCGCTCTCCCGCAGCGGTTCGACGCCGACGGCGACCATCGCGGACTCCACGGCCTCGGCGCAGCGGCCGGCCACGACGAGGTGGCGGCTGAGCGCCTCCAGGCCGTGGAGCAGGCGCTGGCGGATGCGTTCGCGCTCGATGAGCACCCAGTCGTCGTACCAGCCGGGCAGCAGGTCGAGAGCGTCGGCGCGCCAGCGGAAGGTGTGGAGGTCCTCGGAGGTGGCGGTGCCGGCGATCAGGCGGCCGGCCCAGTCGCAGAGCACGTTCAGGTCGACGACGGTGTGCTCGCGCACCGAGAGTGAACACTTGTCGGAATCGAGAACGTCGATTCCGGCCGCTTTGAGCCGCCAGAGCGCCGAGCGCAGGTTGCCCGCGGCGCGGAGGTCGTCGCCCAGCGGCCAGAGGGTTCCGGCGGCGTGGCGGCGTTCGACCCAGCCGCCGTTGAGGGCGACGAAGGCGAGCAGTCGCTTGCTGCCTTCGGGAACCTCCAGGCGGCGGCCCGCATGCACCACTCGCGGAGTGCCGAAGAGGTGCAGGGTCGGCGCGTCGTCCTGAGTCGGGGTCAGGTTCGGCGATTCCAGAGACGGAGCAAGCATGACGGTCCTCCCGCTCGAAGCCCGGCCCCCCGATGCTATGGGCGATGTCGTCACCGCTTCGTCACGGTGCGCAATCGAATGGTGCTTGCCCGCCCTGTTCCCTCCGTACTCCTCCTCAGCTCTGTCCACTTGCGACCCGGCAGCCCCGGAGGAAGTCCGCCACCATCGTCAGCACCGCCCCCGCGTCGGTCGCCCGGCCGCGCGACTCGGCGGACGCCCGCCGCAGGTCGGTGCTGGCCGTCACCGTGATCAGGAAGCGCCCCGACGCCTGCGGCTCCACCCGCACCACGCACACCCCGCCGTAGGGCGGTTGCTCCTCGTCCACCGGTCTCACCTCTACCGGCCGCTCGAGCACGAGAGCTGGTTCTGCCGTACGAACGCGACCCACCCGCCCGTCCAGCCGTCCGTCGCCGCGAGGTCCCCGGAGCCTGCGAAGTCCGCTACGGGTACCAGGATGTCCACGTCGGCGGCGCTCTGGAGCGTGATGCGGCCGCGGTGCTGCGCCTGCTGGACGGCCGCCGCGATGTCGGCCGGGGTGCCGTGGCAGAAGCGCAGGTTCAGCTGTTGGCCGAGGAGCCTGACCACCTCCTGGTGCAGCCCGCTCGCGGCGGCGGCGGATCCTCCGGAGGAGACCTGCACCGGCAGGTACCCGGCGGGCGGCAGGTCGCCGAACCCCCGTTCGGCGAGCGGGGGTTGGGGCAGCGCCTGGGCGGCCTGCGCGTCGGCGATCCGGCGGCCGACGTTCTCGATGGCCTCCTCGACCTTCGCCTTCATCGCCAGGGCGACCTGGGAGCGGGTGTTCGCGGCCTTCTCGACGATCTCCATCAACTCCGCGCGGGTGTGCGCCAGTTCCTCCTCGGCCGCCGCGCTCGCCACCGCCGCGCCCGCCGGATCGCCCCGCCACTCGGCCAACTGGGCCTGGAACTGCAGGATCTGGGCGACGAAGACGTTCCACGGCCGCATGCCCAGCCGCCCCTGCCACCACCGCTCCGGCGGCGGCGCGCCGACCTCCCGGCGGGCGGACCAGGCGTCGACGACCCACTGTGCGGGGTTGTTCCCGATCGGGATCAGCACCGCGAGCCGAACGGGCGGCCGCCCGTAGACGACCGGTGGCTCCCAGTCGGCGGGCAGCGCGGCCGGGGTGGCGAGCCACGGCGTGTCGGACTTCTGCTCCTGCCCGAACAGCCAGGAGGCCAGCAGGTTCCGGCGGGCGGAGTCCTTCGCCGCGCCGAGGCCGGGGAGGGTGTCCGGCACCAGGTCGATGCGGACGCCCTCGGCGGTGAACTGCTTGTTGGTCGTGCCTCCGGCGCACGGGTCCTCGCACAGCAGGCCCTGGACGGCGGTGTCGCCGTAGTTCCAGTTCGCCCGGGACACCACGACCCACCAGAAGGTGTCGTTCTCCGGCTTGAGGGTCTTCAGCGGCAGCGAGACCTGCCGCCCGGAGCGCAGGGGCCTGCCCGCCGAGTCGATCGCCAGCCCGGCGCCGACCTGCAACTCGCCGCGCTCGATGAACACCTGGAAGCCCTCGACCACGCCGGGGCCGCCGGAGCGGCCGACCGCCGCGCCGAACTCCCGGGCGTAGTCCTGGATCTGGTCCAGGTGCTCCGCGCGCAGGAACAGTCCGTCGAAGGGGTGCAGCCGGTCGATGCCGCCGCCCGCCGTCCCCGGCGTGCCGTCGGAGTTCCCGTCGGGGGTGCCGGTCTGGGTGGTGGCGGCGGTGACGGTGTCGGCCGGGGCTCCGCTGTCGGCGATGGTCATGACTCGGCCCTCCCGGCCTCGGCGGTGTGGTTCAACTGGGCGGTGACCACGGCGTCGTGGCCGTCGTCCGCACCGGCCGCCGGGCCGTCCCTCAGTCCGGCGAACGGCACCCGCGGGTCCGTCCCGTAGCAGGGCTGCGGGCCGGTGCCCCGGATCAGGACGCGGACCAGCGGGTCGGCGGGCGGCTGGTCGAGGTCGACGACGGCCCGGGTGTCGCCGTCGGTCAGCCGGACCCCGGCCACCGTGCTCGCGGACCAGCCCGCGCCGTGCGCGGAGAGCGAGGTGACGCTGAGGGCCTGGGCCAGCGAGGCGCGGTCCACGGGCCTGTCGAAGCAGAAGCTCAGGCAGGTGTCGCCCCGGGACCAGCGCAGCGAGGCCGGATCGAGGCGCGGCCCCCCGGCGTCCTCGCGCAGGGTCTCGCCGAGCAGGGCGGGGGCCAGCCCGCAGAGCAGTTCCTGGATCGCCCCGGTGGGCAGCAGCGCCGTTCGCGCGTCCTGCCGGATCCCGACGTTGGCGACGCCCACCTCGCCGGGCCGGGTGACCACGTCGAAGGTGAGCTTGGCGAGCACCACCGGCGCGTGGTCCTCCGCCACCGGGAAGAGCTGCGGGCAGGAGTCGCCCTCCTCGTGCTCGGGCGCGTCCTCGATCGCGTCGCAGGCCGCCAACTGGCGGAACTCGGAGAGGAGTTGCTGCGCCCGCAGGCCGGGCGGAGCGGACCGGACACGGTCGGCGGCCTCGGCCCCCTGACGGCCCGCCGCGTCCTGCGGACCGGCGACCCCGTCCAGCCCGAACAGCACCCGGACCCGGTGGTACGGGCGGCGCCGGGGCGGCTCGTCCAGCCGGATCGCCAGCCGGACGGTCTCGACGACCCGGGAGTAGTCGTCGTGGCGGCGGGTGACGTCGCACGGGTCGGCCAGGGCCGGGACCGGGCGGCTCGCGCAGGTGCCGAACTCGGCCACCAGCCAGGCCGTCACACTGCGGCTCTCCGCCGCGCAGGGGTCCGGTTGTGCACGGGCCGGCGCCGGGTGGTCGGTGGCCCAGCGGGTCGCCCAGGCGACCAGCGACGGGCAGCCCTCGGCCTCCAGCGCGAGTTCGCGCCCCCAGCCGTCCACCGCGAGGCCCGGCGAGACGTGCAGCCGGTCCCCGTCGGCGTCCAGCCTGACCCCGTACCCCCAGAGCACGCCGGAGCCGTGCAGCCAGGCGGCGTGCAGCATCTGCTTGCCGCGCGGGTTGCCCATCAGCACGCGGAAGTCGTCCTCGCCGAGCAGCATGCCGAAGGCCACCCGCAGGGACTGGTACGGGGTGACCGGCAGGTCGCCCTGCTGGCAGGGGTCGGCGGCGCCGGGGCTGCTCGCCGCGCCGCCTCCGGGGCCACCTCCCGAACCGCCTCCGGACCCGCCTCCGGAGCCGCAGGGGCCGCACGGGCCGGACGTCCCGGTCCCCGCTGTCGTCGTGGTACCGCCGCAGCCGCACGGTGCGCTGCTGCTGCCGAGCGCCGTCATGACCTCTCCTCCCTGGTGGACCCGGTGGTGGCCGCGCCGAGCGCCCGCAGCGCCCGCTCGTCCGCGACCGCCCCGGGTGGGGCGGCCGACTCCGCCGGGAACGGCCGGTTCGCCTTGGCGTACTCCCGCCGCATCGCGTCGATCAGCTGCCGCTGGCCGACCCGCCCGCCGGCCTCCGCCGCGCGGAAGGCGGCGGCGATCGCGGCGTTGCGGATCCAGCCGCCGGGCACGGGGTAGCGGTGGGCGAGCGCCGCGAGGTCGACGTCCTCGTCCCGTACGGCGGCCGGCAGGTGCAGCCGCCAGAGCCGGTGCCGGTCCGGCTCGCCCGGGAGGTCGAAGGTGACCACGAAGTCCATCCGGCGGACGAACGCGGCGTCGATGTTCTGCCGCAGGTTGGTGGCCAGCACGGCGAGGCCGTCGAAGCGGTCCAGCCGCTGGAGGAGGTAGGCCGTCTCCAGGTTGGCGAACCGGTCGTTGGCCTCCGAGATCTCCGTCCTCGTCCCGAACAGCGCGTCCGCCTCGTCCAGGAACAGCACCGCCTGCATCCGCTCCGCGGCGTCGAAGGCGGCGGAGAGGTTCTTCTCCGTCTCCCCGATCCACTTCGAGACCACCCGCGAGACGTCCACCACCAGCAGGTCCGTGCCCGCGGCCGTCGCCAGCACCTCGGCGGCGAGCGACTTGCCGGTGCCGGGGGCGCCGCTGAACAGCAGCCGCACCCCCCGGTCGGCGCGGGCGCTCTCGCGCAGCCGCCAGTCGTCCAGGACCAGCGACTGGTACGCCAACCGGGAGACGGCGTCGCGTAGTTGGCGGTCCGACTCCTCCGCGAGCACCAGCCGCCCCCAGGGCGCGCTCGGGCTCAGCAGGTCCACTCCGGGCGGCAGGACGGCGCCGGCCCTGGTCCGGATCGCGGCGGAGACGTCCGTCGGCTCGCCGTCCGGCGCCAGCTCGGCGCTGCTGTGCACGTCCAGCGCCACCTGCGCCGTCAGTGCCGGGTCCAGCGGGTGACGGGCGGCCAGCTCCGGGGCCCGCCCGGCCGCGTCGGGCAGGGCGGCCCGCCAGGCGGCCCGGCGGTCCTCGGTGTCGATCGGCCCGACGGGGACGGTCAGCACCGCCCGTTCCGGGCCCGGCCGGACGGCACCCGGCTCGGCGCACACCAGGATCGGGCCCACCACCCGGCGCAGGTCCAGCAGCGTCGGCCCGGCCCCCTCCTCCGGCCGCGGCGCCACCAGGACGGGCACCCCGCCACGGGCCGCCGCGTGCAGGCCGAGCAGGCCCAGGCCGGAGGGGTACTCGGGGCGGGTGCGGCCCGCGACCGGCCGCAGCCCGGCGGCGCGCGCCAGGGCGGCGCAGCGGCTGAGCGCGACCGTCTCGTCGTGCGCGGTGACGATCACCGTGCGCGGCGCGGTGGAACGCAGAGCGGCGACGGCGCGCCGGGCGGCCGGGCGGGCCAGCCAGCTCTCCAGACCCGCGACCGGCGGCCCGGCCTCCACCTCCGTCAGCGCGCCCGGCCAGGCCGCGCAGCCGTGCAGGGCCTCCCACAGCTGGTCGGCCAGGCGGAGACTGCGGTCGTGGAACGTCCCCTCGCCGGTGACCGCGAGGGCGCCGCTGCGGACGGCCACGCCCTCGTGCAGCAGTGCGCGCAGCGCCACCCGGTCGACGGCCGGGCCCGCGGTCGCCTCGCGGTGCGGGCCCTCGCCGAGCAGCAGGGCCGCCAGGCCGACGCTCGGATGGGAGTCGCCGCGCGGGTGCATGGTGCGGAAGATCCTCGCCAGGCCCTCGTGCTCCTCCGGGAGGCCGGCGAGGAGGAGCAGGTCGAGCTCGGGCCCGGTCAGGCTCAGGCGGGAGGCGAGGCGGTGCACGGGCTCGGCATCGGCGGCGTACGGCTGCGCCTCCTCGGCCGCGGCCTCGGCCCAACTGCGGAGGAAGCCGACGAGGTCCTCGGCGGTCTCCCGGTCGCAGGTGGACTCGAGCAGCCGGGCGAGTCGTAGTGCGACCACGGCGGCGCGGGCGGAGAGGCCGCGGCTGACGGCTTCGGCAACTCCGGGGCGGGCGTGGCTGGTTGCGTTCAGCTCATGCACGGGCGCACCTCGCAGGTGCGCCGAGCCGGGGCACCCGGCCCCGCACCGCGCACGCTTGTCGCTGTCGGCTCACTCATAGACGTACCTCACGACCGCGCCGAGCCAGGGCACCCACCCCGGGTCCAGGTCCAGCCCGGCCCGGCGGGCCGTCAGGTCGGTCTCGGCCACGGGCAGCCGGACCTCGATCCACCCCGGCTCGGCGCACACCTCGCCGGTGCGCCGGGCCAGTTGCCGGACGGCGGCGCGGTGATCCGCCGGATCGCCCGCCGGGGCGAGGCGTTCGGCGGTGACCTCGGCCCAGCGGTCGGCCAGCTCGCGTACGCGGGCACGCTCGGCGTGTGTGGGCGGCCCGGCGGCGAGGAGGGTGTCGGCCCGGTCGGCGCCGAGGCCCGCGAGTGCGAGCAGCGCCGGGTCCGCCGGGGGCGCCTCGGGGAGCAGCTCGCGGCCGATCCGGTACAGCACCCACCGCAGGGGGCGGGCACCCAGCGCCGGGTCGTCCAGGGCTCGCTGCGGGAGACCGGCTTCGGGGGCGGTCGCCAGGAGGAAGAGCAGCCCGGCCCAGGCGGTCCCGATGCCGGTGCGGTCGTCCGCCGGTACCGCCTGAGGTTCCTCCTCGAAGTCCCCTTCATCGAGCGGGAGTTCCGCCAAGGGATCGGCGTCGGAGCCTTCCTGAGGCTCCACGGTGGCCGCCTCGCCGGGGGGACGCCTGGCCGTCTCCGCCTCCGGGCTCTCCGCTTCCTCGAACGTCACGGGCTCCGCCGCCGTCGGGGCCACCGCCGACGGCCGGGCCTCCAGGCCGAGCACCGCCCCCAGCTCCGCCGCGAGTGCCTGCGGGAGCCCGGGGTGCGGGCGCCGGTGGAGCGAACCGGGGTCGGCCTCGGCCGCCGCCAGCACCGCCCAGGCCGCCAGGGTGCCGGGCCCCGGCCGCAACCGGGCCGAGCGCGCCAGCCGGACCAGGACCGATCCGGCCAGCAGCGTCCGCGCGAGCCCGCCAACGGGTGCGGCCGCCGGGGCGGCAGCCCCCGGGCCCGATCCGACCGGCCCGGGACCGCACCAGGAAGCCACGGCCGCGAGCGCCGCCACCGCCTGCCAGCCCTCTTCGCCGAACAACCGCTCCAGGGAGGGCAATCCGCCCTCCACCGCCGCCCGCAGGACAGCGGCCGCCACATGCTGCGGCGCCCGGCCGAGCACGGCGAGTACCGCCGCACGCGGCTCGACCGTCGGCGCCGGATCGCCCGTCCGCACCACGCCCGCCTGCTGCCAGGCCCACAGCCGCCCGAGCCGCCCGGCGGCCACCCCGGCCACCACCTCGGCGAGCAACTCGACGTCATTCCGGTAGTGGACGACCTCGCCGCGCCCCTCGCGTACGGTCCGCTCGATCGCGGCGGCCACCGCCGCCGCCCAGTCCTGCCCGAGGGCCGGACCGGACCGGGCGGGGTCGAGCGGCACCGACAGCCGCAGCCGCCTCACGCACCAGTGCCCGGGCGGCAACCGCACGTCCCGCAACGCCCGCTCCAGGCCCCCGTCGACGACACGCCGCAGCGGCTCCCCGAGCGCGTCCCGCCCGGCCTCGACCGAGCCGTCGTCGTGCAGCGTCGCCGAGAACCGCCCGATCACCACCGCAGGCCCGCTCATCCGCGCCTCCCCGCCCGAGCCTCGGCCCCGGCCGCGCCGCCGCCGACGGACCGCACAACCACCGCCCGAGCACCGAGCCCACTCGCACCGACGCCCACGGCCGCACCGGGCCGTACAGCCACCGCCCCACCCCTCATCCGACCCTCACCGCCCCCATGACGGCCGACTCCCCCACCCTCGCCGCCGCCGTCGGGACGCCGACCACGCCGTCCTCGCCCACCCTCACGTGCCCGACCACCGCCGGGCCCCACCCCGCGCCCGGGCCCACCACCGAGGTCAGGTCGACGTGCAGGCTGCGGCCGATCCGCATGCCGACGCCGAGGGGGCAGATCTCCGCCAACGTGTGCGCGGGCTTGTGCTGTTCGACGATGCTGCGCACGACCTCCAGCCGTTCGCCCTCCACCGGGGCGGCGATGAGCACGGTGAACCGGTGGGCCGTCGCCGTGTACCCGTCCTGCCCGGGCCGGAGCCCGCCGACCGCGAAGCGGCCGAGGGTGGCGGTCGCCCGGGCCGCTCCGCCGACGGCCGGGGCCGGGGGGCCGCCGGGCGTGGTGCCGAGGACGGCGCCGCCGAGGCCGCGCATGCGCCAGTTCTCGACGACGGCGACCGGGACCGGCAGGTAGATCCGCAGGATGCGTTCCAGGCAGGCCAGGGTGCCCCGGATCCGGTACAGGTCGTACGCCTGGGCGACGAGGGCGCGGCGGGCGTCGAGGGGCCAGCGGCGGTCGAGGGCGAGGCCGAGGAGGCCCGCCAGCCAGCCGAGGGCCTCCTGCGGGGTGGCGGTCGGGTCGAGGAGGACGGCGCGCAGGGCGGCGCGGCCGTCGAGGTCGTGGAGCATGCCCTCGGCGGGGGCGAGGTAGCGCTGGAGGAAGTCGGCGTCCTGCTCGTCGCGGCTGAAGGCGCGGGGCAGGTGGGCGAGGAGCCGGTGGCCGGGGCGTTCGACGCGCAGGGAGCGGACGCGCGGGGTGAGCCGGGCGGTGCCGCCGAGGTCGAGGACGACCCACAGGTAGCGGCCGGGCGGCGCGTCCACGGGAGCCTCGTACGTCTCGAAGGCGTCGTCGGGGGCGATCTGCGCCCAGGGCCACTCCCGTCCGGTCGGGCGACGGAACAGCCTGCTCCCGGGCCCCAGTTGGGCGAGCCGCAGCGCGGACGGCAGCGGCGGCGTCAGCTCCGTGTGGCGGACGGCGCGCCGCCCCTGGACGGCCGGGGTCCACGGCACCGGGTCGGGGACGGAGTCCTCGTCGCTGGTGAGGAAGCCGACCCGCAGGTCGGTGCCCGGGGGGATGCAGGCGTCGAGGAAGATCCGGCCCCAGCGGGTGCGGTAGGCGCCGGAGTCGAGCCGGTAGCCGATCACCCGGCCGCCGTGGACGTAGCGCGCCGCCGGGCCGGCCGTCCAGCCGAGGCCCTGGGCGGTGGTGAAGGCCGTCCGACCGTCAGGAGCGGCGGTGACGGCCCCGCCGTCGTAGCCGGGGGCCCGGACCGGTTCGATCTCGGACCAGCCGTCCCCGTCCTGCCGGTAGCGCCGGAACGGCTGCCCGGGGTGGCCCGCGACGGTCAGCAGCCCGTCCGCGCCAAAGGCGAGGTCGCTCGCCGGGCCGACCTCGAGCGGGTCGGTGCCGTCGGGCCGGGCGACCACGGCCCGTCCGCCGCCCGGCGCGACCCAGAGCAGGTACGGCTGCCCGGCCCGGACGGCGACCCGGGTGGGCGTCCAGCCCGCCGCGTGCAGCGCCCCGCCGAGCGCCGGACCGCGCGCGGGGCCGCGCCGTCCGCGCAGCAGCACCAGTGCCGCATCAGGCGCCGGGCCCGCCGGGCCCGCCAGCAGGACGACGGCGCCGTCGCAGAGCGCCGCCACGTCCAGCGGCCGCCCGCGCACCGGTATGCGGCGCAGCAGCCGTTCGGCCCACAGGTCGACCACGTGGACGGCGCCGCCGCAGGACTCGGCGATGTAGAGCCGCTGCGCACTGTCCACGGCGAGGCCCCGGGGTACGAGCAGCGCGCCGGGGTACCCGGTGGGAGGGGCCGCCGAATCGGGGTCGAGCACGTCGACCCGCCCCGCCCCGGGGTACGAGCGGTAGGCGCGCCCCCACCGGTCGAAGGCCAGCCCGGCCGGTTCGCCGACACCGGCAGGCGGGACGGCCGCGGCCTCCCAGGCCAGGCTCACCCCTCCCCCGTCCATCAGCGCCGTCCCGTCGTGGGCGCAGCGGGCCCACTGGTCGGGGTCGGTGAGGGTGCTGATCTCCCGGTCGCCGTCCATCAGCACACCTCCGGGGGCAGCGGGACGAGGACCGGGTCGCCGCCGGGCAGCGGGGTGGGGCCGTAGGCGGCGCCGGGTGGCAGCGGGGGGCCGGTGACGACGGTGATCTGGGCGAGCCGGGGCACCTGCCACGCCTTGAGGTCGACGAGCGCCGCGTCCGTCCAGGGGCTCCCGGGGCCGGGCCGGGTGGCGAGGCGGAGTTCGCCGTCGAGGTACTCGACGCCGTCCACCTGTACGGCGACGGCCTCCAGTTCGGCGCGCCGTACGGCCCGGCCGAGGGGCCAGCCGGTGCCGTCGGGGCCGTACGGGGGCACGGGCGCGAGGTACTGGCGCAGGATCAGCTCGACCCAGCGGCGGACGGCGTCCACCTGGTAGCCGTCGCGGACGTGGACGCCCGCGGAGACGGCGATGTCCAGGTAGGTCGGCGGGATGACGTAGAGCTCGGTGGTGAGCAGCCGGCGCGGGTCGAGATAGCCGGCGACGCGGCGCAGCAGGGCGAGGTCGGGCAGCGGGGCGCCGGGGTCGCGCAGGTCCTCGGTGGGGAAGACCAGGACGCTGACCACCCCGGCGGCGTGCCTGCTGAGCGTGTCGGGGTGGAACAGGGGCAGGGTCTCGGCCCGCCGTACGCCGGGGACTTCGAGGGCGAGGGCGCGGAAGTCGTCGGCGGTGACGGCCCGGTCGCGGCGGTGCAGTTCGGCGGGCAGGCTGTCGAGGGCGTCGGCGAGGGACGCCTGGTCGGCGCCCCCGGCGGCGGGCAGGACGTTCCGTACCTTGGCCCCGGTGACGCCGGTGAGGCTGGTGACGGCCCCGGCGGGGACGTTGCCCGCGGCGCCGCCGCCGTAGCGGTAGGTCAGGGCCCGGATGCGCTCGCCGATCTGCGGGACCTTGCCGCGGGTGGGGAAGTGGACGAGCCCGGCGGCGTCGTCGAGGGTGTAGTGCCGGTCGAGCGGTCCGGTGTCGGCGAAGGTCTCGACCTCCGTCCAGGGCTGCCAGCCGCCGGGTTCCTCGACCTCCAGGCGCAGGGTGCCGGGCACGACGGGGTGTTGGGTGAGCCGGTACGTCTGGTCGGCCTCGGCGGTGCCGGTGCCGAGCAGTTCGGGCAGGGCCGTACGGGCCTGGACGGCGCCGACGGCGTTGACGCCGACCCAGCGGATGCGGTGGATGGCGTCGTTCTCGGTGGCGGGGCGGCGCACCCGCAGCCAGCCGATGACCCGGGCGGCGGTCTTCTCGTCGTCGAGCGGGGGCGGGCTGAGCAGGTCGCCGGTGCTGGTGGGCGCCTTGGGGTGGGTGGGGAAGGCGTCGGGCAGTTGGAGGGTGACGACGCCGGTGGCGCTCAGGCCGCGGGTGGTGTCGGCGAGGACGGTGAGGTTGGTGAACGCGGTGTCGGCGTGGCCGGCCCGGTCGGGGCCGTTCCAGAGTTCCCAGAGGAAGGCGGGCGGGTCGGTGGTGAGGTCGTCGGCGCGCAGCCGGGTGGGGTCGGGGTCGCGCGCCTCCAGGTCGTAGGGCCTGGGGAGTTCGGCGTCCTGGACGACGCCGAGGAAGATCGCCCGGTTGCGCAGGGCGGCGACGTCGGTGGTGTTCTTGGCGAGCAGGGCGATCCAGAGGCACTGGTCGAGGGTGCTGCTGACGTCCAGCGGGGGCTGCGCGGGGTCGAGCGGGTCGGTGGGGACGGCGGTGGTGACGTAGAAGTCGGGTTCGACGCCCGCGTGGACGCGGCTGCGCTGGCCGAGGGGCAGCGCGGCCACGGCGTCCTGCCGGCGGCGGGCCTCGGCGGTGCGGGGTTCGGCACGCGGCGCGGCGGTCTTGCCGAGGGCCGCCGTCTCCAGCGGCCAGGCGACGACCTCGCCCTCGGTCTCGAAGGGCAGCGCCCCGGCGCGGGCCTCGGTGCCGCGCAGCACCTGCACTCCGGCTGCCAGGTCGGTCTCCAACACCAGGAGGGCGTGGGCGAGTTGGGCGGGGCGCGGGCGGACGCCGAGCAGCCGGAGGAAGGCGACCTTGGTCGCGTCCGGGATCTGGTTGAAGCGGAAGAGCAGCGACTCGCCGAGGTACGCGAACAGCTCCAGCAGCGCCACGCCGGGGTCGGAGGCGTTGTGGTCGGTCCACGTGGGGTTGTAGACCGGGATGCGCTTGATCAGCTCGTCGCGGAGCTGAGCGAAGGTGCGGTCGTCGAGGATCGGACCGATCAGGGCCACAGCCGGTTCACCCCCTGCCCGTCATCGCAGGTAGAACGGATAGACGAGGTTGTCGGGCCGCAGGTCCACCAGCCGGACGTAGGCGATGTCGATCCACACCATGGTCGGCTCCTCCCCGGGGGTGACCGACACCTCGGTCACCCTGATCCTCGGCTCCCAGCGGGCCAGCGCGCCGGCGATCTCCTCCCGCAGCGCGGAGCGGGTCGCGGCCGTGTTCGGCGCCATCAGGTACTGCCGCAGCCCGCAGCCGAAGTCCGGGCGCATCACGCGCTCGCCGGGCTCGGTGTCCAGGACCGTCTCGATCGACTGCCGGACCAGCGCCATCCCGCCCGCCCAGGCCAGCCCCCCGCCGGGCCCGCCGGTCCCGCCACCCGGGCCGCCACCGGCCGGCTGCGGCCGGAAGGGCAGACGGACCCCGGTGCCGAGCAGGACGTCGGCCGGTGCTCCTGTCGGTGCGTCAGTTGCTGCCATACGGTCGATGATGGCGAGGGGGGTGTCACCGCAGCGTTACCTGTGCGCGCCGAGGGCCTTCCACTCGGCGGGCATCTTGTCCTTCATCTCCTTGATGGCCCTGTCGTACTTCGTGCGGGGCTTGGCCTTGCCCCGGATGTCGTTCACGTCCATGTCCACGGCCTCCTTGAACATGCCCTTGACCAGGAATTTCGCCTGGTCCGAGCGGTGCCCCTTGCCGGCCGATCCCCAGCTGGCGGTGGCCTTGTGGTCGTCGATCTCCATCTCGACGGCGGGGGCGGTGTACCTGGACACGGCGTCCAGTGCGGCCTTCACCCCGGCGGCCTTGCCACCGCGGTTCTTCGCCTCCGCGATGGCGCCCCAGGCGGGCATGTGGTTGCGTTCGGTGCCCTTGGTGGCCAGGTTCCTGCCGCCGCTGGGGTTGGTCACCCCGAGCGCGTTGTAGAGCCCGCCCTTGTACTTCGACCTGGCGGTCCTGATCCGGGGCTTCTTCTTGGGCGCCGGGCTCATCCGGGCGTCGATCAGCGACTCGTCGCCCTCGCGCTGCGCCTCGAGGCGGGAGAAGCCGTAGGTCTTCCTGATCCCGGCGAGGGCGGTGCGCAGGGCGTCCTCGTCGAGGGGCTCCTTCAGGGACTGCTGGGCGAGTTCGCCGATGGCCTGGATGCCGCCCTGCCAGCGCTTCTCCTTGGCCTGGTCCGGCACCTCCTCCTCGCCCCTGGCCTTGGGCCTGGCCGGCTTGGGCGCGGCCGGTTTGCCAACAGGCTTTCCCGGTACGGGCTTTGGCGCAGCCGCCTTCGCCGGGCCACCCTTGGCCGGGGCCGCGCCGGGCCCCTCCTTCCAGGCGCCGGGCTTCCTCTCGTCGTGCCCGGACTTCTTCTGCGTGTGGTCGCCCAGCAGGTCGGCCATGAACTTGTCCGCGCTGAAGGCGACTTCGCCGAAGGTGATCTCCGGCACCTTGCCCGAGCCGAGCACGTACTCCACGTCCGCGCCGATCCCGAACTCCCCGGGCAGCGGGTACTCCAGCTGGAACAGCGGCCAGGTCCAGCGGTGGCTCGGGGCCGGGGACCACCAGGGGCTCACCAGGGCGACGAACAGGTCCCCGCCGAGGCCGAGGAAGGGCTGAGCGGCGATCTCCATGTGCCCGCCGAGGTAGAACTCGCCCTGTTTGCCCGCCTTCGGGTCGGCGACCTCCCGGTAGCCGATCCTCGGGGTCGCCTCGACGTAGCCCCGGATTCCGGCGAGGGCGTTGAGCGCCACCCCGGCCTTGATGTCGTGGCCGACGATCTCGAGGCCCGCGCCGCCCTCCGCGACGAGCCGGATACCGGCGAAGGCGTCGACGTGGAGGGTGCCGGTGATGCCGAAGTTCCTGAGCACCTCGGGCTTGGTGGACCACGTCCCGGAGAGCTCCATCCGGTCGAGGGTGGCCGGGCCGAGCACGGCGACCAGTTCCAGGCCGATGTCGGCGAACACGAAGATGTTGCCGACCAGCGGGACGCCGTAGAGGGCGCGGACCTCCAGTTTGGGCAGCGCCTTGGTGTAGTCCTTCTGCTCGAACAGCGGCTTGGTCATGCTGGGGGTGATCCTGCCGACCAGGGTGACGTCCCCGTGGTGGTCCACCACCACCATCGCCTCGCCGCTCAGCCACTCGGCGAGCTGCACCTTGACGTTGCCCCAGCCCGCCACCACGCGCGGCCCGGGCTGCGGACCCTCCGTCGCCGGAGCCGCCGCCCCCTCGGGTACCGACGGCTTCGGCCCCGCCGTGTTCGCCTGCGCCGCCGCGATCTGCCCGTCCGTCAGCTGCTTGGCGCTCCTCTCGTCGGTGGCGACGAGGGTCACCTCGCCGTCGAACTTGTCGTTGGCGTAGTGCACGCTGCCGCGCACGTCGACGACGCCCCCGGCGAAGGCGGCGGTCACCGCGCCCTTGAAGCCCTTGAGTTCCACCTCGGCGGTGGTCCTTCCGGTCAGCTTGCCCTCGGCGTCCCGGGTGATGTGCACGCTGATCGGCGCGAGCCCGTGCACCGTACCGGTGGCCGTGGCGTCGAAGACGACCAGTTCGTTGGCGAGGCCGAGCGAGCCGGTGGCCTCGAGGAAGCCGCCGAGGCTGAAGTGCAGCCCGTTGGCCTGGACGATCAGCTTGGGCCCGTCGAGCCGGTTCTCCACCCCGGCGAGTTTCAGCGCGCCGATCCCGGCCAGCCCCAACTGCTGCGCATAGGTGACGACTTGGCCGAGCAGTTCGGCCGGACCGGTGAGCAGTCGGCCCTTGACGACGGCGGAGGCGTGGCCCTCCACCGTGCCGCCCACCGCCCGTACGGCGAGCGCCGGTTGGATGCCGTACTGCGCGAGCGGCAGGAGGAACGGGTGCGCCAGGGGCAGCCACTGCCACTCCTGGCCGGGCCCGGTGGTGAGCGTCTCGCCGTCCTTGCGCAGGTGCAGCGTCCCCCCGGCGAGGGTGCCCAGCCGGGCGCGGACGGGGCCTCCGGCGTCGCCCTTGTTCTCCAGGTACGCGGCGACGGCCGGGGTGGGCGCGAGGGCCGCGCCGCCCTGGAGCTCCAGCACGTCCTTGGGCACGTCCGGCGCGACGGCGGGGGCTTCCGGGCGCTTGGGGCCGACGCCGGAGAGCCGGTCCGCGAGTCCGCCCGCCACCGGGGCAGCCGGGGCGGGCGCGGGCGGCGCGGCCTTGACGGCGGGCGCGGCTACGGGCGGCTTCGCCTCACGGGCGGCGGCCCCGGCTGCGGCGGCCATCAGCGGGCGGCGCGGGGACGGAAGATCGGGCTCACAGCAGGCCACCTCCGCAGAGCGGGTCCGGCGGGGAGTCCTCGACGGGCGGTTGTGTCGGCGGCGCGGCCGTCGTCGGGTCGAGGGTGGTCAGCAGGTCGACGGCGGCGTCGTGGGCGTCCGCCGTACCGGCCTTGAACTGGTCCGTCGCGGCCATGGCGGCCGTGGCGCCGGTCGGCACCTGGGCGTCCGTGGCGTCGGGCGCGCCGAGCAGCGCGTCCAGGTCCTTCTTGCTCGCCCCGCCGACGGCGACGTCCGGCAGGGAGGCGAGGACGGCGCCCGGGTTGGCGTTGAAGTACGCCTTGAGGGCCCCCATCGCCACCACATCCGGTGGCAGGCAGAACCGCAGGGCGAGCAGCCACCACAGCTGGAAGGCGAGCACCACGATCGGCAGGAAGAGGCTGAACAGGAAGAACGCCACGATCATGAAGAGTTCCAGCGCGAAGGTGCAGATCCGGAAGTCCGTGCCGCCGGGCTGTCCGCTGCCCGGTTTGGGGATCTCGGTGCCGGTCGGCAGCTGCGAGCCGGGCGGGCTGCCGATCGCCACCCCGCCCGGCCCGGCGGGGCGTCCCGCACGCGCTGCGAGGGCCCGCAGGTCGGGCATGGTGATGGACACCTTGCGGTTCTTGGTGCCCTCCGGGTCGTAGAAGGCGGCCAGGCTGAACGGTTCGGTCGGCGCGCTCCAGGACTCCTGCGGCGGGCAGTGCTCGTGGCCGGGGGCCGGGGGCCGGCGGGCGACGCAGTGGATCTGGTACACGTGCTGGTCGTCGAGTTTGGGCGCGCCCTGGTCGTCGTGCTCGCCGGAGAGGGTCGGGACGAGGCCGAACCAGAGCGAGCGCTTGCCCGCCCGGTCGCACCCGGCGGCGGACGACGGGATCCGCCACATCGTCAACTCCTGCTCCGGTTCTGGCTTTCCGTGCTCGTCCAGCGTGCCCTGCGGCACCCAGTGCGGCCCCTTCGCGCCGGCGGTCCAGGTCTGGAGCACCGGCGGGGGGATCGAGGCGAACAGCTCCTCGTGCTCGGCCTCGAACCGGGCCCGGTAGGCGCGGTCGGCCCAGAGCACGTTGACCAGGTCCCGGTCGTGCAGGTGGCGCGGCTTGACACCCTGGGCGGCGAGCAGCTCGGTGGTGAGCTGCTTCGCGAGGCGGCGCACCTGCTGCTCGGCGCCCTTGGGGACCAGCTGCTGCTGGCGGCGCAGCACCATCCGCACCTGGAGGCCCTCGGCGGAGGCGCCCGGCAGCGGCAGGCCCGGCCGGTCGCAGAACAACTCGACGACCACGGCGTAGAAGCGGTTGTGGCTGGGCTGGTAGAGCTTGCGCAGCGTGGTCGGGGTCATGGTGTGGGTGGCGAACCGCAGCCGCCCGTGCCCGGCCCGGCCCGCCGGGACGGCCACCGGGTAGGAGTAGACGTCCTCGGCCTTGTCGAAGGTCAGGGAGCGGCGCGGGTCCTGCGTCAGGCTCCGGACGAAGTCGGGTGCGTCGTACTTCTGGATCGCGGGCGGCCCGGCCCGGTCGTCGAAGCGGTCGTAGTGGCCGCGCTCGCAGACGTACCAGGGCGCGCGCAGCTGGAACCCGTGATCCCCGGTCACCAGAGGTTCCCCGCGCCCGGCGTGTACGCGGGCGACATCACCATCTGCTCGGCGACCAGGGTGCCGACCTGGACGGTTCCGCTGAAGGTGGCCAGCGGCGCCTCGACGTTCACCACGGGGGCGGTGACGTCCACCGAGGTGTTCGCGGTGATCTCCACCGAGGTGTCGGTCAGCCGGATCACGCACCCGGTCGCGTGCTTGACCGTCACCGTCCGCGCGGCGTCGTCCAGGCTCACCTCGTGGCCGGAGGCCATGGTGATCCGCACCTTCGACGCGCCGCCGGTGTCGTCGAACTCCAGCCGGCTGTCCGCCCGGGAGCGCAGCAGCCGGATGTTGTTCGCCGCCTCCGGCTCGTGCGGCAGGCTCTCCCGCCCGTTCCAGGCGGCGCCGAGGATGTACGGGCGGCGCAGGTTGCCCGCCTCGAAGACCACCACCACCTGGCTGCCGACCTCGGGCAGCACCAGCAGTCCCTGGTCCTTGTCCGCGTACGGCGAGCAGAGCGTGGCCCAGGCCCGTACGTCGCGTTCGCCGTCGGTGCCGAGCCAGGGGAAGCGCACCTCGACCCGGCCGAGCCGGTGCTCGTCGACGATGCTGGTGACCAGGGCCGGGTAGGCGCCGTGGTAGCCGGGCGCGGCGCCGTCGGCCGGTGTGGGCAGGCCCATCAGTGCACCTCGTTCAGGGTGGCGCGCTCCGCCTCGAAGCGGGTGCGGAATCCGTGCTCCAGGTCGAAGCAGTGGCGCAGCCGGGTGACGTAGTAGCCGGGGCCGTTGAAGGGGGCGCCGACGTCCTGGAGGGTGAGGCGGCTGCCGACGACGAGGTCGGGGGTGCCGTTGGTGAGGCCCGTGGCGGTGACGAAGCGCCGGCCGCGCCGGAGCATCTCGGCGCGGGCCCAGGCGGTGGCCTCGGCGGCGTCGAGGGCCACCTCGCGTACCCGCAGGCTGGTGCTGGGGCCCAGCGCCCGGCCGAGCAGCCGGGCTCCGGTGCGGCCGCCGGAGGTCTCCGCCTCGACGACCTCCGGTCCTGCGCGCTCGTCGACGGCCTCGCGGCGGTCGGCGTCGTAGCCGGTGACCACCACCTCGCTGCGCTGGTGGGCGAGGTCGGCGGCCAGCCGGACGGAGAGCAGGTCGCGGCCGAGGAGGAGGGTGACGGCGGTGCCGGGGCGGGCGGGGCGGGTGCGCAGGTGCAGGGTGGTGCCGGTGCACCAGAGTTCGGCCTGGATCAGCCGGGCGCGTTCGCGCAGGAAGGCGAGGTCGCTCTGGTTGAACTGCTGGACGACGTCGTAGCGCGGGCCGGCCGCGTCGACGTCGGCGCGCAGGCCGTGCTCGCGGGCGATCGCCTCGGCGATCTCGCCGTCGGTGGTGTGCGGGTAGCTGCGCGAGCGGCGGGTCATCCGCAGCCGCATCAGGGCGTCCTCGGCGTGGGCCACGACCACGGGCGGGTCGCCGTCGCCGAGCGCGAGCTCGAGGCCGGAGACGGCGCCCTCGAAGACGGTGCGCTGCTGAGCGTCGGGGCCGAGGGCGACCCTGAGGGCGCTGCCGAGGTCGACGGTGGTGCCGTCCAGGTGGGCCAGCTTCTCCTGCGGGCCCTTGGCGCCGATGCCGCTGGCCAGGAACGTGGCCCGGAGGGTGCGCAGGCCCTCGACGCCCTCGCAGACCTCCAGCCGGACGCAGTCCCGGCCGAGGTCGCGGACGAGGTCCCCGCCGACGGTGAAGACCGGGGCGACCGCCGTGACGGCGGGCTCAGTCATCGAAGCCCTCGGCGGCGACCCGGGCGGCGAGCCACCCGGTGCGGTGGAGCGCGTCGCGGAGGCGCTCGGCGAGCTCCGACTCCTTGACCGGGCCGCCCTGCCCGCCGGCGTCCGCCGGGCCTGGGCCGCCTCCGACGGGGACGACGTCGGTGTGGACTTCGCCGATGTGCACGCTCAACGCTGGCCTCCTCCGGGCGGTCGCCACCTCAGGGTGCTCGGCGGTGCGTCACGGCGGCGTTGCTCGCAGTCCGCGGCGAGGCGGGCGGGCGTCACCGGGGGCAGGCGCTCCCACGGGGGTGTCACCCCGTCGGGCTGCGGGGTCTCCTGGGCGCGGGCGCGGCGGTTGAGGCCGGGGGCGCCGCCTGCGGTGACCTCGGCGAGGGTGCCGGGGTCGGCGCGGCTGCGCAGGGGGACGCCCCGGCCGTAGCCGAGGGCGCGGGGGTCGGCCGCGGCTGTCGGCCCGGAGGCCGGGACGGCGAAGGCTCCGCGCGCCCGGTCGAGCGCCAGCGCCGTCCGGGCGCCGGTCACCGTGTTCGCCGAGGCGGCGATCCCGCCCCCGGCGGAGAGCACGAAGCCCGCCTCCGTCCCGGTCCCCGTCCCCGCGTCCGTCCCCGCCTCCGTCCCCGTGCCGTCCACCGGCGATCCCAGCCCCAGCGCCCCCGCCAGCCCCGCGACCGAGGTCGCCGCCGCCTCTCCCGCGAAGCCCGCCGAGAGCCCGACGCCCCCGCCCGCCTCCACCTCCACCCCGAGCTGGACGCTGAACCCGGCCGCGAGCGTGAGCGGGCTGTCCAGCCCCCGCATCGCCCCGCGCCAGGCCGCCGGGTCGAGCCCGAGCCGGGCGAGCAACTGCTGGGCGCTCTCCCCGGCCTGGGCCTGGGCCAGTTGCCGCGGCCGGGCCGTCCCTGCGGTGCCGGGGGCGGTGCCGGGCCGGGTCGCGCCCGGGTCGGTGGCGGCGCGGGCGTCGCGCCGTCCGGCGCCCTTCTCGTTCGCCTCGTACGCGAAGTCCTGCTCGGCGATGGTGACGGCGACCTTGGCCCGCAGCGGGGTGCCGTCCGGGGCGAACAGGTCGAGTTCCTCGGTGACCTGGGTGACGATGCCGTTGAAGCGGAAGGTGCCCCACACGAAGCGGACGACGGGCGGCGGATCGCCCTGCTTCTGCGGCGGCGGTTCGACGAACTGCCGCACCACCGCCGTCCACGCGCGGACGTCCACGTACTCGCCGGGCCCGCCCTGTTCGGCGGTGTCGAAGGCCAGCTCGAAGGAGAGGGTGGCGCCCTCCTGCGCGGGGTTCTGGCGCTTCTGGGTGCGGGTGCTGGTGCCGCCCCGGTCGACGTTGTTGTTGCGGCTGAGCCGCAGCGAGACGGGGTTGAACTGCACCTCGACGACGGGCCCCTCGCCCTTGACCCGGGGCGGCTGGTCCTTCGCCCCGGCCTTGGTGACGGCCAGGCGTTGCAGGGTCGCGTGGGCCAGCTCCGACATCAGGTGCCCTCCAGTCGCAGGCCCTCGTGGGCGATGTGCAGTTCCTCCATGGCGATCTCACCGGTCCTCGCGTTCAGCGCCGGCCCGGCGACCTTGACGGGCAGGCCCCGGACGAACCGCCAGTGGGCGAGGGTGCGCGCTCCCGTCGGGTCCAGCACCTCGATGTCGCCGTCGTAGCGGACGGAGCGGTTCTCGCCGCCGACGATGCCGTACAGCCAGTCCCACAACGCGGAGTCCGCGCGGCCGCCCGGGGTGGGGACGAGCATCCCGCGCCTGAGGACGATCGGCTGCAGCTTGACCCTGCCGATCCCCCGGGCCAGTCCGTCGTTGCGGCCGCCCTCGGGGTGGTCGCCGACCTCCATCTCCAGCTCCAGGCCCGAGCACTCCTGGAAGCCGCCGTCGCCGAGCCGGTCGGGCCCGTCGGCGCGCGCTCCGGCGCCGGTGCGCGCGGCCCGGGAGGGCGCGCCGGTGAGGGCGGGCGGCGGGGCCGCGCTCGGGCCGGGCGAGGTGCTGCGCCCCAGCGAGATGCGGAAGTTGAACCCCTGGACCAGGTCGGCCATCGCTCACCCCGTCACGTCGACGTCGCCGTCCGCGTCCTGGGCGATCCGCAGGACGAGGTACTCCAGGGGCTGGGCGGGCGCCACCCCGATCTCGGCGACCAGCCGGCCGAGCCCCTGCGACCAGCCGGGGTTGAGCGCCTCGTCGCAGCGGACGAAGAACGCCTGCGCCTCGGTGGCCCCGGCGAACGCCCCGCCCCGGAACAGGTCGCGCAGCAACTGGGTGACGGCGCCGCGCAGTTCGGCGCGCAGCTGCGGGGAGTTGGGTTCGAAGGCGAGGCTCTGCGCCTGCCGTTCGAGGACCAGCCGCAGCATGGTCATCAGCCGGCGCACGCTCAGCTGCCGGTAGTCCGGGTCGCCGGAGAGGGTGCGGGCGGAGGCCAGCCGGAAGCCGTCCCGCTCGGCGGCGAAGACGTCGACGCCGAGCAGGTGGAGTTCGTCTCGCTCGGCCGCCACCGGCAGGTCCGCGGCGGTCACCGCGTCGACGGCCAGGGCGTTGGCCGGGCCCCAGGGGATGCCGAGCCGGTGCTCGCGGTCGGCGACGATCCCGGCGGCGAACGCGGAGGGCGGCACCAGGACGGCCCGCAGCTGCGGGTCCTCCGGGTCGACCACGCCGAGCCACGGGTGGTGGGCAGCGGCATAGGAGCTGTCGAACGCGGCCCTCCAGTGGGCGATCTGCCGCAGCGCCAGCCCGGGCGGCACGTCCAGCAGGGCGACGAAGCGGCGCTGGCGCTCCGCCAGGTCGACCAGCCGCCGCTGCCGCCGCAGGATCTCCGCGAGGCCGTCCGGGCTGCGGCCGTCGAGCAGGACGGCGCGTTCGGGCCGCGCCGGGTAGACCAGCGGGACGGGCGGCGGCGGGCAGGGCACCCCGGCGCCGGGCCGCTCCGGGGGTTCGGTGGTGCGGCCGGGCACCAGGTAGTCCCAGAACAGGTCGGGCACGGAGAGCAGGGCGACCTCCGGTTCCAGGGCGAGGCGGTCCAGGCCGATGAACGCGGCGGTGTCGTCGGCGCTCTGAGGGCCGCCGACGGGGAACAGCTCGGGCGGCACGTCCCCGAAGAGGCTGTCGGCGGTGATCGCCGACCAGCGGTCCGCGCCCAGGCGGTCGGGGGCGGAGTCGACGGCCGGGAGGGTGGCGTCCGGGGGCAGCAGCACGCCGGGCCAGCCGGTGTCGGGCGCGATCAGCCGGGACTCGGCGGCGAGCACGTCCCCGGCGAAGCGCGGGTGCTCCGCGCAGAGCCCGAGGTCGGTGAACCTCTCCTGCCGGGTGAGGCCCGGGTCGGAGTCGGTGACGGTGACCGTGGCGGTGATGACGCCCACGTCGAGGGCGGCGCCGGGCGTGGCGGCGGGCGGCCGGTCCAGAACGGCGGCCCGCCCGGCGGATCGGACCACCCGGTAGAACTCCCCGGCGGGCGCCAGCCCGGGCCCGCGCAGCCGCAGCAGGGTGCCGACGGGCGCGGCGAGCGCCTCGGGCAGGGCCAGCCTGTCCCCGTCCACCCGTCCGGCGAAGCTCCGGGTGGCGGCGAACTCCCAGCGCACGGAGAGCAGTTCGCCCCACCGCCCCTCGTCGGCGGCGAGCAGGCCCAGCTCCACGGGCCCGGCCAGCCTGATGACATGGCGGGCGACAGCCGCGAGGGCCGCCGGGTCGGGCGCGCGCGGCAGCGGCGAGACGCGCAGCACGTACGCCCGGCTGCCGCCCTGGGCGAAGAACGCCCGCACGGCGTACGGCAGCAGGCCCCGGCCCTCGAAGGCCCCGAACCGCTGGACGTACTCCGTCCACCGCTCCACGGCCACCGGCCGGTCCACCGGCCCGCGCGGCGCCACCCCGACGAACCCGGCCACGTCCAGCCGCACCGGCCGGAACGCGGGCGCCGGCCGCCGCGCGTCCCGGTAGACGCCCGGCGCCCCGAGCGCCAGCCCCGGCGTACTGGTCGGCGGGCTGGTCGACGTGCTGGTCGACGTGCTCATAGCGAGGCGAAGTCGATCCGCTCGGCGACGAGGTGCAGTTCCTCCATCGCCACCTCGCCGCCGCCCTTGCCCGCCAGGGTGGGGCCGACCCACTTCTTGGGCTGGGCAGCGTGCAGGGTCCAGGCGCAGACGGCGGTGCGGGCCTCGTCGTAGAGGGTGACCACGACGGTGCGGGGGTCGTGGCGGCCCTCCCGGGTGTCCTTGATCCAGTTGAAGAGCCGCAGGTCGCCGATGATGCCGCGCTTGAGGGTGACGTCGTCGGTGACGTTGGTGTTGGCGATCTTGCGGACGTGGTTCTCCTTGTCGTTGCCGTTGCGGTACTCGGAGAACTTCACCTCGTTGCCCGCGCCGGTGAAGTCGGAGAAGCCGCCGGCGATCTGGTCCTCTCCCCCGGCGTCGCCGAGCTTGACGAGGAAGTTGAAGGCCCCGTACGGGTTGTTGCGGACGGCCATGTGCTGCCTCCTGATCAGGGACGGGATGCTCGCGCCGCTCAGACGGCCGGCGCGTCGGCGGTGAACTGGCCGATCCGGAAGATCACGAACTCGGCCGGGTAGGTGGGGGCCACCCCGACCAGGCAGATCATGCGGCCGTTGTCGATGTCGTTCTGGGTCATGGTGGTGCGGTCGCAGCGGACGAAGAACGCCTCCTCGGGCTTGGTACCCATCAGCGCGCCGCTCTTCCAGGTGACCAGCAGGAAGTCCTCGACCGACTGCCTGACGGAAGCCCAGAGCCGCTCGTTGTTGGGCTCGAAGACGGCCCACTGGGTCGACTTGTCGATGGAGTGCTCGAGGTAGATGAAGAGCCGCCGGACGTTGACGTACTTCCACTCCGGGTCCGAGCTCATCGTGCGCGCGCCCCAGACCCGGTTGGACCGGCCCTCGAAGAAGCGCAGCGCGTTGATCCCCTCGGGGTTGAGCACGGACTGCCGGTCGTACGTGACGTTGGTGACGAACTCGCTCATCCCGTGCACGACTTCGTTGGCCGGGGCCTTGAACACCCCGCGCTCGATGTCGCTGCGGGCGTAGATCCCGGCGACGAAGCCCGAGGGCGGCACGTCCAGCATCGGCGTGGGCCCGCCCGGGTCGGGCCGCCTGGTCGGGTCGACGATCCGCAGCCACGGGTAGTAGAGCGCCGCGTAGGTGCTGTCGAACTGGGAGCGGAAGCGGCGCACACCGGAGATCGAGCTGTTGGCCGGCGGGTCGACGATCGCCATCCGGTAGCGCAGCCGCTCGCAGTGGGCGATCAGCCCGTCCACGGCCGTCTGCTCCTGCTGCTCCGGCAGGGCGACGGTGTCGGGCATGGCGACGACGGCGATGTCGTCGACCTCGCCGAGCGCGGTCAGGCCGGCGGCGGGCTGGTGCGGGTCGTCCGGGGAGGCCGCCTGGCCCAGCAGGTCGTCGGCCGTCGGGTCCTCGCCGTTGCCGCCGCCGGTGAGGAAGCCGCGGTGGCGGGCGTCGAGCTTCAGCAGCTCGGTCAGCCGGTCGCCCGGGGAGACGGTGGCCCCGGCGGCGGCGGGCGGCAGCTCCAGCCAGACGAGGGAGAACTCGTCCGCCGGGTCCCGGGGTTTGAGCACGTTCTCCACCGAGCGCGGGTGGAGCCGGTCGAGCTCCAGCTCGTTGTAGACGTCCACCCGGTCCGTGCCGAGCTGGACGCTGACGGCCAGCGTGATGTGGAACGCGGCCTTGCCCGCGGCGGGGGCGTCGACCCCGCCCTGGGCGTTGCGGTAGCCGAGGGTGCCGTCGGCCATGCGGTCCACGATCCTGATCGTGGCCGGGGCCGGCTGCGTCCGGTCGTCGGGCGGCGCGGGCCTGCCGTCGGCGCCCAGGTCGAGCACCTCGACGGCCACGCCCGGCTGGACTCCGGTGAGCCTGACGGCGGTCGTGCCGTTGGCGCTGGAGGAGATCAGGACGTTCTTGCTGCGCCGGAAGGCCACGGCGACGCTGATCCGGCTCCCGGCCGCCCCGGGCCAGCGGGCCCACCAGCGCACCAGGGGCGTTCCCGTCGCCGGGGAGGCGAGGGAGGCGAAGTTCTTGGGCACGTCGATGTCGGTGACGCCGTTCGTCGTCCTCCTGACGAACGGGAAGACCCGGGAGACGTACAGCCGGCGCCCGCCGTTGGCGAAGAAGGCGCGGGCCGCCAGCGCCACCTGGCTGACGGTGTCGTCGTCCAACGTCAGCCCGCCGAAGGCGCGTTCGTACTCGGTGAAGCTGGTCACCAGCGTCGGCCCGGGCACCAGGACCGGCCCGCCGGGGATCTGGTACGGCACCGGGCCGTAGGCCGTCCGCCCGGCCATGCCGAAGGTGCTGGTGGGCACGCCTTCGATCGACCGGGAGCGGAAACTGGTCTCCTCGACGTAGACGCCTGGGGTCAGGTACTCGGGCATGCGCGGGGGCCTCCTCGGTCTCGGGTCAGACTCGGGTCAGGTGTGGGGCAGGTCGGTGGCGGGCAGCACCCGGCCGACGGTCAGGCTCCGGAGGACGTCCCGGGTGGAGCTGCGGTAGCCGGGCGGAAGGGCGAGGCCCCGCAGCACCGGGTTGTCGAGGTCCTGGTCGGTGGGCGGGGCCTGACTGCGCGGGAGGTCCTCCACCACCAGGTCGGCCAGCGGGTCCTCCGGGTCGACGGCCGCCGCCGGGTCCGGGACGGCGGTGCGCAGCACCACGTCGAAGACGGAGGGCGTGGGCGGCGCCAGCGCGCCGATGCCGTCCACCAGCAGCAGCACCTGGCCGTGCTCGTCCCCGTGCGCCCAGCCGACCCGCATCCCGCCCGCGCCGAACGCCTCGACCCTGGGCCAGCGCACCGGCGCGCCCCGGTGGGTGACGCGCAGCCGCAGGCCCGTGACGCCGCCGGTGACCGGGTACGCCACGCCGGGCAGCAGCCAGGGCCGCAACAGCCGGGAGGCCGCCGGGACGTAGGCGGCGGTGGGCGGGCGCCCGTCCGCGCCGGTGAGCTCGGCGAGCGTCCACAGCGGCAGCCGGAAGCGGCGCGGGACGAAGCGCCGGTCCGGGTCGTCGAGGCGCAGCACGACCACCCGGCTCCGGACCCCGCCGGTCCCGCTGCCGTAGCGCAGCACCCACCCGGCGGCGCCGTGGCTCTCCAGGAGCCTGACGGGCCCGCCGGGTGCCGGGGCCTCGCGCCCGATCCGGACG
This sequence comes from Streptomyces sp. NRRL WC-3742, assembly GCF_000720635.1. GTDB lineage: Bacteria > Actinomycetota > Actinomycetes > Streptomycetales > Streptomycetaceae > Kitasatospora. The sequence goes on along the minus strand of NZ_JOCF01000003.1, from coordinate 93,184 downwards.
CCGCCGGCCGTTCCGGTGGTGCGCGCGTCGATCGGGCGGACGGCGAGGGCGAGCCGGTGCAGGACGTCCACCCGGCCGGCGTCGACGGTGATCGCGTCGCCCGCGCCGGGGGCGGTGGTCATCGGCCCGTCGGTCATCGGCTCGTCCGGGAGAGGCGGGAGGTCACGGTGGTGACCTGCTCGGCGACGGGCTGGGGCGCGCCGTCGATCCGTACCACCCGGGCCAGGTAGGGCAGGCAGAGCCGGTAGTCGGTGGTCATCGCCTGGAACGCCTCGCTCAGCGAGTCCATCGCCAGTTCGTCCGAGACGACCTGGACCGTGTCGCCCGGCTCCCAGGCGCCGCTGGGGTCGAGCGTCGGGCCGGTGAGGACGGCCTCGGTCTCGAGCGTGCGCGCGGCCAGGCCCAGCCACTCCAGCTCGTGGTCGACGGTGTGGTCCCAGGCGGCGAGCATCATGTGCATCCGCAGCGGCAGCCGCGGCAGCCCGTCCTGGGCCGAGACGGCGCCCCAGCCGGCCCTGGTCTCGCGGTCGATGCTGAGCCGGTAGCAGTACACCGACACGGCCGGGTAGGCGATCACCGCGCCGGGGGTGTCGACCTTCTCGAAGTCCAGCGGCCCGGCGAGCACCGCCAGCGGCCGCCTGCCTCGGCCGTCGGGGATCTCCTCCGTGAAACGCCGGTTGAGCAGCGCGACCACGCTGCGTCCGACGGCGGCGAGTGCCCGGTATCCAGCCATGGTCCGATGCTCGGCCCCGGCCGTCACCGCAGCGTTGCCGCCGCCCGGCGATGCCCGGGCGACGGTGCGGTGACAGTACCCGGCGCACACTCGACGGGCCTGGCGCTCCCGTACGCAGGAGCCCCCTCCCACCCCGGAGTACGCCCATGACCTACGGAACCCCGCCCCCTTCCGGACACGGCTGCTGCGACGTGGACGCCATCGACGAGCTCACCTGCAAGGCGGCGGGCATCAAGCGGCAGGCCGCCGTCACCGACGAGAGCCTGCAGACCCTCACCCCGTTCCGGGCCGCCCTCGCCACCGCGAAGACCGACTACTGCAAGGCCCGGGCCACCGCCAAACCCGACGTCAAGACGGCCGAGGACCAGGTGAAGGCCGTCCGCGAGACGCTGCGCTGCCGCCTCGACGAGGAGCAGCGCGAGTGCGTCGAGCGGGCGGTCCACAAGGTCTGGACCCGCATCGAGGAGTGCGTCGGCGAGCCCGGCTGCCGCGAGTACACCTGCGACTTCCCCACCGAGGGCCACCAGGGCGACCCGGCCCCCAAGCTCGCCGGCCTGATCGCCCACTACCGGGAGGAGGTCTCCGCCGCCTCCAAGTACTTCACCGACGTCCTCCAGGCCGAACTGACCGCCCTCCCCAAGCGCGCCGCCCAGCTCAAGGCCGACGCCACCCAGCTCACCCACGACGCCGCCGACCCGGCCCAGCCCCCGGTCGACCTGTACGTGCGGCTGCTGGTGCTCGACCGCCAGGTCAAGGGCGTCTGGAACGGCTTCCCGGGCGTGCACGACTACGTCGACTGCCTGTGCCGCACGCTGATGTTCATCCTCAGGGGCTGGGAGGCGGTCGTCATCCTCGAGGGCTGGCTCGCCGTCCGCGCCTGCAAGGACAAGGCCCACGACGACCAGTGCAAGCACCTCCTCGAACACACCGTGGACGAGGTCCGCGCGGAGGTCGCCAAATGCCCCCCGGGCGACTGCGGCTCCTGCTGATCCCCCGCCCCCACCGGGCCGCACGACCAGCGCCGCCGCGGGACCGTCCGTCGCGGCGGCGCTGGTGGTGGTGCTATGCCACTGGGCATCGCCGCACTGGCCGACCGCAACGGGAGGCCCGTCCGCTCCTTAAGTCCGGCCTCACCGAAGCTCGTTGCACCCGGGGGGACGACACGCCAGGGCAGAGTCGGCCGGCTGAGCCGGACGACTCAACTCGCTTGTTAGGCTGGGCCGCACGGAAGCCTTCGCCTACTGCAAGAGGCAGTAGAGGCTTCTGTCTGCCGAGTCTCACAACCTGTCCGGCCTTGGGGTCCGTGCAGCGAGTCGGAGCCCGGGAACCATGTTCCTCCGGGGTGAATCGGTGCCAGGGCGGCCAAGAACGGTCTGCGGAGGCATCGTAGGGCGTCGTCGCTCGGCCCGAACCCGTCAGCTCACCGGGTAGGCAGCAGTCCGTTGAGGAACACGCATTCCTGTCGTGCAATCGTTGCTGGCTGTCGGTGTTCGGAGCCAGAAGGCACTTGTCGCTGCCCTCTGCATCGTTCTCCTCCTGGCGGTGGTGGTCCTGTCCGCTCCTTCCTGGGTCTGTTACGTCTTCCTGAGTGACGCCCGGCAGGCGTCGGTCAGGAAGCTTCTCAGTCAGATCATCAACGGGGTTCGGCTCGTCCTGGGTACAGGTCAGCCGGCCTCCGCTGCTGGTAGTAACGGGGGTGACCGTTCAGGGTGACGCTCGCCTGGCAGCTGGTGCCGAGCCCTCTCGAGGGCTCGGCACCAGCGGGGCCCGCCTCATCGTTCACTGCAAGGGGCGCTTCAACAACAGGTCGCGGTTGAAGGTCTCGCTGCCCGCGCGAGCAGTCGATGAAGCGCTGCTGAAGCCGACCGCCTCCCAACCTTGCCTGCCCAGGATATTGAGGTTGACGACAGCGCTCTGCATGTCACGTCCGATGCTAACCACCCTGTATTCCCACTGAGTTACTGTCATCGCCACTCCTTCTGCTCCTGCTCGCCTGGTCTCCTGATGCTTGCACGGTGGGCCATGAGCCGAGAGCGATTTCGACGGTCTCAAGGCCGGGGCTGACCGGAGCCATGCCGACGTGCGAGGAGGACAGTGTCGTCACGCGGATGCGAAGTACACCTCCACCCGCCGCTTCGCCTTCCTCGACTGGAACGGCAACATGGCCGCCCGACTGCTCTACCGGCCCGTCGTCACCGTCCTGCTCCTCGCAACCACGGTCGGAGTCTTCCTCCTCCGACGCAGGTCAGACCGGCGGCGTCAGGTCGCTCGCGCTGACGGTGCAGGTCAGCGGCGGGTAGCTGAAGTCGGTTTCGGTGTTCTCGCGGCGGCGCAGGGCGTAGAACTCGCGCTGCTGGTCGTCGTCGGCCGGGGTGAGGCGGGCGCCGTTCGGGAGGTGCGGGTGTCCGTCGTGGAAGTGGAGGAGGGTCTTGGACGTGCGATAGGTGACGCCCAGCCACTGGTTGTCCGTGGCGGGCGTGTCCAGGACGATCCGGTGCCTGAGCCGCCGGTTCGTGGCGGTGGAGAACACGACGACGCCGTGGTGGGTGAGGGGGATCTCGAACGGTTCGCCGCCGTCGGGCTCCTTCGGTTCGAAGATCAGCTTCCGGGGCGGGCCCGCTTCGGGGTGGCGGTAGCAGGAGAAGACGGCGATGGAGGAGTCGTCGGCGAGGTCGAGGGCCTGGTCGGAGTGGGCGCCCATCGTCCGGTAGGTGTTGGTGTAGGTCTCGATGAGGGCGTTGTTGAAGGCGTGCGGGAGCGAGGCGTGCTGCCGGATCCGCTGCGCCAGCCGCTCGTGCACGGCCGCGAAGCGCTGCGCCGGGGTGGCGTAGCGCGTGGTGGTGCGGACGAGGGGCACGCCGCCCGTCCCGTCGACTCTCGTGAGGACGGCGCCTCGGCGGCCCTTGCCCGTGTCCTCCCAGCGGACGGACTCGGACAGTTCCGCGAAGAGGTCCGGGTCGGTCGGCAGGGCGAAGGTGGCGACGCTAGATCCGGGGTGCACCGTAGTCTCCCGTGTTCATGCTGAAGAGCAGTTCGTCGCCGTAGTCGATGACGGACGCGGACCGGTTCTCCTCCGCGTACAGCCTGCGCAGCTCCTCCATGCCGGCCTCGGTGGGCGGCTCCAACTCCACCAGGCCATCGGCCGACTTGAGGTAGGTGAGCCCGTCCTTGTGGACGGCTTCGGCCTTCGAGCAGCGCACCACGTACCCCAGCCGGGTGGGGAGCAGCGCGGCGTCCAGGGCCGAGGGCCGGATCTCGTGGGTGTAGAGGCGGTTGGTGGAGAGCGGCATGAAGAAGACGGAGCCGGGGTGGAGCGTCACCGTGAACTGCGGGGGCAGCGAAGCGTCCCGAGCCGCCGAGTCCTTGAGGCGGAACTGCAGCCGGGTGAGGCCGCTGACGCCCTTCACGCCCAGGTCGAAGTCGTCCTCGGCCAGGGGCTGGAGCCGGTCGAGCCCGTCGTAGAAGGTGCAGAAGGCCATGATGCCGTTGCCGGGCATGTCCTTGGTCTTGTCGGCGTGGGAGGAGATCCTGGCCTTGGACTGCTTGCGCTCGGCCGTGGCCGGGGTGTTGTGGTAGGTCTGCGCGAGGACGTGGTTCAGGGGCGCGTGGCCCCGGAAGAGGGCGTCGGCCTCGCGGTTCAGGTCGCCGACGATGTCGGTGTCGGTCGGGCCGAAGCCCTCGGTCGGCCCGGACAGGTTGGTGGAGCAGCGGAGCAGGCGGAAGTGCAGGTCGTCGCCGTCCCGCGTGACGGGCGTGAGGTAGATGCCGCTGCGGTGGGCGGTGCCGGGTTTGGTGGATTCCGTCAGGGACTGGAACTCGTGCTCGGCGCGGATGCGCGCGAAGTGGTCGTCGCCCGGGTCGAAGAAGCGGCGGTAGTACACGCCGACGCCGTGGACGCGAAGGGGCACCCGGCCGAGGCCGATCACCGTCCACGGTTTCCCGCCGTAGCCCTCCGACAGTTCGCGGATGACGAACACCCGGGTGGCGCCGTGCAGTTGGCCGGTTCCGGAGATGTCGCCGCACAGGTAGACGGTCTTCCCCGCGAGGTCGGGCGCGCCTGCGGCGAGTTCCTCCGGGGTGATCCGGGACCCGAAGAAGTCCCCGATCACCCCGGAGGGCGCGACCAGTACGTTGCCCGCGTCCTCGATCCGCGCTTCCGTCGGCTCTGCTGCGTTCATCAACGGCACCTACCGTCCCCCGTGGATCTTGACCCCTTTTCCGACGGGACGCAGCACGCGCTCAGGCGGTTCCGCAGGTCAACGTGCGCTGCCGAGGTCCCGGTCGGTGTCGGCGCCCTGCAGCAGCAGGGTGGTCTCCTCGATGCGGCGGAAGCGGCCGTCGGCGGCGAGTTCGGCGAAGACGTAGACCTCCATGCGGACGGAGGAGCCGTCGGTCTTGCGGACGTCGACGATGTGGCGGTCCGCGTAGAGGTCGCCCTGGGCGAGTTCCTCCAGGACCTGGACCTCGCCTCCGGCGACGATCTCGCGCAGGTGGGCGATGTGGGCGGCGAACTCCGCGCGGTCGGCCCAGCTGCCGTCGGTGCGCTGGCGGTAGTCGGGGGCGAAGTGGCGGTCGAGGGCCTCGTCCAGGGCGAGGCCGGGGGTGAGGAGCAGGTCGGTGAGGGCGGTGGCGATGTCGGTCATGAGAGGTCTCCCAATGGTCGCAAAGGTCACACGAAGGGCGAGAAATGCGTGCGTCGAGCACGCATCTGCAGCATACGACAAACTGCGTGCGCTGCGCACGCTAAACTTGGGGCCATGCCGGAAGACGTAGGACACGAGATCGCCGACGCACTCGGAACGCTGCTCAAGCGCGGCACCCGGGCCCAGCTCTACAGCCGCCTCACCGAGGGCCTCGGCGAGGCCGTGGACGAGACCACCTACCCCGTCCTCAGCGGCCTCGACCGCACCGGCCCGCGCAGCGCGGCCGACCTCGCGGGCGAGATCGGCCTCGACCGCTCGGGCGTGACCCGCCGGGCCACCCGCCTGGAGGAGGCCGGACTGCTGCGCCGCGAGCCCGACCCGCACGACCGCCGCGCCACCCTCCTCGCCCTCACCGACGACGGACGGCGGGTGGTCGACACCACCCGCCGTCGGCTCGCCTCGCACATCGAGGAGTCCCTGGCCTCCTGGCCGCCCGAGGAGGCCCGCAGCTTCGCGCGGCAGCTCCACCGCTTCGTCACCACGGGCCCGTTCTCACAACGGTCATGACCAAGCGGCCGGGGCCGCCAGGATCACCCGTGCCGCCTCAGCCCGTCCCGTACAGCGCGGCCGCGATGGCCGCGCGCATCTCGGCGGCGCTCTCGTACCGGTCCTGCGGTTCGCGTTCCAGGGCCCTCAGGATCACCGCCTCGTACGCGGCGGGCAGCTCCGGGGTGAGTTCGCTCGGCGGGACGACGGTCCCCTCCAGGACTCGGGCGAAGACCTCGTAGACGGTCGTTCCCGTGAACGGCTTCTCCCCGGTGCACAGTTCGTAGAACGTGACCCCGGCCTGGTAGATGTCGGTGGCCGCGGTGGGCTCCGCACCGGCGTAGATCTCGGGCGGCATGTAGGCGGGGGTGCCCACCACCGTCCCCTCCTCGTAGAGGGAGATCTCCCCCTGGAAGTGGGAGATCCCGAAGTCGAGGATCTTGACCGTGCCGTCCGGCGTCAGCATGAGGTTGTGGGGCTTGATGTCGCAGTGGATCACCCCGGCCCGGTGGGCGGCGTCGAGCCCCGCCAGCACGTCGTGGACGGCCTCCGCCGCTTCGTCCGGCGACAGCTTCCCGTCCCCGGCCAGGTCCGAGAGCGGCGCCCCGGAGACGTACTCCATGACGATGAACCGCCCGGCCTCGCCTTCCCCCACGTCGTAGATCGCGGCCACGTTCGGGTGGTTGAGCGCCGCGACCGCCCGGGCCTCCGTCCAGAAGAACCGCTGCTCGAACGGTTCCTCGTCCCCGCGCGGTTTGATCATCTTCACCGCGACCATCCGGCTCAGGAAGCGGTCGAAGGCCAGCTTGACCTCGCCCATGCCGCCCTGGCCGATCAGCGAGACGGTCTCGTAGCGCTTCCCGGTCGCCTCCGGCGCCTGGTGCACGCCGGTCGTCCTCTGCCCCGCGTAGCTCCAGCCGCCCACGGGCCGCTGGAGCCGACGCTCCGCCAGCGCCCGCAGGTGCGCGCCCGGGGCGGGGCGCGGCGCGGCCTCGGGCGCGCTGGGCCGGAACGCCGGGTTACGGGCGATGACCAGGGCGCCCGAGGTGTCGGTGCCCGTACGGTCCGGGGTCGGCCGGCCCTTCTCGGCCAGGGCTGCCTTGACCTGGGAGTACGCGGTGTCGACGGTGATCTCGGCCTGCCCGCCCGCGATGCCGTGGACGAGCACCCGCAGCAGCTCACCCGTGAACGCCGTGTACGGCTCGCCGACCGGGGCGAGCGCGGGCAGGTCGTGGCGGGCGGAGCTGATGACCACCGCTCCCGCCGTCGCCACCTGGGCGCGCAGCGCGTCGGCCTCGTCGGCCATCAGCCCGTGGGCCTGCCCGCTGAAGCAGCTGTCGAGGATGACGACCCGGCGCTCCGCCCGGGTCTGGGTGAGCGCGGACCGCAGCCAGGTGTACGGCATGCAGGTCCACGGCTCGTTCTGCCGGGAGCCGGCGAGCGAGATCGAGTACCGGAGCTCCTCGTCGAGGTGGCCGTGGCCGCCGTAGTAGACGAGCAGGGTGTCGGTGGCCTCGGCGGCGGCCCGCCGGACGGGGTCGATGAGGTCGAAGGTGTGGCGGGGGTCGGTGACGACCGTGCAGTGCGACGGGGGCAGGCCCCAGCCGAACCGCGAGGTGAAGAAGCCGGCCAGGCCCGCGAGGTTGTTCCGGACCGCCGGCAGGGGCGGCAGGTGGTCGTAGTAGGCGACCCCGGCCAGCACCACCCGGGAGGCTTCCGGACGAGGCAGCGGCATCCGCCGGTTACTCGCCTTCCGGCGCGAGCCGGCGCAGGTCCCGGCCCGACGACTCGCCGTCCACGCGTATGCGGTACTCCGGCACGCCCGTTCCTCCCCCTCGGTCGCAGCTCACCGCTGGTGTGAACTGACGTGCCGTCATTATGTCTTGTCACTCCATCACCGAAACGGATTCCGGGTGAAGCGCCGGGCGGGTGCCGAGCGAAGCGCCGGGCGAGTTCCGGGCGAGTTCCGGGCGAGCGCCGGGGAAGCCGTCAGCCGGCCCGGACACCGACCGCCAGCGTCAGTTCGAGAACCCGGTGCGGCGAGGCGAGATCCGGGAACAGCTCCCGCAGCTGTGCCATCCGGTACCGGACGGTCTGGGGATGGACGAACAGCGCCGCCGCCACCTCGTCCCGCCTGCCCTGGTGCAGCAGCCACGCCCGCAACGTCTCCTCCAGCCGCCGCGCGGTCGCGGCGGGCAGGGCCAGCAACGGTGCGAGGGCTCGGGCACGCAGGTCCGCGAACGCGTCCGCGTCGGCGCTCAGCACCAGCTCGGGCAGGTGGTCCTCGGTGTCGCGGATGTCGGAGGAGAGGGAGCGCGCGCGGACGGCCCGCGCGTACGAGGCGGACGCACGGGTCCACGGCCGGGCCGGGCCGACCACGGCGGTGCGGTCGGTCAGCTGCCGCAGGAGGTGCGACCGGTCGGCGTCGGGGACGAGCAGCACACCGGTGGCGTCCGGCAGGTCGTCGAGAACGAGAGTGCCCGGGTCGAGCGCGCGGTAGGCGGGCCGGGCCTGGTCAGCGGGCAGCAGGACCGCGGTCAGCGAACCCGGGGGCTGCCACCCGGCCCGTTGCACGGAGGCCAGCAGCACGTCCGGACTCGCACCGGCGAGGAGGTCGCGGGCCAGGTGTTCCAGGTGGCGCTCCTGGGCCCTGCCCCGGGCGGCCAGTTCGTCGGCATGGCCCGCGGCGCTCGCGGCGGAGAGCTCGTCGATGTAGGCGAAGGTCAGCTCGGCGAACTTGGCGACCTCGGCGGCGGGCAGACCCGCGGGTACGGCACCCGCTGCCAGGCATCGCCAGGCCACGCGGGCGCCGACGCGGTAGGCGCTGAGCAGGGCGTCCATCGAACGGCCGTCGCGCACCTCGCCGCGGCCCAGCTCGTAGGCCGCGTCACCGGCGTCGCCACCCGTGGCGTTCCCGCTCGCGAGGTCCAGGTAGTGCCCCAGGGCGGTGCGGACGGCCCGGCGGATGGTGGAGCCCATGCGGCCCGACAGGGCGTTGGCGTAGGGAGGGACCTCGTCGATGATCGCCTCGACGACCTCGTCGGCGGTGGCCGCCAGCGCCGCCCGGAGCGCGGCGACCGTCGTCTCGTCCAGGACCAGTTCGCTGGCCCTCCGGATTGCATGGCTCACGTTCCTGTTCCCTACGAACAATTCGGCCGACCAGATTTACGTCCTACGGTCAGGACTTTACGCCCGGAGGCGCAGCAAGCTGGAGTCATGACGAGTGCAGCCCTCCGCAGCAGGGCATGGAAGCTGCTGGAGATGGTCACGACGCCGCTGCTGCCGTCGGACTACCTCGACCTGGTCAGCCCGCTGCGTGCGGGCGCCGACCTGCGTGGGCGCATCGAGGCCGTGCACCCCGAGACGGGTGACGCCGCGACCGTCGTGATCAGGCCGGGGCGGGGCTGGCGCGGCCACACGGCCGGTCAGTACGTGCGGATCGGGGTCGACGTCGACGGGGTGCGCCTGTGGCGTGCCTACTCCATCACCTCACCGACGAACCGCCGGGACGGCCGCATCACGATCACCGTGAAGGCGATCCCGGACGGCAAGGTCAGCAACCACCTGGTCCGCGGGGCGACACCGGGCACGATGATCCAGCTCGACCAGGCGACGGGTGACTTCGTCCTGCCGCGCGCCATGCCCGCCAAGGTGCTCTACCTGACGGCCGGCAGCGGCATCACGCCCGTCATGGGCATGCTGCGCGACACCGGGCTCGATGACGCCGTCATGGTCCACAGCGCACCGCAGCCGCAGGACGTGATCTTCCGCGACGACCTGCACGGCCTGGTCGCGGACACGAAGCTGCGCCTCACCGAGGTGCACACCGACACCGACGGCAGGCTCGACATCGCCCGTCTCGGCGAACTCGTGCCCGACTGGGCCGAGCGCGAGACCTGGGCGTGCGGGCCCGCGGGACTGCTCGACGCCGCCGAGGAGCACTGGGCCGAGCACGGCGTCCCGGAGCGCCTGCACACCGAACGCTTCCGCCCCCGCATCGTCGGCGGCGGCGACAACAGCGGAGGCGAGGTCACGTTCAGCACCACCGGCAGGACCGTCGACGCGGACGGCACCACGCCGTTGCTGGACGTCGGCGAGGAGGCCGGCGTGCTCATGCCCTCCGGGTGCCGCATGGGCATCTGCTTCGGCTGCGTCACGCCTCTCAAGGCGGGCGCCGTCCGCGACCTGCGCACCGGCGAGATCACCGAGGCCGAGCCGGGCGTCCTCATCCAGACCTGTGTGTCCGCCGCGGCGGGCCCCTGCGACATCGAACGGTAGAAGCGCCTTTGACCGCCATCGACCCCACCGCCCACCTGACCGCGGAGCAGATCGAGGAGCTCGGCCGCGAGCTGGACGCGATCCGCGACGAGGTGATCGCCGACCGCGGCGAGAAGGACGCCGCCTACATCCGCAAGGTCATCTCGGCGCAGCGCAAGCTGGAGCTGGCCAGCAGGGGCGTGCTGCTGTTCTCGATCTTCCCGCCCGCGTGGCTGCTCGGCACCGCCGGCCTGTCCGTGGCGAAGATCATGGACAACATGGAGATCGGCCACAACGTCCTGCACGGCCAGTGGGACTGGATGCGGGACCCGAAGATCCACTCCACCACCTGGGAGTGGGACCACGTCTCGCCGTCCGAGCAGTGGAAGCACTCGCACAACGAGCTGCACCACACGTACACCAACGTGATCGGCAAGGACAACGACCTCGGCTACGGCATCATGCGCGTCGACGAGGACCAGAAGTGGTACCCGTTCCACCTCGGCCAGCCGCTGTGGAACCTCGTCAACGCCTGCTTCTTCGAGTACGGCATCGCCGCGTACGACCTGGAGCTCGGCAAGAACCTGCGCAAGGACCGCCGCAGGACCCCGGAGTTCCGCGCGCGGGCCAGGGCCGTGGGCCGCAAGATTCGCAAGCAGGTGCTCAAGGACTACGTGATCCACCCGCTGCTGTCGGGCCCGTCGTTCCTCACCACGCTCGCCGCCACGTTCACCGCCAACCTGGTCCGCAACGTCTGGACCCACTCGGTGATCATGTGCGGGCACTTCCCCGAGGGCGTCCGGGTCTTCGAGCGCCGGTCGATCGACGGCGAGACGCGCGGCCAGTGGTACCTGCGCCAGATGATGGGCTCGGCGAACATCAGCGGCAGCCGGGCCATGCACTTCATGACCGGCAACCTGTCGCACCAGATCGAGCACCACCTGTTCCCGGACCTGCCGAGCAACCGGTACGCCGAGGTCGCGGTGAAGGTGCGCGCGCTGTTCGAGAAGTACGAGCTGGAGTACGTCACCGGGCCGCTGCCCAAGCAGGTGTTCTCCGCGTGGCGCAAGGTCTTCCGGCTCTCGCTGCCGAACAGGAAGCCCAAGGTCGAGGCGCCGGACCGCGAGCGGGACCTCGTCGCGGCCTGATCCCCGGCAGAGGTTCTCCCCGGCAGGGGTTCGAGTCCTTCGGCCGGCCCGTGGTCGCTCAGCCCTCCCGCTCCCGGGTGTTCTCGACCACCAGCCGTCCCATGAGCTCGTACCTGCGCGGGCTGCGGGCCCGCATCCACAGTGCGAACAGGACACCGCCGAGGAGGACGGCCCCGACGATCCACGGGATCAGCCGGAAGAACAGCGTCCTCGAGGCCGGACCGGCCGCCGTGTCCAGGTTCATCACCAGCAGCACGATGGCGGCGATCATGCCGAGCCCGCCGAGCAGCGGAGCGGTGAACGTGCGGAACCAGTGCCGGGTCTCGGGGTGGTGGCGGCGGAAGTAGGCGATCACCGCGAAGGAGCAGAGCGTCTGCACCACCAGCAGCGCCAGCGTGCCGAGGATCGCGGTGAGCGTGTACAGGCTCGCGTACGGGTCCTGCCCGGCGGCGCGGAACCCGCCGACGACGGCCAGCGCGATCAGGCTCTGGACGCCGGAGGCGACGTACGGCGAGCCGTGCCGGGGGTGGGTGCGCCCGAGCGCCGGGAGCAGGAAGCCCTCGCGGCCGAGCGCATACAGGTAGCGGGAGGCGCACTGGTGGAAGGCCATCCCGCAGGCGAAGGCGCTGGTGCACATCAGCCACTGGAAGGTGCTCACCGCCCAGGGGCCGAGGAGTCGGCGCGCGGGGGCGAGGAAGAGGTCGAGCGGGCTTGACCCGGCCGCGACGTCGACCGCCCCGGCGCCGTTGCCGGCCACCACCATCCAGGCCACGAAGGTGTAGAGCACGCCCAGCCCGACCACCACCGCCAGCGTCGCCCGGGGGATGATCCGCTTGGGGTTGCGGGACTCCTCGCCGTACATCGCCGTCGACTCGAAGCCGATCCACGACCAGAAGCAGGCGAACAGCCCGACCCCCGCGTTGACCCCGGAGAACGCCCCGGCCGGGTTCAGCGCGCCCGCCCGCAGGCCCCCGTCCCCGCCGCCGTGCACCAGCACCGCGCCGCCCCACAGCAGCAGCATCAGCACCTCGCCGACCAGGAACACCCCGAGGACCTTGGCGGCCACCTCCAGGTCGAAGTACGACAGGAGCGCCGTGACCGCCAGCATCGCCAGCGCGAAGACCTCCCACGGCCACTGCACCCCGAACTGCGACCGGGCGGTCTGCTGGGCGAAGTACGCGAAGATCCCCACCACCGACGCCTCGAACACCACGTACGCGAGCACTGCGAGCAGCCCCGAGGCCATGCCGGCCACCCGGCCCAGGCCGTACGAGACGAAGCCGTAGAAGGCCCCGGCCGTGGTGATGTGCCGGGCCATCGCCACGTACCCGACGGTGAAGACGGTCAGCACCAGGGTGACGAACACGAAGCCCGCCGGAGCGTGCAGGCCCGTACCGCCGCCGATGACCACCGGCAGGTTGCCGGTCATCGCCGTGATCGGCGCGGCGCTGGCCAGGGCCATGAACACGACCCCGACCAGGCCCACGGACCCGGCCTTCAGGGAGTGCACCCGGGGCGGGCCCTGGACGGTGGTGGACTGCTCGAGCATCGACGACTCCCCTCGGTCGGCTCCGCACACGCGGAGTAGGCCCAGTGTGGGGCGCGTCGGCGCCGCCGGGCGGGAAATGCCTGCGGTGCCCGGCTCCACCGAGTTGACGGCGCGTCGGTACGTCGGTCGCCGGGCCCCGCGCACGCGAGGTGCGGCCGGCCGGAGTGCCCGGCCGGCCGCACGCGGGGAGGGGCGGCGTAGAACCGGAATCGGCGTTCCGTCAAGACACTTGACCAGCCCGGTCATCGCCCGCGACCGCCGACCCGGCCGACGCTCACAGCCGGAACCCGAGGAGCCGAGGAGCCCCGCCACGCGGCGGTTTCTCTTGCCCGACGCGACTCTAAGGCCGGTGGAACGGCGTGAGGACGAGGGTGAACTCGGCGGTGCCGAGTTCGAGCCGGTGTTCCGGCAGGACGCCGGGGCCGCACGCGGCGCTGCCCAGGCCGTGGAGGGCGTGGTCAGTGTGCAGGTGGACCACCGGCCCCGGGGTCAGCTCCGTCCGGTGCCGGGCCTCGGCGAGCTGCCGGTCGGTCCAGCGGCGGGCGGAGAGGTGGAAGAGCTCCCCGCCCTGGATGCGGACACCCTCGGCACCCCCTGCCGCCCCGCCGCTGATCTCGGCCCACCGCACGTCCGCCCGGTTGCCGTTCTCCTGCGGTCGCACATAGGGCGTCTGCAACTGGTCGACCGTGGCACGGAAGCGCCCCACCCGGGTCGCGTGCCGCGAGTCGGGGTACGCCTCGCCCGGCCCCGCGCCGAACCACTCGACGAGAAGCGACCGGTCGGAGGGCAACTGCCAGTCGAGGCCGATCCTGGCCAGGGACCGCGATGCGCCGCGGCGTACCAGTTCCCGGAACTCCCCGGGCGGCAGGGCGGCGTCCACCAGGCTCTCGGCGGAGTCGTCCCGCCGCTCGGGCCAGTCGCCGACCGGCTCGGTGCGCACGCGCAGCCGCAGGCTCGTCCCGTCGCTGGTCCAGCGGTACGTCGTCAGGTAGCCGCAGCTGACGGCGGCGGCGGCGCTGCGGACCACGACGGTCAGGCCGTCGGCGCCGGGGGTGACGGAGACCGTGCGGTGCCGCAGCCGGTCCAGGCCGCGGTCCTTCCAGTAGGCGGCGTCCGGCTGGGGCCAGCCGCCGCGGTCGTTGTCGGTGGGCGCGCGCCACAGGTTCAGCCTCGGCCCCTGGAGGGGAAGTTCGCCGAGGCCGAGCAGGAGCCCGGTCGCGGGGTCGAAGCGGCCCGGGCCGAGCCGGATGTGCCCGCCCTCGGTGTGAGCGCTCACATAATTGTGAGCGCTCACAATCGGACCCTCCGAACGGCTTCGGTCCGGTGCGGAGCGCGGGAACTGGCCCCAGGCGACGAGGTGGCCCTCAGGAGCCCAGGCGGTGGCCTCGGCCAGCTCCGCCCGTACGGTGAGCCAGAGTTCGCCCGCCCCGTCCTCCCCCGGAGGCAGGTCGAGAGCGGGCAGCGGCAGCCGGCCGCGCTCCCCGGCGGCCAGCCCTGGCGTCGGCAGGTCGCCCCGGGCCAGCTCGGTGCCCTCGCGCTCCAGCGACCAGGTGAACCGCAGGTGGGACAGGTCCAGCACCTCGTAGCGGTTCTCCACGCTCAGCGTCCCGGGCTCCGGGCCGGGGCCGATGCGGACGGGCTCGTTGACCTTGGCGTACTCCAGCAGCCCGGGAGAGGGGACGCGGTCGGGGAAGACCAGGCCGTCGCAGATGAAGTTGCCGTCGTGCAGGTCCTCGCCGAAGTCGCCGCCGTAGCCGAAGAATTCGCGCCCGTCGGCGCCGTGGATGCGAAGCCCCTGGTCGATCCACTCCCACACCCAGCCGCCCTGCACCCGCGGGTGCTCGTCGCACAGCCGCTCGTACTCGGCGAGGGCGCCCGGGCCGTTGCCCATCGCGTGGGCGAACTCGGTGAGCAGGTACGGCTTGCGGTTGCGCGGGTCGTCCGCCGGGTCCCCGGAGCCGGCCCGCGCGGGGTACGACATCTCGCCCGGAAGCAGCTCCCCCCGGCCGATGCGCGCCACGGCCGCGGGCGGGCGGTACATCTCGCCGAACACGTCGGTGTACTCGGCGAGCCGGTCGCCCTCGTAGTGGAGCGGGCGTGAGGGGTCGCGCCGGTGGACCCAGTCGGCCATCGCCCGCAGGTTCCGGCCGTCCCCGGCCTCGTTGCCCAGCGACCAGAGGATGATGCTCGGGCGGTTCTTGTCCCGCTCGACCGTGCGCTCGATGCGGTCCAGGCAGGCGCCGAGCCAGCGGGGGTCGTCGCAGGGGTTGCGCTGCCAGCGCTCCTGGTCGGCCCACTCGAACCCGTGGGTCTCCAGGTCGCATTCGAGCGCGACGTACAACCCGAGCTCGTCGCACAGGTCGAGGAAGGCGGGGTGCGGCGGGTAGTGGGAGGTGCGGACGGAGTTGATGTTGTGCCGCTTCATCAGCTCCACGTCGCGGCGCATGCTCTCCGGGGAGAGGGCGCGGCCGTGGTCGGGGTCGAACTCGTGCCGGTTGACCCCGCGCAGCACGACGCGCCGCCCGTTGACCCGGAGCACTCCGTCCTCGTCGACGGCGACGGTACGGAACCCGAACCTGATCCGGACGCGTTCGGTCGCGGTGGACAGCTCGGCCTCGTACAGGTGCGGGTCCTCCGCGCTCCACGGCCGTACCTCCGGCACCCGGAACTCGCCCTCGAGCGGCTCTCCGTCGATCCCGAGGGCGGGCACGGTGATCCTCACGGGCGCGTCCGCATCCGCGCTCACCCGCAGGACGCCCGCCCCGGTGGCCGCGTCGTAGTCGGCCCGGACGAAGGCGTCCCGGAGGCCGCCGACCGGGCGGGCCAGCAACCGGACGTCGCGGAAGATGCCCGACAGGCGCCAGGTGTCCTGGTCCTCCAGGTACGTGCCGGCGGAGAACTGGTGCACCCGCACGGCCAGGACGTTGCGGCCCTGCCGCAACGCGGCGCTCACGTCGAACTCGACCGGCAGGCGGCTGCCGTAGGTCACCCCCAGCTCCGTGCCGTTCAGCCAGACCCGGGCGCAGGAGTCCACGCCCTCGAACCGCACCACGGCCGGCACGCCGTCCCAGGACTCGGGCAGGTCGAAGACCCGGCGGTAGTCCCCGGTCTCGTTCTCGTCCGGGACGAACGGCGGGTCCACGGGGATGGGGTAGGCGATGTTGACGTAGATCGGCCGGCCGTGGCCGTTCAGCTGCCAGTGCGAGGGAACGGGCAGGGCGCCCCAGGATCCGTCGTCGAACTCCGGGTCCTGGAAGCCGTCCGGTTCGCTGCGCAGCGTCGGCGAGAACCGGAACGCCCACTGCCCGTTGAGATCGATCACAGGAGCGTCGGAGTCCAGGACCGCGCGCGGGGCGAGCCCGCCACGGCCGGTCGCGAAGTCCTCGAAGTAGCGTGCCGACATGCGGAATTCCTCCGGAGGGTCTCGGCTTTTGCGCGCGACCGTACTATCGAAGACTTCTTGCGGGAAGTGCCGCCCTGCCGCCTCCAGCCGGTGCCCCCGTGCGCGCCGGGGTCGGCGGGCACGGGATCACGGGGCGGTACGGCAGGAGTTCGGCACGGCGCGGAGGACGCATCCGGTGGTGGCGATGCTGACCACCTTCGACACGGACGAGTACATCCTGACGGCGCTGAACTCCGGTGCCGCCGGTTTCCTGCTCAAGGACACCGAGCCCGAGCAACTCGCCCCGCCGGTGCGCACCCTGGCTGCGGGCGGGGTCGTCCTGTCGCCGAAGGCATCGCGGAGCCTGCTGCGCGGCCACCCCGGGAGCGGGCCGGACATGGCCGACCCACAGGTCGCGCGGGTCGACCGGCTCAGCGACCGCGAGCGGGAGGTGCTGGTCCTGACCGCCGAGGGGCTGTCCAACGCCGACATCGGCGTACGCCTCCACCTGGGAACCGGCACGGTGAAGGACCACGTCAACGCGATCCTGGCCAAGCTGCGGATGGGCGGGCGGGTCCAGGCCGCGCTGCTCACCCAGCGCGCGGGCCTGCTCGCGGACGACGGCTCGCGGCGGTCGGCGGGCCCGGCCCGCCCGTAGTCCCCCCGCTCAGCCGCGCTGTGCGTCGGCCGGCGCCTGCTCCCGACGGGACCGGGGAGAACCGCGCAGCGCGCGGGCGATGGCCAGCGACCCGCCGCCGTGCAGCAGGATGCTGCCGAGGACGACCAGGACCATGGAGTCGAGCGCGCTGTTGGCGGCCGTCCCGTCCGGCAGGGCGTTGAAGGCGAGCAGGCCGAACACGATCGAGGTGGTGCCGCGCGGCCCGAGCGCGGCGACCATGAGCCGCTCGCGCCGGCCGAGCCGGGAGCCGAGGAGGGACAGCAGGACGGGCCCGATCCGCAGCACGGTGAGCGCCGCCGCGCACAGCAGCAGCACCTGCCAGTCGGGGCCGACGACGAACGTGAAGACCACCGCGTTGCCGAAGAAGAACCACATGACCATGGTCATCAGGGCGCTGGTGTCCTCGATCAGCTGGAACTCCGAGCCGCCCGGTTCGGCGGCGCCGTGGCGCTGCGGTGCCCGCCGGACGTACCGGAAGGCGACGCCGGCGACGAACGAGGCGACGAAGCCGTTGCCGTGCATCGCGGTGGTCGAGGTGTAGACCAGCAGCGGGACGACCAGCACGGTGATCCGCCCGGACTGGGCGGTCATCCAGTCGGCGCGCTGGGCGAGGTTCATCAGCCATGCGAGCAGGGCGCCGATCAGGGCGCCGGCCACCAGCGCCTTGAGCGCGAACGGCACGGTGGTGGCCAGCGCCTCCCCCGGCGTGCGCTTCTCGGTCGTCGAACCGGCCAGGACCAGCGCGAACAGGAAGAGCGGCGACACGATGCCGTCGTTGTAACCGCTCTCCACGTTGAGCACGCTGCGCACCCGGGCCGGGATGCGCCGGTCGCGGACCAGGATCTCGGCCGGGGCGAAGTCCGTCGGGATGACGATGCAGGCGATCAGCAGCAGCGCGGCGACCGGCAGTTCGGGCAGCAGCAGCCCGCCGAGCAGAACCGTCGCGCCGAGGCTCAGCGGCATGGCGACCAGCAGCACCCGGGCCGCCGCACCGGGGTCCCGGCCGAACAGCCGTCCCCCGCGCAGTTCGGTGGCGTCCACGAAGAGGAGGACGGCGAGGATGATCTCCGCCACGCGCTGGGCGATCTGGGAGTTCAGGGTAGCGGCGATCTCACTGTGCGTGAACAGGCCGGTGACCACGCCCGCGAGCACCAGCACCAGCGGCGCGCGGACGTGCCGGCGCTCCAGCCGTCCGGCGACGAGCGACCAGCCCGCCGCCACCGCGGTGATCACGATCAGAACAGGGATCAGCAAGGGAACTTCCGCTTCCGGACGACAACAGGATGGACACCCCGCCGCCCCGCTGGGCGATGGGGTGTCCGTGGGTCTTCAGTAGATGCCGGGCACGGCCCGGGCGGGCGCAGGCCGGCGGTTCGCCGCCGCGTGTCGCGGTCGGCCGTCCCCATCCCACCCCGCTGCCCACCCGTGGTCACTCCGCCGCCCGTCGGGAACACCCCTGCCAGGTGGTGGCCGAAGGCGGAATCCGTTCCGCCCGCGCATCTTGACGCGCCCTCCGGGGGCTGGCTTGATGGGGAAATGGGAGCGCTCCCACCCTGGACGCCCAGCTCCTGCCCACTCCCCCCGAAGGAAGACTCCCCCGTGCCTTCTGTCACCTCGCGCCGCGCCCGGCCGCGGCGCGTCGCCGCGTTACTGACCGGTCTCGCCCTGGCCGCGGGCGCTACCACCTCGGCCGCGTTCACGGCGGGCCCCGCCAACGCGGCCGCACCGGTCGCCGCAGCCGCACCGGTCGCCGCTGCCGCCGACTTCCCCGTCCGGGTCAACCAACTCGGCTACCTCCCCGACGGCCCCAAGCGGGCCACCGTGGTCAGCTCCGCCACCGCCCCGCTCGCCTGGCACCTGCGCGACGCCTCCGGCGCACAGGTCGCCTCGGGCACCACCGTCCCGTACGGCGCCGACCAGGCATCCGGCCAGTCCACGCACCTGGTGGACTTCGGCGCGTACACCGGCACCGGCACCGGTTTCACCCTGGTCGTCGGCGACCGGGCCAGCCACCCGTTCGACATCTCGGCAGCTCTGTACGACGGCCTCCGCGCCGACAGCATGTCGTTCTTCTACCAGCAGCGCAGCGGCATCGCGATCGACGCCGCCCTGGCAGGCAGCGCGTACGCCCGCCCGGCCGGCCATCTGGGCGTCGCGCCGAACAGGGGCGACACGAGCGTGCCCTGCCAGGCCGGGGTCTGCGACTACACCATGGACGTCCGCGGCGGCTGGTACGACGCCGGCGACCAGGGCAAGTACGTGGTCAACGGCGGGATCGCGACCTGGCAACTGGTCAACTCCTTCGAGCGGGCCCGCCGTTCGGGCGGGGACGCGGCGCTGGGCGATTCGACGCTGCGGGTCCCGGAGCGCGGCAACGGCGTGCCGGACGTACTGGACGAGGCCCGCTGGGAGCTGGAGTTCCTGATGCGGATGCAGGTCCCGGCCGACAGGCCGATGGCCGGGATGGCCTTTCACAAGGTTCACGACGCCCAGTGGACCGCCCTGCCGACCCGTCCCGAACTCGACCCCGAGCGACGCGAGTTGCACAAGCCTTCGACCGCGGCCACGCTGAACCTGGCCGCCACCGCCGCTCAGTGCGCTCGGGTGTACGCCCCGTACGACACCGCCTTCGCGTCCCGCTGCCTGGACTCGGCGCGCCGTGCCTGGGCGGCGGCCAAGGCCAATCCGGCCGTGCTCGCCCCGGCGACCGACAACACCGGCGGTGGCGCGTACGAGGACGCCGACGTCTCCGACGAGTTCTACTGGGCGGCGGCCGAACTCCTCGCCACCACCGGCGAGTCGCAGTACCGGGACGCCGTGACGTCCTCCCCGCACCACACCGGAGCCGTCGGCGCGTTCTGGTGGGGCGGCACCGCGACGCTCGGACGGATCACCCTTGCCACCGTCCCCGGCGTCGCCCTGCCCGCCGACGACCTCGCCCGGCTGCGCGGCCTGCTGACCTCCGCGGCCGACGGCTACCTCACCACCATGGCGGGCCAGGGCTATGCGGTGCCGATCCCCGCCGACGGCTACGTGTGGGGCTCCAACAGCTCGGTCCTCAACAACGCGACGACGATGGCCGTCGCGTACGAGCTGACCGGCCGACAGCGCTACCGCACGGGAGCCCTGGAGTCGCTGGACTACCTGCTGGGCCGCAACGCCCTGGACCACTCGTACGTCACCGGCTACGGCCCACGTGCCTCCGAGAACCAGCACCACCGGTTCTGGGCGCACCAGAACGATCCCTCGCTGCCGCACCCGCCGGCGGGCTCCCTGGCGGGCGGGCCGAACAAGGGACTGGAGGACCCGGTGGCGAAGGCGCAGCTGCCCGGCTGCGCACCGGCGGCGTGCTACGTGGACGACATCGGCTCGTACTCGACCAACGAGGTGGCGATCAACTGGAACGCCTCCCTGGCGTGGCTCGCGGCCTTCGCCGCCGAGCGGCCGTCGGTGCCGGTGCCGGTGCCGCCCACGGCGTCCTGCTCGGTGGCGTACAAGGTCGACAACGCCTGGAACAACGGGTTCACGGCGACGGTGACCGTGACCAACACCGGCACCTCCACCGTCCCCGGCTGGTCGCTCGGCTGGAGCTTCGCCGGTGACCAGCGGATCTCGAACGCGTGGAACGCGGCGGTGGCCCAGTCGGGCAGCACCGTCACCGCGCGGGACTCCGGCTGGAACGGCATGCTGGCGCCCGGAAGGAGTGCGAGCTTCGGCTTCCAGGCGACGTACTCCGCCGCCAACCCGACGCCGGCCGGCTTCACCCTGAACGGCGCCGGCTGCGCCTGAGCGCAGTCCTGCGGTCCATGGACATCGGATGTCCATGGACCGCGGTGGTCTGCTGCCGGTTCCTCAATCCTGCTCGTGACAGCGCCTGTTGAGCCGATCCGTGCGCCCTGGCTCGACGCCGTGACCCGCGCGTCTGGGTTCTGGACATGGGATGTCCGTGGAAGGGCGAACGTGCTATCTCTAGGGGTGCACGCTGTCGGCGGGGGCCCAGGATCGGCCCGCCGATCGCGGGGTCCGTACCGGGCGAACGCGTCGGCCTGAAGTGCTTGTTAACGCTCACACAGCTCCCACAACCAGCGGTCCAGGACCACCCCCTGAACTGAGGACGAAATGACTGAGGCGAACCTCGTCGTGCTGTCGGCCGGTGATGCGGCCCTCGCGCTCGACGTCACCGGACCCGAGTTGCCCCGGGTCCTGCACTGGGGCGTCGACCCCGGCTTCCGCTCCGGTGACGCCGAGCAGGTGCTCGACGCCATGGGCCGGACCTCGCGCCACCAGGCCGGGAGCCTGATGCCCTCCCAGGGGCGGGGCTGGGGTTGGTTCGGCCGCCCGGCCCTGGCCGGGCACCGCGACGGCCGGGTCCGCCCCCCGCGCTTCGGACTCGCCGAACCGGTCGCCGTACGCGCCCAGGACGGCCGGGGCGGCACCGTCCAGGTGCGGGCGCTGGACCCCGGCGCGGGGCTCGCCCTGGACACCGAACTCCAGATGACGGAACAGGGCGTGGTGCGGCTGCGCCACACCCTGACCAACACGGCGCCGGACCCCTACACCCTGGAGGTGCTGGCGTGCGTGCTGCCGGTACCCGCCCACGCCGCGGAACTGCTGGACTTCACCGGCCGCTGGGCCCGTGAGCGCTCCCCGCAGCGCGCCCCGCTGCGGCACGGCGTCTGGTCGAGGGAGAACCGCCGCGGCCGCACCGGCTTCGACGCCGGGCTCCTGCTCACCGGCACCGAGGGCTTCGGCTTCCGGCACGGCGAGGTCTGGGGCGTGCACCCCGCCTGGAGCGGCAACCACGTCCAGTACGCGGAGCGGCTGGCCGACGGGACGACGGTCCTCGGCGGCGGCGAACTGCTGGACGCCGGTGAGGTCCGGCTGGTGGAGGGCGAGTCCTACCGGACCCCGTGGGTGTACTTCGCCGCCTCCGGCACGGGCCTGGACGGGATCAGCCGAGGATTCCACGACATGCTCCGGGCCCGGCCGCAGCACCCGGCCACCGCCCGGCCCGTCACCCTGAACATCTGGGAGGCCGTCTACTTCGACCACGACCCCGAACGGCTGCACGCCCTCGCGCGGACCGCGGCGGAGGTCGGCGTGGAACGGTTCGTCGTGGACGACGGCTGGTTCCTGCACCGCCGCCACGACCGGGCCGGCCTCGGCGACTGGTACGTCGACGAGAAGGTGTGGCCCGACGGCCTGCGCCCGCTCGCCGACCACGTCCACGGCCTCGGCATGCAGTTCGGCCTCTGGTTCGAACCCGAGATGGTCAACCCCGACTCCGACCTGGCGCGCGCCCACCCCGACTGGTTCCTCGCCGACCCCGAACGCCTCCCGTACGAGCAGCGCAACCAGCACGTCCTGGACGTCGCGAACCCCGACGCCTACGCCTACCTGCTGGAGCGGATCAGCACCCTCGTCGGGGAGGTGGGCATCGACTACGTCAAGTGGGACCACAACCGCGACCTCGCCGACGCCGTCCACGACGGCCGCCCCGGCGTGCACGCCCAGACGACGGCGGTCTACCGGCTCCTGGACGAACTGCGCGGCCGCCACCCCGGGCTGGAGATCGAGTCCTGCTCCTCCGGCGGGGCCCGCGCCGACCTCGGCATCCTCGAACGTACGGACCGGATCTGGGGATCGGACAACATCGACCCGATCGAGCGCCAGGCCATCCAGCGCTGGACCGGCCTGCTCCTGCCCTACGAGCTGATCGGCTCCCACGTCGGCTCCTCCCCCGCCCACATCACCCGCCGCGACACCGCACTCGCCTTCCGCTGCGCCACCGCCCTGTTCGGTCACGCCGGCATCGAGTCCGACATCTCCGGCTGGCCGCAGGAGGACCTGGCCGCGCTCGCCGCGTGGATCGACGCCTACAAGCAGTTGCGGCCGCTGCTCCACGGCGGCGACGTCGTGCGCACCGACCACCCCGACCCGGCCGCCTGGGTCCACGGCGTCGTCTCGCGGGACCGGGCCCACGCCCTCTTCGCGTACGTCCAGCTGGAGACCTCCGTCCCAGAGAACGGCGCGCCCGTGCGCCTCCCGGGGCTGGAGCCCGGAACCCGCTACACCCTGCGGGTGCGCCCCGAGCTCTCGTCCCCCGAGCCCACCTGGCCCGCCTGGGCCCGGCGGACGACCCCGCTCACCCTGACCGGCCGGTACCTCGCCCAGGTCGGCCTGGCGGCCCCGGGCCTGGCCCACCTCCCCGGCCACGCCCTGGTGGTCGAGGCGCAGGCGCAGGTGCCCGCCCCGCAGGAGTGACCCCGCCCCGTTCCTCGGCGGAGATCACGTGAACCACACGTGATCTCCGCAGAAGCCTCGCCCCGGACCGGTGTCGCGAGCGGGGTGGATCTGCGTACGCTCCGCAGATGACCCGGTGCGACACACGGGCGCCTACGGAAGATCGAATGAGTTACTGCACGCTCTGCCAACGCCACCTCAACGGCGCGCTTTCCTGCCCGGGCTGCGGGCGGCCGCAGGAGGAACTCCCGCGACAGGAGCCGGAACGCCCGGTCGCGGACCGGCCCGCCATGGCTTCCGCGCCCCGGAGGGCCAGGCGGCGAACGACCCGGCGGCGCGGCGCCCGGCTCGCCCTGGCCGCACTCGGTGTGGTGGCAGGCGGACTGGCCACCGCCGTGGTGGCCCTCGCCCAGGACGACGGCGCGGCGGTCCCTCCCCCGGCGGACACGACGGCGTCCTCCTCGGCGGCCACGCCGTCCGCCCAGGCGAATGTGCGCGCTCCCATCACGGCGAGTGCCGCACCGCGCAGCGCAAGCACCACGCCGCAGCCGTCGGCCACCACCGCCCGGCCCAGCGAGTCGCGGACGACCGCCGCTCCGTCGCGCGCCGCCTCGACCGAGCCGGCCGCTCCGCAGCCCACCACGGCGCCGCCCACCGGGCACTCGCCCAGCCCGACCGCGCCCACGGCAACGGCGACGCCCACCTGCAAGCCGTTCCTGTTCTGGTGCACCTGACCGAACCGGACGCACGGCTCACCTCTGGCGTAACCGCCTTACTCCGCCGGTCAGTTCGCACACCCTTGACTCGCGCCGAGCAAGAGTGGGAGCGTTCACATCCCCAGGCATGCGGCACCCCCGCCGGTACGCGGCGCGGGCCGCGCGGCAGGGAATGATCACGCCCCCACGAGACCGTGGCCCATCCTCCGGAGATCACGTGACCGACCACTCCACCGCCCCACCCCTCGCGACCGCCCCGACCATCCCGACCGCCCCCGACGTACGGACGTTCAGTCCGGCGGCGGTGGTGGCCTCCTGCGCCGGATTCGTGCTCATCGGAGCGCTCCAGGCGCTGTACGGGCCGGCCGTCCCCGCGTTCCGGGACACCTTCCACCTCTCCCCCGCGGCCGCGGGCCTCGGCCTGAGTGCCCACTTCGTCGGCGGTGTCGCCGGCGTACTCCTCTTCGACCGGCTCCTGGGGCGCATCGGCAACCGCGTGATCCTCGGCGCGTCCTACCTGCTGATGGCGGTGGGCGCGGCGGGCTTCGCCCTGGCACCGAACTGGCCGCTCGCCCTGGCCACGGCGCTGCTCGCGGGCCTCGGCTTCGGCGGCATCGACTACGGCCTCAACCAGCTCTTCGCCACCGGCTTCGGCCATCGCTCGGCGGCGATGCTGAACGTCCTCAACGCCCACTTCGGCATCGGCGCGATCCTCGGGCCCGCCGTCGTGGGCGCGGTCGGCGCCGACCGCTATCCCGCGGTCTTCCTCGCCTTCGCCGCGGCCAACCTGCCGCTGCTGCTGTGCCTGCGCGGCGTGCGCGACGTGCGCGACGTGCGCGACCGGGGCGACGTGCGCGACCGGGGCGAGCGCCCGACCGGTCACAGCGGTACGGGCGGGGCCGCCGGGAGCGCGCTGCGCCGCAGCCTGGGCTCGGTGCTGGCCGTGTTCGTCACCCTGTACGTCCTGCACGTCGGCGTCGAGGCGGGGGTCGGCGGCTGGGAGCCCACCCATCTGGAGACGGTCGGCTACGGCGCCGGGATCGCCGCCACCGCGACCTCCGGGTACTGGCTGATGATGACCGTCGGCCGCTTCCTGGTGGTCCCGATCGCGCTGCGCCACTCCGCGGAGTCGATCATCGCGGTGTCCTGCGCGGGGATGACGGCCTGTCTCGCGCTGGCGGCCGTCCCGGGCATCGCCCCGTACGCCTACGCGGGGGTCGGGCTGTTCATCGCGCCGATCTTCCCCACCGGGCTGCCCTGGCTGCACCGGGCCGCGCCGCGGGCCCGCCGGGCCGGCGCGCTGGTGATCGCCGCCTCCATGGTGGGCGGTGTCGTCGCGGGGCCGGCCCTCGGCGCGGGCATCGACTCGCTGGGCGTGCGCTCCGTCCCGCTGGTGCTCGGCGCCGTCTCCGCCCTGTGCCTGGCCGCGACGCTCTGGCTCGTGCGCGCCACCCGTCCGGGCCGGGACCTGCGGTGACGGCGCATCGCACCCGGCCCCGGCCCGCCGACGCCACGGACCCAGCCCCAGCCCCAGCCACCTGACGGGTCCGGAGCGCCCTCGGGCCCCCTCCCCCGGTGGTCGATCGTCCACCGAAAGATGCAGAAGCGAGGACACCGGCAGGACGATGCCAACCGACCTCCCTCGCTGCGAGTCTGACGATATGACAGTCGATCGTTCCCGCCGTCCCGGTGTACGGCTCGCCTCGGCCGCCGTCGCCGCCGTCGCCGTCACCGCGCTCGCCCCCGCCGCCGTGGCCGCTCCGCCCGCCCCACCCGGGCGCACCTTCGGCCCACCGCCCGAGCTGAAGGCCCTGGTCGAACAGGGCGGCGGCACGGCCGCGCTCGCGGAGGTGCGCGACCACGGGCAGGTCCGCTGGCGGGCAGCGGCCGGTGTCCAGGACCTGGTCACGCGGCGCCCTGCGCGCGCCGACGGGAGGTTCAGGGCCGGCAGCGTCACCAAGATCCTCGTCTCGACCGCCACCCTCCAGCTGGTCGCCGAGGGGCGGATCGCGCTCGACGACCGGATCGAGCACTACCTGCCGGGCGTCGTACCCGGAGGCGACGGCATCACCGTGCGCCAACTCCTCAACCACACCAGCGGGCTGCACGACTACTCCGACGATCCCCGGATCCGCCCCCGGGACGACGCGGGCGAGCGGGCGTACCTCGCCGCCGGCCGGTGGGTCCGCTACAGCCCGCGAAAGCTGGTGGACATGGGCACCGCCATGCCGCCGTACTTCGCCCCCGGCCAGGGCTTCCACTACTCCAACACCAACTACGTCCTCGTCGGCATGCTCATCGAGCAGGTCACCGGCCGCAGTTGGCGGGAGGAGGTGCGCGAGCGGATCCTGCAGCCGCTCGGGCTGCGCCACACCACCCTGCCCGCCACCTCCACCGGAATCCCCGGCCCGCACGCGCACGCCTACGTCCAGCTCCCCGAGGGCCCGGCCGACATCACCCGGATCTCCCCGACGGTCGCGGACGCGGCCGGCGCCGCCGTCTCCACCACCGCCGACCTCAACCGCTTCCACGCGGCCCTGTTCGGCGGCCGACTGCTCGCCCCGGCCCAGCTCGCCGAGATGACCACCACCGCCGACGTCCCCGGAAGCAAGGACGAGTACGGCCTCGGAGTGACCCGCTACCAGCTCTCCTGCGGCGTCGCCTGGGGGCACATCGGCGACATGCCCGGCTACTCGACCGCCCTGCTGGGCACGGCCGACGGCAGCCGCCAACTCGCCCTGTCCGTCACCGAGTACGACCGCAGCGACCCCGAGCGGACCGACCGGCTCTACCAGGCCCTCGTCGACAACGCCCTGTGCAAGGACGCCCCCAACTGACGCCCCACGGGCAGCCGGTCAGGAGGCGAAGCCGCCGTTGCTCTTCAGCAGTTGCCCGTTGATCCACTCGCCCTGCGGCGAGCAGAGGAACTCCACGAGGTGAGCGGTGTCCTGCGGCCTGCCCAGTCGCCCGCCCGGGGTTCCGCTCAGGACCTGGCCGCGGATCTCCTCGGACATCCAGCCGGTGTCCACCGGTCCCGGGTTGATCACGTTGGCGGTGATGCCGAGGTGGGCGAGTTCGTGGGCGGCCGCCAGGGTGATGCGGTCGAGCGCGCCCTTGCTCGCCCCGTAGGGCAGGTTGAAGACGGTGTGGTCACTGGTGAGAGCGATGACGCGGCCGGTTCCCGGCGTCCCGCGGAAGCGACGGCCGAACTCCCTGACCAGCAGCCAGGTCGCGCGCGCGTTGACCGCGAAGTGGCGGTCGAAGCTCTCGATCGTGGTGTCGAGCAGGCCGGAGTCGACGGACTCGCAGTGGCACATCACCAGGGCGCTGACGGTGCCGAGGCGGCGCTCGGCCTCCTCGAAGACCCGCTCCGGGGCTGCGGGGTCGGCGAGATCGGCCTCCACCCCCACCGTGGCGGCGCCCCGTTCGGCGAGGGCTGCGGCGATGGCGTCCGCGGCCCCGGCCTCAGCGCCCCAGGCCATTCGGGCGTCGTACGGCGTCCAGTACGTGAAGGCGAGGTCCCAGCCCGCCTCGGCCAGTCGGTGCGCGATACCCGCGCCGATCCCGGCGGAGCGGCCGACACCGGTCACCAACGCGACCGGCCTGGCGGCATCCGACGGCGGTTTGTTCTCTACGGTCGTCACAGGGCGCAATCCTTCGGCCCACCGCCCGGGCACCGCAACCCGTTTCTCCGCACCTCCACGACATGGCGCAGTCCCACGCGCCCCGTGCCTCCTGCTGCCGTTCCGTCAGGCGGTGAGTACGGCGGCGAGGAAGTCGAGGGAGCGGTCGACCTCCTTGAGGGACGGGCTGCGGTTGAGGTGGCCGTGCGTCATGCCTGCGGCCAGGTAGGAGCGTACGCCGACTCCGACCTCGTTCAGCTGCCGTTGGAGCAGTTCGCCCGAGGGCCTCAGGTCGTCGTACTGGGCGAGGACGATTCCGGTCGTGGGAAGGCCGCGGAGGTTGGCCGCTCCGGGCATCGCCGACGGGGGTAGGTCGCTCAGGCGCCCCACGTAGTTCCTCACCATGGACTCGATCCCCTCGGGAGTGAACCGCAGGAGCGGCGGAAGCGGCTCCATCTCGGCCCGGGTGTCCGGGTCCAGCGCCGGGTTCGGGAAGTGTGCGAAGGGATAGGCGAGCAGCAGGGCGTCCGGGCACCACTGCCCCAGGTCGCGGAGCCGGATCGCCGTGGACAGGGCGATGGCGGCGCCCGCGCTCGCGCCGCCGAGAGCGACCGGGCCGAACGAGCCGGACGGGCCGGAGCGCAGCCGCAGGGTTTCGTTGAGCCAGAGCCAGGCGGCGTGGGCGTCGTCGACGGGAACCGGATAGTGCGTGCCGTCCACGGCCAGGCGGTAGTCGACCGATACCACCAGCGCTCCGGCCCGGGCGGAGAGTTCGGCGGACACCTGGTGCGCTTCGGGCATGTCGAGGTCGCCGCCCGTGAAACCGCCTCCGTGCAGCCACAGCAGCGCCCGGCCGGGCTCGGTGGCGGGGGTGTAGATCCGGACCGGGATCCGCCCGTGGGGGCCCGGCACCGTGCGGTCCTCCACGGAGACGTCCGGGGCGGTCCACTCGCCGGGATCGCGGAGGTACTCCCTCAGCCGCGCTGCGGACTGCGGGTCGCTGTGGGCGTCCGGCCTGTCGAGGCCGTCGAGGAGGTGCATCTTGTCGGCGAGGAAGGGATCGAGAGGCATGGGGGTGCTCCGGACATGTGGTCGGCGACACGGGCTCCTGGTCAGCCGGCGGGCAGCAGCGTCGGATCGGCCATGATGCGACGGACCGTCGTCAGCGCCGCGCCGAGCAGGGGCCCGCGCCGCCCCAGGGCGGCCGGGCGCAGCGCCTCCTCGGCCCAGGGCCGCACAGTGACGCGCTCGGCCAGCTCGGCGCGGACGGACGGCAGCAGCCATCCGGCGAGTTCGGCGTAGGCGCCGCCGAGGACGAGCCGGTCCGGGTCGATGAGGTCGACGGCGGAGGTGAGGGCAAGGCCGAGGGCGCGGCCCGCGCGGTCCAGCGCCGCCAGGGTCGGCGGGTGGCCGGCCGCCGCCCGTTCGGCGAGCAGCGCGACCGGGTCGCCGGTGGCAGCGGCGCCGTGCTGCGTGAGGCCGGCCTCGCGCAGCACGGCCGCCTCGCCCGCGTACTGCTCCAGGCAGCCACGGGCGCCGCAGGCACAGCGGGGGCCGTCCGGGTGGACGGGGATGTGGCCGAGTTCGCCGGCGAAGCCGCGGGCGCCCCGGAACAGCCGCCCGTCGATGACCAGGGCGGCGCCGATCCCGGCCCCGGCGGAGACGTGCACGAAGGTCTCCTCCGGGTTCCCGGCGTTCCAGTACTCGGCCAGCGCCCCGAGGTTGGCCTCGTTCTCGGGGTCGGGCACGGTGTCCGGGTCCGGCCAGTGGTCGGCGAGCCGGACACCGTGCCAGCCGAGGTTGGGCGCGCGCTCCAGCAGTCCGTGCGGCGTGTTGGGCACCACCCCGGGCACGGCCAGGACGCGGCCCGCGACGCGCAGCCCGAGGGCGGCGGCCTCGGCCTGCGCCTCGTCGGCCAGCGCGGCGAGTTCCGCCAGGACGGTTTCGGCCGGCCTGCCCGCGTTGGCCCGTTCCACCCGGCGCCACAGCCGCGGTTCGCCGCGCAGGTCCGCCACGCAGGCGCCGAGGTGGGTGACGCCGATCTCCAGGCCGAGGCCCGCCGGGCCTTCGCCGGCCACGGTCAGGGCGCGGCCGGGCCGGCCGACCCGTCCGCTGGCGGTGGCCGCGGCCTCGGTCACCGCTCCGCGGCCGATCAGCTCGTCGACGAGTGAGGAGACGGCCGCCCTGGTCAGTCCGACGCGCCCGGAGACGTCCGCCCGGGAGAGCGGGCTGTGCGCGGCGACGGCGGAGAGGACGACCGCCAGGTTCTGCCGCCGCATGTCCTGCAGCGAGGCGGGCCCGTGCTCCGCTCCCCTGCTCGCCGCCCTGCCGACCGCTGTCACGCGCCGTCCCTCCTACCGGTCCCCGGCCGGGGCGCCCTGCAAGGCCCCGGCCCGACGCAGGGTATCGCCGATCCGCGCCAGCGCGTCCTCGTCCCGCTTCACCGGCTCCAGCACCGGGCCCCGGGCCGTCCGCCAGCGGCGTGCCACCTCGTCGGCCCGCTCGCCGGTGATCAGTGCGGCGGCCTGGGCGGCCGCGCCG
Organism: Streptomyces sp. NRRL WC-3742; assembly: GCF_000720635.1. Taxonomy (GTDB): domain Bacteria; phylum Actinomycetota; class Actinomycetes; order Streptomycetales; family Streptomycetaceae; genus Kitasatospora. The sequence continues at coordinate 63,124 of NZ_JOCF01000003.1, read as the reverse complement.
AGCGCAACCAGTTCCTGCGCCTCGGGCACCTGGACGGCCCGGCCGGAGAGCCGCAGCACCGTCCGCTGCCAGGCGCGGCCGCGGGCGCCGCCGCCGATCAGCAGCAGCGGCTCCTCGCCCGCCGGGTCGGCGCCGCCCTCGCTCAGCACCCCGTCCAGGGCGGCGAGCAGGGCGTGGGCGGCGCCGTCGTAGGCGGCCTGGAGCAGCTGGCCCGGGGTGGTGTCGTGGCGCAGCCCGTGGACGAGGCCGGAGGCGCCCGGGAGGTCCGGGGTGCGTTCGCCGTCCAGGTAGGGCAGGACGACGGCGGTGCCGCCCTCCTCGACCTCCTCGCGGTCCCGTCCGAGGAGGGCGGCGAAGCGGTCGACGGCGAGGGTGCAGTTGAGCGTGCAGGCGAGCGGCAGCCAGTCGCCGAGGGCGTCGGCGAAGCCCGCGACGGTGCCGGTCGGGTCGGCGGGCCTGGCCCGGCCCACGGCGTAGACGGTGCCGGAGGTGCCGAGGCTGAGCACCGGCTGGCCGGGGAGCAGGCCGAGGCCGAGGGCGGCGGCCATGTTGTCGCCGGTGCCGGTGGCCACCGGTGTGCCCTCGCGCAGCGGCGTTCCGGGGCGCACGGTGCCGGCCCGGGCGCCCGGGGCCAGGACCTCCGGCAGTAGGCCCGGGTCGAGGCCGATCCGGTCGAGGATGTCCCGGTCGTAGCCGTCCGGCCCCCACCAGCCCGTTCCCGAGGCGTCGCCCCGGTCGGTGACGGCCGTCCCGGTGAGGCGCTCGGTGAGGAAGTCGTGGGGCAGCCGTACGGCGGCCGCCCGCTCGGCGGCTGCGGGCTCGTGGGCGCGCAGCCAGGCCCACTTGGGGGCGGTGAAGGCGGCGGTGGGCACGCTGCCGGTGCGGCGGGCGAGTTCCGCCGCGCCGATCGCGGCCGACAGTGCGGCGGCCTGGGGCGCGGAGCGGACGTCGTTCCAGAGCAGCGCCGGGCGTACCGGCGCACCGGTCGCGTCGAGGGTGACCAGGCCGTGCTGCTGGCCGGCGACCGAGACGGCGGCCGCGCGGTCCGCCCAGCCCGTCGCCGCCGCGGCCTCGCCGAGTGCCCGCCACCACTGCTCGGGGTCGCTCTCGCGGCCGGCGCCCGTGCTGACGGTGTGCGGGGCGCGCCCCTGGCCCAGGACGGTGCCGGTGTCGATGTCGACGGCGAGGGCCTTGGTGGACTGCGTCGAGCTGTCGAAGCCGATCACGACGCGTTGCTCTGCCATGCGTTCCTCCGGTGCGGGGGGTTTCCTTCCGACGTCCCGGCATACTAATTTGTTGAGAGTCCTGACAAACACCCCCTGGCACTGATCGGGAGCCGCTCCATGTCCAGTGACCCGCTCGTCCCCACCCCCGCGCACAAGTTCACCTTCGGCCTGTGGACCGTCGGTTGGCAGGGCCGCGACCCCTTCGGCGACGCGACCCGCCCCGCCCTCGACCCGGTCGAGACCGTGCAGCGCCTGGCCGGACTCGGCGCCCACGGCGTGACGTTCCACGACGACGACCTGATCCCCTTCGGCGCGGACGACGCCACCCGCGAGGCGACCGTCAAGCGCTTCCGCGCCGCGCTGGACGCCGCCGGGCTGAAGGTCCCGATGGCGACCACCAACCTCTTCACCCACCCGGTCTTCAAGGACGGCGCCTTCACCGCCAACGACCGCGACGTACGGCGCTACGCGCTGCGCAAGACCATCCGCAACATCGACCTGGCCGCCGAACTCGGCGCCTCGGTCTACGTCGCCTGGGGCGGGCGCGAGGGCGCCGAGTCCGGCGCGGCCAAGGACGTGCGCACCGCGCTGGACCGGCTGAAGGAAGCCTTCGACCTGCTCGGCGAGTACGTCGAGCAGCAGGGCTACGACCTGCGGTTCGCGATCGAGCCCAAGCCCAACGAGCCGCGCGGGGACATCCTGCTGCCCACGGTCGGCCACGCCCTGGCGTTCATCAACGAGTTGGAGCGCCCCGACCGCGTCGGCCTCAACCCCGAGGTCGGCCACGAGCAGATGGCCGGGCTCAACTTCCCGCACGGCATCGCCCAGGCCCTGTGGCACGGCAAGCTGTTCCACATCGACCTCAACGGCCAGTCCGGCATCAAGTACGACCAGGACTTCCGCTTCGGCGCCGGCGACCTGCGCCAGGCGTTCTGGCTGGTCGACCTGCTGGAGTCGGCCGGCTACGACGGCCCGAAGCACTTCGACTTCAAGCCGCCGCGCACCGAGGACTTCGACGGCGTCTGGGCCTCGGCGGCGGCCTGCATGCGCAACTACCTCCTGCTGGCGGAGCGTTCCCGCGCCTTCCGGGCCGACCCCGAGGTGCAGGCCGCGCTCGCCGCCTCCCGGCTGCCCGAACTCGCCGTTCCCACGGCCCAGGACGGCCTGGCCGGGCTGCTGGCCGACCGCTCCGCCTTCGAGGAGTTCGAGGTCGACACGGCCGCCGCGCGCGGCATGGCCTTCGAGCAGCTGGACCAGCTCGCCCTGGAGCACCTCCTCGGCGCCCGCTGACCGGAACCGGCGCCCCGGCCGGGTCGTGCGGACGGCACGACCCGGCTCGCCGGCTCCACGCACAGGGGCGCCGTCCTTCTCCGTGCTCCCGCAGGTGGAGGGCGGGTCGTCCCGCAGGTCGACGGCGGTCGGCCCGGCGCGCCGTATCGTCGGGGTCATGAGCCGAGGACTCCATCTGGACGCCTACCTGCTGGCCTTCGACACCCGGGCGCAGTCGCTCCAGGACCGTGCCCGGGCCGGCTTCCTGGTGCGCGCCGCCGCCCTGGCCGAGCTCGCCCACCGGGGTGCCGTCGACGAGGACGGGGCCGGCCGGGTGCGGATCGTCTCCGCCGCCGCCACCGGCGACCCGGTCCTGGACGCACTGCTCGCGGAGGTGGCCGAGCGGCCCCGCTCCTGGAAGGCGTGGATCAGGCGCGGCCGCGAGGACACCTTGGAGGCCGTCGAGGAGCGGCTCGCGGTGCTCGGCGTGGTGACCATGGCCGACCGCGACCCGTACGGCCCGGTCGCGCCGCACCGGACGGTGGCGGTGGACGATCCGCGCGAGGCGCTGGACCTCCAGGCGCGGGTGGCCGAGGCCGTCCGCGGCGGCGCACCGGTCGCCCAGGTGCCGTACGCCGACGCGGTCCTCGCGGCACTGGCCGCCCACGGACACCTGCGGCTGGTGCTCCCGGGGCACGAGCGCCATGCCCACGGCGAGCGGATCGCCGCGCTCACCGCCCGGCTCGCCGACGGGACCCCGGGCCTGGCCCGGGCGGTGAACGGGCTGAACCTGACCATGGTCGCCGCCCAGGGCGGCATGGGCGGGAGCTAGGCGTTCTGACCCGTGCCTTTCGGCCCACGCCGGGCGGTCGCCGCCGGGCGTGGGCCGAAGGACACGGCCTGACCGGCCCCGGCCCGGGTCAGCGGAGCAGGCCCGCGACCTCCGCCCCTTCCCGGGCGAGGACCGGGAGGCGTTCCAGCGGGGCGTCCGCGTCGAGCGTCGTCCCACCGTCCAGGACGATCCCGGTGACCGGGTCGACCCAGCGGGCGCCGGCGGGCAGGTACACCCGGCGGGAGCGGGCGCCGGCCTCGTACACGGGTGCCACCAGCACGTCGGGGCCGAGGAGGAACTGGTCGTCCACGTCCCAGGCGCGCTCGTCCTCGGGGAAGTCGAAGAACAGCGGGCGCATCGGCGGGGCTCCGGTGCGGTGGGCGTCCTCGGAGAGCATCCTCAGGTAGGGGCGCAGGCGTTCACGCAGGGCCAGGTGGGTGCGCAGGATGCCGTACGCCTGATCCCCGTACGACCAGACCTCGTTGGGGCCGCCGGTCATGTCAGCCGAGAAGGCGGGGAAGTTGGGCGCGCGGTCCCCGTGCAGCCGCATGACGGGGCTGAAGGTGCCGTACTGGAACCACCGGATCAGCAGCTCGCGGTAGGCCGGGTCGTCGGGGTCGCCGCCGAAGAAGCCGCCGATGTCGGTGTTCCACCAGGGGATGCCGCTCATCGCGACGTTCAGCCCGGCCCTGATCTGGCGTCCGAGGGAGTCGAAGGTGGTGGGGATGTCCCCGGACCAGAGCAGGGCCCCGTGGGCCTGGCTGCCCGCCCAGGCGGAGCGGATCAGCGACAGCGGCCGGTCCTCGCCGTCGGCTCGCAGGCCGTCGGCCACGGCGCGGGCGTGCTCCAGCGGGTAGAGGTTCGCGGCCTCGGCGGCCGGCCCGGCAGCGTAGACGGCTCGCCCGGCGGTCTCCCGGGACAGCAGGTCGGGTTCGCAGGCGTCCAGCCAGAAGCAGGTCACGCCCAGCGAACGGTAGTTGTCGTTCAGCCGCTGCCAGAGCGCGGCGCGGGCGCCGGGGTGGGTGGCGTCGTAGTACGCCATCGGGCGGAGCAACGCCTCCCCGGCGTACCGGGACGGCCACGGGAAGGTCAGCAGACCGCCGTGCGCGTCCCGGAGGAGGTGTCCATTCGCACGCAGTTCGTCGTAGGTGTCGCTACCGGGCTCGACGGTCGGCCACACCGAGACGGCGAGCTTGACCCCGAGATCGTCCAGCTCCTTGACCATGGCGGCGGGGTCGGGCCACTCGCTCTCCTCGAAGCGCCAGTCGCCCATCCTCGGCCAGTGGAAGAAGTCGCAGACGATGACGGACAGCGGCAGTCCGCGTTGCTTGTACTGCCGCGCCACCGCCAGGAGTTCGTCCTGGGTGCGGTAGCGCAGCTTCGACTGCCAGAAGCCGGAGGCCCACTCGGGCAGGAGGGGCGGGCGGCCGGTCGCCCTGGTGTAGGCGTCGAGGATCCGGGCCGGGGTGTCGCCGGCGGTGATCCAGTAGTCGATGCGCCCGCCGGCGTCGGCGGTCCACCGGGTGGTGTCGGCGCCCAGTTCGGCGCGGCCGGTGGCGGGGTTGTTCCACAGCAGTCCGTACCCGCGCGAGGAGTGCAGGAAGGGGACGGCGGCGACGGTGTTGCTCTGGACGAGGTCGATCACGCAGCCCTTCTGGTCCAGGCGGCCGTGCGGATGCTGCCCCAGGCCGTGCAGCCGTTCGCCGTCGTACGCCTCGAAGTGCTGCTCCGTCCGGCCGCCCGCCGCGTGGACGCGGGGGCCGGCGGGATGCAGGCGCGGGTTCTTCTCGGCGAGGAGTTCGCGGCCCGACGCGGCGTGGCGGAACGTCAGCCGGCCGTCCGCCGACGCCTCCACGGCGATGCGGCCGTTGACCAGGCCGGCGCGCCCGTCGTCCGACACGGACACCTTGGCGTCCAGGCAGGGCGCGGGGCTCTCCAACGCACCGGGGGCAGTAGGGTCGATGGTCCCGGACGACGCCCGTACCCGGACGGAGTCCGGTCCCCAGGGCTCGATGCGGAGGATCTCCGCGGCCGTGTGCCGTTCCAGGCCGCCCGCGCGCATGGTGTAGGACAAGGGTCGGCTCCTCTGGTCGTCCCGACCGCCCGGACGCGGCGGCGGTCCACTGCTCCATGACGATAGGACCCGGTTTCCCGCGATGTCTGCACCGTTTCGAACTGAGAAACTCCTGGATCCTCAGGGCACCCTGGTCGACGAGCCGTCGTCCCTCCGAGGCTGGTCCGGGCGCCCGACGCCGATGCCGACGGCACACCGGCACGACGACCTGGAAATCAACTTCGTGGCCGACGGCGGGTCGATGATCTACCTCTACGGCGGCGAACTCCTCGAAGTCGCGGAAGGCGGCCTCGTCATGTTCTGGGCCGCCATCCCGCACCAGTTGGTGGCGAGCCGGGCGACGCGCGTCCACTGGCTGCACGTACCCCTCGACCGGTTCCTGGCCTGGGGGCTGCCGCAGTCGCTCCTCGCCCGGGTGCTCTCGGGCGTGCCGGTGATCGCCCCCACCGCCCGTGCCGACGCGAGTGACCCGGCGAAGTTCACCCAGTGGGCCGCGGATCTGGCCGCCGGCGACGACGAGCTGCACCACATCGCGATGCTGGAGATACAGGCACGCGTCCGACGACTGGCGCGCGCCACGGTCGGCGATCCGGTACACGGTTACGCCGGTGACGATCCGGCCCTGCGTCAGGCTGTGGCCATGGCGCGCCACATCGCGCACCACTTCCGCGAGCCCATCACCGTCGCCGAGGTCGCAGCGGCGGCGAACGTCCACCCGACCTACGCCATGGCCCAGTTCCGCAAGGTCGTACGCACCACGATCGGCGACTACGTGAAGCTGTACCGGCTCGCCGAAGCACGCCGATTGCTGGTGACCACCGACCTTCCCGCGAGCCAGGTCGCCACGGCCGCCGGCTTCGGCTCGGTCAGCCGTTTCTACCGCGCCTTCACGGACGCGTGCGGAACCACCCCGGCGGCATTCCGGCACGGCCGCGGGCGCTGACCGGCGTCCGGACCCGACGGCGAGTGCCCACCGCGCTCGCACATCCCTGGACACGGTCGAGGATCCAGGTCTATAAACGGGGGATCAGCGCTCACTCCCGCCGGTTCCCTCCGGCAGCAATTTGTTAGCGCTAACAATCGCCCGTCCTCCCCCACCACCCGAGCCGCTTGCTCAAGGATGACGAGACCCCCATGGACAGATCAACTCCCCACCGCACACATCCGTTCGCGGTGCTCACCTCCGCCGTCGCCGTCCTGGCCGCACTGGCAGCGATGCTCACCATCGGCCCGGCTCAGGCCGCCGCCACCGGCGCCGTGCGCGGCACGGGTTCCGGCCGGTGTCTCGACGTACCGGGCGCCGCCCGGACCGACGGCACGAACCTCCAGATCTACGACTGCTGGGGCGGGGCCAACCAGCAGTGGACGTCGACGGACAACAATCAGCTGACCGTGTACGGCGACAAGTGCCTGGACGTCCCGGGCCACGCCACCTCGGCCGGGACCCGGGTGGCGATCTGGGCCTGCACCGGCGGCGCGAACCAGCAGTGGCGGGTGAACGCCGACGGCACGATCGTCGGCGTGGAGTCCGGACTGTGCCTGGACGTCTCGGGCGGCGGGACCGCCAACGGCACGGCCGTGCAGCTCTGGAACTGCACCGGCGCCGCCAACCAGAAGTGGACCGGCCTCTCCACGACCTCGTGCGCTCTTCCGTCGACGTACCACTGGACGTCGACGGGTCCGCTGGCGCAGCCCGCGAACGGGTGGGTCGCGCTGAAGGACTTCACCACCACGACGTACAACGGCAAGCACCTCGTCTACGCCACCACCTCTGACGGCTCGTCATGGAAGACGATGGCGTTCGCTCCCTTCACGAACTGGTCGGACATGGCCTCGACCGCCCAGGCCGGCCTGCCCCAGTCCGCGGTGGCACCCCAGCTGTTCTACTTCGCGCCCAGGAACATCTGGGTGCTGGCGTCCCTGGGATGGGGTACCTCCTGGTCCTTCACCTACCGCACGTCCAGCGACCCCACCAACCCCAACGGCTGGTCCGCGCCACAGAACCTGTTCACCGGCAGCCTCCCGACCGGCGGCCCGATCGACCCGACCCTGATCGCCGACGACCAGAACATGTACCTGTTCTTCGCCGGCGACAACGGCAGCATCTACCGGGCGAGCATGCCGATCGGGAACTTCCCGGGCACCTTCGGCTCCTTCACCACGGTCATGAGCGACACGGAGGCCAACCTGTTCGAGGCGCCGCAGGTCTACAAGGTCCAGGGCCAGAACCAGTACCTCATGTTCGTGGAGGCGAGGGGGACGAACGGGCGCTACTTCCGTTCGTTCACGGCCTCCGGCCTCGACGGTCCGTGGACTCCGCAGGCCGCCACCGAGAGCAACCCCTTCGCCGGCAAGGCCAACAGCGGCGCCACCTGGACCAACGACATCAGCCACGGCGACCTCGTCCGCGACAACCCCGACCAGACCATGACCGTCGACGCCTGCCACCTGCAGTTCCTCTACCAGGGCAGGGACCCCAGGAGCGACGGCAGCCCGTACCTGCAACTGCCGTACCGGCCGGGCCTCCTCACCCTGCAACGCTGACCCGCCCGACCCGCGGTGATCGCGACGTGGCGCGGTCCTGAGTAACGGGCACGGGTGCCGAAGGCGGGGCTCCGAGCCGGAGCCCCGCCTTCGGTGCGGTCAGGCCGGGTAGGGCAGTTCGGCCTCGCGGGTGCCGGCCGGGCTGACGTGCAGGGCGCCGTCCGGGCCGCCGATCCGCAGCTGCCAGGGGTACGGGCTGTCGGTGGTCACCCGCAGGCGGTCGCCGGTGCGGCGCACGTGGAAGCGGGCCGTCTCGCCGGCGCCCTCGCTGCGGGGGACGACGACGGTGCGCTCGGCGCCGTCGGCGAAGGCGTGGACGCGCAGTTCCACACCCTCGGCCCAGGCGGAGACCGGGCGCTGGTCGTCCGCGCCGAGCGGGATGACGGAGTCGGGGCGGGCGAGCAGCGGCAGGGTGTGGAAGCCGTGCTGTTCGCGCGTCCACCGCGGGCCGGTGACCTGGTCGCCGGTCAGGACGTTGGTCCAGATCCCCTCGGGCACGTAGTACTCGACCGTGCCGTCCTCGGTGAACACCGGGGCGACGAGCAGGTCGTCGCCGAGCAGGTACTGCCGGTCGAGCGCGGCCGCGGCCGGGTCGTCCGGGAACTCCAGCACCATCGCGCGCATCACCGGGACACCGGTGGCGTGCGCCTGCTGGGCGGCGCGCTGGAGGTAGGGCGCCAGCCGGTGCTTGAGCAGGGTGAACTCGCGGGTGACCTCGACGGCCTCCTCGCCGAACTCCCACGGCACCCGGTAGGACTTGCTGCCGTGCAGCCGGCTGTGCGAGGAGAGCAGGCCGAACTGCGCCCAGCGCTTGAAGACCGCCGGGGTCGGGGTGCCCTCGAAGCCGCCGATGTCGTGGCTCCAGAAGCCGAAACCGGACAGGCCCAGCGACAGTCCGCCGCGCAGCGACTCCGCCATGGCGTTGAAGTGCGATTCGCAGTCGCCGCCCCAGTGCACCGGGTACTGCTGACCGCCCGCGGTGGCGGAGCGGGCGAACAGCAGCGCCTCGCCCTCCCCGCGCACCTCGCGGAGCAGCTCGAACACCGCCTGGTTGTACAGGTGGGTGTAGTAGTTGTGCATCCGCTCGGGGTCGGAGCCGTCGTGCCAGAGGACGTCGGTGGGGATGCGCTCGCCGAAGTCGGTCTTGAAGCAGTCCACGCCGACGTCCAGCAGGGCGCGCAGTTTGCCGGTGTACCAGTCGCGGGCGGCCGGGTTCGTGAAGTCGACCAGGGCCATGCCGGGCTGCCAGAGGTCCCACTGCCAGACGCTGCCGTCCGGGCGGCGCACCAGGTGGCCCTCGCGCACGCCCTCGGCGAACAGCTCCGACTTCTGCGCGATGTACGGGTTGATCCACAGGCTGACGCGCAGCCCCTGTTCCTTGAGCCTGGCGAGCATGCCGGCCGGGTCGGGGAAGGTGTCCTGGTCCCAGCGGAAGTCGCTCCACTGGTACCCGCGCATCCAGAAGCAGTCGAAGTGGAACACGCTCAGCGGGATGCCGCGTTCGGCCATGCCGCCGACGAAGCGGTTGACGGTGGCCTCGTCGTAGTCGGTGGTGAAGGAGGTGGTCAGCCACAGGCCCAGCGCCCAGGCCGGGGGCAGCGCGGGGCGGCCGGTCAGGGCGGTGTAGCGCTCGAGGATCTCCTTGGGGGTGGGGCCGTGGACGACGAAGTACTCGATCGACTGGTCCTCGACGCTGAACTGCACCTGGCCGACGGCCTCGGAGCCGATCTCGTAGCTGACCTTGCCGGGGTGGTTGACGAACACCCCGTAGCCCCGGTTGGTCAGGTGGAACGGGACGTTCTTGTACGCCTGTTCGCTGCTGGTGCCGCCGTCGGCCTGCCAGACGTCCACGACCTGGCCGTTGCGGGTGAACGGGGTGAAGCGCTCCCCCAGTCCGTAGACCAGTTCGCCGACGCCGAGGGAGAGCTGCCCGAGCATGTGGTGGCGGCCGTCCGCGTCGGTGACGAAGCCGGTACCGCGCTCGCCGACCGTGGTCAGCACCCGGCCGCCGGCGGTGAACTCCAGCCGCCAGGGCCCGGCCGTGTCCACCCGCAGCGTCAGTTCGCCGGAGCTCAGTTCCACCACGTCGCCGTCCCGGCGCACCTTGCCGCCGCCCGGTGCGGAGCCGGGCAGCGCGAACTCCGGACCCCGTTGCACCGAACCGGCGTGGTGGGTCGCGCGCACCCCGATCACGCCCTCGGCGGGAGACCAGCACTCGACGGTCAGCAGCGGGCTGTTGAGCATGTCGCCGCGGCCGCGCACGTGCTTGACGGGCGCGTAGAGGGTCAGCCGGTCCTCGCCGGTGCGGACGTCGGCGACCTCGGTGGCGTAGCGCGCGGTGACGCCCGGGCGCATCAGCCAGTAGCCGTCGGTGAACTTCATCGGGCGGTTTCCTCCGTCCGCGCGCGGTGCGCGGTGATCAGGCCCCGGTACCAGTGGTAGCTGTCCTTGGGGGTGCGGGTCAGGGTGTCGTAGTCGACGTGGACGAGGCCGAAGCGCTGGTCGTAGCCGCGGGCCCACTCGAAGTTGTCCAGCAGCGACCAGACGTAGTAGCCGCGCACGTCGACCCCGGCGGCGACGGCGTCGGCGACGGCGGCGAGGTGGCGGGCCAGGTAGTCGATCCGCTCCGGGTCGTGGACCCGGCCGTCGGGGGTGACGCTGTCGGCCTCGGCGGAGCCGTTCTCGGTGATCCAGATCGGCGGGAGCTGCGGGTAGCGGGCGTCGAGGTTGCACAGCAGCTCGGTGAACGCGGACGGGACGACGGGCCAGCCCATGGTGGTCAGCCGGGTGCCGTACGGGTCCGGTTCGGCGACGCCGATGTCCGTGGCGGTGCGCCGTTCGGGGTCGGGCTCGCGGTGCGGGGCGGCTTCGACGGTGATCGGCCGGTAGAAGTTGATGCCGACGAAGTCCAGCGGGGCGCCGATGAGTTGGAGGTCCTCGGGCCGCCGCCAGTCGCCGTCGGCCAGGCCCGCCCAGGTCTCGGCCTCGTGCTCGGGGTAGCGCCCGGCGAACAGTGGTTCCGTCCAGACCTCGTTGTGCAGGACCTCGGCCCGGCGCAGGGCGGCGAGGTCCTCGGGGCGGCCGGAGGCGGGGTGCAGGCGGTCGAGGTTGAGCGTGATGCCGACTTCGTGGGCGCCGGCGGTGCGCAGCTCCCGTACGGCCAGGCCGTGGCCGACGAGCAGGTGGTGGGCGGCCGCGAGCGCGCCGCGGCCCTCCCGGGCGCCGGGGGCGTGGCGGCCCTCGGCGTAGCCGACGAAGGCGGAGCAGAAGGGCTCGTTGAGGGTGATCCACCGCTCGACCCGGTCCCCGTAGCGGTCCCCGGCGACGGCCGCGAACTCGGCGAACGCCTCCGCCGTCTCCCGCACCCGCCAGCCGCCCCGGTCCTCCAGGGCCTGCGGCAGGTCCCAGTGGTAGAGGGTCGCGGCGGGTTCGATGCCGGCGTCGAGCAGTTCGTCGATCAGCCGGTCGTAGAAGTCCAGGCCCTTCTGGTTGACGGCTCCGGTGCCCTGCGGCAGCAGGCGCGGCCAGGCGAGGGAGAACCGGTAGCCGTCCACGCCCAGCTCCCGGAGCAGGGCCACGTCCTGCGGGTGGCGGTGGTAGTGGTCGCAGGCGGTGTCCCCGGTGGCGCCGCCGTGGGTGCGGCCCGGGGTGTGGCTGAAGGTGTCCCAGATGGACGGGCCCCGGCCGTCCTCGTCGTGGGCGCCCTCGATCTGGTAGGCGGCGGTGGCGGCGCCGAACCGGAAGCCGGGGGGCAGTTGGGGGAACCCCGGGTCACTCATGCGGCGCTCCTCACTGGTCTGTCACAGGTTGTCCCACCGGTCTCGGTGGTCTCTCGGTGGTCGGGCACGGCCGTCACGGCCGCGGTGCGAGCCCGCGCTCGCGCAGCCAGGACAGCTGGACGGGCGGGGTGGAGCCGCAGCCGCCCGCGTGGTCGGCGAAGGGCCACACCGTCATGGCGCGGTCCTCGCCCGCGTAGTGGTTGAAGGCGGCGTAGACCGTCCGGGGCGGGCAGACCGGGTCCATCAGGCCGACGCTGAACAGGGCCGGGGCGGTGGCCCGTTGGGCGAAGTGGACGCCGTCGAAGTAGGCGAGGGTGGCGAAGGTCGGCTGCGCCCGCTCCCGGCTGTGCCAGCGCAGGTAGTTGACGAGCTCCTGGTACGGCCCGTCCTGGGAGGTCTGCGCGCCCTCGCGGTAGTGGCACAGGAACGGGACGTCCGGCATCACCGCGGCCACCCGGTCCCCGGTGAGGCCGGCGACGGCGAGGGACAGGCCGCCGCCCTGGCTGCCGCCGGTCACGATGATCCGGTCGGCGTCGAGGCCGGGCAGCTCCGCGACGGCGTCGACGGCGCGTACGCAGTCGGTCATCAGCCGCCGGTAGTAGTGGTTCTCCGGGGAGTCGATTCCGCGGGTCATGAAGCCCTCGGCCCACTGGGTGCCGTCGCCCACGGTCCGGTCGGGGGTGTCGTGGCCCTGGCCGCGGCTGTCCACGACGAGCTGGGCGTAGCCGGCGGCGGACCAGAACAGGTGCTCGGTGGGCAGTCCGCGGCCGCCGCTGTAGCCGATGAAGGTGACGACGACCGGCAGCGGTCCCGCCGCGCCGCGCGGGCGCAGCAGCCAGGCGGCCACCGGCTCGCCGTTCCAGCCGGGGAAGCGCACGTCGTCGACCTCCACGGTGCGCAGGCCGTACTTCTCGGTGACGCGTTCGGCCTTGACCGCCCCGCCGTGCGAGCGGGCCTCGGCGAGGGTGCGCCGCCAGAACTCGTCGAAGTCCGGTGGAGTTGTCAACTCTGGTTTGTAGGCGTCGAGTTCGGCCTGACCGAAGTCTGTGAGCGGCATCGGGATTCCATCGGTCGAAGAGACGGGGAGGGGCGGCCCGTCCCCACGAACGGGCCGCCGGTCTGTGCGGTGCAGACGTCAGCCGGCCGCGCCGAGGCGGAAGGCGGTGAGCCGGAAGTCGCCGTGCAGGGTCAGGCTCAGGTCGTGGACGCCCTGGAGCGCTGCGGTGAGCTCGGCGGTGGTGCTCGTCCAGGCGTAGCGGTCCCCGGTCACGGGCACGTCGATCTCGGCCAGCACCCGGCCGTCCGCCCTGACTTCGAGCCGCGCCCCGCTCTCGCCGTCGCCCTCGCCGTCGCCCTCGCGGGCGGTCTCGACCTCGATCGCGGCGGCGCCGGCGAGGTCGACCTCGCGGAAGTGGAGCGTCGCGGGCCGCGCGGGGTCGGCGGGCGTGACGGCGTCGCCGTCGGCGCGGGTGGCGTCGACGATGGCGGCGCCCTCGTAGTCGTCGAAGTCGACGGCCAGGATCCGGTGCCCGGTGCCCGCTCGGGGGCCGGCGGGCTCCCCGGTCACGGTCAGCGGGGCGGTGAGCACGGCGTGGTCGGCGCTGCGGGCGACGATCACCTCGTAGCCGCCGGGGTCGACGGTGAACTCGCCGGTGGCGACGGACCAGTGGGCGAGCCGCTCGGCCGGCAGCCGGAAGGCCAGCTCACGGCTCTCCCCCGGCTCCAGCCGGACCTTGCGGAAGTCGGCCAGGCGCAGGTGGGGCGCCTCGTACCGGGCCTCCAGGGCGCGGACGTAGACCTGGACCACCTCGCTGCCGGGCCGCGCTCCGGTGTTCTCCAGGGTCACGGCGAGCTCGACCGAGCCGTCCGGGTCGATCGCGGGCTGCGACAGGCGCAGGTCGCGGTGGGCGAAGTCGGTGTACGAGAGCCCGTGGCCGAAGGGGTAGAGCGGGGTGGAGCGGTGGTACTGGTACGTCCAGCCGGCCTTGATGACGTCGTAGTCGAGCGGGGCGGGCAGCGGGTCGTCCCCCCGGTACCAGGTCTGCGCCAGCCGGCCGGCGGGCTCGGCCTCGCCGAGCAGCACGGCGGCCAGCGCGTGACCTGTTTCCTGCCCGCCGTGGGAGGTCCACACCACGGCGGGCAGGTGCTCGTCGGCCCAGTCGAGGGCGTAGGGGTAGCTGCTCATCACGACCAGGGCGGTGTCCGGGCGGACGGCCGCGACGGCGCGCAGCAGCTTCTCCTGCCCCTCGGGCAGGGCGATGTCCGCGCGGTCCTCCGTCTCGCGGCCGTTGACCATCGGGTGGTTGCCGAGGACGACGACGGCGACGTCGGCGGTCGCGGCGGCCTCCCGGGCTTCGGCGGCGCCGTCGCGCACCACCTCGCGCTGCCAGTGCTCGGCCTCCTGCGCCGTCCCGGCGGTGACGCCGACCCGGCCGTCGGTCGGGTCCACGGTGGCGTAGCGTCCGGTGAACACGTTGCGCAGCACCACGGTGTCGGGGCCGGCCGGTTCGATCAGGAAGGTCTCCTTCACGAACCAGCTCTTGATGACGTCCTGGCCGGGGGCCAGGGTGTCGTCGTCCTGGAGGCTCAGGTAGCAACCGGTGTCGGCGGCGCGCAGGGTGCAGGCGCCGCCGCCCCAGTCGGTCACGTCGAAGGCGGACTTGCCGAGCAGTTCGCCCGTGGTCCGCGAGCGCAGGGTGATCCGGTCGGAGCCCTCCACGTGGACGACCTCGCCGCCGTGGGCGCCGAGGGCCGCGGCCAGGCCGACCGCGACGCTGACCTGGTACGGCATGGTGCCGCTGTACCAGTCCTCGTAGAGGGTGTCGGCGAGCGGGCCGATGACGGCGATCCGGGCCGTACGGGCCGGGTCGATCGGCAGCAGGCCCTCGTTCTTGAGCAGGACGGCCGACTCGGTCGCGGCCCTGCGGGCCAGGGCGCGGTGCTCGGGGCTGTCGATCACCTCGGGGCCGGTGCCGGCGTACGGGTCCAGCTCGGGGTCGAACTCGCCGACGCGGAAGCGCACTTCGAGCTGGCGGCGGATCGCTCGGTCCACGTCGGCCTCGTCGATCAGGCCGCGTTCCAGCGCCTCGCGCAGCCGGCCGATCACGGTCTCCGTGTCCTCGCCGTGGTCGGTGAAGCTGTCGATGCCGGCCTTGAGCGCGGCCGCGTGGGACTCGGCGTGGTCGTCGAAGTAGTGCTCCGGGTCGACGAGGTTGGACGGGGCCTCGGCGTCGCTGACCACGAACAGCTCGTGGCCGGTCGGGCGGGCCCAGCGGCGCAGCTCCGCCTCGATCAGCGGACTGACGTGGCAGGGGCGGCCGTTGACCAGGTTGTAGGCGGCCATCGCGCCGGTCGCGGCGCCGGAGGCGACGACGGGGCGGAACGCGGCGAGGTCGTACTCCTGGAGCACGCGCGGGCGCAGTGCGGAGGAGGTGGTGCAGCGGTCGTCCTCGTTGTTGTAGGCGAGGAAGTGCTTGAGCACCGGGGCGGCGCGCAGGTACGTGGGGTGGTCGCCGGAGAGGCCGCGGCAGTACGCCTCGCCGACCCGGGCGGTGTGCACCGGGTCCTCGGAGTACCCCTCCTCGTTGCGCCCCCACCGGGGGTCGCGCAGCAGGTTGAGCACGGGGGCCCACGCCTGGAGGGAGTTGGGCCCGCGGTCGGAGCCGACCGCCGTCGGGCGGTGGTAGTGGAAGGCCCGCAGCTCGGTCGAGACCGCCTCCCCGACCTCGCGCACCAACTCCTCGTCCCAGCTGGCGCCGAGGCCGACGGCCTGCGGGAAGACGGTCGCCTCCCCGAGCCAGGAGACGCCGTGGAGACCCTCGCTGCCGGTACGGAAGGCGCCGACGCCCAGGCGGGGGACGGCCGGCGAGTACTGGTGCAGCATCGCCAGCCGTTCGTCGATGGTGAGCCGGTTCAGCAGGTCGTCGACGCGCTCCCGCAGGGGAAGCGTGGGATTGCGGAAACCGGGCAGGCCGGCAGCGGAATCGGGCACGGAACTCACGTGGAACACCCCTCGGGCGGGCTCGGCTCGGAGATCGTTGATCGAAGCGCTTCGACGCTGACACGCTCCATCGGTCGTGTCAACTCCCCAGGAAGCAAACGATTTTGCCTTTGTTCAGACTCTTGCCCAACCCGTAACGCGTCGTTAGTGTCGCCGAAACATCCAAGCGCTTCGACGCTCAGACCGCGCTTCGACGGAGAGGGGCTACGCCACCATGAGATCCGGATTGAACCGCAGGAGCTTTCTGACCACCGCCGCCACGGTCGCGGGGGCCGCCGCGATGGCACCCCTGCTGTCCGCCTGCGGCGGCGGATCGACCAAGAAGGGCGGGGCGAACAGCAAGGAGGGCCTGAAGGCCGCCCTGCCGACCTACGTGCCGAACCCCAACGCGGTCAAGCCGGACATCGCCCCCGTGCAGGGCTCGAGCGACGTCGCGACCGATCCGGCCTACCTCTCCTACCCGGCCTCCCCGCCGACCAGCGTCTCCGGCGTTCCCGGCAAGGGCGGCAGCTACACGGCGGTCACCCCGCTGTGGGGCACGGCCCCGCCGGTCGGCAACTCCTTCTACGAGGCGATGAGCAAGGCGCTCGGGGTCGAGCTGACCATGAAGCCGGCGGACGGGATCAACTACAACACCATCGTCCCGACGATGACCGCCGCCGAGAAGCTGCCGGACTGGATCAGCCTGCCCTCCTGGTGGAACGCCAACTTCAACACCGGCGGGCTGACCGGCTCCCAGCTCGCGGACCTGACCCCCTACCTGTCCGGCGACAACATCAAGAAGTACCCCAACCTGGCCGCCCTGCCCACCGGTGCCTGGCAGATGGGGGTCTGGGGCGACAAGCTCTACGGGATTCCCTGCTTCTCCAGCAGCTTCGGCATGCCCGGTGCCACCTTCTACCGCCGGGACGTCCTCGAAGCCCGGGGGATCACGGCCGACCAGATCAGGTCCGCCGACGACATGATGAACCTCGGCAAGGAACTGACCGACGCCAAACGGGGCGTGTGGGCCTTCGACGACGTGTGGACCTACTTCCAGTTCACCTGGAACGTCCCCATGGGCTGGCGGATCGACAACGGCAAGCTGGTCCACATGTTCGAGACCCAGGAGTTCCTGGAGGCCGTCGACTGGCACTACCGCCTGGCCAACTCGGGCTACATGCACCCGGACACGCTCGCCGGTGACGTCGCCAACGGGGCCACCCGCTTCTACAGCGGCAAGACCCTCATCGGAGGCGGCGGACTGGGCGCCTGGAACCTGTCCGACCACCAGTCCGGCATCGCGGCGGACCCGAACTACCGGCGCGGCGCGTTCAACTCCGTCACCGCCGACGGCAAGGGCACACCGGTGGCCTACATGGGCGCCAGCGCCAGCATGCTCAGCTACCTCAACGCCAAGCTGAAGCCCGCGCAGATCGAGGAGCTGCTCGCCGTCGCGAACTACCTCGCCGCCCCCTACGGCACGGCCGAGTACACCCTGCTCACCTACGGGGTCGAGGGCGTCCACCACACCCGGGTGAGCGGCGTGCCGACCTTCACCGAGGAGGGGAAGAAGGACGTCCAGACGACGACCTACGCGTTCCTGGCCGCCGCCCCCTCCGTGATCAGCAACCCGGGCGGCGAGCAGGTCACCAGGGACTACTCGGCCTGGTCCGCCGCCAACGTCAAGTACATCACCAAGGCGCCCTTCTGGGGCATGAACTTCAGCATGCCGCCGGCGATCGCCACCGCCTTGGCGGCGCCGAACGTCAACGACACGCTCAAGGACTGCTACCACGGCAAGAAGAAGGTCTCCGATGTGCAGGACGCCGTCTCCAGCTGGCGCTCCGGCCCCGGGGAGCGGCTCAAGCAGTGGATGACCGACAACGTCCTCAACAAGTACGGCACCGGCCAGTGAGCACCGCCGCGCCGAAGCGCCCGGACCGCCCCGCCCGGCTCAACTGGCGGATCAGGCTGCGGCGCGACAAGTCGCTCCTGCTGATGACGGTGCCCGCGGTCGCCCTGCTCCTGGTGTTCAACTACGTCCCGCTATTCGGCATCGTCACCGCCTTCCAGGAGTACGACCCGCTGGTCGGGGTCTGGCACAGCGAATGGGTCGGCTTCGACCAGTTCCAGCAGTTGTTCGGCGACCCGGGGTTCTGGGCCTCGATGAAGAACACGCTGTACCTGAGCTTCGTCCAGCTGGTCCTCTTCTTCCCGGTCCCGATCGCCCTGGCCCTCCTGCTCAACTCGGTGATGAGCGAGCGGGTGCGCAACTTCTTCCAGTCCGTGGTCTACCTGCCGCACTTCTTCTCGTGGGTGCTGGCGGTCACGATCTTCCAGCAGATGCTGGGCGGCGCCGGCGTGCTCAACCAGTTCCTGCGCCAGCACGACCTGGGCGTCTGGGACATCATGACCAACCCGGACACCTTCGCGCTGCTGGTCACCTCCCAGGCGATCTGGAAGGAGGCGGGCTGGGGGATCATCGTCTTCCTCGCCGCGCTGAGCGCGATCAACAGCGAGCTGTACGAGGCCGCGGCGGCGGACGGAGCCGGCCGGCTGCGGCGGATGTGGCACATCACGCTGCCGGGACTGCGCGGGGTGATCGTGCTGATGCTGGTCCTGCGCCTCGGCAACGCGCTGTCCGTCGGCTTCGAGCAGTTCCTGGTCCAGCGGGACGCGGTCGGCCACGAGGCCGCCGACGTCCTGGACACCTTCTCCTTCTACTACGGCATCGCCACCGGCGGCTACAGCTACGGCGCGGCGGCCGGGCTCTTCAAGAGCGTGGTCTCCCTGGTGCTCATCTGGGGTGCCAACCGGCTGGCGCACGCCTTCGGCGAGGACGGGCTGTATCGCAAATGACGAACGCACTGACCATCAGCTCCCGGAGCGAGAAGCGCCGCACCGCGACAGCAGCCGCCCGCCGCCGGGCCCGCTCCGCCCGCCCGCCCTGGGAGGAACCGCCGACGGCCGTCGGCCAGGCGGCCAAGGGACTCACGCTCGGCGGGACGCTCGCCGTGATCCTGGTCCCGCTCTGGATCATCGTCCTGACCAGCTTCTCCACTCCCGGCGCCATCAACCGGGCCGGCGGGCTGGTGATCTGGCCGGACGGCCTGACCACCGAGACGTACCGCCAGATGCTCAGCGACCCGACGATCGTCACCGCGCTGGGGGTGAGCCTGGGCATCACCGTGGCCGGCACCGCCTTGTCCATGACCGTCTCCGTCCTGTGCGCCTACGGCCTCTCCCGGCCGCGCTCCCTCGGACACCGCTTCGTCCTGCTGCTGCTGATCGTCACGATGTTCATCGGCGGCGGCCTGATCCCGAGCTTCCTGGTCGTGACCGGCCTCGGCGGATACGGCCAGTGGTGGGCGCTGATCCTGCCGGGCGCGGTCTCCGTCTTCAACATCCTGGTGCTGCGCGCCTTCTACCAGGAGACCTCCTCCGAGCTGATCGACGCGGCCCGGGTGGACGGCGCCGGGGACTGGCGCATCCTGTGGTCCGTCGTCCTGCCCACCTCGCGTGCCGTCACCGCCGTCACCGCGCTGTTCTACGCCGTCGGGTACTGGAACTCCTTCTTCAACGTCATGCTCTACATGCCGACGGACAGTCAGAAGTGGCCGCTGCAGTACGTGCTGCTCACCTACGTCAACCGGGCCAACGGCCTTCCCGGCTCCCTCAACTCGGGCTTCGGGAGCAGCCACACCCAGACCGCACCGCTGTCCCTGCAGATGGCGGTCGTGGTCCTCACCCTGGTACCACTGGTGATCGTGTACCCGTTCGTGCAGAAGCACCTGCGTACCGGTGTCCTCACCGGCGCGATCAAGGGCTGAGCCGTCCGCTCCGGGCCCCACGGGCCCATGGACCGGGAGCGGTCCCCCGCGGACCTCCCCGTCGCACGACCGGGACCGCTCCCACCGGAACCGACACGAAGGAAGCACAACGATGGTGACACTCGCCGATGTGGCCAGGCACGCCGGCGTCTCGTCCAGCACGGTCAGCTACGCCCTCAGCGGCAAGCGCCCGATCTCCGACGAGACCAGGACCCGCATCGAGAGGGCCATCACCGACCTCGGCTACCACCCGCACGCGGGTGCCCGGGCCCTGGCCGGCAAGCGCTCGCACATCATCGCCCTGGTGGTGCCGCTGCACCCCGAGGTGCACGTTCCCACCATGATGGAGATCGCCATCGCCGTCACCGTCGCGGCCCGCGAACACGGCTACGACGTCCTGCTCCTCACCAACGACGAAGGGCCCGAAGGGGTCCGCCGGGTCGCCGCCACCGGACTCGCCGACGGCGTCATCCTGATGGACGTCCGGCTCGACGACGACCGCATCCCCGTCCTGCGCGCCGAGGACATCCCCGCCGCCCTCATCGGCCTGCCCGACGACCCCACCGGACTCTCCTGCGTCGACCACGACTTCGCCACCGCCGGCGCCCTGTGCGCCGACCACCTGGCCGACCTCGGCCACCGCGACATCGCCTTCCTCGGCTACAGCAGCGGCGTCTACCGGCGCCACGCGGGCTACGCCGAGCGCACGCTGACCGGCTTCCGCGCCCGCGCCGAGCGGCGCGGCCTGCGCTTCCTGCACCGCCCCTGCGAGGGCACCTACGAGAGCACCGCCGGCACCCTGGCCCGCATCCTGGCGGACCGCCCCGACACCACGGGCTTCGTGGTGCAGAACGAGGCCGCGATAGGCCCGCTGCTCAGCCTGCTGCGCGCCAGCGGACGGACCGTCCCGGAGGACGCCTCCGTCATCGCCATCTGCCCCGACCCGATGGCCGAGCAGCACTCCCCCCGGCTCACCTCCGTCACCAGCCCCAAGAAGGACCTCGGTCAGGTCGCCGTCGAGCAGGTCATGGCGAGGATCGCCGCGACCGCCGCGGGCGACGTACCGCAGGACCGGCTCCTGCTGATGCCCCCGGAGCTGGTGGTCCGCGAGAGCACCGCCCCTGCCCCGCACCGCAGTTGACACCACCCATGGAAGGACGGCTACCGAATGGACCTGCAACGGCTCACGGACCGCCTCGGCGGCCTCGCCTACGGCGGGGACTACAACCCCGAGCAGTGGGACGCCCAGGTCTGGAAGGAGGACGACGAGCTGATGCGCCGCGCGCGCGTCAACCTCGCCACCGTCGGCGTCTTCTCCTGGGCCCTGATGGAGCCCGAGGAGGGCCGCTACGACTTCGAGTGGCTCGACGCCCACCTCGACCGCCTCCACGCGGCCGGCGTCGCCGTCGACCTGGCCACGCCCACGGCCTCCCCGCCGCCCTGGTTCTCCCTGGCCCACCCGGACGCCCTGCCCGTGCGCCCCGACGGCGCCCGCCTGACCCACGGCAGCCGGGACACCTACTGCCTCACCGCCCCGGCCTACCGCCGGGCTGCCCGCCGCATCGCCGCCGCCCTCGCCGAACGCTACGGCGACCACCCCGCGCTCGCCCTGTGGCACGTGCACAACGAGTACGTCACCCTCTGCCTCTGCGACCACACCGCCGCCGCCTTCCGGGTGTGGCTGCGCGCCCGCCACGGATCGCTCGACGCCCTCAACGACGCCTGGGGCACCGCCTTCTGGAGCCAGCGGTACACCGCGTGGGAGCAGATCCTGCCGCCCCGCGCCACCCAGTGGCACCGCAACCCGGGCCAGGCGCTGGACTTCAGCCGCTTCTGGTCCGACGAGACGCTCGCCGCCTTCCGCGATCAGCGCGACGAGATCCGCGCCCGCAGCGACCGCCCGGTGACGACCAACCTCATGCTGCCCGGCTACCAGAACCTCGACCTGTGGGCCTTCGGCCGCGAGGTCGACCTGGTCTCCGTCGACCACTACCCCACCGCACCCGGCGTCGACGCCGCCGCCCACGCCGCCTTCGACGCCGACCGGGCCCGCTCGTTCGCCGGCGGCGCCCCCTGGCTGCTGATGGAGTCGGGCACCAACACCGTCTACGAGCGCGGCCGCATCCTCGCCAAGGAGCCCGGGGACATCCTGCGCCACTCCCTCACCCACATCGCCCGCGGCTCCGAGGGCGCCCTGTTCTTCCAGTGGCGCCAGTCCCGGGCCGGCGCCGAGCAGTGGCACTCGGCGATGATCCCGCACGCCGGGCCGGACAGCCGCACCTTCCGCGAGGTCACGGCCACCGGGGAGGCCGTCGCCCGGCTCGGCGAACTCGCCGGCTCCACCGTCCGCGCCGAGGTCGCCGTGCTGCACGACTCCGACGCCTGGTGGGCCATGGCGGCCGAGGGCCTCCCCTCGTCCGAGCTCGACTACGCCGGCGCGCTGCGCCGCGCCCACCGGGCGCTGTGGGACGCCGGGGTGACCGTCGACTTCGCCCACCCCGGGCAGGATCTGAGCCGCTACCGGCTGGTCGTCGCCCCGGCGCTCTTTCTGCTCTCCGATGTGAACGCTCACAATCTCGGCCGCTACGTCGCCGACGGCGGAACCCTGCTGGTCCAGCACTTCAGCGGCGTGGTCGACGAGCGCCACCACGCCCGGCTCGGCGGCTACCCGGCCGCTCCGCTGCGCGAGGCCCTCGGCATCCGGGTCGAGGAGTGCCGGCCGCTGCGGCAGGACGAGCGGGTCACGCTCTCCGACGGCTCGACGGCCACGTCCTGGAGCGAGTCCCTGCGCACCGAGGGAGCCGAGGCGCTCGCCGCGTACACCCACGGGATGCTCGCCGACAGCCCCGCACTCACCCGGCACGGCTTCGGCGCCGGCCACGGCTGGTACCTCTCCACCCGCCTCGACGACGCCGCCTACGCCGCCCTGGTGGAGCGGCTCCTCACGGAGGCCGGGACCGCCCCCGACCTGCCGGGCCTGCCCCCGGGCGTCGAGGCCGTCACCCGCCACGCCCCGGACGGTCGCGCCTGGCACCTGCTGCTCAACCACCGGCCCGAGGCCGTACCGCTGCCGCAGCCGGGCCACGACCTGCTCACCGGTACGACCCTCGGCGAACTGCCGCCCGACGGCTGCGCGGTCCTGCGCGCACGCTGACACCCCGCCGCGTCTCCCCTCCGAGGAAGCATCATGACCGACCCGCACGAGACGATCCGCTGGGGCCACGACGCCCTGGAGCTGGAGATCGCCCTGGACGAGCAGGGCGCCGCCCGCTTGGTGCACCTCGGCGCGCCGGGCGAGAAGGGCGCGGCCCCGCGCCCCGGCGCACCCCTGCCGCCGGTGGAGGTGACGACCGCCGGCCTCGGCCGGTACTGGTCCGGCCGGCACCTCGTCAACACCGTCCTCGGCTCGCGGCTGCGTCACCGTTCACACCGCGCGAGCCGGGAGGGCGACTGGCACGTGCTCGACCTCGAACTCCACGAGCCGCGGACCGGCCTGACCGCCGTGGCGCGCTACCGGTCCCCGGACGGCCTGCCGGTGCTGCGCAGCGAGGTGCTGCTGCGCAACGACGGACCCCACACGCTGCACCTGGAGTCGGTCTCCTCCCTGGTGGCGGGCTGCCTCACCGAGGACGGCGCCGCGGCCCTGGACGCCGCCGACGTGCTGTGGGCGGAGAACGAGTGGTTCGCCGAGTGCCGCTGGCAGCGCCGGCCGCTGCGGGCCTCCTCGCCCGAGCGCAGCGGCCGGTTCCACACAACCTCCGGTCGCAGCACCGAGGTCCTGGCCGGTCGGGGCGTGTGGTCCAGCTGCGGGCACCTGCCGATGGGCGCGCTGACGGACCGTACGTCCGGCCGCACCTGGCTGTGGCAGATCGAGCACAACGGCGGCGGCTGGCGCTGGGAGTGCGGCGTCCGCGACGACACGGCGTACGTGGCGCTGTACGGCCCCGAGGACGCCGACCACGGCTGGCGGCACCCGCTGGAGCCCGGCGCCGAGTTCCGCACCGTCCCCGTGGCGCTCGCGCTCGCCGCGGAGGACGGCCCGGACGGCGCCTTCGCCGCCCTCACCCGCTACCGCCGGGCCACCCGGCGCCCGCACGCCGACCACGAGCGGCTGCCGGTGATCTTCAACGATTACATGAACTGCCTGATGGGCGACCCGACCACGGCGAAGCTGCTGCCGCTGGTCGACGCCGCCGCCGAGGCCGGCGCCGAGTACTTCGTCATCGACGCCGGCTGGTACGACGACGGGGGCAACTGGTGGAGCTCCGTCGGGGCCTGGGAGCCGTCGGCCTCCCGCTTCCCCGGGCCGAAGGGCATCCACGAGGTCCTGGACCGCATCCGGGAGCGCGGCATGGTCCCCGGCCTGTGGCTGGAGCCGGAGGCGGTCGGGGTGTCCAGCCCGCTGGCCGACTCCCTGCCGCCGGAGGCGTTCTTCCGCCGTGACGGGCGGCGCGTCGAGGAGGGCGGCGGCCGGTACCACCTGGACCTTCGCCACCCGGCCGTCCGCGCCCACCTGGACGCCGTGGTGGACCGCCTGGTCGGCGACTGGGGCGTCGGCTACCTCAAGCTCGACCACAACACCGACCCGGGCTCCGGCACCAGCAGCGGCCCCGGGGAGGCCCCGGCGGCCGGTCTGCTCGGCCACAACCGGGCCCAACTGGCCTGGCTCGACGGCATCCTGGACCGGCACCCGGATCTGGTGCTCGAGAACTGCGCCTCCGGCGGCATGCGGATGGACCACGCCCTGCTGTCCCGGCTCCAGTTGCAGTCCACCAGCGACCAGCAGGACCTGCTGCGCTACGCACCGATCGCGGCGGCGGCCCCCACCGCCGTCACCCCGGAGCAGGGCGCCGTCTGGGCCTACCCGCTGCCCGAGGACACCCCCGACGAGGTCGCCCTCACCATGGCCGGCGCGCTGCTCGGCCGCATCCACCTCTCCGGCCGGCTCGCGGAACTCCCCCCGCACTCCCGGGAGCTGG
Organism: Streptomyces sp. NRRL WC-3742; assembly: GCF_000720635.1. Lineage (GTDB taxonomy): Bacteria > Actinomycetota > Actinomycetes > Streptomycetales > Streptomycetaceae > Kitasatospora. The sequence continues at coordinate 38,609 of NZ_JOCF01000003.1, read as the reverse complement.
TCCACGAGGCGGTGGCCGTCCACAAGGCGATCCGCGCCGACCTGCCGCAGGCGGTGCCCGCCTGGCCGCTCGGGCTCCCGGGCTGGGAGGACCCGTGGCTCGCCCTGGCGCTGCACACCCGGTCGGACGGGCCGGGCACCACCTACCTCACCGCCTGGCGACGCTGGGGCGATGAGCCCGTCAGGGACCTCGCCCTGCCCCACCTGCTCGGCGCCGACGTCCGCACCGAGGTCCTCTACCCGGCCTCCAGCCCGGCCGCCGCCGTCTGGCAGCCGGACACCGCCCGCCTCACCCTGACCCTCCCGGCGGCCCCCTCCGCCGTCCTGCTCCGCCTCACGATCACCTCGCCCGAAGGGAGTTGACGATGCCGCCGTCGACCGCGCGCGCCCCGCCGCGGTCCCGCAGCCCGTACGGAACACGCTTCGCGTCCGGGGCCCGACACCACGCAGCCGCGCCGGGCCCTGCCGTCCAGACAGCGGGAGTTCGTTTCCCCCACTCGAACACCACGCACCCCCACCACCCTGGAAGGACGCAATGAAATCGTCAGCCCGCACGTGTCATGATCGCGCCATAGCCGCCTTGGCGGCCCTGGCGCTCGCGGCCACCGGCGCGCTCGCCGCGGTCGCGCCGCGCGCCGCCGCCGCCGCACCGCCCGCCGTCACGGCGAACCCCGTGTCGGTGTCGGTCGACGCCGCCCTGAACCTCGCCGACATCCCCGCCACCGGCGTCGGCGTCAACATCCCGGTCTACGACGCCAACATGAACTCCGGCGCCACCTCCGGCCTGCTCAGCACGGCCGGCATCAACACCGTCCGCTACCCCGGCGGCAGCCACTCCGACGTCTACCACTGGAGGACCGGCACCGCCGAGAACGGCCAGTACGTCGCCCCGAACACCGGCTTCGACGCCTTCATGGGCACCGTGCGCGCCGCCGGAGCGCAGCCGATCATCACCGCCAACTACGGCTCCGGCACTCCGCAGGAGGCCGCCGACTGGGTCCAGTACGCCAACGTCACCAAGGGCTACGGCATCAAGTACTGGGAGATCGGCAACGAGGTCTACGGCAACGGCGAGTACGGCGCCACCTGGGAGTACGACACCCACAGCAGCAAGAGCGCCACGACCTACGCGAACAACGTGCTCCAGTACGTCTCGGCGATGAAGGCGGCCGACCCGAGCATCAGGATCGGCGCCGTGCTGGCCACCCCCGGCTACTGGCCGGACGGCATCGTCGGCCCGGGCGACACCCAGGACTGGAACCGCACCGTCCTGTCGATCGCCGGGACGAAGATCGACTTCGCCATCGTGCACGCCTACCCCACCAGCACCAGCCCCGCCGACCTGCTCACCAAGCCGCAGGCCCAGAACCCGAACATCGCCGGCACCGTGCGTTCGCTGATCAACCAGTACGCCGGGTCCAACGCCCCCAACGTCGGCATCGCGGTGACCGAGGCGAACGCGCAGGCGTACCTGGACACGTCCCCCAACGGACTGTTCGCGCCGGACAACTACCTGACCTGGCTGGAGAACGGCGCGTTCAACGTCGACTGGTGGGACCTGCGCAACGGCACCGACTGCACCAAGGTGACCACCGTCGAGGGCGCCACCGACTACAACGACGGCGGCATGGTCTCCGCCGGCGCCTCCTGCGAGCCGGCCGTCAACACGCCCTTCCCCGCCTACTACGGCATCCAGATGATCAGCAGACTGGGCACGCCCGGGGACACCCTGGTCAAGGCAGCCAGCTCGTCCTCGCTGCTCACCGCGCACGCCGTCCGCCGCGCCGACGGCGACGTGGACGTCATGCTGATCAACAAGGACCCGAACAACGACGCCACGGTGAACCTCTCGTACAGCGGGTTCACCCCCTCCTCCGCCACCCCGACCGTCCACTCCTACCTCAAGAACGCCCACGGGATCGGCACCGCCCGGTCCGGCAGCCCGACCACCCAGACCGTGCCCGCCTACGGCATCACGGTCGTCCAGATGCACCCGGTCGACGCGCCCTGCCGGGTCGTCTACGCCAAGAGCCAGTGGTCGGGCGTCACCGTCGCCAACCTGACCGTCGTCAACAACGGCCTCGGCCAGGTCAACGGCTGGTCCCTCGGCTTCACCTTCCCCGGTGACGACGGCATCACCAACACCTGGAACGCCTCGGTCTCGCAGAGCGGCCCGAACGTCACCGCCCGGAACGTGTCCTACAACGCCTCCGTCCCGCAGGGCGGCAGCGTCCAGTGGGGCTTCCGGGCCACCTGGTCCAGCAGCGACGCCAACCCTTCCGCCTTCCGGTTCAACGGCGCCTCCTGCGCGATCGGCTGAACCGCCGAACCGGTGGTGCCCCGGACTCCCCGGGGCCCGGGGCACCACCCCCGACCCATGAAGACCCGAGAGGAACCGACCACGTGTCAGTCCAGCCCGAGCCCGCCGGCACCGTCCCCAACCCGGTGATCCCCGGCTTCCACCCCGACCCCAGCATCTGCCGCGTGGGCGACGACTACTACCTCGCCTGCTCCAGCTTCGAGTACTTCCCCGGCATCCCGGTCTTCCACAGCCGTGACCTGGTGAACTGGGCGCAGCTCGGCAACGCCCTGGACCGCCCGAGCCAGCTGAACCTGCCGCGCGAGTCCCCGTCCTCCGGCGGGATCTACGCCCCGACGCTGCGCCACCACGACGGCCGCTTCTGGCTGATCGTCACCAACGTCAGCGGCGACGGCAACCTGCTCTTCACCGCGACCGACCCGGCCGGCCCCTGGTCCGACCCGGTCCGGCTGCCCGGCGTCCACGGCATCGACCCGGACCTCGCCTGGGACGAGGACGGCACCTGCTGGTGCACCGTCGCCGGCGTCTCCCAGGTCCGCCTCGACCCGGCCACCGGCGAGACCCTCGGCGAGCCGCAGCGGATCTGGTCCGGCGCGCCCGGCGCCACGGCCCCCGAGGCCCCGCACCTGTACCGGATCGGCGAGTACTGGTACCTGATGATCGCCGAGGGCGGCACCGAGCGCGGCCACGCCGTCTCCATCGCCCGCGGCACCTCGCCCTCCGGCCCGTTCGAGCCGTGCCCGGCCAACCCGGTGCTGACCCACCGCGGCCTCGACAGCCCCATCCAGAACACCGGGCACGCCGACCTCGTCCAGGCGCCCGACGGCTCCTGGTGGATGGTGCTGCTCGCCGTCCGGCCGCGCGGCGGCACCCCCGCCTGGTACGTGCTCGGCCGGGAGACCTTCCTCGCCCCGGTCGAGTGGGTGGACGGCTGGCCGGTGGTCGGCCCGCTCACCCCCGAACTGCCCACCCCGGCCTGGCCGTTGCACCCCGTGCCCGCCGTACCGGCCCGGGACGAGTTCGACCAGGCCGAGTTGCACCCCCAGTGGATCTCCGTACGCCGGCGCACCGAGCAGCTGTGCACCACGAAGGAACGGTCCGGCTGGCTCACCCTGCACGCCGCCGGCGCCTCACTCGACGAGAACGACGTGGTGTTCGTCGGCCGGCGCCAGCAGCACCTCGGCTGCCGCGCCCGCACCCTGATCGATCCCACCGAGGGACGCGGCGGCCTCGCCGTCCGCATGGACGAGGAGCACCACTACGAGATCGAGGCGGCCGACGGCGAGGTGAAGGTCTTCGCCCGGATCGGCTCGCTCCGCAACGAGGTCGCCGCCCGTACGGTCGCCGCCGGAGCCGTGGTGCTCGGCGTCGACATCGTCCCGCGGCCGACGCGCGGCCCGCGCACCGGCCCCGACGACGTCGTCCTCGGCGTCGAGGAGCCCGACGGCAGCTTCACCGTGCTCGCGGGCCTCGACGGCCGCTACCTCTCCACCGAAGTGGCCGGCGGCTTCACCGGCCGGGTCATCGGCATGTACGCCGCGGCCGGCACCGTCCACTTCGACCGGTTCGACTACGAGCCCCTCCCGCTCCCCTGACCGCCCGTCAGGGGCTCCCCCACCCCGTTCACCCGAAGGGACAACCCGTGAACGACGCACAGCAGACCCCCCGTCCGCTCCCCCGCCGCCTCCACCGCACCGCCGGCCTCGTGGTGGCCCTGATCACCACCGGCGCCCTCTGCGGCGGCACGGCCGTCGCCGCGCCCGCCGACCGGGCCCCCTCGGCGGCCGAGGCCGCCGGGGCCAGGGTCCCGCAGGACCCGATGGCCGCCGTCGCGCAGATGCAGCCCAGCTGGAACCTCGGCAACACCCTCGACGCGATCCCCGACGAGACCTCCTGGGGCAACCCGCTCACCACCAAGGCCACCTTCGACGGTCTCAAGGCCCAGGGCTTCCGCAGCGTCCGCATCCCCGTCACCTGGTACCCGCACCAGTCCGACACCGCCCCGTACACCATCGACCCGGTGTGGATGAACCGGGTCAAGCAGGTGGTCGACTTCGCCCTGGCGGACGGCCTCTACGTCGAGATCAACGTCCACCACGACTCGTGGCAGTGGATCAAGTACATGTCCACCGACCACGACAACATCGTGGCCCGGTTCAACTCCACCTGGCAGCAGATCGCCACGACCTTCAAGGACGAGCCGCGCACGCTGCTCATGGAGAGCATCAACGAACCGCAGTTCGACAACGCCACCGACGCCCAGAAGACCCAGTACCTGCGCGAGCTCAACGCCTCGTTCCACAGCATCGTGCGCAACTCCGGCGGCAGGAACAAGGACCGTCTGCTCGTCCTGCCCTCCGAGGAGACCAACAACGCCCAGCACTGGCTGGACGACCTGTCCACCACGATGAGTTCGCTGAAGGACCGCAACCTGGTCGCCACCGTGCACTATTACAGCTGGTACCCGTTCAGCGTGAACATCGCGAACGACCCGACCTACGACGCGAAGGCCCAGTCGGACCTGACCGAGGGCTTCGCCCGGGTGCACGACACCTTCGTCGCCAAGGGCATCCCCGTCTACCTCGGCGAGTACGGCCTGCTCACCTCGCCCTACTCCGGCGTGGTCGAGCGCGGCGAGATGCTCAAGTACTTCGAGCACGTCAACTACGAGGCGCGGCGCAACGGCATGACCTCCGCCGTCTGGGACGCCGCCAACGACTTCCTGAACCGCGGCACCATGCAGTGGATGGTCCCCGAGATGAAGGACCTGATCCAGACCTCCTGGCGGACCCGCTCGGGCACCGCCTCCACCGACAACGTCTTCCTGCCGAAGTCCGGCCCCATCGCCGCGCAGACCGTCACCCTGAACCGCAACGGCCTCTGGTTCACCGGGCTCTGGCAGGGCGACCGCCCGCTGATCCCCTACCTCGACTACACCCTCGACGGCGACAAGCTCACCCTGACCGCCGACGCCCTCACCCGGCTCGCCGGGGACCGCGCCGCCGGGACCAACGCCACCCTCGAGGTCCGCTACACCGACGGCGTCCCGTGGAAGCTCTTCGTGCGCTCGTACGACAAGCCGACCATGGCCGGCGCCACCGGAACGCTCGACGGCCTCACCATCCCCACCCGGTTCAACGGCTCCCTGATGGCCAACGTCCAGTCCACCTACGCCGACGGCACCGCCGCCGGTCCCGCGTCCTGGACCGCCTACCAGTCGTTCGACAACCTCCGTGCCGACTACGGCGCCAACACCACCACCCTCAAGCCCGACTACGTCAAGTCCCTCAAGGACGGCGTCCCGGCGACGTTCACCTTCCGCTTCTGGACCGGCGACACCGTCACCTACACCGTGACCAGGACCGGCAACACGGTCACCGGCACCGCCTCCTGACAACTCCGCCCCGTCTGCCGCCCCACCAGGAGCGCTGACGACGCATGGAAGGGCCCCGGCCGACGGACGGCCGGGGCCCTCCCGTGCTGTCAGTGCTGGAGGGTCAGCAGACCCGGGCGGTACGGCAGCCGGTCGTAGGGGTCGGTGGCCGTCGGGGACTTGCCCTGGTAGAGGAACTGCAGGTGGCAGGGGTCGACGGTCATGGTCTGGTCGGGGTTGTCGCGGACGAGGTCGCCGTGGCTGATGTCGTTGGTCCAGGCGGCGCCGCTGTTGGCCTTTCCGGCGAAGGGGTTGCTCTCGGTGGCGGCCTGCGGGGTCCAGGAGCCGTTGAGGCTGGTGGCGGTGAAGGAGCGGAAGTAGCGCTGCTCCGTGGCGCCGCGGGCCTCGACGATCATGAGGTACTGGTTGCGGCCCTGGACCTTGTAGACCTGCGGGGCCTCGAAGAGGTTCTTCACCGAGTCGGAAGAACAGGTACATGTTCTGGTCGTCGCCGATCAGGGTCTGGTCGATCGGGCCGGTGCCGGAGTTCGGGATGCTGCCGGTGAACAGCGGCTGCGGGGCCGACCAGCCGTTGGGGTTGGTCGGGTCGTTCGAGGTGCGGTAGACGAAGGGCGACGCGCCCCACTGGTAGGACAGCACCCAGATGTTCTTGGGCGCGAAGTAGAACAGCGTGGGCGCCACCGTCTTCTCGTTCATGCCGGTCTGGGGGGCCGAGGCCATGTCCGACCAGTTGGTGAACGGGGCGAACGCCATCGAGCCGTACCCGGACCCGGTCACGTTCGACGCGTACACCAGGTGCTTGCCCTTGTACGTGACGGTGGTGAAGTCCTTCAGCGAGGCCCACCCCTGCGCGGGCTCGGCCAGCGCACCCGAGGAGGACCAGCGGTACGTCGAGGGCAGGGCGCAGTCGCCGCTCGGCGGGGTCGAGGGCCCGGTCAGGCCCGTCCACTTCTGGTTGCTGCCGCCGGACCAGCAGGTGTACAGCTGGATCTTGGTGCCGTTGGCGGTGCCCGCGCCGACGGCGTCGAGGCAGAGCCCGGACCGGACGTCGGAGATCGAGCCGTCGGCGTCGAGGTTCCACTGCTGGTCGGCGCTGCTGTCGCAGTCCCCGATGACCACGGCCGTGCCGTTGGCGGCGCCCTTGCCCCTGGGCGCAAGGCACTTCTTGCCGTAGACCGTCAGCTGCTTGCCGGAGGTGTACGTCCAGCGCTGGTTGCTCCCGCCGTTGCACTGCCAGAGCTGCGCCTGGGTGTCGTTGGCGGTGGAGAAGCCGTTGATGTCGAGGCAGCGCCCGGAGGCGGCGCCCTTGATCTCCCCGGTGCCGCCGCTTCCGCCGGCCCCGCCCGTTCCGGTGCCGGAGGCGGCCTTGAGGGCGTTCATGACGGCGGTGTAGGCGGGCTTGGCCTTGCCGTCGCGGTCGAACAGCAGGGGGTTCTCCCCGCCGCGCCAGGAGTCGCTGTCGCGGATGCCCCAGACGCTGATGCCGGTGCACCGGGCGACGGACAGGCAGGCGTTGACGGCGTCGGCGTACGCGTTGGCGGGCGCCTGGGCGATGTCGAGCTCGGTGAGCTGCACGTCGACGCCGAGTGCGGCGAAGTTGGCCAGGGTGGTCCGGAAGCTCGACGGCGCCCCGCCGGCGCCGAAGTGGCTCTGGAAGCCGACGCAGTCGATGGGCACGCCACGGGACTTGAAGTCCTTGACCATGCTGAAGACGCCCTGGGTCTTGGCGTCCGACCAGTTCTCGATGTTGTAGTCGTTGTAGCAGAGCTTGGCCGAGGGGTCGACGGTCCGGGCGGTGCGGAACGCCTCCTCGATGAAGCCGTCGCCGAGCACGTTCTGGAACACGGACTCGCGGTGGCGGCCGCTGCCGCCGTCGGCGAACGCCTCGTTGACCACGTCCCAGGCGTAGATCTTGCCCTTGTAGTGGGACATCTCCTGGGTGATGTGGTTGTCCATCACGCCGCGCAGGGTGTTCGCGTCGCCGATCGACTTGACCCAGTCGGGCAGTTGGGAGTGCCAGACGAGGGTGTGGCCGCGCATGCGCTGGTTGTGCGCGGAGGCGTGGTCGACGATCGCGTCGGCCGGACCGAAGGTGAACCTGCCGCGGGACGGCTCGACGGCGTCCCACTTCATCTCGTTCTCCGGGGTGACCGTGTTGAACTCCCGGTCGAGGATGCCGGAGTACGTCGAGTCGCCGAGCCGGCCGGCGGCCACGGCGGTGCCGAAGTACCGGCCGGAGGGCGTCGCCTGCGTGCCCAGGGCGGCGTCGGCGAGGTCGGGCAGGAGTGCCACGACACCGGCCACCAGCGCGGCGGCCGTCGTTCCTATCGCCACCACGCGGCGGCGCCGGCTGAGCCGGTGCAGGCCCTTCACGACTCGCCCCGGAGGCCGCGGACCGGCCCGGAGACTGCGATCGTCCGCACCCGGGGCGGGGGTTCGTGGGTGTGTCGCGTCATGGGAGCGCCTTTCTTCGGGGATTCGCCTCATCGAGGGGCGCCTCCCCCGCCGGCCCGTCGGGGCGGGCGGCGGGAGGAGCACCTGTATGGGAGGCTCCCGAGCGCGCGGCGCCGTAACGGAAAACCGGAGGATCGCCTCCGTGAGGTACCTCGCAGGAGAAAAGCGTTACGCCGGGCCCCGCTGCACGGTCGGGCCCGTCAGGCCCACGCCCCGCGCACGAGGAAGGACGCCTGGTCGGCGAAGGCCCGGGTCCCGTTGTCACCGTCGAGCCAGACGCCGCCGTCGCGGTGGTGCAGGGCCGATCCGGGGTAGTTGTGCGCGTGCAGGGTCACCGACCCGGCGACCGACCCGGGCTGCGGGCAGAAGGTCGCGTCCTCGCGGAAGAGTTCGCTGCCGTCGTCCGCGCTCAGCCGGAGCCGCAGATCGCGGTGGCGCAGGTAACGGCCGTCCGCTGCACGGAAGGTGACGCACCGCGCATCGGCCAGGCCGCCGACGACCGTGAAGGTGGCCCGCTGCCGCGTCTGCGCGCTGGTGGACGCGTCGACCCGGCCGAGCGTCGCGAAGTCGTCGGCGTACGTGAGGTACAGGGCGGGATCCTCCACGGACTCCAGCGACTGCGGGCCCGGCGGAACCACGGCCGGGGCGGGGGACGCGGCCGCGGACGGACTCACCCGGGGCGGCGCGGTGGGGGCTGCCGTGACGGCGGGTGCCCGGGGCGCCGGTTCGGGCCAGACCGCGTAGGTGGCGGTCGCACCGGTGACCAGCACCGCGCCGGCGGCGAGGGACAGCAGCGGATGGGCGGTCACGGCGGAGAGCTTGGCCGCCAGCGAGCCGTGCAGGCTTCCTCCCCCCGCCGCGACGGAAGCCGCCCCGGCGCCACTCAGGGCGGTGCCCGGCAGCAGGCCCTTGGCCACCAGCGCGGCGAGGAGCCCGACGGGGACGGCCAGGGGCGCGACGCGCAGGAGCAGCAGTTCGGCCGGGATCCGTTCGGTCGTCGCCGGCGCGCAGGCCGGGCAGTCGCGGGTGTGCCGGGCGATCCGCTTGCGCCACACGGACGCGGGCAGGCCGTCCCAGCCGGCCACGGCCTCGTCCAGTCCCGGGCAGCGCGGGTCGGTGTTCAGCGCGGAGACGATCGTCCGGCTCAGGTCCAGCTGCTCGCGCATGCGTTGCAGGCGCACGCCGACGTGGGCGGCCGTGAGCCCCGTCGCGGCGGCGAGGTCGTCGCGGCTCAGCGATCCGGCGCCCTCCTGCCACCACAGCGACAGCAGCACCCGGTGGTCCGGGTCGAGCCAGCGGCCGGCTTCGACGACCTGGCGGCGTTCGTCCGACACGTGCAGCCGCAGGATCGCCGTGTCCTGGGGTTCGGCGCGGCCGTCGGGTATGCGGTACGCCTCGTCGATGACCACGGTCCGGTCGGCGAAGACGCCCAGCCGGTGCCGGTGTGTGCTGATCTGACGCAGCGCGATCGACACCAGCCAGGAGCGGAAGCTCTCCGGCGAGCGCAGCGCGGGCAGGTCGCGCACCACGCGCAGCAGGGTCTCCTGGACGACGTCGTCGACGTCCGCGTGCCCGCTCAGCGCGCGCCCGACGATGTTGTAGAGCAGCGGCAGGTACGCGGCGATCAGCTCCTCGCGCGCCCGCTCGTCACCGGCCTGCGCCGCGACCACCAGCCCTGCGTGATCCGCGTCCATGGGTCCCTTCCCATCTCCCTCAGGGGAGCGGTCCTTCGAGTACGAGCGCCACACCCTAGCGTCGGCGGAGGTGTGGGGCCAACGCCCTGTCGATCAGCCCGGATCAGACCGCCGGCAGCAGGGTCGGGTCCGCCATGATGCGGCGGACCGCCGATCACGACGCGCAGCTCGGGCATGCGTTTCCTCCGGTGGGGTTCCGTCTCGCGTTCCGGCATACTAATTTGTTGAGAGCCCTGACAAACGACCCTTCGGCGAGGAATCCGGAGCCGCTCCATGTCAACGGCCAGTCCGGCATCAAGTACGACCAGGACTTCCGCTTCGGCGCCGGCGACCTGCGCCAGGCGTTCTGGCCGGTCGACCTGCTGGAGTCGGCCGGCTACGACGGCCCGAAGCACTTCGACTTCAAGCCGCCGCGCACCGAGGACTTCGACGGCGTCTGGGCCTCCGCGGCGCCCGCTGACCGACCCCGCAACGGCAAGGCCGGAAGGCACTGATCACCGCCTGATCACCCCTGCTCTCCGCCCCGGCTGCCGCCCCCGGCAGCCGGGGCCCCCTCACGTTCCGAGGTTCACCCATGGCCCTGCTGCCCCCGCGCGTGCTGTTCGGCGCCGCCTACTACCACGAGTACCAGCCGTACGAGCGGCTCAAGGAAGACCTCGACCTGATGGCCGAGGCGAGGTTCACCGTCATCCGGGTCGGCGAGTCCGTCTGGTCCACCTGGGAGCCGGAGAACGGCGAGTTCGACCTCGAATGGCTGTCCCCCGTCCTCGACGGCGCCCACGAGCGCGGCATCTCCGTCGTGCTCGGCACGCCCACCTACGCCGTGCCCCCGTGGCTGGCCCGCCAGTACCCGGAGATCGTCAGCGACCGGGGGACGGGCCGGCCGATGGGCTGGGGCGCCCGCCAGGAGGCCGACTTCTCCCACCCCGCCTTCCGCCACCACGCCGAGCGCGTCACCCGGGCGATCCTCGACCGCCACGCCTCGCACCCGGCCGTCATCGGCTTCCAGGTGGACAACGAGCCGGGCCTGCGCCTTCCCCACAACCACGGCGTCTTCCAGCGCTTCGTCGACCACCTGCGCCACACCTACGGCGACGTGGAGACCCTCAACCGGGAGTGGGGCCTGGTCTACTGGTCGCACCGCCTCTCCACCTGGGCCGACCTCTGGACGCCCGACGACAACCAGCAGCCGCAGTACGACGTCGCGTGGCGGGCGTTCCAGGCGCGACAGACCACCGAGTTCGTCGCCTGGCAGGCCGCGATCACCCGCGAGTACGCCCGGCCCGGCCAGTTCGTCACCACCTGCCTCGCCTACGAGCACCCGGCGATGGAGGACGACGAGATCACCGACGCCCTGGACGTCACCGCCGCCAACCCCTACTACGACATGCAGGACGCCCTCGCACTGCCCGACCCCTCGCCGGAGGAGCAGGAGCAGTGGTGGAAGACCAGCGGCGTGTGGGCGCTGTACCGCAGCGCCGACCGGATCTACTCCTCCCGGCAGGAACCGTTCCTGGTCACCGAGACCAACGCCCAGGCGATCAGCGGCACTTCGGAGAACCTCCCGGCCTTCGACGGGCAGTGGCGCCAGGCCGCCTGGGCCCTCGTCTCGCGCGGCGCCCGGATGATCGAGTACTGGCACTGGCACACCCTGCACTTCGGCACCGAGACGTACTGGGGCGGCATCCTCCCGCACAGCGGCAGGCCCGGCCGGGTGTACGCCGAACTCGCCCGTCTGGGCGGCGAGTTCGAGACGGCCGGGCCGCTGGTCGCCGGGATCGAACCCGATGCCGACATCGCGATCGTCTACTCGATGCCCAGCAAGTGGCTGATGCAGAAGTACCCGCCGCTCTCGAAGCCCGACGGCAGCCCCGACGCCGGCTCCTACCACCGGATCTTCGACCCCTTCTACCGCGGCGCCTTCGAGTCCGGCCGCCAGGTGCGCGTCCTGCACGCCCGTCAGCTGCACGACGCCCGGGGAGGGCGGGAGGGCCCGGCGCCCGAGGAGGCCGCGCGGCGCCACCCGGTGCTGGTCGTGCCCGGGCTCTACCTCGCCGAGGACTCCCTGCTGGACTGGCTCGCCGCCTACGCCGAGGCCGGCGGCCACCTGGTCCTCGGCCCGCGCACCGGCTACGCCGACCACGAGGCCCGGGCCCGCCACGAGACCGCGCCGCCGCGCCTGACGGCCGCCGCGGGCGCGTGGTACGACGAGTTCAGCAACCTGCCCTCGGACCTCCCGCTGCGCGCCGTGCCCGGCAGCCCGCTGGAGCTTCCGCCGGGCGCCACCGCGACGCGCTGGGTGGAGGGCCTCAACGCCACCGACGCCACGGTGCTGGCCGGGTACGACCACCCGCACTTCGGCCGCTGGCCCGCCGTCACCACCCGGGCCCACGGAGCGGGCCGGGTCACCTGCGTCGGCACGGTGCCCGGCCGCGACCTGGCCCGGGCGCTGGCCGCCTGGCTGGTCCCCGCGCCCGCCGCCGGCTGGCGCGACCTGCCCGCGTCCGTCACCGCGAGCACCGGAACGTCCCCGGACGGGCGCCGCGTCCACGTGGTGCACAACTGGAGCTGGCAGCCCGCCCGGGCCCAGGCCCCGATGGCCCTGACCGACGTACTGGGCGGCGCCTCGGTGCCGGCCGGCGGGGCGGTCACCCTCGGCGCCTGGGACGTACGGGTCTTCGTGGCGGGCTGAGGAGGCGAGAAGGGGGCGGAGAGAAGGAGGAGGAGGGGTGGCGGTGCCCCGCCGGGCCCGCCACCCCTCCCGCCCTCTCCCGGCGGCCGCTACTCCGCCGAGAAGCGGTACACCGTCCTCGACCGGTACCTCTCCCCCGGCCGGAGCACGGTGGAGGGGTAGTCGGGCCGGTTGGGCGAGTTCGGGAAGTGCTGGGTCTCCAGCGCGACACCCGCGTACGTGGTGTACCCGTGGCCGGAGGGGCCGGTCACCGCGCCGTCGAAGTGGTTCCCGGTGTAGACCTGGAGCCCCGGCTCCGTGGTGAGGCACTCGACCTGGCGGCCGCTCGCCGGGTGGCTCAGCACCGCGGCCCGCCGGAGTCCGGAGCCGTCGAGCACCCAGTTGTGGTCGAAGCCGAATCCGGCCGCCCGCAGCTGGGGGTGTGCCGCCCCGGTGATGCAGGCCCCGATCCTGCGGGCCCGGCGGAGGTCGAAGGGCGTGCCGTCGACGGGCTCGACCGGGCCGAGCGGTATCAGCTCCCGGTCCACCGGGAGGTAGCCGGCGGCCTCGACGCGCAACTGGTGGTCGAGCACCGATCCGCTGCCCTCGCCGGCCAGGTTGAAGTACGCGTGGTTGGTGAGGTTGACGACCGTCGGGGCGTCCGTGGCCGCCTGGTAGGTGATCGAGAGCTCACCGTGGGCGTCGAGCAGGTACGTCACCGCGGCGGTGACGGTTCCCGGGAACCCCTGGTCCCCGGCGGGGCTGCGCAGACGGAACCTGACGCCGACCCGCCCGTCCGCCCGGACCGGGACGCCGTCCCAGAGCCGGGTGGCGAAGCCGTCCGGGCCACCGTGCAGGAGGTGTCCGCCGGGCTGGGTGGCCAACTGGTGCGTCTCGCCGTCGAGGGGGAGCACGCCGCCCGCGATCCGGTTGGCGTAGCGGCCGACGGTCGCCCCGAAGTACGACGCCTCACCGAGGAGGTCCTCGAGGCTGGCCCCGGCGAGGACGACATTGGCCCGCTGCCCGTCGCGGTCCGGCACGGTCACGGCCTGGAGGCGGGCGCCCAGGCTGAGCACCTCGGCCGTCACCCCGTTGCGGGAGCCGAACGTCCAGCGGGTGACGCGCCGGCCGTCCGGCAGGGCTGCGGCGTTCTCCTGGGCCGCCATCAGGTCGCCGGGGGAAACGAGGACCTCTGCGGACACGGGCTGCTCTCCGATCGACGGTTCCAGGAAGAGGGGTGCGGCAAGGGCCACCTCGAGGGGCGTTGACAAGGGCGCGGACGACGGCGCGGACGACGGCTCCGCAGCCGGCTTCGCGGTCGGCGCTGCGGCCGGCCCTGAAACGGCGCGACGCCCGCCGGGCCGGCGGGCGTCGTCGATTCCGGACACGGAACTCACAGCCCCTGGGCCAGCCGGTGGTAAGCCTGGTTCCAGCGCAGTTCCTTGGTGAACTGGCGGATCCTGGTGTCGTCGTCGATCACCAGGAGCTCCACCGCCAGCATCTCGGCGAGGTCGTCGAGTTCCTCGGTGCCGACCGCGGCGGAGAGCACGGTGTGATGCGGCCCTCCGGCCGTCAGCCACGCCTCGGTGGAGGTGTGGAAGTCCGGGCGCGGCTTCCAGACGGCCCGGGCGACGGGCAGGTTGGGCAGGTCCGCCGGCGCCGTGACCAGGTCCACCTCGTTGGCGACCAGCCGGAAGCGGTCGCCGAGGTCCGCGAGGCCGACCACGACGGCCGGGCCGGGCGCGGCGTCGAAGACCAGACGCACCGGGTCCTCCCGCCCGCCGATGGACAGCGGGTGGATCTCGCAGGAGGGGGTGCCGGCGGCGATGCTCGGGCAGACCTCCAGCATGTGCGCGCCGAGGATCAGCTCGCGGCCGAACTCCAGGTGGTAGGTGTAGTCCTCCATGAAGGAGGTGCCCCCGGCCAGTCCGCCCGAGACCACCTTGAGGGTGCGCAGCAGGGTGGCGGTCTTCCAGTCGCCCTCGCCGCCGAACCCGTAGCCGTCGGCCATCAGCCGCTGCACGGCGAGGCCGGGCAGCTGGCGGAGCCCGCCGAGGTCCTCGAAGTTGGAGGTGAACGCCTTGAAGCCGCCCTGCTCGAGGAAGCCGCGCAGGCCGAGCTCGATGCGCGCCGCGTAGCGCAGCGACTCGTGGCGCTCGCCGCCGGCCCGCAGTTCGGGGGCGAGGCGGTAGACCTCCTCGTACTCCTTGACCAGTGCGCTGACCTCGCCGTCCTCGGTCGCGTCCACCGCGGCGACCAGGTCGTTGACGCCGTAGGTGTTGACGGAGACGCCGAAGCGGCGCTGGGCCTCGACCTTGTCGCCCTCGGTGACGGCGACGTCGCGCATGTTGTCGCCGAAGCGGGCGAGCTTGAGGCTGCGCAGTTCGGCGCGGCCCGCGGCGGCGCGGGCCCAGGTGGCGATCCGGGCGGACACGGCCGGGTCGCTGACGTGTCCGGCGACGGTCTTGCGGGCGACGCCGAGGCGGGACTGGATGTAGCCGAACTCGCGGTCGCCGTGGGCGGCCTGGTTCAGGTTCATGAAGTCCATGTCGATGGAGGCCCAGGGCAGTTCGACGTTGGCCTGGGTGTGCAGGTGCAGCAGCGGCTTCTGCAGGGCGTCGAGGCCCGCGATCCACATCTTGGCCGGGGAGAAGGTGTGCATCCAGGCGATCAGGCCGATGCAGTCGTCCGCGGAGTTCGCCTCCAGGCAGATCCGGCGGATGGCGCTCGCGTCCGTGAGGACGGGCTTCCAGACGACCTCCACCGGGACGGCGGCGTCGCGGTTCAGGGCCTCGGCGATCCGTCGGGACTGCTCGGCGACCTGGCGCAGGGTCTCCTCGCCGTACAGGCCCTGGCTGCCGGTCAGGAACCAGACCTCGCGGCCTTCGAGTGGCTTGGTCATGGGGTGGCTCCTCACCGGCCCTGGGGCTGGCCGTAGACGTTCTGGTAACGGAAGTTGAGACTGTCGATGTCCGCCTGCGCGATCGGCAGCGGTTCGCCGAGCTGGCGGGAGAGGTGGACGGTGCGGGCCACGTCCTCGCACATCACGGCCGCCTTGACCGCCGCCTTGGCGTCCTTGCCGACGGTGAAGACACCGTGGTTCTGCATCAGGACGGCAGGCGAGCGGTGGCCCTTGAGGGTGTCCACGATGCCGCGGCCGATCGAGTCGTCGCCGATCAGGGCGAACGGGCCGACGGGGATCTCGGCGCCGAACTCGTCGGCCATCGCGGTGAGCACGCAGGGGACGGCCTCGCCGCGGGCCGCCCAGGCGCAGGCGTAGGTGGAGTGGGTGTGCACCACGCCGCCGACCTCGGGCATGTTGCGGTAGACGTAGGCGTGCGCGGCCGTGTCGGAGGAGGGCGCGTGCTCGCCCTCGACGACGTTGCCGTCGAGATCGCACACGATCATGTTCCCGGGCGACAGTTCGTCGTAGGAGACGCCGCTGGGCTTGATGACCAGGAGGTCCTCGCCGGGGACGCGGGCGGAGACGTTGCCTGCGGTCCAGACCACCAGGTTGTAGCGGACCAGTTCCCCGTGGAGGTCGCTGACCTGGCGGCGGATGAGGTCGATGGTCGCGTTCACAGAACCTCGCTCGACGTCGTGGGGGTGGCCGGGGCGGTAGGAGTGGAAAGGGTGGTGAGCGCGGTGTTGCGGATGTCGCGCAGACGGTGCAGGAGCTTGTCGGCGCCGAGGCCGAAGTGGTCGTGCAGGGCGCGGTACTCGGCGAAGAGCCGGTCGTAGGTGTCGGCGTTCGCCCCGTCGGGCTGGTAGGCCCCCTGGTGCACCCGGCCCATGGCGGCGGCCGCGGTCCGTACGTCCGGGTGGGCTCCGGCGGCGACGGCGGCGTGGATCGCCGAGCCGAGCGCCGGGCCCTGCTCGGACTCGGCCACCGAGACCGGGCGGCGCAGCACGTCGGCGTAGATCTGCATCAGCAGGGCGTTCTTCTTGAGGCCGCCGGTGACGATGAACTCGGTGACGGGGACCCCGCCCTGCTCCAGGGCCTCGACGATGACGCGGGTGCCGAAGGCGGTGGCCTCCAGCAGGGCGCGGTAGATCTCCTCGGGGCGGGTGGAGAGGGTGAGCCCGACGATCACGCCGGACAGGTGGTGGTCGACCAGGGTGGAACGGTTGCCGTTCATCCAGTCGAGGGCCACCAGGCCGTGGGCGCCCACGGGTTGGTCGGCGACCTTGCGGGTGAGCAGCCGGTGCAGGTCCTCGCCGTTCGCCTCGGCCTCGGCCAGGTACTCGGCCGGCACGCCCTGGCGCAGCCACCAGGCGAAGATGTCGCCGACGGCGCTCTGGCCGGCCTCGTAGCCGTAGGAACCGGTGACGATGCCGTTCTCGACCACGCCGCAGATGCCGGGGACGTCGGCGAGCGTGGCGCCGTTGACGACGTGACAGGTGGACGTGCCCATGATGGCGAGGAGCTGGCCGTCCTCGACGGCCCGGGCGGCGGGTGCGGCCACGTGCGCGTCGACGTTTCCGGCGGCGACCGCGATGCCCTCGGGCAGGCCCGTCCACTGCGCGGCCTGCGCGGTGAGGGTGCCGACCTTGCTGCCGAGCGGGGAGAGCGGGTGCTCCAGGCGGGTGCGGGCGAAGTCGGCGAACTCCGGGTGGAGCGCGGCGAGGTAGTCCTCGCTCGGGTAACTGCCGTCCTGGTGGATGCCCTTGTACCCGGCGGTGCAGGTGTTGCGGCTCTCGGCGCCGGTGAGCTGCCAGACGATCCAGTCGGCGGCCTCGATCCAGCGCTCGCAGGCGGCGTAGACGGCCGGGTCCTCCTCCAGCACCTGGAGCGCCTTGGCGTACTGCCACTCGGCGGAGATCTTCCCGCCGTAGCGGGAGATCCACTTCTCGCCGCGGGCGTGGGCCAGGGCGTTGATCCGGTCCGCCTGGGGCTGCGCGGAGTGGTGCTTCCAGAGCTTGGGCCAGGCGTGCGGGCGGGCGGCCCAGGTGTCCGTCTCGGAGAGCGGGGTGCCGTCCGCGAGCACGGGCAGGACGGTGCAGGCGGTGAAGTCGGTGGCGATGCCGATGACCTGGGCGGGGTCGACACCGGCGGCGACGAGGGCGGCCGGGACGGCGGTGCGCAGCACCTCGCGCCAGTCCGCCGGGTGCTGGAGCGCCCAGTCGGGCGGGAGCTGTCGGCCGGTGCCGGGCAGTTCGCTCTCGATCACGGCGTGCGGGTACTCGTGGACGGCGGTGCCCACTTCCTCGCCGTCCCTGACCCGGACGACCACTGCGCGGCCGGAGAGGGTGCCGAAGTCGACGCCGACGACGTACCGGTCGGTGTCGTGGGCGGGAGGGGTCACGGTCACGTGCTCATCCTTCGTGGGAGGGGTCTGCGTCGAACGTCTGTCGCCGGTACGGTCCTCAGCCGGGGCAGGGCGGTCCGCACCGGCGACAGGCTTCATTCCGCCGCCTCTCCCTCATGAGGCGGCGGAACGCGGAACCGTCGGCCGGGCTCACGGAAGCGGGATGCGGTGGCCCGGCCGGCGGGGTGGGGGGAGCGTTTCTGTTAACGCTCACGGAGATTGTTAGCGCTAACAAAGGACGTGTCAAGGGAGAGGGCAGGCATCATCGGTCCGCCTGCGGAACCGGCGCCCGGGGACCGCGCGCCGAATCGGCTCAGCGGCCCAGGACCGGGCCCACGCTGCGCCGAAGCACCAGCTCCGGGCTGATCTCCACCTGGGCCGGGGAGGAGTGCGCACCGCCCTCCAGCTCGGCGACGAGCAGTTCCAGGGCCCGTCTGCCGAGTTCGCCGAAGTCCTGCCGCACCGTGGTCAGCGGCGGGGTGAAGTACGCGGCCTCCGGAATGTCGTCGAAGCCGATCACGCTGATCTCCTCCGGGACTGCCCGGCCGGCCTCGTGGAGGGCCCGCAGCAGGCCGAGGGCCATGTGGTCGTTGGCGCAGAAGACGGCGGTGACATCGCGCAGCCGGGCGAGCCGCAGCCCCGCCTGGTAGCCCGAGCGGGCGCTCCAGTCGCCGCGCTCCACCTCCGGCACCGGGCATCCGGCCGCCCGCAGCGTGACGTGCCAGCCGTACTCCCGGTCCTGGCTCTCCAGCCAGTTGGCCGGGCCCGCCACGTGGTGCACGGTCCGGTGCCCGAGGTCGATCAGGTGCCCGGTGGCCTCGCCGGCGCCGTAGCGGTTGCCCACCGACACCATGGGCACCCGCGTCTGGGAGCCCGACCCGACCGCGACCAGCGGCACGGAACTGGAGAGGCGTGCCACCGCGCTGACGGCGGAGGTCTGCGGCGCGATCACCACGACGCCCTCCACCCCCTGGTCCCGCAGCCGGTCGACGGCCTCCTGGACCGAACGGCCGTCCAGGGAGCGCAGGCTGGTCACGGTCACGAAGTACCCGGCGCTGCGCGCGGCCCGCTCGATGCCGTCCAGCATCGAGGCCGGGCCGTAGAGGGTCGAGTCGAAGCTGACGACACCGAGCGCCTGCGAGCGGCGGGTGACCAGGGCGCGGGCCGCGGAGTTGGGCCGGTAGTCGAGCTCCCTTATGGCCGCCAGGACGCGGTCCCGGGTGTCGGGCTTGACGTGCGGGGCGCCGTTGAGCACCCGGGACACCGTTTGGTGGGACACACCCGCCAGTTTCGCCACGTCCGCCATGACGGGCTGGCGCTGTTCCGTCCCGGTGCTGTCGGTTCCCACTGCAGTCCCCCTCCTCAAGATTGTGGACCACAGTACGCGACCAGGTCCAGGCCAATTCGTCACCCTCGGTGCAACGGGCAGCTCCCCTTCCTACCAGCCCTTCGGCCGTTCGACACCTGGCCATTGCGGCATGTTGACGCTCCCGGAGGTGCCCCGACTGCCAATGCGTGACCCCGTCAAAGGTTGAAGCCGTAACCATGATCGCGTTGCTCCCCACGCCCTTCCCCCGTCGCGTCCGGGCCACACCCCCGAGTGACGCCCGGCCGACGACCCGGCGAACGCGGCACCACGCACGGTGATTGACGCCCGGCATGTGATCGCTCACTCAACGCACCGGCACACGCGTGACCGATCCCGCGCGGCTGCGTCCCGGTTCCGGCGGTCACGGCCGACCGGCCGCTCGCCCGGCATGCGGCGAGGAGGTCCTGAGCCCGCCCTTCGACTCGACACCGGAACTCTCCGGGCTCCTCGATCCCTCGGCCCCCGCCCCGACGGGGCTTCAGCGCGCCCGCCGTCCGCCCGCCGATTGACGGGGCGCCATCTCACCTTCGTATGGCGCTGGTTGGCGGGGTCCACCCCCCTCCGATCGGCGGGTGTACTCAAGATCAGAGCCAGTTGACAATGAACAGTAAGGTACCCTTATGGCCGAACCGGAAGGGATCCCAACCACACAACGGGACCCCCGCTTCGGCAGCAGACAACGTGTCCATGGGGGGTACGGAGGTCCTGGGTCCCGATCGGGCAGCGATCAACAGGGAATTGGTTTGGGACTGAACAACGGGGTGGTGGCCGTCGACGTCCTCTCGGGCAGTACGCCGGCCCATCGGTGGCTGCATGTGGCGTGGGCGGGGCGGACGACGGTGGACCGAGGGTCGCCGGAGGCCCTGCGGGCGGTGCGCCGGATGATCGGACGGATGCTCGGAATCGCACAGCAGGACGTGCCGCTCGGCCG
Source organism: Streptomyces sp. NRRL WC-3742 (assembly GCF_000720635.1). GTDB lineage: Bacteria > Actinomycetota > Actinomycetes > Streptomycetales > Streptomycetaceae > Kitasatospora. The sequence goes on along the minus strand of NZ_JOCF01000003.1, from coordinate 18,468 downwards.
GGATCCGCTGGGGCGGCCGCGGCTGGACGGCTGGCCGCTGGGGCTGGCCGTGTGCTTCGACAGCGGGCGGCTGACCGTGGCGCTGGCCAGGGACATGACCGTGGCGCTGAGTCTCCAGGAAATCCTGCACTGCTGGAGCAGCGCTGACTTGTTAGCGCTCACATCAACGGAGAGCACCTGGGTGACCGAGGCACCCGGGAAGCTGGCCTGCGAACGGCTGACCCGGCTCTGGACCCGCAAGGAGGCCGCCCTGCGCCTGGGTGGCGGCCCCTTGGCGGCGGCGTCCGAGACGGAGGTGCTGGCGGACGGGCGCGACGGCAAGGTGGCGCTGCCGGTGGTGCCGCGGGCGGCGTCGCACTGGGCCCCCACCGGCTCGCCCGCGGTGGCCTACGTCCGGGACCTCACGGCGCGGCCGGGCATCGCGGCGGCCGCGGCGACCTCGGAACGGATCGACGGCGTGCGCAGCTGGCACTGGGACGACATCGAGGACGGCCGGTCATGAGGCTCGGGCGCGCCCCCGGCCGCCCGAGGGCCCGTCCGAGCGATCCTGTCGGATCAGCGCGCGGCGTCGGGCGTGCGGCCGGGCGTGCGGCCGGACCGTCCTCGTACTGGACGTACTCGGGCGGTTCGGCCGTGGTTCCAGGCGGGATGATCCGGCGTCGCGCGCCCGGCAAGATCGCCCGGACAGGGCCCATACACCGCGTCCGCCCTGGCCATCGCGTCCGCCCGGCCCACCGCGCCCGCCCAGCCGTACCGGGCTCAGGGCAGGAACAGCGCGAGCGGCACCGCCTCGGGGCCGGCGGGCTTCCCGTCCGCGCTGAGCTCCCGCCAGACCCGCATCGCCGACCGGTAGGCGCCGGTCCGCTCGTAGTGGTCGGCGGCGGCCCGGTAGTCCGCCTCGGCCTCGGCGGCGCGCCCGGCGGCGCGGTGGGCCCGGGCCCGCACGACCGTGATCCACGCCTGCTCCACGGGCGCCAGGCCCGGGGTGTCGGGGGCGATGGCGGAGGTCGCCTCGGCCGTCGGGCCCTCGCCGCCGCGGGACAGTACCGCGAGCGCCTCCAGCGCGGCCTGGACGGTGCGTTCGGCCGGCGAGCCCAGCAGGGCCACGACCGCGCTCAGCTGACCGACCAGCAGGGAGGCGTCCTCGCTCCGGCCGGCGGCGATCGCCGCCAGGGCGCGGGCACGGACGAGCCGGGTGCGCAGCCGGATCTCGTCGTCCGAGCCGAGCAGGGCATCGGCGCGGTCGAGGAGTTCCAGGGCCCGGTCCGGGCGGGCGGCCAGGTAGTGCACACCGGCGAGCGCCCACAGGGCGTTGACGCGCGGGTGCGCCGGCAGGTCGTCGCCGGGGTCCGACAGGGCGGACGAGAGCTCCTCGGCGCGTTCCTCGGCGCGTTGCTCGTCGTCGGCCTCCAGGTGGGCCATGACGAGGTTCGCGAGAACCTCGGTGCTCGCCGCGACGGGCGCGTCGGCCTCGGCGAGGGCGGCGACGGCCTGTTCGGCCCGGCGCGCGGCCTCGGCCGGGCGGTCGGCGCGGCGCAGGGCGCGGGCGCACTGGTCGAGGACCCTGGCACGCAGCAGGGGGGCGGCGTCCGTGAGCGGGTCGTCCAGGAGCCGGTCGAGAACGGCCAGAGCGGCGTCGCGCTCCTCGAGGTGGGCGTGGCAGGCCGCCAGCTCCCAACGGACCTCCCAGCGGGCCTCGACGGCGTCGGGGTCCGCGTCGGCCTGGGCCAGGGCGAGCTGGAGTTCGTCCCTGGCGCGCACCCAGTCGCCCGCGAGCTGGTGCGCCCGGGCGGACACCAGACGGCCCACCAGGCGCAGCCGGGTGGGGGCGGGCGGGGGGGCCGGGGCGGTGAGCTCGTCGAGGGGGACGCCGAGTTGGGCGGCGATGGCCTTGACGGCGCGGGCGCTGGGGCTGCGGCGTCCGCTCTCGACCAGCGAGATGTAGCTGGCGGAGACGGTCTCACTGGAGAGGTCCGCCTGGGAGAGACCACGCGCGCGGCGAATGTCCCGCACCCGCCTGCCGAATTCTGGCTGGTTCACGATCAAGGTCATCGCTCGCTGGTGTTCGAAGGGGACGCCATCGGATGGGCAGCAAAGAACTGTGACTGCGGAGTCTACCGAATTCTCAAGTCAGTCATCCGTGCTTTTCAGCCTTCTCCCAGCTTGAGTCAAGGTAATGTAATTATCCATGACTCAGATGTCATCACCCTTGATCCGACGTCGCGGTATCCACACCTTGCTCGCGGCCGTGCTGATCGGCTCCCTGGGCGAGGCGATGATGATCACCGCCGTGCCCTGGTTCGTCCTGCAGACCACCGGCAGCCCCGCACGCACCGGCGTGCTGCTGGCGGTGGGCGCGGTCACCTCCGGGCTGGCCGGAGTACTGGCGGGGCCCCTGGTGGACCGGTGGGGATTCCGGCGGATGGCGGTGACCGCGTACCTGTCCGGTGGCGCGGCCGCGGCCCTGGTGCCGCTCCTGCACCACCTCGACCGGCTGGACTTCCCCCTCCTGATCGGCCTGATGGCGGCGGCCACGATCCTGGAGGTGCCGGGAGTGGCGGCGGTCAGCGGGATGGTCCCGGGCCTGGCCGGCACGGCGGGCATGCCGCTGGAGCGGGCGAACTCCCTGCTCGCCGGGGTGCACCAGGGCGCCCAGCTGTTCGGTGTGCCGCTCGGCGGGGCGCTCGCCGTCCTCGTGGGCACGGACGGGGTACTGGCGGCGGACGCGGCCGGCTGCCTGCTCGCGGGCGCCGCCATCGCGTTCGGCATCCCCCGCCCGGACACCACCCGCCCGGACACCGGAGCCACCCGTACGGACACCGGAAGGAGCACCGGCCCCCGCGCCTACCTGTCCGAACTCACCACCGGCCTGCGGACCTTGTGGAGCCACCGGCTGCTGCGCACGCTGGCCGGCGCGGGCACCGCGTTCAACGCCCTGGACAGCGGCCTGTCCGGAGTCGTCCTGGTCACCTACGCCTTCCAGCAGCTGGGCACCCCGCTCGCCTTCGGGGCGCTGCTCACCTCCTTCGGCGTCGGGATGCTCGCGGGCACGGTGGGCTACGCCGCACTCGGCCACCGCATCGCCCACCGCTCCGCACTGCTGGGCTCCGGCCTGGCCGTCGGACTGCTGATCGCCTCCCTGGCCGCCCTGCCGGGACTGGCCGCCTCCTGCGCCCTGCTCGGACTGCTCGGCGCGGTGGCCGCCCCGGTGGGCCCGATCCGCGCGAGCGCCCTGCAGAACGGCGTTCCGGCACCGCTGTTCGGCCGGGTGGCCTCGGCCGTGGACACCGTCGGGATGGCCGCCGTGCCCCTGGGGGCGTCGGCCGCGGTCCTGGCCCTGGGCTGGCTGGGGCTGCGCGGGACGGTACTGGCGATCGCCGGCTGCTACCTGCTGGTGGTCGCGGCCTGCTGGCGCTCCCGGTCGATCCGGACGCTGGGAGGCCCGGCGCCGCTTCATGACTCCCCTTGACAATCGATGACTCTTACTTGACTCTGACTCACCATGGACCCCAGTTTGAGGAGGGATGCATGACCACCGTCTCCGCACGGTCGGCGGCGCTGCGCCAGGTCCGCGACTTCCTGGCCGACCATGCCGAGCAAGTACGCGCACTGCTCTGCGAGATTTCCACTCATCGGGCCGCCGGTTACGAGGTGGAAGCGGCCCTCGCCACCCTGGACGGCGCCGACGCCGAGGTGGCCCGCCACCGCCCGCATGAGGTCTCGCGCTCCGCGGTCTTCATGCCGTCCAACCTGATCCTCTACTCCTACGTGCTCTACCTCCTCGTCCCCTCGCTCTACACCCGCCGCCTGGTGTTCCGCCCGTCCAGCCAGGTCAAGGACCAGATGGCGCGGCTGCACGCGATGCTCGCGCCGGTGCACGGCCTGCCGGTCGAACTGGCCACCACCAGCCAGCGGGACTTCCTGGAGGAGGAGGCCCTGCGCGCTGACGTGGTCGTCTTCACCGGGGCCTACCGCAACGCCGAGCAGGTCCGCTCCCAGCTCGCCCCCGGGCAGCTGTTCCTGTTCCTGGGCTCGGGCGTCAACCCCTTCGTGGTCGCCCCCGGCGCCGACCTGGCCCGGGCCGCCCGCGACGTGGTGGAGATCCGGCTGCTGAACGCCGGCCAGGACTGCCTGGGCCCGGACCTGCTGTGCGTGCACGAGAGCCTGCTGACCCCGTTCCTGGACGCCCTGGTCACCGAGCTCAAGGGCCTGCGCCACGGCCCGTACACCGAGCCGGACGCCGACTACGGCCCGCTGTTCTACGAGGGCGCGCTGGAGGAGGCGGCGCTGTTCCTGGCCCGGCACCGGGAGCGGATCGTGCACGGCGGCGCGGTGGACTTCGCCGACCGCCGGGTGGACCCGGCCGTGGTCCTCGGTCCGCCGGCCACCCCGCGCACCCAGGTGCCGGAGTTCTTCGCCCCCGTCTTCAACCTGACGCCCTACCGGGACGAGCTGTCCCTCGCCGCCGTCCTGACCACCGGCATGTTCACCGAGCGGGCCCTGGGCTCCACCGTCTACGGCCACGCCCCCGACCTCGTCAGGGCCCTCGCCCGACGGACCACCGTGACCACCGACACCACCCTGCTCGCCGTCGACGACGGCAACGCGCCCTTCGGCGGCTACGGGCGGCAGGCGAACTACATCACCGACGGCTCCGATCAGTGGGTCGAACCGATCCTGATCTCCAAGGCAGTCGCCGAGCACCTCCCGGAAGGCCGACCGTGACCCACCGCCCCGACGTCCGACCCCCGTACCCCGGCGCCTGGTTCGCCGTCGCGGACCACCTCGCCCACCTCGGGGTGAACACCGTCTTCGGCCTGCCCGGCGACGACATGGACCTCCTCGCCGCGCTGAAGGACACCGACACCACCGTGGTGCTCTGCCGGGACCAGCGCAACGCCCTGTACATGGCCACCGGCCACGCCCTGGCCCGGGGCGGGCCGGCCGTGTGCGTGGTCGGCAAGGGCCCGGCCCTGACCAACACGCTGACCGGGCTGCTGGAGGCCCGCAGCGCCGCCGCCCCGGTCGTCCTGCTGGCGGGCGGCACCGCGCTGGAGAGCCTCGGCACCGGGGCCTTCCAGGAGCTGGACCAGCTGAGCGCGGTCCGCCCCTTCGTCAAGCGGGCCGAACGGGTCGACCGCCCGGAGCAGTTGCCCGCCGCCCTGGAGCGGGCGGTGGCGGCGGCCGTCAACGGCACCCCGGGCCCGGTCTACCTGGAGATCGCCGAGCAGGTCGGCCCGCAGACCGTCCCCCGCCCCGCCGCCTGGCGCGACTCCCGGCCGCAGCGGCTGGGCCCCGACGAGGACGTGCTGCGCGCGAGCGCCGAGCGGATCGCGGCGGCTCGCCGGCCGCTGCTGCTGGTGGGCGGCGGAGCGCGGCACCGCAACGGGGACGGCGCGATCGAGCGCCTCGCCGAACTGCTGGGCGCCCCGGTCTTCGTGACCGCCTCCGGGCGCGGCACCGTCTCCGAGGACCACCCGCTGTACTGCGGGGTCGCGGGCCTGTACGCGCAGGAGCCGGTGGCCCGGCTGTGGCACCGGGCGGACCTCGTGGTGGCGCTCGGCAGCCGGCTGGAGGAGACCGCGACCTTCGGCTGGCCCGAGCGCGGCGCCCTGCCGGTGATCCAGGTGGTCGCGGGCGAGGACTCGGTGGTCACCGCCTCACCCGGTCTGAACGTCCTGGGCGACGTGGCCCGTACGGTGGCCGGCTGGACCGCGGCCCTGGCCGCCCGCCCCGGCGCCCGCGACTGGGCGGAACTGGTGCGGGAGGCGCGCACCGAGCTGTTCGAGGCCGCCTCCAAGCGCGCCGAGGAGGCCCGACTGGCCGTCCCCGAAGGGGCGGTGACGGTCGCGCAGGTGCTGGAGGCGGTCGACCGGGCGGTGCCGGAGGACCGGATCCTGGTGCAGGAGAACGGCCTCCAGGACATGTGGTCGTACTTCTACCCGCACTGGACCTGCCGCTCGGCCGGCGGCTCGATCGTCCCCAGCGAGCAGACACCGCTCGGCTTCGGCGCCGCCGCAGCGCTCGGTGCGGCGCTGGCCGCGCCCGGGCGGCCGGTGGTGGCGCTGGCCGGCGACGGCGCGTTCAACATCTTCCGCGGCGAACTGCCCACGCTGGTCGGCGTCCCGGCGCCGGTGCTGTACGTCGTGCTCGACAACGGCGGGTACGGCTGGCTCCAGGCGAACCTGGACCGCGTCTGCGGGCCCGACCCCGGCTTCGAGTTCGCCGTCCCCGGCCGCGCCACCGGCACCGCGGGCCAGGCCCGCGACCTCGGCCTGTGGTACCGGCGCGTCGAGCGCGCGGAGGAGCTCGGCGAGGCGCTCGCCTCCGCCTGGGCCGAGTGCACCGCCGGGCGCAGCGCCGTCGTCGAGGCGGCCGTGAGCCTGAGCGACCGCCCGCCGGGCGTGGACGAGCCGGACGGAGACTTCCCGGCACCGGCCCAGCAGCAGACGAACCAGGGGTGACGCATGTCCGTGGCACTGTTCTTCCCAGGGCTCATCCCCACCAGGTACGACGCCGTCGCCGAGTTCGTGGCCCGCGACCAGCGGGCGCGGCGGTACTTCGCGCAGGCCGACGAGGTGCTGGGCTACCGCCTCATCGAGGCGTACCGCGACGCGGCGATCTACGACTGGGAGGTGTACGAGGCCGGGTTCATGGCCGTCACCCTCGCGCTGGCGGAGTGGGCCGAGCGGGAGTACGGGGTGGCGCCCTCCGTGTGCGGCGGGCAGAGCTTCGGGGCGTTCATGGCCACCGTCCGGGCGGGGGTGCTGAGTTACCCCGAGAGCCTGGAGCTGATCCGGCGCAGCGTGGTGGTGGAGCGGGACTACTTCGAGAACCTGGCCGAGCCCCTCGGCTGCCACTTCTTCTACCGGCTGCCGTACGAGACGGTCGAGCGGCTGCTCGCGCAGGCCCGGGACGAGGAGGGCTGGTTGGAGCTCTCGGTGGTGCTGGACGAGGCGGTGCACGCCGTCTCCGGCTCGCTGCCCGCGCTGGAGCGCTTCGAACGGCGGGTGCGGGAGGAGGGCGGCTTCCCCTTCTACACCATGAACCGGGCCGAGCACTGCTCGGCGGTGGCGCCGCTGCGGGCGCGGCTGCTGGAGGAGGTGTACGGCACGGTGCCGTGGCACGAGGCGCGGATACCGCTGGTGTCGGACGTGGACGGCCGGCTGCTGACGGATCCGGAGGAGATCAAGCACGACCTCCTGGACGGCTGGACCACCCCGGTGCACTGGCGCACGGTGGTGGACGGCCTGCGCGCCGCCGGCACCGAGGAGGTGTGGATCCCCGGCCCGCGGAACATGTTCGCCCGGATCACCAACACGACGTTCCGGACCAGGGTGGTCTCCCCCAAGCTCGCCCTGGCAGGGTCGCGCGACACCGCCGTGGTGGCTCCGTGAGCGCTCACAGCGCTGACCCCGGCGAGATCGCCGAGCGGATCGGCCGCACCGTCCGCTCGGCCGTCGCCCTGGCCGGGGCGTCGGCCGAGGTGCTGGACTTCCTGCTGCCGCTGTGGGCCGGCTCCGCGCTGAAGGCCGGGCCCACGGCGATCGGTGCGCTGATCGCCGTGGAGGCGGCGCTGTCGCTCCTGGTGCGTCCGCTGGCGGGCGAGCTCGCGGACCGGCTGGACCCGCGGCGCATCGCCGCGGTGGGCGCCGGGCTGTACGCGGTGTCCTTCGCCGGGTACGCGCTGGCCCCGTCACTGCCCCTGGCGTTCGCGGCGGCCGCGGTGGGCGGTGCGGGCGGGGCCCTGTTCTGGGTCTCGCTGGACACCTGGACCGGCCGCCACCTCTCCGACGCCGGCTCCGCCGCGTACGGCAGCCTGCTGGCGGCCTCCGGCGAGGGGGCGTTCATCGGCTACCTGGTCGCGTTCTCGGCCCTGGACGACGGCGGCTACCCGCTGCTGTTCGGGCTGAGCAGCGCGGCCTGCGCCATCGCGTGCGTGCTGCTCGTGGCCGGTGCGCGATCCGGGCCCCGGTCGGCGAACGCCGGTGACGTCGCGGCCGTCTCCCCCTCCGGGGAGGCGGCGCCGCTGCGCCGGCTGCTGCCGCTGATGTCGGCGACCGCCGTCACGGCGGGGGCGGAGGCCGGCCTGTGGATGCTCCTGCTGCTGCGCCTGCAGCGCGACCTGGGCCTCCAGCCGGTGCAGATCGCCTGGGTGTTCGCGCCCGGGTTCGCGGTGTTCGTCCTGGTGCCGAAGTACGCGCACCTGGTGACCGACCGGCTGGGGCGCACCCGCACGATGACCGTCGCGTTCGTCGCCTCGGCCGTGTTCGCGGGCGCGCTGGGGGCGGCCTCCGGCCCGGTGGTGATCGCGGTGCTGTGGGCGCTGGCCGCGGCCTGCTTCTCGGCGCAGCTGCCGGTGGAGCAGGCGACGGTGGCCGCCGCCGGCGGGGCGCGGGTGGGCCGGGCGATGGGGCTGTACGAGAGCGCGCGGCTGGCCGGGGTCCTGGCCGGGCCGGTGCTCATGGGCGCGGTCTACGAGTGGCGGGGCTGGGGCTGGGCCTGCGCGGTGGCGGCCGGCGCGGCCGCCGCCTGTGCCACGGCGGCGCCGTTCGCCGTACGAGTGTTGCGGCTGCCGGAAGGGGACGGCCGCGTGGAAGAGAGGGAGTGGAGCCATGGCATGGGACGAGCTGAGCGCTGAGGAGAAGGCCGAGGCGAAGGCGCACGCGAGCAAGGAGCGGCGGGACTGGCTGTTCCACACGGTCGCCTTCGTCGTCGTCCAGGCGGTGTTGTGGGCCGTCGGGCGCTCGTGGCTGGTGCACTGGGCGACCGGCCGGCCGATCGACCCCGAGCAGCGCGGCGTGTGGATGTGGATCGGGCGGGTCTGGCTGACGATCTGGATCATCGACACCATCTGGTCGTGGTCCTACACGTTCTTCCCGCGCAGGAAGAAGAAGGCCAAGGCCGGGTCCGAGGTCTGACGCACCTGCTACCTCACGTGCACGTCCGGCCCCACCGCTGCGCGGGCAGCGGTGGGGCCGGACGTGCTCCGGGTGGGCCGGGTCACCGGGTGCCCAGCAGCAGCGGCAGTTCGGCGAACCCGTTCAGCGCGCCGAACCCCTGGCGCCGCTCGGGCAGTTGGGCGAGGGCGATGTCGGGGAAGCGGGCCAGCAGCGCGGGGAAGGCGATCTCGGCCTCCATCCGGGCCAGCACGGCGCCCAGGCAGTAGTGGGCGCCCGCGCCGAAGGCGAGGTTGGCGGCGACGGGGCGGTCGGGGTCGAAGCGGTCCGGGTCCGGGTAGCGGCTCTCGTCGCGGTTGGCGCTGCCGAGCAGCAGCAGGACCTCGGCGCCGCGCCGCAGGGGCACGCCCGCGAGTTCGGTGTCCTCGGCGGCCCAGCGGGAGGCGAGGGTGATCGGCGGGGTGTGGCGGAGCATCTCCTCCACCCAGGGGCCGATGCGCCCGCTCTCGGCGCGCAGCCGGGCCAGCAGCTCGGGCCGGGAGAGGAGGGTGGCCAGGCCGTTGCCGAGCAGGTTGCTGGTGGTCTCGTAGCCGGCCGAGTACAACAGGACGAGGTTGGCGAGCAGTTCGCGCCGGCTGAGGCGGTCGCCGTCGGCCTCGCGGGCGGCGATCAGGGTGGAGACGAGGTCGGGGCGGGGGTCCCGGCGGCGCTGTTCGACGAGGTCGCCCAGGCGTTCCCAGAGTTCCTCGACGGCGCGGTCGGCGGTTTTCAGGGCCTCCCCGGTGAGGTCCTGCTCGATGGCCCGGGTGACGGCCTCCACGCGCGGCGCGAACCAGGCCCGGTCCGCCTCGGGCAGGCCGAGCAGTTCGCCGATGACGGTGATCGGCAGCGGCAGCGCGAAGCCGCTCATGAAGTCCACCGCCGCGCCCGCGCCCGCTCCGGCCGCCAGCCGGTCGAGGAGGGAGTCGACCAGGGCGGTGACGGCGGGGCGCAGTTCGGCGATCCGGCGCGGGCTGAACGCGGTGCCGACCAGCCGGCGCAGGCGTTCGTGGTGCGGCGGGTTGCAGTTGACCATCTCGGCCATCAGCGAGTGGACGGCCGGGTGTTCGCCGGCCCCGGGCAGGTTGGCGTCCATCCACTGCTCGTCCTCGACCCGGAAGGCCGGGTTGCGGAGCACCCGGTCGCACTCGGCGTGACGGCTGAGCAGGATGCGGCCGTCCGGGAGGCGCAGGGCCGGGGCGTGCGTGCGCAGCACGGCGTAGTGCGGGTAGGGGTCGGGGCAGCCGCGGGGGTCGAACAGCGAGCGGACGGCCCGGCGGACCGCGGTGGCTTCGGTCATGGGTGCTCCTGGAATGGGTCCGGCCGGCCAGGGGGTGTACTGGCCGGCCGGACGCGACGGGGGGATCAGGCGGGCTGGAGCTGCTTCTCGATGCGCACGACGACGTCGGACACCAGCCGGAGCTCCTTGAGTTCCTCCTCGGGGAGCTGGATGTCGAAGCGCTCCTCGGCGGCGACGATCACCTCGACCATGGCGAGGGAGTCGACGTCCAGGTCCTCGACGAAGGACTTGTCCTCGGTGACCAGGGCCGGGTCGGTGTCGGCCACCTCGTTGAGGATCTCGGCCAGGGCGGTGACGATCTCTTCGCGGGTCATGCGTGCTGCCTTCCTTCTGGGACGGTTTCTCAGGACGTGGGAGTGGGGGCGGCGGTGACGGGGGCGAGGCCGATGACGTGGTCGGCGAAGGCGTCCTCGATGCCGATCAGGCGCAGTTGGCGGCGCAGGCTGTCGCTGCCGAGGTCGCGCAGGCTGGGGCCGTTGTCGACGGAGTCCTCGGCCTGGCCGCCCTCGCCGATGCGCAGCGCGATCGGGCCGGCCTGTTCGATGATGTCGCGGATGTCGTCGCCGTAGCCCTCCTTGACGCCGACGCGCAGGGCGTGCAGGCCGTAGCTGACGTGGCGTGACTCGTCGCGGCACATCGCGGTGAAGCCGGCCTTGACGCCCTGGAGCAGCGGGGTGCCCTGGAGCGAGCGGACGATGGCGCGCTGGCCGACGAGGGCGAGGACGCCTTCGGTGACGAGGTGGAACAGGGCGACCGCGCGGATCCAGCGGCGGTAGTCGCCGGGGTGCTCGAGCAGCTCGCGGATGACCTCGGTCTCCAGCCGGCTGAGGTCGCGGTGCGGAGGCGTGACGGCGTTCCACGCCTGGACGAGCATCCGGGCCGGGTCCGGGTCGTATCCGAGGACCTCCTCGCCCAGGCGCAGCATCAGCTGGGTGTGCCGGGTCTCGTCGGCGATCTGCGTGCCCAGGTAGAGGTGGTCGATCTCCTCGGGGGCGCCGGTGAGGATGGGCGCGAGCAGGTCGAGCCCGGTGTACTCGCCGATGATGAAGGTGGCGATGGACTCCTCGAGGACGGTGCGCAGGGCCTTCGGCAGCCGCCGGTCGAAGTCCTCGCGGTCGGGCTCGAGTTCGATGGCCAGGGCCGACCACTGCTGCTTCTCCCAGCGCTCGTACAGGGCCCTCGGCTGCGGCTGCTGGGCGGTGACCAGGTCGGCGTGGCGCACCACGTCGGCCAGTGGCAGCTGTGGCATCTCGCCGAGGGACGCGTCGTCGAGCAGCAGTGTGCTCCAGCGACTCATCTCTACTCCCATGACTATGTGAGTCAAACTCATGACTGCTCGGATTCCCAGTAATAACAGGCCCGATCAGCATCGGTCAATGATCGACCGGACCGGCTTCGAGTCAAGCAACCTCGACTTGAGTCATGGTTCTTGACTCACTTGTCGAGATCGGGCAAGCTCTGGTCACGACAGCGGAGCACCGCTGCGGAAGGCTCTCCATGGGGAGGAGTACGGCATGGCGGACACCGGGAGACATCCCGCGCCCCGCCGGGTGGTCATCACCGGAACCGGGGTGATCTCGCCGATCGGGCACAGCGTCCAGGAGTTCTGGGCCGCCGCGACGGCCGGCACCAACGGGGTGAAGGCCATCACCGGGCTGGACACCGCCCTGCTGCCGACCCGGTTCGCCGGCCAGGTGACCGGCTTCGACCCACTGGCCCACATGCCCAACCGGGTCGCCCGGCGCCTGGACTCCTACGCCCAGTTCGCCCTCGCCGCCGCCCAGGAGGCGATGGCGCAGGCCGGCCTGAAGGACGCCGGCGAGCGCCCCGAGCGCACCGCGGTGGCCATGGGGACCGGCTACGGGCCGGGCCGGCTGATGCAGTCGTCCATCCTGGCCCTGCACCACAAGGGCCGACGGCGCATCAACCCCTACCTGGCCACCGGCGGCTCGCTGGACAGCGCGGCCGGGGAGATCGCGGTGCGCTTCGGCGCCCACGGGCCCTCCACCACCGCCGTCACCGCCTGCGCCACCGGCGCCACCTCCGTCGGGGAGGCGATGCGGATGATCCGCCACGGCTACGCCGACGTGGTCATCGCCGGCGGCGCCGACGACGCGATCAACCCGCTCGACCTGGCGGCCGCCGCCAACTCCGGTGCGCTCTCGCGCCGCGACGACTCCCCCGAACTGGCCAGCCGCCCCTTCGACCGGGCGCGCGACGGATTCGTCATGGGAGCCGGCGCCGGCGTGGTCGTCCTGGAGGCCGAGGAGCACGCCCGGCTCCGCGGTGCCGCCGTCCTCGCCGAACTCGCCGGCTACGGCGCCGGCACCGACACCTACCACGCGACCCACCCGCACCCGCAGGGCGTCTCCGCCACCCTCGCCATGACCGCCGCCCTCGCCGACGCCGGCCTGAGCCCGGACGCGGTGGACCACATCTCCGCCCACGGCACCGGCACCGAGCTCAACGACCGGATCGAGAGCGCCGCGATCCGCACGGTGCTCGGCGAGCGCGCCCCCCGGGTGCCGATCAGCTCCCTCAAGTCGATGACCGGTCACATGATCGGCGCCGCCGGGGCGGCCGAGCTGATCGCCGCCGTGCAGACCCTGCGCACCGGCCTGGTGCCGCCCACCCTCAACTGCGACGACCCCGAGGACGGGGAGCTGGACTACGTGCCGCACCGCGCCCGCGAGATCGACGCCCGGGTGGTCATGAGCAACTCCTTCGGATTCGGCGGGCACAACGCGGTCCTCGTCGTCCGCAGCTGGGAGGACCACGCATGATCAGCCGACCGCCGGCCGAGGCGTACTGCCAGGCCGACCCCGTCTTCTACGACCTCGCCGGACAACACGGCTCCGACGAGAGCGACTTCGCCGCCACCGGCGAACCGCCCGCGCCCGGCTGGCGGCGCACCGACCGGGACGTCTGGGTCGTCCACACCCCCGACGGGCACCGGATGCCCGACCAGGGCTGGAAGATCCACATCTCCGCGCTGCCCGCCAACGCCGAGCACGTCGTCGACATCGCCCGGCAGTACTGCACCGAGTACCGCCTGCCGTACAAGTTCCTGCGCAGTCACAAGGTGCTGGCCACCCACAGCCTCAAGTACGCCCCCCGCTCGGCCAGCGGCAAGCTCGTCACGATCTACCCGGGCGACGAGGAGCAGCTGCACACCACCCTGCTGGAACTCGGCAAACTCCTCGACGGGGAGCCCGGCCCCTACATCCTCACCGACCTGCGCTGGGGCGAAGGCCCGCTGCACCTGCGCTACGGCGGCTTCGCCTCGCGCTACTGTCCCGGCCCGGACGGCACCCCCGTCCTGGCCGTCGCCCGCCCCGACGGCACCCTGGTGCCCGACCGGCGCCGCCCCGTCTTCGAAGTCCCCGAGTGGGTCACCCCTCCCGGCTTCGTCACCGAGGCGATGGCCGCCCGCAACGACGGCGGCTCCTTCCCCTACCGGGTCGAACGGGCCCTGCACTTCTCCAACGCGGGCGGCGTCTACCTGGCGAAGGACGGCGACGGGCGCCAGGTCGTCCTCAAGGAGGCCCGCCCCAACGCCGGACTCGACGGCCGCGGCGACACCGCCACCGTCCGCCTCGCCCGCGAACGCCACGCCATGGAACGCCTCGCCGGCCTGCCCGGCATCCCACGGCTGTACGAGCACGTCACGGTCTGGGAGCACGAGTTCCTCGCCGTCGAGTACCTGCCCGGCCAGCCGCTCCAGACCTGGCTCGCCGCCAACTACCCACTCGTCAGGGCCGGTTCGACGCCCCAGGACCGCCACGCCTACGCCGAGCGGGCCGGCCGGCTCGCCGACCGGGTCGAACGGCTGCTGGCAGGCGTCCACGACCGCGGCCTGGTCTTCGGCGACCTGCACCCCGGCAACATCCTGGTCGACGAGGACAACAGCGTCCACCTCATCGACTTCGAGCTCAGCACCCCCGTGGAACAGGCCCACCGCCTCGGCCTCGGCCACCCCGGCTTCACCGCCGGGGACCGCAGCGGCACCGACATCGACCTCCACGCCCTCGCCGTCCTGCGCCTGTGGCTGCTCCTCCCGCTCACCGGGCTGTTCGAGCTCGACCCGCCCCGCGCCGCCCGCCTGGCCGACGCCGCCGAGCAGCAGTTCGACCTCGGGCCCGGCGCCCTCGACGCCCTGCGCCGCCGACTCGCGCCCACCGGTCCCGACCGCCGGCCCGCCGCACTGCGCGAGGCGGCCGACACCGACCTCACCGGCGACCGGGTCGACTGGGACGCGGCCCTGCGCTCGATGGCCGACGCCGTCCTGGGCTCCGCCACCCCCGAGCGGACCGACCGTCTCTTCCCCGGCGACGTCCGCCAGTTCCACACCGACGGCCTCAACTTCGCCCACGGCGCGGCCGGCGTCCTGTGGGCCCTGGAACGCGCCGGCGCCGGACGCCACGCCGAGCACGAGCGGTGGCTGCTGGACGCGGTGCGCCGCACCCCGCCCCGCCGGCCCGGCTTCTACGACGGCGCACACGGCATCGCCCACGTCCTCGCCGCCTTCGGCCACACCGAGGAGGCCCTTCGCCTGGCCGAGGACGTCCGGCCCACCGTCGCCGGGCTGCGCACCGTCTCCCTCCACGGCGGCCTGGCCGGCGTCGGACTCGGACTGCTGGACCTCGCCGAACGCACCGGCAGCCCCCGACTGCTCGAGCGGGCGCACGAGGTGGCCGACCAAGTGGCCGCAGCCGTCCGGTCCGGCACCGCGCCCGGCATCGCCGGCGGCCCCGGCCACGGGCACCGCGCCGGGCTCCTGCACGGCTGGTCCGGCCCCGCGCTGTTCCTTCTCCACCTGTACGAGCGCACGGGCAGCCGCGACCACCTGGACCTGGCCTCCCGCGCCCTGCACCTCGACCTCGACCTGTGCCGCACCGCCCCCGACGGCTCCCTCCAGGCGGACGGCGGCTTCCGCCTCCTGCCCTACCTGGAGACCGGCAGCGCCGGCATCGCCCTGGCCGCCGACCGGCTCCTCACCCACCGCGACGACGAGCGCACCGCCCTGGCCCTGCCCGACCTGCTCCGCGCCACCACGGTCGACTTCACCGTCGAACCGCACCTGTTCGCCGGCCGGGCGGGCCTGCTCCTGACGCTGGCCGTCCTCGGCCGCGAACGCCACGGCACCGCGATCGACGGCCACCTGGCCCGGCTCCACTGGCACGCCCTCGCCCACCGGGGCCGGATCGCCTTCCCCGGCGAGCAGTTGCGGCGCCTGTCCATGGACCTGGCCACCGGCAACGCCGGGATGCTGCTCGCCGTCACCGCCGCCACCCGGCACCGCCGCGACGTGCTGCCCTTCCTCGCCTCGAGCTGACGGAAGGCCACGCCGCCCCCTGAACCCCGGCCGCCCCGGCGGCCGGTACCACCCGCCCCTGCGACACCACGGAAAGGAGGAAACACCATGTCCATCGTTCTGGACCTGCAGGGTCTCGAGACCCCCGCCGAGGAGACCGCCCTGGTCGCCAGCACCGTCAGCAACGGCTGCTGAACGAGCCCCGGCTCGTACGGCTGCACGCCCCTACGGAGATCAGGAGAGGAGGGATTCGCATGTCCATCGTTCTCGACCTTCAGGGTCTGGAGACCCCGGCCGAGGAGGCCGCTCTGGGCACCAGCACCGTCAGCAACGCCTGTGGCCAGTGAGTGCTGAACTCCGCACTGGTCCACGCCCCACTTCACCCCGGAGGGGAGGAAACACCATGTCCATCGTCCTGGACCTGCAGGGTCTCGAGACCCCGGCCGAGGAGACCGCTCTGGCCACCAGCACCGTCAGCAACAACTGCCAGTGAGTAGTGAGTTGTGAAACCGGCACCGGTGCACGCAAGTGCACCGGTGCCTCCCGGTTCCCGGACCTGGCACAGAACCCGGCAGGGAACCCGGCAGGGAACCCGGCACGGAACCAGCCGCAGAACCCGGCACAGGACCCGGCACGGGACCCAGCGCCGAACCCGCACCCCGAACCTGAACCCGAGGGAGAAACGATGAGCGGCCTGCTCGACGGCCGGACGGTGGTGGTCACCGGTGTCCTCAGCGAAGCCTCGATCGCCTTCGCGGTCGCCCGCCTCGCCCAGCGCGAGGGCGCCCGGGTGATCCTCACCGCCTACGGCCGCCCCACGCTGGTCGCCCGCATCGCCCGCCGGCTGCCGCAGGACGCACCGGTGGTCCCGCTCGACGTCACCGACGAGAGCCAACTCGCCTCCCTCGCCGAGGAGTTGTCCGCCCACACCGACCGCGTCGACGGACTGTTGCACTCCGTCGCCCGGGCCCCCGCCAGCTGCCTGGACGGTGGCTTCCTCACCGCCCCCTGGGCCGACGTCGCCTCCGCCGTCCACACCTCCGCCTACTCCCTCCAGGCCCTCGCCCGCGCCACCCGCCCCCTGCTGAGCCCCGGCGCCTCGATGGTCGGCCTCGACTTCGACGCCTCGCGCACCTGGAGCGGCTACGACTGGATGGGCGTGGCCAAGGCCGCCCTGGAGGCCACCGGCCGCTACCTCGCCCGCGACCTCGGCCCGGCCTCCGTACGGGTCAACCTCGTCGCGGCCGGGCCGCTGCGCACCACCGCCGCCCGCGCCATCGGCGAGGGCGGCGAGGCGTTCGAGGCCGACTGGGCGAGGACCGCGCCGCTCGGCTGGGACGCGACCGACGCCGAGCCCGTCGCCCGTGCCTGCGTGGCCCTGATGTCCGACTGGTTCCCCGCCACCACCGGCGAGATCGTGCACGTGGACGGCGGCCACCACATGGTCGGGGCCTGACGTGCCCGCAGTGCGGCCCGTCGAACCGTCCCCCCACAGGAGGAAGCCGTCCATGACCCGCACCCCCGTCCTCGCCGACGCCTCCACCCGGCTCACCGGAGACGCGCTCACCGGCCGCGTCCTGGCCGCCGCCCTCGCCCTGCGCGAGCGCGGCGTCGCCCCCGGGGACCGCGTCCTCGTCCAGGGCGACAACTCCGTCGAGTACGTCATCGCGCTGCTCGCCCTGATGCACCTGGACGCCTCCCTCGTCCCCCTCGACCACCGGGACTCGGCCGAGGGCAGCCGCGCGGCCGCCGAACAGGCCGGCGTCCGCTGGCTGTTGGGCGACGGCACCCCGGTGCCGTTCCTGCCCGCCGAGCGCGCGATCGACCGCAACGGCCTGGGCGGCGAGCCGGTGGCGGGAGAGGTCGACCTGGACACCTGGCTCCGGCGCGACGACGCGCTCGTGCTGTGGTCCTCCGGCACCACCGGCCGTCCCAAGGGCATCGTGAAGTCCGGACGCGCCGTCCTGGACAACACCCGCCGCACCGTCGAGGCCATGGGCTACCGCGAGGACGACGTCCTCTCCCCGCTGCTGCCGTTCTCCCACCAGTACGGGCTGTCCGTGCTCCTGCTGTGGTGGCTGGCCGGCTGCACCCTGCTCGTCACCCCGTACCAGCGCCTCGACCTGGCCGTCACCCAGACCGCGGCGGCCCGGGCCACCGCCGTCGACGCCTCCCCCTCGACCTACCACGCGCTGCTGGGCATCGTGCGCCACCGCCCGGAGCTGCGCACGGCCCTCGCCTCGGTACGGCTGTGGGGCGTCGGCGGCGCGCCGCTGTCCCCGCTGCTGGCCCAGGCGTTCGCCGAGACCATGGGCGGCCCGCTGCTCGACGGCTACGGGCTCACCGAACTCGGCAACGTCGCCCTCGCCACCCCGGACTCCACCGCCGGCTGCGGGCGCCCCCTGCCCGGCCTCGGCCTGCGCATCGCCCACGCGGACGGACGGCGGTCCGTCCCCGGGGAGCTCGGCGAGATCGAGGTCCGCTCCCCCGGCCTGATGGAGGGCTACCTCCTCGCCGACGGCAGCCTCACCCCCGTCGCCCCCGGCTCCTGGTTCGCCACCGGCGACCTCGGCCGCCTCGACGAGTCGGGCAACCTGCACGTCGCCGGGCGCAACCGGGCCGTGCACCGGCTCGGGTTCACGCTCTATCCCGAGCACCTGGAACGCAAGGCCGAGAACTGCGGACGCCCCGTCAAGGTGCTGGCCGTCGACGACCCCCGGCGCGGCGCCAGCCTCCACTTCGTCGTCGCCGACCCCGACGGCGACACGCCCGCCGCCTGGCGCGGCCGCCTCACCGCCCACCTCGCCGACTACGAGCAGCCCAACGCCGTCCACGTCGTCGACCGCTTCCCCCTCACCCCCAACGGCAAGGTCGACCCCCACGCCCTGCGCACCCTCATCGGCGCCCCACCCGCC